>CALFUT010000012.1 GCA_937929805.1 uncultured Pirellulaceae bacterium
ATCGGGAATCTTGATATCAACACCCATCAAACGGACTAGCGAGCGACCGAAACCTTCGGTCTGACGATACGTCAATCGAAACACTTCACGCATCGACAGCAGGCTAAGGATTGCTCCATCACTGTAAACGTACGGTGCACCGACCTTGGGGGCATCGTTTTCGTGTTGCCAGTCAATGATCACATCTTCATCAAGCCAAAGTGTTACGTCGCCACGCCGAACCAATGATTCGTTATACTCCGACCAGTTGCTCACCCTGTCTTTCTTGCCTTCGGTTCGAGTTTTGCTCCGCTTGCCCATCGTGCGCTCCTTCAAATTCAATCGAAATATCCATTCGAGCAACTCTTACGAAGCAAAATAGGGAATTGTTCGACAAGGCCGAAAAAGCCGCTAACACGAACTTCAGTCTTAAATGCTCTCGAGCATAACCCATTCTGCGAGTCGTTATTGAAAGTTTGATTCGTGTGGATTGGTGGTTCCAAAAGTCGGCTACTTCGACGACGATTCCAAGCGTTCCAAGAAACGTCGCATGTCGGCTGGCCATGGCGTTTGAAAATGTAAGGGCTTCCCAGAAGTTGGATGTTCGAAGCGTAGTTCGGCTGCGTGTAAGGCAAGTCGTCGGATTTTGCTGCGGTCGGTGACCGGTGGCTTGCCAAACGGGCCTCGGTATTTGATGTCGCCGCAGATAGGATGCCCAAGCTCGGCTAGGTGGATGCGAATTTGGTTGGTGCGGCCGGTTTCTAGGCGGCACTCAAGTTCGCTGAACCCTTTAATTCTTCGCAACGTTTCAAAGTGCGTTACCGCTCGTTGGCTGGAATCGTTATCGGCGGAGTTGTCCGAAATGCTTCCTCGTAGTCCATCACCTCGGTCACGAACCAAGTGCGAAGTGACGGTTTGATTCTTGATTGCGCCGGGGACTAAGGCAAAGTACTTTCTGACGGCCGCGTGATCTGAAAACTGTTGGATGATTTTGGTTCGCGATTCTTGGTCTCGAGCAAAAGCTATCAACCCACTGGTGTCTCGATCGATCCGATGCACCGGGAACAGTTGCGGCAATCGTTGTAGTGATCGTTGTTTGCCTCTTCTTCCGGCCGCATGTTGTCCGATCAGCCGAGGAACACACTCATCCAAAGTCGGTTGCAGGTTTTTTCGAGCCCACGACCAATTCAGATCCGACTTGCGCCGCAGCGTGACCATGCCTGAAGGTTTTTCCGCCACGACCACGTCCGCATCGACGTATGTGATTCTAACGTCACCGTCGTTGGGGGGCGGAGGCAACGGATGGTCCCAGACGGTGACGATATCGCCTTGAGATAATTGTCGGCCTTCGTCGACGCAAACCACGCTGCCAATGGCCACGCGTCTGGCCCGAAAGATTTTTTTCACTGCCGTCCAAGACGGGCTGTCGGGAAGATGCTGACGCAACGCCGCCAGAATCATTTGCCGGTCGTCGGAAATGGTAAACGTCTGGATGGGCTGCATGGGGGCGGTCAGCGATCAAGGATGAACATGATCTGGCATTGTAACGACAACCGAACGTATCGCGACCGCCGGGCTTGTGCCGACCGCTGGATGCCCGATGTTGGCAGCGAGGATTCGGACGCTATGCGGGGACCATTGTGCCTTGAGCAGTTGTGCTTGAGCCGGCTGAAGCGATACGAAGTTGATTGCTCGCCATTCGCAATTCAGTTGCATCGATTTGGTCAACACCTTCGGCCGTGATGGTGTAACCTCCGCTCTCCCAGCGAGCGATCCAACCTTTTTCTTTGAAGTACCAAAGGTGGAACTCGATCACATGCTCTTCCAAATTCAGCGTTTTCTGGATAGCGATTTCACCCAACGCGGGTGATGACCCCTGCTCACGCCGACGAGCGTAAAACAGGCACAACAGTTCGTGTCGGAGAGCGGCATCAGGCCCCGCTTGTTTTGAATTTTCAACCAAGCGAGAAATCTCTTGGGTTTCGCGGATCAGTTCTTGGTCGTAGGCGGCACGTGTGTCCGGATTACGTAAAGTATCGAAGGCTTGGACTAATCGGTTGAACGTTGCCTTGTCGCCGCCTGCATCTGGATGATGCTTGGTTGCCAGATGTCGAAACATTCTCTCGATGGCGTCGTTGGAAGCGTTTCGGCTGACTTCGAGCGTATCGTAGTGAGTTGAGCTAGTTGAGTTCGGCATCAATTTCTCCAAGTTCTGGGCGGACAAAGGGATCTTTTGCAACTGGCATGCCAGAGTGGGTTTGTGACTCAACTCCTGCGAATAGCAAGCAGAACCTCACTGAGCCGCTGCACGCGTTTCCGGGGCTCAACGTCGATGTTGATTTTCGACAACATCTGTCGGTCAAAGCAGCATGTTGCCCACGAGAGCTCACACGAGGTCTTCATGGGCGGCGCCGAAATTCAGCGAATTAGCTGACTGCGGTCCGTGCTGCGTCCAGAAAAATTTCGAAAGGTTGGTTTTCTAGGCAAGGCATTAGGGGTGGCGGTCGCAACTCTTTGAGGCCCGGTTGCCGAACTAGATTGAAATAGCTGGCGTAGCGAATCATTCAGTTGCGGCAGAACGTTTCGAGTCATTTTTGGGTCGTCGAGTGTTCCGTTGACCTTGATCCACATCGCCTGTTGGCTACCGGCATGAACCAAGTCGCTAATAACGGGAATGTTGAACCGGTTGCGCCCCACGATCGAGTAGAAGTTCAAGTCAAGCTTTCGATCCATGTTCAAGTGGCCGTTACCGATCAGAGAAATTGCGTCTCCCAATAGCTCGATCCGGTTCATGTCAATCGTTTCGCCCGAAATCGTAAAATTGACGTTGCTAGAATCGAACGCCGACCGATCCGATCGTCCAAGACGTAGATTTTTTAGCAAAGCCAACACTGGCGGAAGTTCGTAAATCGTTGCATCCCGCAGTTGCACCGTCCCGTCGCCTCGATAGGTATGAGTCCCCGTGCAGTTGCCCGCTAGACGAAAGGCTGCGAACGTACGCCCGGCGACATCGTCAATTGACGGACATACTTCGCGGCAAATCGCTTCTAGTTTCGCCTCTTGCAGCGTCGACTGAACATAGAACTCGCCCAGTTTTCCTGAACTGATTTGCGAGTCCAAGTGAATTTTGCCACCGTAAAATGTTCCCTCAAGCGATCGAGGTTGATCGGTTTGCAGAGGACTGGATTCCGATTTCGGGTTCGGATTTTTTTGAGCGAACAGCCCCGCAGCGGCTCGGTCGTTGTCCAACCAAATCGGTCCTTTGACCGCCGTCACTTGGTTGTCGTAAATGGTTAGAGAATCAATGTCCAACTCGCCACGGCATTCTGCCAGTTGGCCATCGTACTGCCCGACCAGTTTCACCGCGCCGAAGACGTTTTCGATCGGCATGCCCACCATCATGCGAGCACCTGTCATGTCAAGCTGAACGTCCCATGCCAAACTGAAGGTCGAACTATTCAGGCCATTGGGCGTTGGTGCGAATCGGTCCAATGGCTGCGGCTGACCCTGTCCGGGTTTCAGATAACGCCCGGCGAGTGTCATTTCACCTCGCGCGTTGACTCTGCCGTCGTACTGAAGATTCCTGACCTGAGGAGCCAGCGAGGCGGGGACGGCGTCAATCAAATCATCATCGACCGAAAGGCTGAGAACCAGCATGTCGTTTAATCGAATGAACCACTCCTCGTCCGAGTACTGGCCATCGCCATTGCACTTGAGCCAGCTTCGGCCATGATGCCCTTCGATGTCGGTCAGCGACACGCGACCGTCGCCGATTTTGATCACGCCCGTTAGGTCCTCGATTTCGTATGGGAACCAAGTCGGTTGAATCGAGACCGAACCAATGTCGGCCAAATGATTTCGTTTGGGCAGGTTGGCTTGGATCGTGACACTACACTCTGGCTGCCCAATAGGCATCCGCAGTTTGGCGAACAATTGATCGACCGTCCCGCGAGGCCGAAAGCCTTGCCAGATTTCTCGTAGCGACGGTTTCAAAGCGACTCGCAGTTGATCGTCCAGCGGCAATGCACCACAGACGAGGTCCACGTTGAGCCCATCGCGAGGAGTCCAGTTGCCCTCGGCGGCGACTTGGCAATCACCATTGTGCCCTCGCAAATTCACGAAGCGATGTTGGTCATCGCGTGACTGAATGAGCCCAGTCACATTACGAATTGGGTACGGGAAACTGTTATGTCGAATGTCTACATTTTTTAAATGAGCGTCAACGTGCTTGTGAACAGGGCCGTGAGCAACGGTTCGCTCAAAATGAGCCGTTCCGCCTGCCTGTCCGACCGGGTTGAATGACGAGATAACGCGAGACAGACTTGGGAGCTTCTGAATCGCTTTGAACATCTTTTCATCGAGTGGCAACGCTCCCGGAACAGAAATGTCGCACGTGAACGTAGAGCCTTCGCCCATCCCGGTGACCGTTCCTTTGACGTCGATAGGTTGTTCGCCCTCAATGGCACGAACTTGAAATCGGCAATCATGGTCCACAATATTCACGATGCCGGCCGTGTTGGTGACTTGGTAGGGAAGGCCGATAAAGGTGAAAGCCATGTCCTTCAGTTGAGCCTTGACTAGGCGGTGCAGTTGAACTCCATCGAAGTTTAGGTCGAACCCGACATCACAGATTCCTCGAGGTTTGAAGTCTTTGCAAAACTTGGTGCAATAGCCCGGGAGCACCGTTCCCAGTCTGCGGTCGGGCCGATGTTCGTAGTCTTGGACTTGCCCCTTCAGATGCCATCGACTGCGGTTTTGCCAGCCGGTTTGCCCGTAGGTTACCTCAAAGTTGCCCTTGCCGATCTTGCCGGTTGCCGACTGGACCGAGAAACCCATGTTGTTCACATTGAACTCAAAATCAGTGTCTTCAATGGTCCACGGCAGCCGAGCGTCACTGACGGCAATTCCGGTGCAACGACCAGTAATTGCAATATCGGGCGTATTGACCAGGTCCGTATCGCCCGACACCGAACCCTTGAAAGAAACGTGACCCTCCAAGCGACGCAACGAGTTCACGTTGGAAGCAAATGACGGCGGCATCAGCATTAACGAGTCGCGGTTGAGTCGCAGATCATCCGCGTCGAGGTTTGCTTTCCACTTGCCGCTGGCCGAGTCAATCCAAGCAGTAAAGTGCACATCCGAAACCTCGCTGCACGAAAACTGCCCACTTACCTGAGTCAGTTCGTGTCCTTGGTGATCGATTGGCATCACGCTAAGCGTTAAATTGGATACTCGAACTTGTCGCTGTTGATTGGGATCTGACTGGTCCACCAGTTCGATTTGGCAGTCTCGAAGAATGACCGGCACGTTTTTTTTACCGGCCGGTTTTAGATTCCGCAAAGCTTCAATCAGCGTTTCGATATTCCATGTCCCATTGGCGTTTTTCACTAGGTTCAGGCGGGCTCGGCGTATTTCTACCGATCGAATCGGCATGTTGCCGGCAACCAGTTGTGGCAGCGAGACGGGCGATCGAACAAACGCTTCATAGATTTCGATCACGGAGTCCGTTGATGCCAGCGAAGACTGCGACGCTTCAGTTCCGATCGAGACGTTTCGCAGTTCTAGGCCATGACCGTCAATAAACGACGCGTGCCGAATGCTGGCGTGGATGTTCGTACCGGCCAGCAATAGGTCGACACGATCCTGAACTTTTTGGCTCAGCTGGTTTTGGACGGTCCGCTGAAAAAGTAACCAACCCGCGCATGCGATTGCGAACAAGAACACAATCGTTTTGATTACGCTCCATCCGGAGTAACGGGGTTGGCGAGCGACATAACGCAACGGTAGCAGTGCCAAATATGGGTGAATTTGGGGCGAAACGGAGCGCGATCGTAGGAAAACGCGGTGGTTTTACCTAGGCGAGTTTAAAAGCAGGCTCGGGTGCGTTTTTTGAACTTGCGGTCGTACAAGCCCGACGCGCAACCGAGCGGAGTTTTCGTGGGCTTCCCGGTCATCTCGCTTGCGCGTTGGGCTTGTATTTGGAAAGCTCGGATAAACGCGTTTAGCTCGGATTTTGCGGTGCGACCATGCGTAAGATGGAAAAGTGCGCAACTTCAAAAGGTCAGCCTCCGAGTGGCGTCATGGCAATTTGCATAGGTCAGAGAATCAGTGCGGTGTTTGTCGATAGAGCAGCCGCCGATGTCCGTCGCAACTCGATGCCAGCAAGAATGTGATAGCATTTTCTGCTTGGCTCAATTAACCTTATCGTTCGGCGTTCGTGCACAAGTCTTATTGGGTCCGTGATAATTCGGGAACCTACAAGGCGGGGGCACCAAGCCAACCACTTTAGCCATTTGATTCTTGGAGGCCACCACAACGATGTCTGAAACGACCAGTCCTGCAATCAGTCAGAAGCCCTCTCAGTTAATGTTCTGGGGCTGCTTTATTGCATTGATCACGACATCTTTTGCATTTATCACTCGTGCGTTCATGGCAACCAACCCCGCCATGTGGCCGGCGGATTTCGGTTTGGACAATGTTCAAGCGCAGACTTTGTTTGGGCATGGAATCTGGCCCTTTGCGATCAGCATCATTCTGTTCAGCTTGGTGATCGACAAAATCGGATACCGAGTGGCGATGATTTTCAGCTTTGTCTGCTACGGCGTTTACGCCGCGCTTGCGTTGTGGGCGCACTCGAGTGTCGTCGGCACCGGTTTAGAAGGCGAGGCGTTGGCTGCTGCTCAAGCGAAGGGTTTGAAACTGCTGACCTTTGGCTCCATTATTTTGGGGTTAGGGAACGGAACGGTGGAAGCATTCATCAATCCGGTCGTCGCGACGATGTTTCATCAAGCCAAAACCAAATGGTTGAATATTCTGCATGCCGGTTGGCCGGGCGGCTTGGTTCTGGGCGGTTTGATTTCACTGGGCTTGGGCGATCGAGCAACCGAAGATTGGCGTTTGTTGATCTACATCATTGCCATTCCGGCGGTCGTTTATCTGCTGATGTTGATTGGTGCGAAGTTTCCAGTCAGCGAGCGAGTGGCAGGCGGAGCGACCTATCGCGAAATGCTTGCCGAGTTCGGCATCGTCGGTGCGGCCATTGCGTCTTTTCTGGTGCTGAAGCAGCTTGGGATGGTGTTTGGATTTAGCGATACGATTGTTTACATCCTGTTGGGTGTGGCTGTGTTGGCTTACGGAATCTATTGTCGATCGCTTGGACGCCCGATGCTGATCCTGTTGTGCCTGATCATGATGCCGCTGGCGACAACCGAACTTGGAACTGATGGCGCAATTACTGGCATCATGGAAGAGCCGATGACCAAGGCTGGATACAATCCGCTGTGGGTCTTGATCTACACGTCGGCCATCATGATGGTACTGCGATTCTTCGCGGGACCGGTCATTAAGGCGCTGACTCCTCTGGGCCTGCTGGCCACTTGTTCGGTCGGTGCAATCGTTGGCTTGTACTGTTTGTCGTTCACCCAGACGATGGTCACCATTTTTGCGGCGGCTACGTTGTACGGAGTAGCGAAAACCTACTTCTGGCCCACGATGCTGGGCGTTGTCGCCGAACAGTTCCCAAAAGGTGGCGCGTTGACGCTGAATGCGATCGCGGGCATCGGCATGTTGACCGTCGGAATCATCGGTGGTCCGCTGATCGGTCAAATGCAAGAAGATTCGGCCAAAGTGGCATTGAATGAGGCGAAGCCGGGGCTCTACGAAACAGTTTCGAAGCCCGATTCCTACATCTTGGGCGATTATACGGCAGTCGATGATCCAAAATTGGATTCGCTTGGCGAGTCGGAAGCAACGGAAGTTCGCAGCATCGTCAAAGAGGCTAAGCAAGGCGCGTTGGCAAAGATCACCGTTTTTCCATTGGCCATGCTGATTGGTTACTTGGTGCTTCTTGCTTACTTCAAGTCCAAAGGTGGCTACAAACCAGTCACGATGGGAAGCGAAAGTCACTGATCATTTTCAATTCGGCTCAATCTTCAGCAACGTACCCGCTCGCTCGGCGCGGATGTTGCCGGGCAAGTTGATAACTTGACGTAGATCGCTGTCCGAACGGATCAACTGCGCGACTTGATGCCATGTCGCGCGGTTGATGTTGCCTCGGGACCAACCAAGCCGATCCCAGTGATCGATCAGCGAATCAATGATGACCGTGTCGGGGAATTCGCTGATCAAGTCGCAGTCGATTTGCAACTGCGTATCGCCTGACGGCTTTTCAGAAGTTGAAATGGACTCGCTGGCGGCGGCGACCAATTGAGGAATCGTGCTTTGATGATCATTGGCCGCTTCGGCTAACCGGGCGATGGCTCGATCGATGTCTGGGAACTTTGTGCGAGCCAGCGGCAGTAGTTCGTTTCGAAGAAAGTTACGAGTGTAACGCGAGTCATCGTTGGACGCGTCGACTCGGTGGTTTTTCCCGATTGCTTCGACGTATGCATGAGTCTGAGCGCGGCTGACCGTCAGCATCGGTCGGACCAGCGTCAGTTGGTCACTAAGTTTTCGAAACGTTGGGATCCCCGTCAGGCCTCGTAGGCCAGTGCCGCGAAAGATCCGGAACAAGATCGTTTCAATTTGATCGTCAAGCGTGTGCCCGGTAACAAGGTATCGCGCACCATGTGTTTGAGCGGCTTTTCGAAGGCACCGATACCGAAGCTCGCGCAGGGATGACTCCGAGGGGGCCCCAGCGGTGGTGGTTTGGTTTGATCCGCTGCCTAGAAAAAACGGCAGCGACAGCCTTTGCGCTTCCTCCTTCACAAACTGAGCGTCGGATGCCGAAGCTGGCCCTCGGACTCCATGATCGACGTGAGCAACGACCAGCCTTGACCGGGTTTCGGAACCGCTTAGCCGTGCCATCGCGTGCAGCAACGCGACGCTATCTGCTCCGCCGGATACGGCAACGATGGTGGTCGTGTCACGCCAACGCTCGACCGGCCACGTAGATTGAATCTGATTCTCGACGAATTCTATTGCTTTTGTTGTCAATTTCACTTTCTCGGAAATTTGTCGGCGGGTTATGACCAGCGACAACGATTGAAATTGCCGACAATCGGTCGTTGGGAAAATGACCGCCAAGGCTCAGCTTACGGGAGTGGATTGTGATTGTACTTAACGCGGATATTGTTAAACTAAGCTTCCGCAGCTTGTTTTTGAACTCCCTGTCAAGGGCGACATGGAACTGGCTGCGTCTTTTCAATATGACAATGCGAGGCAGTCTGACTGTAATCGTTGGTCGATTTGAGTGAAAAAGTTGTTTTTGATTTGAATGTTTTGAATTTGCCTGACGCTAGTTGAGTCGTGGGTTGGAAATCGTGTTTTCTTTATTCCTCATTTTGTGCGTGCTTTTGCGAGTGATCGGTTTGCCGATGGCTGTGCTGAGGCTGCCTGCACGAGGAATTTCTGTTTTTGATCTAGGTTCGTTTTTCGCGTCGGCTGCGATGCCGATTTGTCCGGACCGGTCAAACAACGGCCAATTGACGATTCAACCCTGCTTGGTTTCGGGCTGGCCGCCAACGCCAAAGCCGCCGTTGATCGGGGATAGCCCCTGCAATGACTGGCCGCGGTTTTCATCAGAACGCTTCTCGATCAGAACCTGATTTTCTCTCAAATCGAAGCTGCGATTTGACTGCCCTGCACATTCGGATAAAGGTGTGCGATGGGACAAGTGGAACTTTTATGCGGGCTTGGCGGGCTGCTGCTGGGGATCGGGGCGGTAATCGGTTACTCGCTGCTGATCGGGCGCGGAGCGAAAGCAAAGGCTCAAGCCATCATCGATGAAGGGCAACGCAAGGCTGAGTTGAAGGTTCGCGATGCGGAGTCAGCCATCAAAGAGATGGAACTCAAACGCGAAGCCGAAGCGGAACGCATGCTCAGCAAATCACGCGAGAAAATTCATCAACGCGAACGGGCTCTGGATAAGCGCGAAACCTTGCTCGATCAGCAAGGAGAAGGCATCAAGAAGCAGGAGCAGTTTATCGAGTCGACTCAGAATCGGCTAAAGGTAAAGCTGGACCAGATTTCTCAGACCGAAAAAGATTTAGATTCGGTTCTGCAGAAGCAACGCACTCAGTTGCATGAGGTGACGGGCTTGAGCAAAGAAGAAGCGTCAACTCAGCTTTTGAAATTGCTTGAGGATGAGCTTTCCGACGAAGTGGGCGGGCGTATTTTGCGTCATGAGAAGAAGATGCAAGAAGTTTGCGAGGAAAAATCTCGCGAAATTCTGCTGATGACGATGCAACGCTACGCCGCAGAGCAAACTTCCGAGCACACGACCAGCACGGTTGATATTCCGGGCGACGAGTTGAAAGGGCGCATCATCGGTCGCGAAGGCCGAAACATCCGTGCGTTCGAGAAGGAAACCGGGATCGATGTCATCATTGACGATACACCAGGGGTGGTTATTGTCAGCGGTTTCGACCCCGTTCGGCGGGAGATCGCTCGGCGTTCCCTTGAACAGTTGATCAATGACGGCCGAATTCACCCGTCAAGAATCGAAGAAGTTGTTCGAGAGAACGAAAAAGAGATTGCCAAGATTATTCACCGCAAGGGAACCGAAGCGGCCGAAGAAGTTGGTGTCTCCGGATTGAAAAAACCTGTGATCGAGCTGCTTGGGCGTTTGCATTTTCGTACTAGCTATAGCCAAAACGTGCTGCGGCACAGTGTTGAAGTCGCATTTTTGTCCGGCATGCTGGCCGAGATGATGGGGATGGATGGCGATCTTGCTCGCCGTGCCGGACTGTTACACGACATCGGAAAAGCGGCCGACCACGATATGGAAGGCGGGCATCCGAAGATCGGCGCAGATTTGCTGAAGCGGCACGGTGAGGGCGAAGAAGTGGTTCACGCGGCGTTCGGCCACCACGATGAAATTTTGGTTGAGCATCCCTACACGGTGATCGTTGCGACGGGGGACGCTTGCAGCGCGTCGCGACCTGGTGCGAGACGTGAGTCGCTTGATCGGTACATCAAACGAATGGAAGAATTGGAAACGATTGCCAAAGAGTTCAAAGGAGTTCGACAGGCGTTCGCGGTTCAAGCAGGGCGCGAAGTTCGTGTGATCGTTGGGGCGGGTGAAACCGACGACAATCACGCGGCAAAAACGTGTCGCGACATCGCTGAAGCGTTCGAGGAGCGGTTGTCGTACCCGGGCGAGATCAAAGTCGTCGTGATCCGCGAGTCTCGCTTCACTGAATTAGCCAAGTAGCGGCCGAATCGAAGAAGCGCGGCGTTAGTGGAATGCCCTTTGCAAGCCTTTTGTAATAAACGAAGCAATCAAGCAAATCAACAAAGAAAGCAAACGGTGCGAATTCTTTTTACCGGCGACATTGTCGGCAAGCCCGGCGTGGAGATCATGCTGCGGGCCCTACCCGGCATCCGCATGGAAGAGTCAATCGATCTGATCATCGCCAACGGTGAAAATTCGGATGCGGGATCAGGTATCAATTCGACGATCTATCGAAAATTGATTTCTGCGGGAGTCGACTGTATCACCTTGGGCGATCACATCTACCGCAAGAAGGAAATCATTCCGGTTCTCGAGGAAAAAGATAACATCATCAAGCCTGCCAATTACCCGGGCGATTCGCCAGGGCGAGGCTGGACGGTCGTCAAAGCTGCCAATGGAGTGAAAGTGGCGGTGTTCAGTTTGATGGGGCGCGTCTTCATGCGTCCTGTCGATTGTCCGTACAAGGCGGCCGAGCGGGTACTGGAGGAGATCCCGGAAGATGTGGTGGTGCGTTTCTGTGACTTTCATGCAGAAGCGACCAGTGACAAACAATTGATGGGCCGATTTCTTGATGGGCGAGCCACCGCGGTTTGCGGCACACATACGCATGTTCCTACGGCGGACGAACGAGTGTTGCCTGGCGGCACGGCGTTCATATCAGACGTCGGGATGACCGGGCCGCACGAGAGCATTCTCGGTCGCAAGATCGAGAAGGTCATGGAAGCAACGATCACTTTTCGCCCGGTTCCATTCGATGTGGCCAAGGGGGACGTTCAAATTTCGGGCGTCATCATTGACGTCGATCGGAAGTCGGGAAAGGCCGTTGGCATTCGGCGTATCAAAGTCGACGAGCGTCAGGCTCATGCGTACGAGGATTCGTTTGAGGAGTGAGTGTTCGGTTTTCGGTGTGCGGTGTGCGTTGTGCGGTGTGCGTTGTATATAACCCTGATTCCCTGAACCCTGCCTGCTGTCACTTTTCTGATCTTGATAGCATCGTTTTGGATCGCTAACGTCTCCGTGCCTATGCCGAAATCCACGCGGATTGTCGGCTAAATTTCACGCAAAAACGGACGACCACAATGCATACCGCCATCACGCGATTTTTCTCGGCGACCGGTTTGGCGCTGTTGATAGCTGCCTTGATTGCGAGCACAGGTTGTATCGGTGCGCTTTCGCAGTTGATCTACGTTGTCAAAGGAACGAACGTCGAGCCCTCGTACAAAGGGCTGGAAGACTCGACCGTCGCAGTGGTTTGTGTTTCCGACGCGTCTGCCTATGGCCCTGATATTCTGACCACGACTGTCGCTCAGGCGGTCGCCATCAAAATGCAGCGGACTGGTCGTAGTATTAATGTCATCCCGTCAAACACCGTCAACGACTGGATCGACCGAAACGGGTGGGATGAACGTGACTTTGCCAAACTGGGTGAAGGTGTAGGAGCCGAAAAAGTCGTCGCGATTGAGATTGGAGCCTACTCGATTCATGAAGGATCGACACTTTACAAAGGTCGGACCGATTTGAGTGTGACCGTGTACGACATCAATAACGGCGGAACGATTGATTTTCTGTACGGACCCACCGAGTATTCTTTTCCCAAGAACGGACGTCCGGCAATTCAGACCAGCGACCGGCAGTTTGAAGCATTCTTTCTTGCGAACCTGACCGAGAATATCGCTCACCAGTTCTGCCCGTATGATCGAGTCGATCAAGTGGCACGTGATGCGATCTCATTGGATCATCTGTAATCGCTGCGGAATATCAATCGCTGTTTTCTGCGATGCACGGGATCCCCCTTCTGTCACCACCGTTTGACACCCAGCGAACTGGGAAAAAACCAAGAAAGGCACTGCACTGTTCGGCAATGCGCGCTAAAATCGTTTTTGTATGGGTGCTTTTGATCCTTAGGATCTGCGGATCAATACGTTACTTGATGGAGATGCTTTATCGTCGGTATTCCCGAATGATTTGGATCTGAATCAGGTATTTTATTGTTGGGCAAATCCTTAGCACTCGCCAAGAAGTACGTGATGGGTTTGAGTACTCGAAAACCATGTGTTTCACGGCCGTATCGTCTTACAAATCCCCAAGTTATTGTTTCGCGAGTGCGTAGGTGCGACTATGAACTTTTTTGTGTTTGATCGAGTTGTTTTTTGCTTTCTGTTGCTCGCGGTGGCGGGGTGGACGGTTGGCGATGCGTCATCGTTTGGCCAGATTCCAGATTTTTCGAATCCGCCGGACGTGAAACGGCCTCGCGAAAAGACGCCGGCTCGACCAAAAACGACTCGGCAGACGCCGCCAGCCAGACCTTCGTCGGCCAAAAAGAGTAAGTTTCCTGCTCCGGAAATGGTGGAGCTAGAAACAAAGGATGGCATCACACTGACATGCACTTGGTTTGCTCCCGAAGGAGCCGAGTCACCGGCCAAACCCGGCGCGAAGGCGACAACCGTCGCGGCTCAGGTTGTTCCAAAAGGTAAAACGACTTCGCCGTTCATTCTGTTGCACGATTGGGATCGATCACGCGAAGATTTGCTTAATTTGGGACGCTATCTGCAAGTTGCCGGGCACGCGGCGATCGTACCAGATCTTCGTGGCCATGGTGACAGTTTAAAAGTTGAAGGTTCGGACAAGCCAATCGATCGGGCTCGGATTCGTAAGAAAGACCTCCCTTCGGTGCTGGCTGATGTGGAAGCTTGCAAGAAGTTTTTGATCCGAAAAAACGATGCGGGCGTCGTGAATATCGACCTGTTGAATGTTGCTGCGGTGGGACAGACTGCGGTATTGGCGATGCAATGGGCAGTTAGCGACTGGAGTTGGGCCCCGGTGGGATCGATCAAGCAGGGCCAAGACGTGAAGTCGCTTCTTCTGATCGCTCCTTCGGAAAAATTTAAAGGCATTTCGATTAAGCCCATGCTGAAGCATCCGCTGTTTGTTGGCGGTGCTGCCGACCCCCTGCCCTTATTGGTTTTGTACTCTGAGTCGCACGCTCAATCGGCGGAGGACGCATCCAAGATCTACGCAGGGATCGCGAAGGGGCGGGAACGCTACGCGAAAGCATGGCGTGAACGGGCGGCCGAGGAGAAAAAACGGGCGACCGAAAAAGCAAAGCTAAGAGAAAATCAGGCGGAAGACTCTGAGCAGGCCGATCAGGAAGAACAGCCGGAATCTTCGCCACCGCCTGCGATTGATCCAATGGAGACGCTTGCCGACGCCCTCGTTCCTGGCAAAAACACCTCGGGGTCGAGGCTGATCGCCTCGCGTGAGTCAGTTGCCGTTTTTCGCTACATCGATCGGTTTGTGAAGCGATCCGTGCTTAGTCGGCAGGCTGCCTACCCGTGGCAGAAGCGGTTGGATCAGTAGTAGACCATTTTCAAAGCAAACGAGGCACGACGTGAATACCGTACACCGATGGAGTCCTTGGGCCTGAAGTTCAGCCCGGTAGTGCGGGAATAGTTGTGCGGATAGCGCCGTCAAAGTTGCACTCAATTGCGGAAACGCGGTTCCTGTTTGCTCAAGAAAGAACTGTTGTGTCAAAAAAAATGCCCAATGAATTTTTCATTGGGCATTTGGTTTGCAATTGGATCAACACGCGGTTGAAGGGTTTTACTTACGGCGACGAACAAGTCCCATCGAAACCAAACCGGTGAGCAACAAGGTTGCGGTTCCGGGTTCAGGAACTGCCGTTGGTGTAAACACGACATTGATGTTGGTGAAATCAATTCCGTTATCAGGATCCCCAGCTGAGCTTGAACTTCCGAACTGATTGCTGTTCACGTGAAATCCAAGAAAACCGAAGCTGTCTGACGTGAAAGTATCGTCGGTGATTGAGTAAGAAACTCCATCAAGAGTACCTGTCAGTTCAAGTTCCGTTGTGCTGATTCGTTCAATCTCGAACGAACCGGTGTAGCTCGTATTCGCGAGAAACGCGTAGCCTTCTGAGGGCCCTGATGTAAACGAGGAAAAGCTGCCGGAACTTGTGGTGGCGTACAGCCTTCCAGTAGCAGAATTCACGTTATGCGCTCGAAAGTTCAGGTCTGCATCAGCTCCAGAGTTAACATCATAGTCAAGCAAATAGCCCGGCAGCCCAAGAGTTCCGGAGCCACCGTTAGCAACACTACGTCCGTAAGCTACTTCGTTAGGCGTTCCCGAAGAAGCACTGACATCTGCATCCAACTCAGGCCGCCCGAGCGTGTCGAACAGGCCAACTCTGAAAGAACTGCTTCCTGTCCCGATAGTAGCCGGGGTGGTAAACGTGTAGGTCGCAGTTAGCGTATCGCCGATGTCATCCAACGTTTGCGTCGCAAAAACGGTGTGGATGCCGCGGCCTGAAGAGCCTGTCACTAAGCCTAGCATGTTGGGGGGGCCTAGGACGAGTTCATCACCCGAGCTTGAACTTGATGTCCACCAGCTGGTGTCGTTTTCACCTCCGGTGTTTGTCTCTGCTCGATCACCGTCCGCAAAACTGTCATCGAAAACAATAACTTGCCCAAAAGTGGGTGCTGCAAACATCGCCATCGCCACTCCGGCGCATAGCGAAAGCATGCAGTTAAATCGCTTAATCTTCATTAGGTTGTCTCTCTCAAATGTTGAAGGAAGCTAGGAAATTAGGCGTTTGTGTTTATCTAAGGTTGAACAACGGCACGCAATCTGACCAACGAAGGATCAAATCGCCAGTATGACCGTGCTTTTCTCAACCGCCAGCTAATTTTGCTGGTTTTACTATATTTGCTGACAATTTCTCGGGTCGTAAAAACCAGAATGATTACCTAAATGGACGGATCGGAAATACACTCCCCGCTGAATTGGGTTTGGCTGAGCCTCTTGGACAGCCAGTATCAGCAACGCAAACGACCGCCCAACGCCGAGGGACGTCGGGCAGTGTTTCTTATTTCAGCTGATGGTTCATCAGCGTTGTCTGACGAAGCAATGCTCTGCTCGCAACTGTTCTGCCGCGAGCAAAGCTTTACCGATTCGCCAAATGAAGTTTCGACTATTGGTTGGTGTTTCCAAGATTCGCAACAAGAGTAAACGCGTCGCCTAGAACGTTGACCATCCCATCGAAGTTCAAGTCGCCTGCCGCATAAGTGGTAACGGACGAGTTTAAATTCGCAACCAGAGGAAATGCATCCCCAAGAACGTTGACGGTTCCGTCGCAGTTCAAGTCGCCAGGGAAAGTACCTGCTACTCCACCGGCGACGACAAGGGTCGTGATGACCGAGTCAGCATCCGTTTGGTTAAGGAATCCATCGCCATCGAAGTCGAGAGCCGCCAGTGCTCCAGTTGCAGCAGCACCGATGTTGCCGACGTAACCATCTAGGTCAGCACAATCTACGACGCCATCTCCGTTGAAGTCGCCAAGAACTGGGGCATCTGACGCCTCGATATCGGCCCCCGTTCGCAGAACAATGTTGTCCATGTCGTAATCGGGAAGCGTATCCGAGTTACTACTGCCGACCAAGCCGAAACGGCCAAGCCCGTCGTCAGCGAAATAGCTTGTAGATCTTTCCGTGTGGAATTGCAATCCATTGGCTTCATCGGGTCCCGTGTCGTCGTTTACCAGTACTCCATTGATGTACACATCATAATGCAAACTATGAAGCGTTCTTGTCTGACCGAACAAAGTGTATGTGTAGTCTGCCACTCCCTCCAGCGGAGTAATCAAATCCGCGGCCAATGCGACGTTACCGTTGGCGACAATCGTCACTGTTTGCACTCCGACTAGCACATCGGTAAAGATGGTGTCGACGTCGTTTGGATTTGGAGCAGGATCGCCATTTGCATCGAGATCACCGAGGCCGCTGTATTTAATCGACATCCTGCCATCGGCTTGGAACGAAACTGAAAATGCTGACCGAGATTCGCTGGTAATACTTTGGCCCGAGTTGGCCATGCGAAAGCGAATCGCATGATTGCCGTCTGTGTCAGTTTCGCTTGAGGGTACGTAAACGTTGTTGTTGTGGACGTCCATGTCAATTCGGAAAGGCTCCATTAAGGGAGCGCTGGTGAATACAGGAGGGTCCGCCATGTCGAAGTCACCAACCTCGCCTTGAACTTCAGGCTTTTCATCGGGAGCGAGATCAAAGATTCGCATCGCGTTGCCAGTGCCAAACGGGCTGTTCACCGCGTCAACGAGTGTGATTCCGTAGTCCGTCATCAAGGCTGAATTCCCACCCGGGTCAAAACCCGCGTTACCGGATACGTTCCTCCAGTTTTCGAAGGCACCGCCGGCGGTTTTATCGAACGGTGTTTGTTCACCGTCAAACAGAACCAGTTCGTCGGCCTGTGCGACAGTCGTGGTCAAGGCAATCGCAGCGCATGCACTCAGCGACGCCCAAAAGGATTGTTTTAAAATTTTCATAGTTGCCTCTTTCCTGCTCTAAGATTCGAATTTTATGAAGTTGTGAATTTGCGGGGGCTCGCAAGAGGGAGTTGTTCACGTTACCCAACGTGTCATTCAGAAAATAAATAACTACTGATGTTGAACGCTTGTTCTCGTGGAGCAATGGTCTACGGAGCTTTGACACGTCCGAAAACACGGGGTTTGAACCGTTGGGGGGCCAAATGACCGGTAAATGTGGTCGTGTTGGCCGTGAATTACCCGACAACGAGTCAGGCTTCAGATTAACACGCTTGAAACCGATGTCAAGATGATGTTATAATGTTTTCCGTTGCGTGTACTTTAAAGGCTTATGCTTTCACCTTTGAGCGTTTTTTATCCGACTTTTAATCTGGTGATTAGCCGTACTTTTTATCGTTTTTAGAGGTCAATATCATGAAATCCCATTCTCGTACAGGTTTTACGCTGGTCGAATTGTTGGTTGTGATTGCCATCATTGGAATCCTCATCGGGATGCTCCTCCCTGCCGTCCAGCAGGTTCGTGAAGCAGCTCGTCGATCAGCATGTCAAAACAACGTTAAGCAACTCGTATTGGCATGTCACAACTATGAAAGTGCACGTCAGCATTTTCCGCATGGATTGAACCACACGTATGATCCAAACGCTGATCCCGGCTCTCCACAGTCTGCGAGAGGTGCCCCGATGTTTGACCGTCCCGGCTCGACTTCGGCAGTTAGATTCGGTTGGGGAACTTTCCTGTTGCCGTTCCTCGAACAGGGGAACCTGTACACGCAGATGGAGTCAGATACAAATGGTTTTGTAGACGATCCTTTTAACGATGCATTGGTTGGGACCAACCTGATGTCGGAAGTACCGTATACCGCAGTACCCGTATTTATTTGTTCCAGTGACAACAACCCAAACGGCGACTTCAATTCGTATTACACTAACCGTTCAGTGGTCAGGCGGACTGATCGACTGGCCGGCAAGTCAAACTATGTCGCGAACATCGGGGCTGTACGCTTTTTCGGTCAATCGAGCGATCCAGATTTTAGCGTCTTGTGGGGGCCATTTGGCAGGAACTCAAAAACAAAATTTTCGGAGATTGTGGATGGCTCCAGTAACGTAATTTTGTTTGGCGAGCGCTCCAGTTTGAGTCTTCCTCCAGTTGACGATCCGGCACAAGCCGTCCCATATGGTGGTGTTTGGGCTGGCCGTTGCAATCGGGGTAACTCGTTTAAGGATGGGGGT
Source organism: uncultured Pirellulaceae bacterium (assembly GCA_937929805.1). Classification (GTDB taxonomy): domain Bacteria; phylum Planctomycetota; class Planctomycetia; order Pirellulales; family Pirellulaceae; genus Mariniblastus. The sequence goes on from CALFUT010000012.1 coordinate 18,738, forward strand.
GACGATGAAGTGTGGAACTGGTCCGAGGGTATTGGGATAATGGCTAGGATGGGTGTGCCTGCCGAATTCACAAACTTTTCAGATGCCGGAGAGGAGTCGGCCATCGAAAGAGGGGTCAACGGAACGGAACAGGCGATGAGCCTTATTTCCAGCTTCCACCCGGGTGGCGGTAACGTCGGCGTGGGCGACGGTTCAGTAAGATTCGTCACCGATACCTTGGCTTACGAAACGTTAGGGCGTCTTGCGATGATGAGCGATGGAGGCGTCATCGGCGAATTCTGATCTGAAACGCGAGTAGGCGATGGTGGTTCGGTGGCCCAAGGCCGTCCACTATCGCTAGTTCCGTGTTTAAGCCGGTCACACAGCGTGTGCCCGGTTTTTGTCAACCCATTCTGCTACAGCTGGCTTATATCAAATGAAATTATGTTTTGAGTTTCCTGTCGTGGCTCTGATTTGCTCTTTTGCTCTTCTGACAGGTTGCGGGAAAGGTGCTTACGATTCTGTTTCCGGGACCATCACCGTCAATGGACAGCCAATGGAAAACGTGCAAGTTGTTTTCGCACCCATAGCGTCAGCGACAACCAACAGCCCCGGTCCACCGTCTCTAGCAGTTACCGATGCGACGGGACACTACGAACTAAAAACGCGGGATGGTGCATTGGGGGCAATAAGTGGTACCCACAGGGTCAGCTTCAAGTATGCTGATCTCAAAGATGTCGCCGACTTAAAATTCGCGCTTGGCCGAGCTGACTCCAAGGAGATGGCTGCGGAATATAAGGCAAAGATTGCTCACGTTGAAAGCGAAATGAAAAGGCGTGGAGCGATTTCTCGAAAGGCGATGACAACCTTTGTTGTTCCCGAAGGCGGTGTTGATAACGCGGATTTCGAAATTGGCGAACAGAAGTAGTCACGTTTCGAAATTACTGCGGGTATTGTTTCAGGGTGTACCGAATCGTTTTGCTGCAGAGGGAGTTTAAGGAAACGGCCTTTTTCTCCGCAGTTTGAATGATGAAAGTAAATTCCGTGCAAAAGTATCTATTGAACGCACTCGTTCTATCCGTCCTGGTAGTTGCAATAGTTCACGCTGAAGAACATCGAGTCACCCCCGAAACGGATTTAGACCAGCTTTGTGAAAAGGTGGGCGCTGGTGATTCGATCGTGCTGGCCAATGGCACGTGGGCCGACGCCGAACTTGATTTTTTAGGCCTAAGGGGAACGGCTGAGTCGCCAATCACGATCACCGCTGAAACGGCGGGTGGTGTCGTCCTGACGGGCAAGTCTGAATTTCGAGTTGCCGGCAATCATGTGGTTGTCTCGGGGTTGGTGTTTCGAGATTGCGTGAACGTCGACAACGTTTTGGAACTACGAGCCAAAGTAAACGGTGCCCTTCAGCAGTGCCATCATTGCCGAGTCACCGCCTGCTCGTTCGAGCAGAGTGCGGTAGTTGATACGCCCAAAGAAACGACTTGGCTGGCGGTATATGGTGCGAACAACCGAGTCGATCATTGCTACTTCGGTGGCAAGCGGACTCGGGGTGCGACGATCGTGATATGGGTCGGCGAAGAACCAGAAAACCATCGGCTCGATCACAACCATTTTGGACCTCGACCTGAGCTAGGCCAGAACGGTGGCGAAACGATTCGCATCGGCTCGAGCAAGGATTCGGAATTCGCTTGTCGGACGACGGTGGAGAACAACTATTTCCACCAGTGCGATGGCGAGGCAGAGTTAATCTCCAACAAGTCGTGTGAGAACGTCTATCGCCATAATGTTTTTGACGAATGCCGGGGAACCTTGACTTTGCGACATGGGCATCGGTGTGTTGTCGATGGGAACGTTTTTCTTGGCAACGAGACGTCACGAACGGGCGGTGTCCGAATTATCGGTCAAGGTCATCGCGTCACGAACAATTATTTTGAAGGTTTGCGTGGCGACAAAGAACGGGCGGCGATCAGCTTGATGAACGGAATTCCGGACGGTCCGCTCAATGGCTACGCTCCGATAAAGAACGCTTTGGTGGCTCATAACACTTTGATTGACTGCAAAGTCTCGATGGAGTTTGGCGTTGGGGCCGGAAAAAAACAGTCGGTTGCACCGGCCGATTGCCGGTTCATCAACAACGTGTTTTCTCCGGGTAAGTGGGGGCTGTATCGCGTCCATGCGGAGCCCGTTGGTTTCGTGTGGCAGGGGAACAAGTTGCAGGTCGGACGAGAATATGAGCTGGATCTAGTCAAAGTGGATCGAGTCGCTTTGCGATTGAAGCGGGCCGAAGATGGCCTGATGCGACCGACCAAATTGTCGGAGCTTCAGTCACAGGCCTCCGTTCCGGAAGAAGTGAAATACGACATTGATGGACAGGCTCGTGGCGAGTCTGTCATCGCGGGCTGCGATGAACCGGGTACTTCCTTGGGTGAACTTGCGTCTCCCTTGGACACTGGCCCCAAATGGCGGCGTGACGCGGCCGAGTGATCACTCTGAGAAACAAGGTTCTAAGTTTGGGTAAGGCTATGTTGGCAGGTGTCATAGGTTTGGGGCCATCAGGCTAGGCAATTTTTTCTTGGCGATTTGTAAATAGACAGCGTTAATTTTCATCGTTGTTTTAAGGCGGCGTGTTGTCGGGAGGGCGAGGCTCCGTCCGAGCCGTGCGGAGCAAAAAGATCAACCATCGAAGGGGGCGGACGGAGCCTTCCCCTCTCGGATATCAGTTTCATTCAGCTAAACTCGTGCTGTCCAGCCAAGCTTGTTTAAGTATTCCATTATCCGTTCCAAGGAAACAATATTGAGATTTGCCGCCCCAGAGTTTTTGTCGCTGTGCTTCTGTTTGTTCGCGATTGCGGCGACAGCGAACGCGGATTCTCCCGTGCACGAGGTTGCATCTGCGGATGAGGTTGAGGCATTGATTGAAGCTGGGGCATTGGCTCCCGGGGACTCAATCGTCTGGTCTAACGGTGTCTTTGAAGATGTCGAGCTGGATATTGAAGGCGCGGACGGCACCAAAGACGCGCCGATTACTCTGCGGGCTGCAACGCCGGGCGGCGTGGTCCTGAGAGGCGAAACGCAATTCAAAGTCGGGTCGAAATGGTGGATCGTCGAAGGGTTTCACTTCGACGGTGACGAAAGCGGGATCAACAACTACAACACGTTCCAGTTTCGTAGCAACGGCGGAACATCTGCCCAGCACACATGTTTAAACAATTGTGCGTTCACCAACTTGAAAACGGATGGTGAGACTTCGAAATGGGTGCTGATGTTCGGTCGCTACAATTCGATCAATCGTTGTCACTTTAGTGGAAAGAGCAGCAAAGGTGCTTTGCTCACTGTCGAATTGGGATGCCTTCCTGAACACGCCACAGCTGGCCACGTTATCAGCGGCAACTACTTTGCAGACGTCGCTCCTCAGCCGGGGACGGACAACGAAACGATCCGAATTGGCTCCAGCAATGACCAAAACAAACGGGCGGCGTGCGTTGTTCGAGACAACTACTTTTTGCGTTGCAATGGCGAGAACGAAATCATTAGCAGCAAGTCAAGTTACAACGTGTTTGAACGCAACACGTTTTGGCAGTGTGACGGAGCGTTGGTGTTGCGACATGGTCATCACGCCACGGTCGCAGGAAATTTCTTTTTCGGAGACGGTGCTAAAAACGCGGGCGGGATACGAGTCGTCGATAGTCACCATAGGATCATCAACAATTATCTTCAGGATCTTACAGGAACCAGTTGGAACGCTGCTTTCTCAATTCTCGGTGGAAAGAAACCATCTGGTGGGAACGACAATGGTTACCAAGTCGTCAATGGAATCGTCGTGGCTCATAATTCGATTTTCAACTGTCGGCAAAGCATTCTGCTGAACAAATCGAAGGGATCGCGGGCTCCGAGCGGACTGTTTGCGAACAATCTGATCTCAAGTTCTTCTGGTCCGTTGATTGCGGGCGACCTCTCAAGGGAAGATTTGCAGTGGCAGGGGAATCTAATGCATGGCGCGGCGATTGGTGCTGATGTCGATGCATTGGATGCCGATCCTAGACTTGAAAAACAAAACGGCTTGCTTCGCCCTGGTATCGATGGTCCGGCGGCTGATGCGGCAGTCAAATGTGTTATAAAGATAGCGACGGATATTGATGGACAAACGCGGCCTGAGACTGGTGCCGACGTCGGCGCTGACGAAGTTTCAGGCGCAATTGGAGAGGTAGTTTCCATTCCGCTTGACTCGTCCGCGGTTGGAGCCAGTTTTCTTCGCGGTGATGGCTCAAGATGAATTGATTTCCAGCGTGGCTTGGTCACGCTGATCCGAATAGTAATTTGCAAGTGCTTTGATGGCCTCAGTTTTTTGCGAGGTGAATCGGTAGCCATAAGATGATTTTGTTAGGAAGAATAATGACCTTTGATCGACGCAGGTTCTTGAAAACAGTTTCCGCTGGTGCTCTTGGTGCCGGTGTTGCTTCTCCGATGATGATGTCCAGCGCGGCGATTGCTTCACCTTTGCAGAAGAAGATGCAGACGGCTGACAGCCCCGTCTTCAATCTGGGGCTTGCCGCTTACTCTTTCAAACCGCACTTCGCTTTTTACAAAGGGAAGCCAGTTGAGCCGCTTGATGGTAGGTCGATCGACATGTTTCAGTTCATTGACTACTGTGCCGATCAAAACTGTGCAGCAGAGCTGACCAGTTACTTCTTTCCCCCTGACGCCGACGAAGCATACTTTCGAAAGATCAAACGTTACGCGTTTGTGAATGGAGTCCCCATCGTGGGGACGGCGATCGGCAACAATTTCACGCTTGAAAAGGGTGAAAAACTGGACCAGCAGATCGCCGACGCGAAACTCTGGATCGACCGAGCCGTTCAAATGGGTGCGCCTCATATTCGATTCTTCGCTGGCAAACGAAAGGAAGTGGAAGAGGCTCCCGAAAGAATGAAGAACGCGATTGAAGCGGTTCAAGAATGTGTCGATTACGCTGCGAAAGCGGGTGTCTTTATCGGTGTCGAGAATCATGGAAATCTGACCGCTGATCACGTGATCCAGATTATTAGTTCGATCGACAGCGAGTGGCTGGGAGTCAACTTGGATTCTGGGAACTTTGTTACGGGTGACGTCTATGACGAGATGGCTCGATGTGCTCCGTACGCAATTAACGTACAGATCAAAGTTAAAATGAAGACGGAAACCAAGGGTGTTAAAATCGATTGCGACATTCCTCGGGTCGCGAGCATCTTCAAGGAATCAAATTATCGCGGCTTCGTCGTGATGGAGTATGAAGAAGAGAATCCGTTTGAAGAGGTTCCGAAAGCGATGGACGTTTTGCGAAAGAACTTTACCCTGTGACGGGGCAAGACGTTTGCAGTTCTTAATTGTTTGCCATCTTTTTTGCCGAATAAGAAATTTTGGAGATCGAAGTGAGTAAGTTTCAATTGAATCGTCGTTCGTTCGTTGCTGGGGCGTCTGCTGCTCTAGCGTCAACGGCTTTGCCAACTTTTGCAGCAAGTTCTGCCTCAGCTGCGGGTCAAAACAAACCTTACGAGTATTGCACTTTCATTAAGTTCCTTCAGGATCTGTCGTATGAAGAACTTGCAACAACGCTCACAGGCATTGGCTTTGACGGCGCAGAAGTGACCGTGCGGAAAGGGGGCTACATTGCTCCGGAAGCAGCCACCGACGAGCTACCGAAACTGGCAGAAGTTTTTGCCAAGCACGATTTGAAAATCAATATCCTGACAACTGATATTGTCGATGTTGAATCTCCCAACGCTAAGGCGATCGTCAAGTCGATGGGCGATCTGGGGATCAAACATTATCGGATGGGGTTTTGTCGTTACGACATGAAAGCGCCAATCTTGCCGCAGATTGAAACGATTAAGCCCAAGTTCAAGGAACTTGCCGCGTTGAATCGCGAATCGGCGGTTACTGCGGTCTACCAAAACCATGCGGGCGCAAAATACATGGGGGCGACCTTCTGGGATCTGTTGCAGATATTGGAGGGCATTCCCAAAGAGGAAATCGGTTCGATCTTCGACATTCGTCACGCCGTGGCGGAAGGAAGCGGTGCTTGGCCGTTGTACTACGACATCATCAAGCCGCACATCGTTGCTCTATCGGTCAAGGATTTCAATTGGGGATTCAAGAAAGAGAAAGACACGCGACTTTCGCCACTGCATAGCCCGTTGGGCGAGGGGCAGGTTGACCTGAAAACGTTCCTCAAGACTTTTAAGACTGATTTTGAAAGCGCTTTGATTACGTTGCATGTCGAATACCTGCCGAAAGACGGGCTCGATGCCAACATCGCAGCCCTCAAGCGAGACTTTGGCGTGCTTCAGAAAGCCATGGGCGACGAGGGTTAGCGATTTTCCCAAGCCGGACTCAGACTCCATTAGTGCAAGAAACCTGATCGGCGGCTCCGGAATCGCCGCCGGAGTGCTATCGGCTAACACCGTCTTCGCGTCTGGGTAGTTAGCGAGAAGATGCATCGGCTTCGAGCAGCCAATCGGTAAGTTGCTCGCGGGCAAGCCGATTGTTGCGGCCAGTGTGCCGCACTTCAATTGCTGTTGCTGCTACCTAGGTTTGCAATCAGGGCGAATGCATCACCGAGAACATCGACAGTTTCGTCGCCGTTGATATCGCCTTGGGCCCAACTTGTGGCAGGGTTTCCGAGGTTGCCTATCAATGCAAAGGCGTCGGCCAACACATCGACTGTTCCATCCAAATTCAGGTCGCCAGCAAACGTCCCAGTTTCACCGTTGGAAGTTCCGACAAGCTGCGTGTAATGCTGAATCATATCATTGGCGTCGATATCGTTATCTGAGTCCAGGTCCAGATCTAGCAAAGCACCCGCAGGCGACGCGCCGATGTTGCCGTTGTATTGATCAAGGTCAACTAAGTCGACTTCGCCGTCGAAATCAAAATCGCCCAGCTGCCCAAGGGCCGTGATTTTGAAATCATCAAAGAAAGCGACTTCGTCTTTGGAGGTTGCCCAAATGGCTGATCCGCCACCAAAGAAAGTGCTGAAGAAAAACTGATCGATTTGCAACGATGCGACATCTCGGAACCGAATGTCGTCGACATCCAAAACTTGAACTCCATCCAGCCACGCCTGCACAACGCCATCATGCAGTCCTTGGCCACCGTTGACGCCGGGCGTGTTCATAATGATTCTGTGGCGAACGTGGTACCAACGATCCGACTCGAACACTCGCCATACGCCCGATGGTCCGTCGTCCCAATCCAAGTCGTCGCCATTGACGCCATTGTTGGTCGTTTGATCCGGGTGGTAAACGTATTGAGCGATATTGGCTCTGTCTGTTTGACTTGAGTTTAGCGGAGAGCCAGACGAACGGTTGGTTCTCCAGTGCATTCGCGCGCTGAATCCGTCAGATCCGTTCGGCCTACTTCCTCCTGAGTTCCCGGCTCCGCCAGCGAGTCCCGGCAGTTTGCCTCCGCGAACAAAATCAAAACCATCTTCAAACTTTAGGCGATACTCAAGCTCAACCGCTTCGTAACCCTGATCGAGAATCATTCTCCATTGGCCACCCGTTCTGTCGTCTCCGCTGCCAAACAAGCCTTCGGGATACTCGACTCGCAACACCTTGCTTGAACCTTCATTGACGATTGACACACGTCCTTCGTCAACGCCGTTGCTGCTTGAAGGTGACATCCAATCTGCATTGAGGTTCGATCGCGAGTACTGTCCCAAAGGATCGTCTTCGAAGTCGTTGATAAAGATCACCTGCGAAGTTGCGATGCTGCCGCTGAGGAAAGTCATTGCGACGAAAACGAAACAAGTCAGTGAGGGAAGGAAATGGTGGGGCATCGAGTATCTTTCCGTTTTGAGGAGTGTCAACTAGAAAGTCGCAGTGGTGAGAAGCGAGGTCATCAAAGCGGCACCTGAATTATAGGCAAAGAACCAACGCCTTGTCACGTTTTATTCACCTGAAATGTGATGTCTCGTACAGGCAAAGTGGGCTTGTGATATGCCCTAGGCGGTGCGTACGCGGGCAAGAACGATTACACTGGTCCGACAGTCGAAGTTTATACGAAGTTTCAAAAAAATGAGGGCGTGAGCATGCCACATAGTCAGATTGATCGCCGTACGTTTTTGGCGGGAACTGCGGCAACTGTTTTGAGTTCGGGGGTGTTTGCTGCTTCGGCTCCCGCTCGTTCAACGTTCGTTGCTGCCAACGAAGAGGTTCGGGTTGCGATCCTCGGCGCGGGTTGGCGAGGCGGTCAGCTTGCCGAAGCTTTCTCCACGGCCAACGGATGCCGGTTGGTAGCGTTCGCGGATCCTGATGAAACACTCAGCAAAGCACTCGCGGAAAAGTACTCCGCGACGGCTCACTCGGATCTGCGAAAAGTGCTGGATGACCCCAACGTCGATGCGGTCGTTATTTCAACATGTAATCATTGGCACTGCCTAGCTACGCTGTGGGCATTGGACGCAGGGAAAGACGTGTACGTTGAAAAGCCGCTTTCTCATACCCAGTGGGAAGGTCGACAGGTCGTCAACGCAGCTGCAAAAAGCGATCGCATCGTTGCTTTCGGGACGCAACAACGCAGTGATCCTTTGCAAGCCAAAGCCAAGAAGTTTCTGCATGAAGAAAAGGCACTTGGCAAGATCAAGTACGTTCAGGCGAACCGCTTGGGAACGCGAGCGAGCGTTGGCAAACGAGCGACACCGTTGAAGCTTCCCAAGACAACCGACTACGATCTTTGGCTTGGCCCGGCTGCCGATCAACCTATCTTGCGAGACAAGCTGCACTACGATTGGCATTGGGATTTCAATACTGGCAGCGGAGAGATGGGCAATTGGGGTGTTCATATCCTTGATGACATCCGGAACGTCGCGTATCAGGACAGCGTAACGACACCTAAGAGTATTGTTGCTGCAGGGGGGCGGGTCGTATGGAATGATGCGGCGAATTCTCCCAACGTCCATTTCGCGTTTTTCGAAACAGAAACTTTCCCAACGATGATTACGATTAGCAACCTGCCAAGGACGCCGAATGAGAAGGCGAACAAAAAAGGCAAACAACGCGGCTGGTCTGTGCGGGCCGGGATGCCGGTCGATGGTCCTGCCAGTGGCTACGTGGTCGTTTGCGAAGGGGGATATTACTTGGGGCAACGTCACAAAGGGCGTGCGGTGGACCTGCAAGGAAAAACGATTCAGACTTTTAAAGGTGGAGATATCGTTCCTTTGCATGTCCAGAACTTCGTTGATTCAGTACGTGCACGTGATGCAGGAATGTTGAACGCACCTGTCGAGATGGGCCATCACAGTACCGGCTGGGCGAATCTTGCCAACATCGCATTTCATGCCGGAGCGACGTATAATCGAGGCCAGCTCGATTCCGCTGCATCGCTTGAGGCTTGGCCATTGCTGATAGATGAAATGGAGCAGCAACTCGCGCCGTTTAATGTTAAACCTGACCAGTTGGTATCCAGCCCGGTCTTGAAACACGATCCAGCCACCGAGCAGTTCGTTGGCGAACACGCCGAACTTGGGAACCAGTTTCTCAAACGGACGTATCGTGAAAAATTTGTCGTTCCTGAGATCAGCAAGTCGTGAGCCGTGTTATGTCACTATCCTTTTAATTAACTAACAATTTTTCTTCGCCATTCAATGCCCAATCCATCTCTCTCCACTGACGCACGCGTCAAAGACGTCGCTCTTTATTTACTACCGGTCGAAACGCGGGTCCCACTGAAGTTTGGATCCGAAACTTTGCTCACCGTCACGTGTGCGCGTGCGAAAGTAACGCTGGAAGACCGCGACGGAAATGTTGGCGTGGGTTGGGGCGAGACACCGCTGTCGGTCCAATGGGTCTGGCCAAGCTCGGTGCCATATTCGGAACGCCATACCGCGTTGATTGATTTTTGCAAAATCCTGCGAGACGAATGGCTGAAATTTGAAGAGGCGGGGCATCCGGTCGAGCTGTCTCATTCGTTTCAGACGAACGTCTTGCATGAGCGTCAGGACCAATTCAACGCGGATCGCGGTGGTGAACCGATGCCGTACCTCGCGGGATTGGTCGCAGCCAGCGTTTTTGACCAAGCCATTCATGACGCGTATGGCGTCTTGCACGACGTCGACATCTATCAGACATACAACAGCCAGTTTATGTCGCAAGACCTGTCGCAATTCCTCGAACCGGCCAGTGGTTCAGGCGTTTCGTTCGCGGGGAAATATCCGGCGGATTTCTTGGTTGAGCAAGCTCCGACCGAGCTGCCCGTCTGGCACCTAGTTGGCGGACTTGATCCGATTTCGGAAGACGAGTTGACCGGAGCCGAGCCGGATGATGGTTACCCTGTGCTTCTGAAGGACTGGATCGAGCGAGACGGGTTGGAGTGTCTGAAGATTAAGCTGCGAGGCAATGATTCGGCTTGGGATTACGAACGTTTGTTGGCGATCGGTGAACTGTCATTGCAAACGGGCGTCAAATGGTTGACGACGGACTTCAACTGTACCGTGCAAGATCCTCAATACGTGAATGACATTCTTGATCGACTGGCGGCTGATCACAAAGCGATTTACGACATCATTCTTTATGTCGAACAACCGTTTCCTTACGACTTGGAAACGAATCGGATTGATGTGCATTCGGTTTCGGAACGGAAGCCACTGTTCTTGGACGAAAGTGCTCACGACTGGAAATTCGTTAAGCTTGGCTTGGAGCTCGGCTGGTCAGGCGTTGCATTGAAAACCTGCAAGACGCAAACCGGTGCGTTGCTCAGTTTGTGTTGGGCCAAGGCTCACGGAATGCCATTGATGGTTCAAGACTTGACCAACCCGATGCTGGCCCAAGTGCCTCACGTTCGATTGGCGGCTCACGCCGGTACGATCATGGGAGTGGAATCGAACGGAATGCAGTTCTATCCGGAGGCTTCCGCGCCGGAGCAGGCGATTCACCCCGGGCTTTATCAACGTCGACACGGAAAGCTGGACCTGTCGACGCTCAAAGGGCCCGGTTTCGGCTACCGAGTCGACGAAATCGAGCGGGAGCTTGGTGACCCGGTTTAGGGTAACGACTTAGTTGGGCAGCGTTAGCTTTTAAGTTTCATCGTTGATTTAAGGCTGCCTGTCGCTGGGAGGGCGAGGCTCCGCCCGAGCCGTGCGGAGCAAATAGCTTGGGCACCTAAGCGGGGCGGACGGAGCCTTCCCCTCCCGAACATCGGTTTCATGCAGATAAAGTGCCGCCCCTCAATGAAGACCTCTGTCAAAAACCAATTCGCAAGCGAGCTGCAATTTGGCGGCAAGGTTTTGGTTGCGGAGGTCCCCCTCTCGGCGACTTAGCTTACGCCAACCGATGATACCTTCTACTTAGTCGTACTGCGGGATGCGAAGTTGGATTCCGGCCGGGATCACTGCCGGGTTTCGCAACGTTCGCTGGTTGGCCAAATAGATGTCCAAGTAAAAGTCTGGTTTGCCGTAGTACTCGGTCGACAAGCTTTGCAGTGTGTCGCCGGATTGAGTCGTATGCAGAGAGAATCGCTCGGTTTGCAGATCGATATTCGATTGCTGTTGCCGATTTTGGATGCGCGTTAGTTCTCGCTTGCCTTGTGCATTCAATCCAAACGGAATTCGACGGTTGGTCCGGGGTTCTGCAGAAGAGCGTGAAACCGAGCGTTCAAAGTCACGGCGATCAAGCACCGATCTGGACGATTCGGTCATGTCGACATCGTAGTAAGAATGAATCTGGTTCTTTGCGTGATCGGCGTTGTAAGTTGCAAGTCGGTTTTCCGGTGCGCGGATCGGTTCAGAAAGTTCAGGAATTCTGATGTCCAGTTCGGGAACTTCGGGAGTCTGAAACGTTCCATCCGGTTCCGGCGGCGCCAGTGAAATGCGTTTGCCTCGATTCTGATGTTGCACCTCATCGCTGTAAGGCATCTTGGAGATCACATCTACACCATCGCGTTGGCGTCTGCTGCTGTCCGAAAACAACCGTGGTTGAAAATCCTCTTTTCGAAATGAAGTTGGCCGTTCACGCAACTGATAGATGTTGGTCGGCGCAGGCGGCGCAACTGGTTCTGGCATTGATCCAACCAATGGACGTTGCCCCGCCCTGCTCTGCTGAGCGATGTTCTGCGGCAGTGGAGAAGCAGCGACTGGTGCACGAGTTTCACGTGGTTGCGATTCAGCCGCAGGGCGAATGTAGAATGAACCCGTATGAGTTGCGATCGGAGCGCGGCGTGCTGGTGTTTGAGCCGTCGATCTCGGCAACGCAAGGGGCGTGTTTTCGAAGCTGGCAGCTAGCCGAGAAAAGTCGGGAACATCAATCTTTCGCTCGGTCGGCACGTATTGCTCAATCTTAGCAATGGGCTCAACGCGTTTGACGATGGTTGGGTTAGCGACTGGCTTCGTTTCAGTGTTTCCGGTGGCCGTCGGAAATCCTGCTGACGGTGCCGGAAGGCGCGGCACAGTTTGAGTGGACAGGAGCTTGCCGGTTGACTCGCCTGTGCGAATGGCGAATTGTGGTGTCGGTGCCAAAGCAGCCTGTTGCTGGCGTTCCAGTTCCAACGACGTTGGAGACGGATGCGTTCTGATGTAGTGTCCGAGCACGAATGCGGCCACGATGCAGAATATGCCAAGAATTGATTGTTGAGCTGAACCCACGTTTACCTCCGCAAATGAATTACAACGTTTGTCATAAGTCCTGATCAGGACTGCGTCTTCGATGACGCTGACCGTTGCCAATCCATGGCGGAACGATGATGTGTGGCTTGCCCGGATTCTATCAAACCATGCCGGGCAGGCGTTGCACCGGCAAATATGCCACACAACCGCACGCTAATACGTAGATTCGGCCACATTCGTTCGCTCGAACGCTATCGAACGGCGGGTTTTACTGTCTGGGTAAAAAAGATGCCTTCTTCGACTGTGTTTTTTCCACTGTTCGAGGCAAAAACTTTCCGTGAATGAATTGGAGAAGCAGCAGCACGGTCAGTCCAATTTACCCGACAACCACATTCCGCACGTGACTTCCGTTGGTTGATCGCACGATGCGCGGGCCTGCTGCGAGTAGACGCAGTTCAAAAAAGAGCCGTTCCTAACGTACGATCGCGAATATTGCGGTCGATCCAAGAATGTGGGCACAAAAAAAGAGCGTTCGGATCAATCCGAACGCTCGTTTGGAGCTTGGTTCATGGCCGGCTTGGATGCGGCCATTGGGCCGTGTTACTCAGCAGCCGGATCAACGACGCCGGGGTTTAGTCCGACGGTGTTCATCAACCACAGCAATGCCGGTGAAGCGATGAAGATCGAGCTGTAGGTACCGACGATGACGCCGACGACCAACGCGAATGCGAAGCCGTGAATCGCGTCACCTCCAAACCAATACAGAATAAAGACCACGATGAACGTCGTGAGCGAGGTCAGAATCGTTCGGCTGAGTGTTTGAGAAATACTGTCGTTGATCATGTCGGCAGTGATCTCAGTCCGTTTACCGCGAACTTCACGGATCCGGTCGAACACCACGATCGTATCGTTCAGCGAGTAACCGATGACGGTCAGCAAAGCGGCAACGATCTCTAGGCTGATCTTGAATTCGTCGATCTTCAAGAAACCTAAGGCTCCCGCTACCCAATGGCTGATCGCAATGGCACCCAGAACGATCAAGACGTCGTGAATCAACGCAATCACAGCCGCGAGGCCGAATGCGATGTTTTGGAATCGAATCCAAATGTAAGCGATAATTCCAATCAGGCTGGCGGCGATCGCTCCAAGAGCCTGAAGCTGAGTCTTGCGAGCAATCTGCCCACCGACTTTGCTTGCGGCTGGAAAGTAAGGTTTCTTGTTGAAGTTCTCGGACCATCGATTAACGATCTGCCCAGCGTCTGCCTTACGTTGAACATCCATCGTGACGCTCCATGTTTTAGACAGGGTCGAGAGCGGCGAGTCGTCGGGAAGGATGTCTGGTGAATCCAAGTCGATCTGAGTTTCTTCTAGGTCCAGTTGGACATCACGTGAGGCATCCACCAACAACGATCGAACCGTTTTGCCCGTGATGGGCTGATTGAAGGACAACTCCGTTGTAACTTTTTGCTCGTTTGGAGCTTCGGCTTGGGGTTCGGCAAGATCTTCCGGGCTGGCCATCGGCGCGGCCGGTTTATCATCAGGAATCGAGTCGGTGTCGAGGGAATCCAGATCCATTTGACCGGGCTCGGAGTCCGACGGTGTTTCTACTTCGGTTGTTTCTGGTTCAGTTTCCTGATTGGTCGCCGTTTCTGGTGCGGCTACGGCTTCGACTGTTTCAGTAACAGCTTCCTGAGTCGATTCGACCGCAGTTTCTGCTGCCGCTTCCACGGTTTCAGTTGCCGCTTCCACAGCGTCTGTTACCGCTTCTTGAACTGGCTCGCCCGCATCCTGCAACAGAAATGCGGATGCAGCACCCGGGAAGATGAAAGATGCCGGTGCGGCTGACCATTGAGCTCCTTGACGTTTCAGTTGCTCAAGGTTCAGGCGCGGACGTTTTGTCGGTTGGTAAGAACTACTGTCTGACTTGTCGGCAGCCGATGAAATGCTACCCACGTCAACGTGGTGAAGTTGCAGTTTGTCTTTGAACAAACGCGAAAGAAGTTCGTCCAGTTGTTCGAAACGAGTTTCCTCATCACCACCCTCCCAAGCTGGAAGGCTGCTGTCGACCTTGAAGACACGATCTTTCAAATCAGGATCGTCGTCGTTGTTGAACCCGGTGACACTGAAGTCAATCTTTTCATCGTTGTGAACAACTTCCGCATTCTCCAAGGTTTCACGGATTTCTTCGACATCCTGAGCCTCATTGAACACCATTCGGACGGTCGATCCGCCTCGCAGGTCATGGTTCAGCAAACGTGAACCGAAGTGGAAGATCGAGAACAGCCCCGCGATGATCAACGCGGCCGACATGACTCCCGTCAAGCTAACTTTGTTAAGGAAGTTCATTTTGCTCTTCGACAAGATTCGTGTCATGTTCAGCTTGGTTAGATAACGCTTGCGTTCTGCAATATCAAACAGCAGTCGCGAACAGAAGATCGCGGTGAACATACTCATCAGGATACCCAGAATCAATGTGACCGAGAAACCTTTGATTTGCTCGGTTCCAATCACGTAAAGCACGATCGCTGTGATCAAGGTGGTTACGTTGGCGTCGACAATTGTGGTGGTCGCTTTGTCGAAACCGTTTCGAATCGCCATCCGCAATGCGGCTCCACGATCGAGTTCTTCTCGAATACGTTCGAAAATCAGCACGTTTGCATCGACGGACATACCGACGGTCAGTACCAGACCGGCCAAGCCCGTCAGAGTTAGCGGCTGCTTGATCGCCATGATCAACGCGAGAATTAGAACCAAGTTCAACACCAACGCGATCGTCGCCACGATACCGGCGAAGCGGTAATAGAACATCATGAAAATTAGCACCAAGATTAGCGATACCGAGATCGCCCAGATGCCTTTTTCTTTCAGTTCTTGACCAAGCGTCGATTCGATGAAGTCCTTACTGATCGGGGCCTTGTTCAAAGCGACTTCCAATTTGCCGCTTTTCAGCTTGATGACCAGATCTTCCACTTCCTGCGTCGTGAACTGGCCTGTGATCTGTCCATTGCCGTAGATCGCTTCGTTAATGTTAGGTGCCGAGTGCAACTGATCGTCAACGACGATTCCCATCGGACGGTTCTTGTTGATCGCGGTAAACGAGCCCAGCATGCTGGTTCCGGCACTGGTGGTTTTGAAATACACACAGCCTCGACCACGTTCGTCGGTTCCGTTGCTGACACTTGCCAAGTGAATACCGTTAACGGCTTTGTCTTCTGACGGCTCTAGCATCAGAACTTGAAGTGTTCGGATTTTATTTCGCTGACACCAGACGGCCAAGTTGGCGGCACTTTGGTCCGGATCGTTGGTTAAGACGTTTGCAAACTCCTGAAAGTTAACAATGCGTCCGGTGCTTTTGTCGCGAATTAGGTTGTTTGAGCTTGGGACTTGCTTCAGAGGCATCAGCCGCGTTGGATCGTTCGGTGGTGCAACAACCGAGGCGATTGACGTCCACTTCGCAACGGTTTTACCTTCCGCGTTTTTGACTTCCCGCTTTCGGCTACCTTCAGCCGCCTGTTTACGTGCGAGGTCGAACTCTGCAGCGTTTTTCTGGGCTTCGGCAACGATCCGAAACTCCAATTTCCCGGCCTCGACTAATCGTTTCCAAATGTTGTCGGCGTCTTGAAGGTTGGTTGAGGGGATGGTGACCTCAATTTTGTCGGCTCCAAGAGCACGAATCATGATCTCTTTGGTACCCGACGGATTCACTCGCTGGACCAAGTTGGGAATGATATCCTTGGCCTGAGGCAGCACGCCTCCTTCGTTATCCCCCAAAGCTTCTAGGTTCAGCGAGCCCACCATATTGATGCCGCCTCGCAGGTCGACGCCGAACTTTGGAGGCCAGTTGGTGCCGATGATCAGCGATGCTAAGAGCACTGGGATCAGTACCGTCGCCATCCGTCCGGAATAGTCGGGCGTGTTGATTGCCTTGCAAATGACGCCGCTCAGGAACCAACCCAACACGATGGTCGCGATCAGAACGAAGAACACGATCATGCCCGGCGGAATCATCGGCTCGGTGGCTTCGGTGCCCCCGGCTTGAACGGCTTGGGCAAGAAACAGGCTTTGGGTGAAAAGGATATCGAACATCCAAACGATTCCTGGTGGTAAACAGATAGGGATACGGTTTTGTAATAGTTTCACAATCGAGGCGACTAGCTTCGCAGTTGCTTCGTTGGCCTGCCGTTGGCAGGACTCAAGGGGTGCCCGTTTGCAGCGTGCAAAATTCGCACTTCACGAAACAGGCTTGATTTAAGAGCAGTTTCCCCGAGCTCAACTCGAAAAGACTGGTCCGATTTCAGAACGAGTAAGCCGATGGTTAGGCAGACTGTTTCGAATCGTCATCGGAAAGCACTCGAGCGATCGAGCTTGCCAGCACTTGCATCCTAGCGTTGGTAGAATCGTCGACTCGGATCGTAACGTAATCGTTATCGGAGCGAAGGTTGACGACGGTACCAAGGATGCCTCCAGCTGTGACAACTCGATCGTTCTTTTTTAGTTTCGCCAACATGTCGGCCGACTTGTTCTGGCCTCGATCCTGAGGTTTACCCATCATGATCAAGTACAGCACGGTGACCGCCATCATCGCCGGAAGCATGAAACCCATGTTGTCCCAGAATCCCGGTTGTTCGGGAGCCTGTTGTTTGGCAGCACCTGCAACTCCCTCAACGACTTGCGTCTGAGCGAGCAGCACTTGAATGCCAAAAGCATGGCAAAGAAAAATCAGTTGTCCCATTAATGGAGCCTGTAAAAATGCTCAAAAATCAAGTCGATATCTTAAATGGGTGCCAGAATGCCAACAAGGCCACAATTGAAACGATCACCCCAAGGGCAATTAGGCGCGTAATTTCGATCTGGTCGGGTTAGGTCCGGTTGCAATGGCGGCGATGGCGAAGGCTGGGCGGACAGATCAGACGCGGCGGTTAGGCGCTGAAGGTCGTGGTGGGTGCCGGTTAAGCGTTCCAACCAGTCGACTTCTCTTGGTGGAAGTCCATAAAGCAGTCGGCGGCGATCGCTTCTCTGGCCTGCCGCATCAGATGTTGGTAGTAGTTCAGGTTGTGCAGAGACAACAGGATGGGGCCAAGCATCTCGTCGGCTTTGAAAAGATGGCGAAGATACGCTCTGCTCAGGTGAGCGTACGGGCCCGGCAAGCCAGCCTGAAGCGGCTGAGGATCACGCTCGTGGCACAAGTTTCTCAGTTTCAGCTTGCCTTGATCCGTGAACGCGGTGGCATTGCGACCATTTCTAGTCGGCATCACGCAATCGAACATGTCGACGCCTCGCCGAACACCCTCCAGCAAATCCTGAGGTGTGCCGACTCCCATCAGGTAGCGAGGCCGATCTGCAGGCAGCAGGGGGCAGGTATGGTCCAGCGTGGCGTACATTTCGGCGGGCGGTTCCCCAACGCTGAGCCCTCCAATGGCGTAACCCGGAAAATCGAGGTCGATCAGGCCCTCAGCCGATTTTTTGCGGAGATTTTTATCCAAACCGCCCTGAACGATGCCAAATTGGATCTGCGATGAAAGCGTATGAGCATCCCGTGAACGCTTTGCCCATCGAGTCGAACGTTCCATGGCGTCCTCGACATCCACCGGAGAAGAGGGCAGTTCGATCACGTGATCAAGAACCATCGCAATGTCGGATCCCAATTGCTGTTGGATCGAAACGCTTTCCTCCGGAGTCAGCGAAATTTTTGAACCGTTGATATGAGAGCGAAACGTGGCTCCTTCTTCCGTGATCTTGGTCAGCCTTGCCAAGCTGAACAGTTGGAATCCGCCGCTGTCCGTCAGGACGGGCTTGTCCCAACCCATGAACGAACCGATTCCACCCAAGTCAGCCACCACATCCGCCCCAGGGCGCAGGTGCAAGTGATACGTGTTGCCCAGAAGAATTTGAGCGCCGGTCGATTCAACGAGTCCGGTCGTTAACCCTTTGACGGTCGCCAACGTTCCAACAGGCATAAAGGTCGGCAGGTCAATCACTCCGCGAGGAGTCGTTAATCGGCCCAGCCGAGCACCGCACTGTTTGTCGACGTGGAGAAGTTCGAATTGGAAGTTTTCAGTTTTCAGTTTTCAGTGTGAGGTGTGAGGTGTGAGGTGTGAGGCACGCGCCGTTGGTAGTAGAGGCTTCAGTCGCTTGTTTGCGACGAATGAAAAGCCTGAACGCTTTACTACAAACCAAGTGTTCGAAAACCTGCAGTCACAGCCAATTGCGGACACTGAGTTTGACACGACAAAACAGACTTGCCAAATAAAAAAGCCCGGACAACTTAACGTTCTCCGGACTGATTGAACAATGTTTCGCGATCGACGCTTACTCGCCTCGCAACTTTAATCCCGCTTGGTCCAGTTTCTCACGGACTTCCGTCAGGCTGGTCACGCCGAAGTTCTTACACTCAAGCAAATCATCCATCGACTTGCGGACCAATTCACCAATCGTGGTCAAGCCAAGGCGAGTCATGCATTTACGGGCTCGAACGGAAAGGTTCAGATCGGACATTGGGCGATCAAGCAGCGCAAGTTTGTCGGGTGACAGGTTGCTGGTGTCGACCACGTCGGTTTCGACTTCTTTTTCGTGGGCGAACTGGCCGATTGAGAGGCCCTTGTTGGCCATCATCTCACGGATTTCCACCAGCGAGGTTTCACCAAAGTTTTTACTGCCCAGCAGCTCGCCTTCGCTGACTTTGGACAGATCGCCAAGCGTTAAAATGCCCATCTTCTGCAAGCAGTTGCGGCTTCGAACGGACAGTTCAAACTGAGCGATTGGAATGCTCATGACGCCCGCAATCTGCTGACGCTGCTTCTCGCGATCGTGATCGTAGTGCTCGTCCATCGAGGCACACGCATCCGCTCGGTACAACAAAGCTCGCTCGTGCGCTGGGTGCGATTCCAAGATGCGATCGTAACACCGAGCCGCACGCTCGTACTGGTCATGGTCTTCGTACAACAAGCCAAGATTCAACAAGGCTCCCACATGAGCCGGGAACACTGCCGCCGCTCGTTGGTAAAGCTCGATCGCTTTTTCGTCGTTGCCGCGTCGATCGTTCTCCAACGCCAGCCCGAACAAGGCACCCGGGTGATTGTCTTCAATCTCGACTGCACGCTCGTACAACTTGTAAACTTCGTCAGGGTTGTCACATGTCGCCGCGATCGTGGCACCCCGTTGGAACAGGTACTCGGCAGTCTGTTCCACTGGACCAAACATGTTGTCCAAAATCGCCATCGCTCCGGGTAAGTCTAAAGCAAGTCGCTTCGTTTCGGCGACTGCCAGTTGGCAAAGGTCTCCGTTGTAACCAGCTTTTTGAGCGGACTCGTAGCATTGCTCAGCCTTCTCATACGCACCAAGTGCAAAGTTGCACTTGCCTTGGTAGAAGTACGCGAGCGCTCCACCGTCAGCGTTCTGGAGGATCTCGATCGCTTCGGAGTACCGTCCCAGCATGTACAGACAGATACCGAAACGAACCGCTGCGGCAGGCGTCCGCTCGGTGTGTGTTTCCATCTCCGCTGTCACATCTTTCAGCGCTCCCAGCTGGCTATAGTCATTGCAGACTCGCCGGCGGATGAACGAAATTTCATTGGGACCGAATGAACTGTTGGAAAGCAGCACATCTTTGAGCTCAAGTTCCGGTGCTTGGGCCATGAAGGGACTCCGTAAAGGTTAACACTTGGCGAAATAGGATCATCGAAACCGCGTATTTTGGCATCAATTCAAAATAAAATCAACCGAAACCCGGTGGTGAGTCGGTGTATCCGAATATTGATCGTGAACTTCCGGGCCTGAATTAAGAGAACATCAACGAAAACCGCGTTTTGTCCCGTAAACGACCGAAGCCATTGCCCCAATGTGACCAAAAACAACTGGTTCAAGAACTGCCGGCTCCGGCTGCTGGCCCGATTGTTGGATCGCAAGCTTTCGGGCTGGTCTGTTGCAGAAACTATTTGATCACAACGCTAACGATCACCGGGCCACCCGAAAATTAAGGTGTGACAAAGCACGAGGGTCGTTTCGGTCCGAATTGAACGGATATGTCAAATAGTCTGGTTGCTTGAGCTAGGTGATCCTTTTTTGGTGCGAGAAGTTTCCATTCGAGCGATGATCTCGAAGTAGACTCTCGACGACCCGAGTTCTCGCGTCTTTTGGGCGTTGTCTAGTCGCCAATCGATCTACTTTTCCCCTCCTCAACAAAACTGAACCATGACTCGCTAGCGCAGCCAGCGAACTGACTTGAGTTCGGTCTCGTTTATCATGATGATAATTTCAGACGCACGATTTCTGTTGAGGTTCTTTCAAAGCTTTGCTCCTCTGGTCGCTGTTTTCTTACTGGCTTTGATGCTTCCAAGCGGGTGCGAGGCTCAGCAAGCGGATTTTCGCGACCTGAGCTCGATCCGAAAAATGGAAATTGACAGCTCTATCGGCATGTTGGTCGACTTTGAGGCAACCGTCACGTTTGTTGATGGGATGCGAGAATTTATTTTTGTGCAAGATCAAGACGCGGCGATCTTTGTGCACAAGCCAGACCTGCCAGCGGTAGAGCTGGGCCAGCGAGTCCGTGTGCGGGGCCAGCTAGCCAAAGGTGACTTGCTACCGATCGTCTCCAACCCAACAGTGACGGTTGTCAGCGACGGTTCGTTACCCGTTGCCGAAATAGTTTCTCAAATTGGTATCGAACATGACTGTCGCTACATAACGTTCGAGTTTGATATTTTGGAGACCAGCCTTAGTGCATCGACGGTAAGGCTTTTTGGAACCACCGGCTCGGACAAGGATGTCTGCATCGAGATGCCAAACTCTGAAAGCATCACGTCGTCCGTTGTTTCCATGTTCGCCGGCAACCGAGTTCAATGCGATGGCGTCCTTGGTCTTCAAATTGAAGGCAGCTTCTACCAAGAGCCCGGGAGCCAACGTCACAATATCGCGGGGTATAAAATATTCTGTGAATCTCCGGACGCCATTAGGATCGTTTCAGATGACGATAACACTGACCAGCGAAATGCAGCACGGGTGGTCGGGCTGTCGTTCCTAGACCAAGACAGTTTTTCACAAGGCCGCTTCGTTACGTTCGCTCAGATTTGCTTGATCGACCATGCGAAGCCGCGTGGGTTTGTGATTTCTGACGGACCGACGTTCAAACATTTTAATCTGCATTCGACGCATGGATTGCAACCCGGGTTACTTGTGAGGGTGGGCGGATCAAAAAACACGTCACCTGATGGGCAGACGCATTTCAAAGTTGACTCTCTACAGCATTTATCGCTTTCTGACTTCCCGCACATGGATCCTGTTTCAGTTGAACGGGCGACTGAAGAGTTCAGGCCCAACCGACGGATCGTTGTCGAGGGAAGTCCCGTGCGGATTGAAAATCGTGAGGACGGAAGGTATTTGATTCTCGGCGAAGGAAGTTCGACCGTCGCTGTTCAGTTTCAAGATGCCGCGTTGGATTCTCTGTCGTCTGTCACGCCAGAGATCGCCAGCCGGGTTCAAATTGCCGGCGTGTCTCGCCCTGACGAAAGTTGTGGCTTCAAACTTGTGGTTGTCCGCCCTGACGATGTGCATTTGGTCGAAAGTCGGACTTCTCTCTCGCGTAGCGTTCTGATTGGTTTGTGGGTGCTTTTCGCGATTTGCACATTGGCGGCTCTGTGGATCAAAATGCTCAGATCTCAGGTTGCTCAGAAACAACGCTTTGAATCGATTTTCGATAGCGCCGGTTGCCCGATTGTCGTTTTCAACGGACGGCTCAAGATCGACGACGCCAACCAAGTGGCAGCGGATATGTTGGGCTACTCGAAATCCGAGCTGCGCAATATGACCGTCTTTGATATCGACAAGAAAATGGACCCGCGGGCAATCAAGCAAATGTTGCTCCGGGTAATGAAAACTCGGGAGGTCGCGGTGTTCCCGACTCAGGTTGTCACGCGTGACGATCAACACTTGGATGTGGAGGTTCACAGCCGAATTCTTACACCGTCCGAAGATCCTGAAAAAGCAGAATACATCGCTATTTTCCCCGACATAACTGCGCGCAATCAGCATGAAAAGGAATTGGAACAGGCTCGTGATGCGGCTATCGAGGCGAACAAGGCAAAAAGCCGATTCTTGGCTTCCATGAGCCACGAGCTTCGTACTCCTCTTAATGGCGTCATTGGAATGACGCAGTTACTTGAACGGACTGAATTGACTCCTACCCAGGCGGACTACCTAGGGGCGTGTCGGACCAGCGGCGAGACTCTATTGACCGTGATTGGCGATGTGCTTGATTTCTCAAAAATGGAAGCTGGAAAGCTTGAGCTCAACCCTGAGGAAACGGAGTTGATTCCGTTTGTCGAACATATCGTTCGGGCGACAAGTCTGCAGCAGGCGACTCGCCATGTTGAACTGGCCAGCTTTGTCGATCCAAAGCTCAGTCGACGTGTTTTGGTCGACAGCGATCGGTTCCGACAAGTGCTTTTCAATCTCATTGGAAATGCTGCGAAGTTCACGCCACAGGGTAGCATTACCGTCACGGCGAAGTGTTCTGAAACCACCGACGAACATACGAAAGTTCGCTTCATCGTCTCGGACACAGGAATTGGGATCCACGAAGACCGAATCGAAAGTCTTTTCGAAGCGTTTGAACAGTTCGATTCATCCACCACTCGCCAATACGGTGGAACTGGATTGGGGCTGACGATTTGCAAACAGATTGTTGACTTAATGGGCGGACGCATTCATGCGAAAAGCGTGGAAGGTCAGGGAAGTCAATTCATCGTGGACGTTTGTCTGCCGTTTGTGGAATCAGAAAAATCTCAAGCCGAAGACAGTCAGCCGCAAGTCACGAACTTTCGACGTTTGGCAGTTGTCGGTATGAGCGAGCCAATTGCTAACTTGCTTCGACAAATGCTTGATGAATTTGAAGTTACCACTTCGTTCATTGGAAACAATGAAGTTTTGCCCGTCAACGAATTTGACATGGTAATGCTTAACACGGCAGGAGACCTCGACACAGTGACCGCGTTCATGGATTCGCAGCCGGTGTTTCTTGCGGACAACGCGCCGGTGCTGGTTCCCGTTGTGCCAGCCAGTTGTTTTGTCGAAGCAGACGAATGGGTCATTGAAGGTGCTCGAAAACCAATGTGTAAACCGTTTTCTCAAACTCGAATCTCGGATCTGATTTATTCGCAATCCAACGCAGTTGAGCAAGCGGCGACTGAGAGCTCAGCGATGATTGGTTCTGAGGGACGCCCGTTACGAGTCCTGATTTGTGAAGACGTTCCTGTGAATCAAATGTTCGCGAAAGAAATCTGTTCCAAAGCCGGCATCGATTTCGTGGTGCGGGACAACGGTAGGCAAGGAGTGGAAACGCTTCTCCAAGACACACGATTCGACGTCATTTTCATGGATTGTCACATGCCGATCATGGATGGATTCGAAGCGGTCGGAATGATTCGCCAGATGAGCGAGCAGGGGTTGATCCCAGAAATACCAGTTGTGGCGCTGACCGCCAATGCGTTAGCAGGAGACCGAGAAAAATGCCTCGCAGCCGGAATGGACGACTACCTTGCCAAGCCATTTGAGTTTAATGAATTTCTCGAAAAAGTTCACGTTCACGCGAAGTTGTCCGCGGCGGACGAGTCGCATCAGGGAATGAATGAACATGTGGAAGATGTGAAAACCGATGTTCCTGCATTTGATTTCGAGTGCCTTGTTGATCGTGTTGGCGATCGATCTTTTGCGATCAGCGTTGCCGAGCAGTTTGCCGCTTCGCTGCCGCAGTACGTGATGGATTTGCAAAATTGCCTAGACGAACAGGACCCGCAGAAAACTCATGCAGTTGCTCATTCGCTGAAGGGATCGGCCAGCATGGTCGGTGCCACACGTATCAGCAACATTGCGGCCGAAATTGAGTCAATGGCTCAGAGCAATCAGTTGCAGCAAAACGAAATCCAGTTTGCCGAAATTTTGTCTGAGTTCAACGAATTTGTGGAAGCGCTTCAACGAGAATCGCTTGCCGCGGTTTAAGAGGTGCCAAAGGGCACGACTTCAGCGTATTTTCATGGTGCTCTGGCTTGGAACCCGTGAACTCAGAGTTTGTGGAGAGGCGCGAGCCTCTGAGCCCCAATCGGTTTACGAGCTGAGTCCAAGCCCTGCGATGGCTTTGGCCGCTGCTTCTACCTACGAACTCAGCTTCACGTTTCCGATGCTGCTGACCAGAATCGCGCGTGGGATGCGTTCGGTGAATCGTTCCATCTGCTGATAAAAGCGGCCTTCCTGACCTTCACGAGGAAGTTCAAACCCAAGGAACACGAACGCCGCGTCTCTTGATTTTTTGCCAATCACGTGAATCGGTTGCTCGGACACGAACACCTCGGTTTCCACCTCGATCCGCGAATCGGCCGCCAGAGCCTCCAGATGTTTCAAGACCTCGGTCTTCCCTTCCTCATTCGGAATGACTCGCATCAATCGGATGGACCGGGACCGCCACGCTCGATGTTGCTTCAGCAAATGAGCCAGCATCAGCATCAGTTCCCCGTTTTTGTGCCCGCGCCACCACACATCGATCGTGCCCGGTGCCGCCCGATGCGGTTCGATGCCATCGTCGGTCAATCGCGCAATGACAATGTTTCTTCGCAGCGCGGCAATGATTCGCAAAGATGCAACCAGCGGTTCCGCTTTGGCTTCCGCGTCAGGCCAGCCAAGCAACAACGTGTTTGGACGAAGTGCGCCAAGGCCGCTGCATTGAACCAGATACTCAATGCCCTCGGTCAACGTCGGCGCCGCAACCACATTCGGAAACGCGGTTAGCTGTTCATCGAGAATAAACTTTTCGAGCAATTCCTCTTGGTTGGAGATTCGATCGATGCGATTTTCGACCTCGCCTTGAATGACTTGGCCGAGATTCAGGATGCCATTTCTGGAGGTTAGCCAATTGCCCAACACGGCCAGATCGATTCGGCTTCGTCCTCCGCCGCACATCGCAAGAATGATCGGTCGCCAGTTTTTTGGGTGATACAACGATTGCTCAAGTCGCAAAAGATTCTTTCTGGTTCGCTCAAACAAAAGACCGCTGTTCAGATCGCCCCACTGACTTTCGACCTGTTTTCGATACAGGAAGAACCAAATCACGCCCATCATCAAGATCGACAGAACGGCCCATTTCGCGTTGATCAACAGCATCACGGTGCCGCAACCGATCGCGCCCAGAAGTGAAAAGCTCCAATGGCTGTAGCGGAATGTTGGGCGATACGACGGATTGCGAGTGATTCCTTCGTAGAACGTCGCCAGATTGATCGTGCCATAGGTGATCATGAACGCCATCGTGATCAAAGGAGCAATCGTGTTCAGGTCCGCTGCCAGAATGCACAGTGTTGAAATCAAAAATGTCAGAATCGTCGCGCGTCGAGGTTCGGAACTGGCACCGCTGCCCACGCGGAATAGTGTTAACCGTGGGAAGATTTCATCGCGTGCCAGCGCCTGAAGAATCCTCGGCGCCCCCATCATGCTTCCAAGGGCACTCGAAAGTGTTGCCGCAAAGACTCCGGCAGTGATCAAGAACGGCCAGAGCGAAATGTCGCCGATGATCAAGGTGTTGGTTTGAAGAATCTCGGGCGAACTGCAGCCTGCCAAAAATAGTCCCATCACGGCGTAGACGATTGCCGTAACCCCGATCGCCCAAAGCGTGCCCGACGGAATACTCTTGCTGGGATCTTTCAAGTCACCGGACATGTTGGCACCGGCCATGATGCCGGTCACGGCGGGGAAGAACAACGCAAACATGGTGAACATGCTTTCGCCTCCTCCGTAAGAAGGTTTCATGTTCTGAGAAACGTTAATCCACGAGAACGAATCAACGGCGCCGCTGAAAAAGGAAAACAACGCTAGGACTAAGGTGGCCAGAATGAAGTATTGAACTTTGATGGTCCAACCGGCCCCGACATAAACGCAGACGAAAACACCTACGTTGGCCAACACCGCAATCAATTTAAACCAAGGGTCGGCATCCAGTATCGCCACGAGGGCTTCGGTAAATCCGATGACGTACATCGCGACGGAGATCGCCTGAGCAAAAAAGAACACGATCCCGATTGCGCCGCCAAATTCGACACCCAATGATCGGCTGATCAGAAAGTAGGCTCCTCCACCTTCAACTTTTGTGTTGGTCGCGATCGCCGAAAGCGAGATCGCGGTCAGGACGGTGATGATTTTGGCGGCTGCCAAAATCAGTAGCGTATTCAGCAGACCTGCGTTGCCGACCACGTAGCCGAAACGCAAAAACATGATCACGCCCAAGATCGTCAGCACGCAGGGAGTGAACACACCGCCGAAAGTCCCGAAACCGTTTGGACCTGCTTCCGGATTGCGACCACGATTTTGGTTCGGTTCGGCGAATGAAGAGGTGGACATGGAAGGCTTGGGGCGTCAGGTCTGTGGCAGCGACATCGCACTCAGGAAGACGTACGACCGAACTGACTGGAAACTGTAGTGAAGCGCTGCGGACCTGCAAACACCTACAAGCACGTAGAAGCTGGCAAAAAACCGTTAGAAACGCCCCGGCATTGCATTTTACCGGCGCACGGGGTGTATGCGAGTCTAACGATTACCAAAGAGTTAACGGACGAATCGAAAAAATTAGTTTCTCTCATTATTTCGGGGCGATCAACCAGATGGATAGCGTTTCCCGTTCACTATCCCTCGTTGAGTATGTTTTCATCACCGAATTTTTTGATGGTCGGTCGAGATGCAGTTTGGTCCTAGTCCTTTGGTAGCCTGCTCGTTGACCCGGCACATGGTTAGCCTTTTGTTGGGAGGGCTACTGCTAGGGCTGGTTGGTTCAGCGACTCCAGTTCGTGGAGACCTAGTGGCTATATCGACTTCCGAGCCATCAGGCGTCGGCAATCGAGACAGTAACTCGAACTTTATTGGCATCTTGGATTCGGCAATTCCAACGACCATCAACTCGCTTGCTGTTAGCTTGCCATCTGCCCCGGCGGGCGAGGGGTTCGCGGTTGGCGATCTTGTGGGACGCGATGTCGATGCCTCGGGTGGTGGGCGGATTTGGGATTACGTACTGGATCTACCAAGTAACGCTGTTTTGGGAACCGGTTTTTCCAACATCTCGTTTTCAGGTGACGCGTTCGAACGCTCGAACAATAACCTTGACGGAGACGACGAACTCGTTTGGGAATTGTTTCTCAATGGCGGCACGGTCGCCGTGGATTCTGCCACGACTGGTGGCGATGATTTTACTTCCGTCGACATCAGCCTTGCCGACGTAGGTGGCTCCACAATTAACGAAGTTCTCGTTCGGCTTACGGTCAGCGGATTCGACGACGGCAATGAGTGGTTTGCGACGAGAGGGACTCTGTCAGCGAACTTTGAAACGATTCCTGAACCGAATGCCAGAGCGTTGTTGATTCTCGGTTGCATCGGATTCGTCCGCAGACGAAGCAAGCGAATCTGATGTCGAAAAAATCCAACAACACCACTCGATGTCCTTAGAAACGGCAGGAACCCTCGGTGAGGTCACCTTAGTCTCAAACCTGCGGGCAGCGAGTCCCCAAAAATTTGCTGTTGGGACGCTGAATCGAATTCTCCACCAATCTGAACCAGCGTTCTCAGCTCGGCCGACGCATCGGTCTTTTCCAGCCAATTGATGATCTCATCGCGTTGGCGTTTTTCGATGTCGCGGAAACGATCGCCCACCAAGTGACCGATTTGAGCAACCGCCAGATGCCGCGAGGCAGCCAAGTCTGGCTCGCATTGGATCAGTTTTGCAACCCACGGCGCGATTTGATCTTGTCCCACAATTGTGTTCAGGTTTCCGTACGTCGGTTTCCTCTGGCCAAGTCGGCCTAGTGCCCAGACTATCGAGCCGTGAAACTTTGTAAACGACTTTTTGTCCAAAAGCTTGACCAGTAAATTCCCCAAATAAACCTTTTCCGATATGGGCAGTCGTTCCAGCGAGCCCAATAATCGCCACGTTTCAGGAGACTCCTCCGCTTTGATGGCGACGCCTTTGAATCTTTTGCCATCGAGCTGCAACGCAAGGTTGCGCACGGTCGGCAAGATCTTGCTGGCCAAGGCGGATTGTTGTCCGCGGCTGAGTCCTCCCGACAGCCGCCGCCAAAGAATCAGTGATTCCTTGCGAATCGCGGGCGTGCCGTGAGCCAGTTTGCCATTGATCGTCCGCCAAGTCTCGGTGACTCGCCAATCGTCTGCCGCGAACCCAAACCCGGGCCGTAGTGAAAACCCTAGCAAGTTCAGCCATCGTGATTCGTGCTTGGCCGATTTGCGCCGCCCCGTTTCATCCTCCATCAGCGCCTGCCAGATTCGACGCAGCACCGACATCGGCCAGTCATCACGCGGCATCTCCAAAATCTCGGCCAAACGATGAACCAGTTCTTTGGGGTCGGCTGAGTTTTCAGAAGCGGATCCAAACACGTTCACGATCGCCTGCTTGCATTGTTCCCAAGTCGCGTCGTCGATGAACCCTTGAGATTCGCCAGCTCCGGAATGCGCCATAACATCGGTTTGCACCGTGCTGCGGACATCAAAATCAAGCTTCCAGCTGCGGCCGGAATCGACCTCGTGGCAGGAAACGTTTAGCGTGCCGATCTCCGTCAGGTCGACTCTCAGCCGAACCGGCACGTCACGCTTTTCATTTCGACTTTTCGCGTTGATGACGGTCCGAATCGATGGCAGCGGCGAGAACTGTTCAGGGTTGGTTTCGACAATTTGGCCGGGCTGGTCGGTTAGTCGTACACTTGATGAGAGCAAGGTGAACGCAACGGGCTGCGAAAGTGTTAGCTGGAACTCGGGCGAATCAAGCACGAAACTCTGCCCCGGCTGAGCATCCCCTGGAACGAGGCACACCGCCTTCGGGCTGGCAGTGGTACCGCCTTGGTCGGTCACAATGTAGTAACTGCGTGCAAGCGACGCTGCGATTCGCACGCCTTCACCGCGATGCACGTTGCCGTAGTAAGCCGCGCCGCCAGCGACGGCTAGATCCAGTCGGTCACTGTCCAGAACAATCGGTTTCCATCCGTCGGGCTCGGTGCCTCCAAACCAATCGTCCAGCCGTTCCAGCAAACGTTTGCACAAAACGGGCGAGTCGAAAAAGCCGCCGTTGAACAAAACGATATCGGGTCGTGCGGCGGAGCGTGCGTCGTCACTTTCGTCGGCATGAGCCGTTAGAAACGCGGCAAGGTGTCGAGTGATCGCTGGATCCGAAGCGAAGGGCAAACCAAACTCTTGAAAACCCGACTGATGCTTCTGAGGTTTGTCATCAAGCGAAACGGCTGGCAGGAACCCATCAAGAATCACTTGGTGTGCTTCGTCACGTGTCAACGCGGCAGTCAGGCTGCCGCCAATCAACTTCGATCCCGTCGAAGGCAGGCTGATCGTGACTTGTTCGGGCGCGTCATCAGCGAGCAAGGTTTCTTTGGCGTTCCGAGCGGCTCCGACCAACAGTTCCCATTGGTTGGGTTGAAGTTGCTGATCCCCGGTCAGTTTTCCTTCGATGAATTTTGCTAGCGCGAGGTCGAGGTTGTCTCCGCCAAGGATCAAGTGATTTCCGACCGCCACGCGATGGAATTGAATACTGTCATCGTGGCCGGGCCTTTCAGCCCCAGCCTTGTTGTTAGGGGGAGGGCTGGGGCTGGAAGCCCCAGTCACATTGATCAGTGTGAAGTCCGTCGTGCCTCCGCCGATGTCGCAAACCAGAATCTTTTGACCGACGTCAACTTTGTCCTGCCAAGCATCTCCTTGTCGGTCGACCCAAGCGTAAAAAGCCGCCTGAGGTTCCTCGATCAAAATCACTTTCGGAAGCCCGGCGGATCGAGCCGCTTCGATCGTCAGTTCACGCGCCACTTCATCGAACGACGCGGGTAGCGTCAGGACGATGTCTTGCTCTTCCAATGGTTCGTCGGAGAAGTGGTGGTTCCACGCGTCGCGGATGTGAGCCAAGTATCGTGAACTGGCTTCCATCGGCGACAGCTTTTTGACATCAGCGGCGGCATGCCACGGCAGCAGCGCATCTGTTCGATCGACACCCGCATGACAGAGCCATGACTTGGCCGACGCAATGGTCCGTCCGTTGGTTTTGGCGGATTCCGTCCGTGCCATCACACCGACGCAATATGGTTTCGCTTTTTCGTTGCTCGCGTCCCAAGGCAATTTTAGTGAATCGCCATCGGTCTGACCTTGGGAGGGTTCGAAATGGAATGAGGGCAACGTTTCACGCGACTCGCTGACTCCCATCGCCGTAATTTGAGGTATCGAGAGGATCTTGATCTCTCGCTTGGCCGCCGCCGTATCGACATAACACACCGCGCAGTTCGTCGTGCCCAAATCGATGCCGACAAGGTAGCGACTGGGAACTTCGTCTAGCAGAGGGTCGATCGAGTGGTCAGGCATGGAACGATAGTTTGGAGGTCGGAATGAGGGATGAGGAATGCGGAAGAATAGTTTGGGAGGGCGAGGCTCCGTCCGAGCCGGTTCGATGGTGACGCTTTCTATCCCGCAAAGCCTGAGCGGAGCCCATTCCTCTTGGAGCATGTAATGGTGGGTTGGGTGCGGACGGAGCCTTCCCCTCCCGCAGCATGTGTTAACTTTCGCGAACGCTAAACTCCAGCTTCCACTCCCCTTCTCCACCGGTTCCGATGCACCATAACTCGAACATCCCAAGCTCGGTAATACGAGACTCAAAACGGACCGGCACGCAACTCTCTGGAGACGTCGTTTCACCGTCTTCCAAGGTAAGATTCAGCGTTGCTTCCAGCGGATCGGTTTCCGAAAGTTCTTCTTCGGTCCATGAGTTCAGCATTGTGCCCGGCTGATCCTCTTTGCGAGTGTTGGAAACAAAGAAACGAAACGTCGCGGGCTGACCGGTCACCAAACCAATTTCTCCGCCGGGGACTTCCGCTTCGGAGCCCTCTTCCATACCGAACGGAACGACACATAAAGCTTTCAGCGGGCGGGGCGCACCCGGAATTGCTAACCCTGCCGATTCGATACCCACGTAATAAGACGCCGCCACGCCTCCGCGAATTCGAAGCCCGCCGTTTTGTTTGCTCCAGCCGTAGTGACACGCCCCTGTCGCCACGGCATGGTCTAGGTCGTGGACTCCGGAGAGTGATTGAACGTTCGATTCTTCATCCGACGAGCCAGTTTCCGAAGAAGTCCAGCCTCGCAAAACATTCAGCAAGCGATCGCGGAATCCGGTTGCTTTGAACACGCCGCCGTTGAACAGGATCCACTGCGGTGAGCTGTTTTCAACTGTGCAATGAGTTTCAACAAACTGAGCCACGTGTCGAGTAATACGAGGATCGGACTCGTAGGCGAGTCCCAGCTCTTGAAATCCCGACGCTGGCTGACGTTCGGGGCGATCCGATTTTTGGCAATTTGGTAGAAAGCCATTCAGTAATAGATCGGCCGCCTCGCTGCGATTTACGTCGACCGACACGGTGCCGCCAATCAGCTTGCTGCCGCGGCCGAGTACGGAAACTTTGTAAGTATCATCGCCACCTTCGGCAAGCAACGCTTCCTTCGCGGATCTACAGCTGTGCCACAATGAAACCGATTGCCACGGATTCAGATTCGTGCCCTGCTCTGCGAACTTGCCCGCGACCGAATGAGCCAGCGTCAAATCCATGTTGTCGCCGCCGACCAAAAGGTGGTCACCGACCGCGGCTCGTTCCAAGACCAAGTCTCCCGATTCGTCTTGCACGCGAACCAATGTTAGGTCCGTTGTGCCTCCGCCGATATCGCAAACCAATACGGACTCGCCCGCCTTCAACTGCTTCCGCCAATCATCGCCTTGAGCTGTCAGCCACGCGTAGAGTGCGGCTTGCGGTTCTTCCAGCAAAATGAAATCGGCAGGTAGTCCAGCCGCGAGTGCCGCTTCGCGCGTGAGTTCTCGGGCGACGGGATCAAACGAAGCCGGCACGGTCAGTACGACTTTTTGGTCCGCAATTTTTGCGTCGGGAAACTGCTGCTCCCACGCAGCAATCAGATGAGCCAAATAATACTTCGACGCAGTGACCGGTGAGATTTTCTTGACTTCGTCCGAAGCCCCAGCCGGCAACACAGGCTGACGCCGATCGACTCGAGGATGACACAGCCATGACTTGGCTGCGACAACCGTGCGATCAGGAGCTTCAGCACTTCGCTTGCGGGCCCATTCTCCGACAACGTAGCTTCGACCGGTTGCCCACGGCAGATCGAACGCTCCTTCGGCCGATTCGGATTCGGTTGCCAAGTAGACAAATGACGGCAATGAGGTCCGCTTGTCCAGCGTTCCTGCGGCAACTAGCTGCGGGATCTGTAGCAATTCAATCAAAGCAGAATCGGCGTTCAGGTCAGCGTAAGCCAGCACGTTATTAGTCGTGCCAAGATCGATGCCGATGATGTATTGCGCGGTCATGTCGTTCTATTCAGCGAAGCGATCGGGTTTCTTGTTGGCGGGAGCAAACAGCTTGGCGATGTTTGAGAGAGTTAAAATTGTGCCAAGTCGGTTCTCATCAAAGTTCGATCTCTATTGGTGCGACGACCTTGGCGGATGACTTGCTGCCGGTCCAGTTGGGTAGTTGGCACTGCTTTGCCTCCCACCCGTGATGAGCCAATTTGCCCCTGTAAGGAGCTTCGCCCGAAACGTTGCCGGTCAGGTTGTACCGTCCCGTGTCAAAATCGGCAGGCGTTTCGATGGATGACCCGTCTTCTTGATCGGTCAGCGGTTGCAGGTCGAAAATGCGGTCCAGAACTTTCCCGGTATTCGTCAACACGTCTCGCGCCGCTGCACCGACTTGTTCGTCTGAGAAATTGGCCAAAGGTTCTTTGACGATGTCGACCAATCGAGCCTCACGCTGCAAAGCCGCCAGCAGACTAATCGCGTCACTGCGAATCGGTTTGGCGGGCGTGGCAGCCGGTTTTTGAGCAGGCTTGGTTTCGATCTTTGGAGTCGTGGTGCTCACACCGCCCGATTGAGCCCACTCGTTAAAGGCGTTTGAGAGATTTTTGTCAAACAGGAGTTTGCAGAACGCTTTGGTGGCGACGATCAGTCCCATGAGTTTGCTCGATATTGATGTTGGATGTCCGGGAGGGCGAGGCTCCGTCCGAGCCGCGCGGGTGGTTGAGCGTTTTGCTGGTACCGGTGCGGACGGAGTTTTGCCCACGAGGTTGTTTGTTGTTAGTGGGGTGCGGACGGAGCCTTACCCTCCCGCGGTTTGGTTTGTTGTTGGTGGGGTGCGGACGGAGCCTTACCCTCCCGTGGTTTGCTTTGTTGGTGGTGGGGTGCGGACGGAGCGTTGCCCTTCCGAGGTTGTTTGTTGTTAGTGGGGTGCGGGCGGAGCCTTACCCTCACGTGGTTTGTTTTCTTGTTGGCGGGGTGCGGGCGGAGCCTTACCCTTCCAGATGTTGGTCGGAGGTTAGTCTTTTTTCTTTGGCTTTGAATCAGATTTCGAAGGAGTCTTGCTTTCGGATTTCGATTCGCTTTTCTTGCTGCTGGAATCCGACGAAGAATCGCTGGACGATTTCTTGTCCTTGTCAGCGCCCTTTTTGTAGCTTTCGCTACGGTAGTCGGTTTCGTAAAAGCCTGACCCTTTGAACATGATCGCCGCGCCGGTGCCGAACAACCGGCGAGCCTTGCGCTTTTTGCATTCCGGGCAAGACTTGACCGGGTCTTCGGTTATCTTTTGAAACAATTCCCAAGTGTGCCCGCAAGCGTCGCATTCGTAGTCGTAGGTCGGCATGGTTACTCCTTGTCTTTGGCAGGCCCGGTGCTGACGAAGACCTGTGACGGCCGGATGACTCGATCGTGCAGTTCAAAGCCCGGTCGCATGTCCATCATCACGATGTTGGCTTCAAATTCATCGCTGGGCTGCATCTGGATGGCTTGATGTTTGTTGGGATCAAATGGCTGACCGACGGCTTCGATTTTTTTGCAGCCTTTCTCGGCCAAAGTGGCAGAAATCTGTTGAGCCACCATCTTCACACCATCCAGCAACCCTGCTCCGCCGGGGTCTTGTTCGTGAGCTTCAATGGCTCGATCGAAATTGTCCAACGCATCCAAGATCTGACCCATCAACGGCAGCGAAGCGTACTTGAGTGTGTCTTGCTGGTCGCGGCGAGTGCGTCGGCGGAAGTTGTCTAGGTCCGCGTGAGCCATCAAGACCCGTTTTTCGGCGTCGGCCAGTTTGGCTTGCAGGCTCTCGATGGTGACTTCGTCCGATTTCGATTCGCTGGATGCTTCGGCAGCGAGGGTGTCATCGAGCGATTGCAAATCTTCGGCAGAAGCGGCTTCGATTGTCCCGGCATCGTCTGCGGCAGGTGCTTGAGCGTCTATTTCTTCGGGCGTTGGTGAGTTGGATTCTTCGTTCATGTTTCTTCGGTGATAGTTTTCCGGGAGAGCGAGGCTCCGTCCGAGCCAAATTCAACCTCACGGATTTGATTGATGGTTTTAAAAGTGAACCGTGGTTTCCGTTCGAATAGGCGAAATCAGGAAAGGGTGCGGACGGAGCCTTACCCTCCCGTGGTTTGTTTTCTTGTTGGCGGGGTGCGGACGGAGCCTTACCCTCCCGTGGTTTGTCTTGTTGTTAGCGGGGTGCCGGCGGAGCCTTACCCTCCCGTGGTTTGTTTTCTTGTTGGTGGGGTGCGGGCGGAGTGTTACCCTCCCGCGGTTTGTCTCGTTGTTAGTGGGTGCGGGCGGAGTGTTGTCTTCCCGTGGTTTGTCTTGTTGTTAGCGGGGTGCGGGCGGAGCGTTGCCTTCCCGTGGTTTGTCTTGTTGTTGATGGGTGCGGGCGGAGCCGAGCATTCCGGGCCCGCGACTCGGTCAGTCAGTTGCCGCAAAATACTCAGTCAGACGTGCCAAAAAGTTTTTACGCTCGGGCAGCACGTCCGTCTCTTCAAGGTCGGCCAACTTGCGAAGCAGTTCTTCTTGTTCGCCCGATACTTTTTTGGGTGTTTCGATAAAGGTTTGAACCAGCAGGTCGCCTGTCCGACCACCTTGAGGATTCGCCATGCCCCGTCCAACAAGCTTGAACACTTCACCCGACTGCGTTCCTCGCGGGACCGTGATTTTGTCTGGGCCATCAAGCGTTGGGACTTCGATTTCGGCACCGAGGGCCGCTTGGGTGTAAGAAATAGGCATCTGCAAGATCAGGTTGCTGCCGTCTCGGTGAAACAGTTTGTGTTTGCGAACCTTGATGAAGCAGTAGCAATCGCCGCTGGGACCGCCACTGGGGCTGGGTTCGCCTTCGCCCGTAAGTCGGACACGCATTCCGTCGTCGACGCCGGCGGGGATCGAGACATCTAATTCGACTCGTTTTTTGATCTGACCTTGGCCCCGACAATCGTTGCAAGGATCAACAACGATCTTTCCCTCGCCGCGACAGACCGGGCACGTCGTTTGGACTCGCAGAATTCCGGCCGACTGCAACACTTGGCCGCGTCCGCCGCACTGCTGGCAGGATGCAACTTCGCTGCCGGGTTTCGCTCCGCTTCCGTCGCACGTTTCGCACGACTGATGCCGATCGAAATCGAGCGTTTTGTTGACCCCTTTGGCCGCTTCCTCAAGGGTGAGTGTGACATCGGCCCGGACATCGTTGCCGCGCCGAACTCGGCTGCCACCGCGTCCAAAGAAATCGCCAAAGCCACCGCCTCCGCCAAACATTTCACCAAACGCGGCAAAGATGTCTTCGGCGGAACCAAATTGTTGTCCTGCTCCATCGACGCCCGCATGACCGTGACGATCGTAGCGAGCTCGTTTGTCAGAATCGCTAAGCACCTCGTACGCTTCGGCGGCCTGTTTAAACTTCTGGCCTGCTTCGTCGTCGCCCGGGTTGGAGTCCGGATGAAACTTCACGGCCAGCTTCCGATACGCCTTGGAGATTTCCCGGTCCGAGGCATTTCGCTCGACCTGAAGAACTTCGTAGTAGCAGGTTTTGGCCATGAATCGATTATTATTTTAGGATCGAGAGTAACGCCAGTTCCTCCGGCGCGTCACGGGTGAGCAGATTCTCGTTGAAAAAGAAGCGGCTCGGTTAGCGTTGGTTCAGAAAAACGGGCCACCCGATGAAGATGGCCCGTTTCGAGTTTTGCACAGCAAAGGTGAATGGGCTACGAAATCGCGCCTTCGACCATTTGCTTCTTCTTGTCATCATCGTCGAAGGTTGAAACCATCGCGTCGGTCGTCAGCAATAAACCTGCGATGCTGGCTGCGTTGGCCAATGCCGTGCGAACGACTTTTACCGGATCGATGACGCCCGCTTTGAGCATGTCAACGTACTCGCCAGTGAACGCGTTGAAGCCGGTGTTGTTTGGCTTGCCATTGACGATGTCGGCAACGACCGAGCCATCAATGCCGCCGTTGTCAGCAATCTGACGAATCGGAGCATCCAACGCACCCAAGACAATGTCGACACCAATCTTTGCGTCACCCTTAGCGGATTTGCGAGCGGCTTCGACGGCTTCTTTGCAGCGAAGGAGTGCGACGCCACCACCAGGGAGAACGCCTTCTTCGATCGCAGCACGGGTTGCGTGCAACGCGTCTTCGACACGAGCCTTTTTCTGCTTCATGTCGGCTTCGGTTTCTGCACCGACACTGACCACGGCAACGCCGCCAGTCAATTTTGCCAAACGCTCTTGCAGTTTCTCGCGATCGTAATCGCTATCGGTTTGCTCGATCTGCTTGCGGATTTGATCGATGCGAGCTTCGACTTCTTTACGCTTGCCGGATCCTTCGACAATGGTCGTGCTGCTTTTGTCGATCACGATCTTCTTAGCAGTTCCAAGCTGGCTAAGTTCCAGCTTTTCAAGTTGGATGCCAAGATCTTCGCTGATCAGCGTGCCGCCAGTCAGAGTCGCGATGTCGCCCAGCATGGCTTTACGACGGTCGCCGAATCCGGGAGCCTTGACCGCACAGACGTTCAGCGTGCCGCGAAGTTTATTGACGACCAACAGTGTCAACGCTTCGGCGTCCACGTCTTCGGCAATGATGACCAGTGGCACACCGGCTTGACCGACTTGCTCAAGGATCGGAACAATGTCGCGGATGTTGCTGATTTTCTTTTCGAAGATCAACACGCGAGCGTTCTCGAACTCGGTCGTCATCGTGGTCGGATCGCTAATGAAGTAAGGCGAGATGTAGCCCTTGTCGAACTGCATTCCGTCCACGTACTCCACGGTGGTGTCAGCAGTTTTGCCTTCTTCGACGGTGATAACTCCGTCTTGCCCGACGCGATGTAACGCTTCGGCCAGCAAGTCACCGATGACTTTGTCGTTGTTGGCACTGATGGCTCCGACGTTGGAAACTTCTTCCTTGTTCGAGACCTTTTTGGCCATCGACTGCAGTTTTTCGACAGCCGCGTCGACGGCAATGTCGATCCCGCGTCGAATGGCGGTCGGGTTGCTGCCTGCCACGATGTTACGAAGACCTTCTTTGAAGATCGCTCGTGCCAACACGGTCGCGGTGGTGGTTCCGTCGCCTGCCAAGTCAGAGGTCTTTTGAGCGACTTCGACGACCAATTTGGCCCCCATGTTTTCGAACCGGTCTTCCAGTTCAATTTCTTTGGCAACGGTCACACCGTCTTTGGTGACCGTCGGTCCCCCAAAAGACTTGTTGATGATGACGTTGCGACCGGTCGGGCCCATGGTTACGGCCACGGCGTCCGCCAGTTTCTCGATGCCGCGAAGCATGCGATTACGGGCATGATCTTCGAAAAGCAATTGTTTAGCCATGATAAATTCCTTCGGAATAAGTGTTCAGTGTGTAGTGTTCAGCTTTCAGATCCGGTGCGAGTGCGTTTAATGCCTTGCACCTATTGAAAATTGGCTAAACAACTTTGGCCAAGATGTCTGACTCGCGAAGAATCTTGACGTCCGCGCCATCGACTTCGATTTCCGTTCCGCCGTACTTACCGAAAATCACTTCGTCACCGACAGAGATCGAAAGCTCGCCACGCTGGCCGCTTTCGAGCAATTTGCCGGGGCCAACGGCGACCACGGTGCCGCGTTGTGGTTTCTCTTGAGCGTTACCCGGTAGCACGATGCCTCCGGCAGTGGTTTCTTCGGCCTGCATTGGCTCGACAACGATGCGATCATCCAGAGGACGGATTTTGATTTTGGCCATGTTTGAAGTTCCTTATAGTCTTTTGATTTATTGGTTGTTGAAAGCCGCCGGGAGATCGCCAGCGGAATCATTACTTGGTGTGAAGTTTTCAGTGTGAAGTGTGTAGTTTTGATCCGTGCAGCTCTCAGCGTTTCTGCACACTGAAATCTGCACACTGCAAACTACGTTTACATCATCCCGGGCATTCCCATGCCGCCCATGCCGCCCATGCCCGGCATTCCACCCATGCCGCCCATGCCCATGTCACCGCCCATGCCGTGATCATGATCGTGAGCACCAGCACCCTCTTCTTCCTTCGAAGGAATTTCGGTGATCAGAGACTCAGTGGTTAGCAACAGCGAAGCAACGCTGGCTGCGTTTTGCAAAGCGGTTTTGACGACCTTGGCTGGGTCGATGACGCCTGCCTCAACAAGATCGCAGTACTCGCCCGTGTTGGCGTTGAAGCCTTCGGACTTGCCCTTCATGCCACGGACTCGGTTAACCACAACCGCTCCGTCGTGACCAGCGTTTTCCGAGATATAACGCAGCGGGTATTCGAGCACTTTGCGGATGATTCGGATGCCGGCCTCTTCGTCACCGACCAAGTCCTTGATCTTGTCGAGTGCCTTTTCTGCTCGAAGTAGAGCGATCCCGCCACCGGGCACGATGCCTTCCGCAAGAGCCGCTGCGGTCGCGCTTTTGGCATCGTCCAGAAGATCCTTACGCTCTTTCATTTCCGTTTCGGTCGTGGCACCGACGTTGATCTGAGCCACACCGCCAGCCAGTTTCGCAAGTCGCTCTTGGAGTTTCTCTCGGTCGTAATCGCTGTCGGTTGATTCGATCTCGCGACGAATCTGAGCCACTCGATCGGCGATCGCGTCCTTCTTGCCAGATGTTCCGACGAAGACAGTCTCTTCCGAAGTAATTCGAACCTTCTTCGCCTTGCCCAAGTCCTTCAACTGGATGGACTCAAGGTCGACACCTAGATCTTTGAAAATCACTTGACCGCCGGTCAACACGCCCAAGTCACCCATGATGGCCTTGCGGCGATCGCCGTAGCCGGGAGCCTTGACTGCACAGCACTGCAAGATGCCTCGCATTTTGTTGACAACCAAAGTCGCGAGGGCTTCGCCTTCGACATCTTCGGCGATGATCAGCAATGGCTTTTTTGCTTTGCTAACTTCTTCCAGCAGCGGAATCAGTGCTTTGTTCGAACTGATTTTGTCTTCGAAGATCAGGACGTAAGGATTGTCCATTTCGACTGTCACGTCATCTTGGTTGGTGACGAAGTGCGGCGATAGGAAACCGCGATCGAACTGCATTCCTTCGACCACGTCGACATAAGTTTCGGCTCCACGGCCCTCTTCGACCGTGATCACTCCGTCCTTACCCACTTTCAGGAACGCTTCGGCCAGAACATCACCGATTGAAGGATCGTTGTTGCCCGCGATGGTCGCGACTTGCTTAATTTCTTTTTTGCTCTTGCCATCGATCGGCTGAGCCAATTTTTCGATCTCGGCACAAATTGCGTCGGACGCCTTCGCGATGCCTCGTGAGAGTGACATCGGATCAAAACCGGCGGCGATCATTTTCAGACCTTCGCGGAAAATCGCTTCGGCCAGAACGGTCGCGGTGGTGGTTCCGTCTCCGGCGACGTCGTTAGTTTTACTGGCTGCTTCTTTGACCAGTTGAACGCCCAGATTTTCGTAGGGGTCATCCAGTTCAATGTCCTCGGCGACGGTCACGCCGTCCTTGGTGATCTTGGGGCTGCCCCAGCCTTTATCCAAAATGGCGTTGCGCCCGCGAGGGCCAAGGGTGCTGCGAACCGCACGAGCCAGTTTGGACACGCCTTCGAGCAGGGGCTTGCGAGCGGCTTCATCGAATACCATCTGTTTTGCCACTGGAATCCTCCGATTGGTAGTTAGTTAGTAGTGAATTGGCGGGGAAAACCCGTTTTTGTGTTGTTCATGCCGTCAGGTCGCCGCAAATTTGGCAGGCGCACACCGAGGTTGGGGTCTTTAAGGCAATCTGTGTGCCAAACTGCCAACGGAGAAGAATTGATTCCGTGGCCGAGCGGTCGTGGGCACGTTGGGAGTCAAAGCCCGGCGATTAGACCGACTTTTTCGGCACTGCTTTCTCTCGATGGGGCTCGGTCGCCCCAATTTTGGATGTTTGGCCTCGAGTCCAAGCCCGCGCGTTCCCAGCAAGGCGGCGAATTCGCGAGTGAAGTGGCTCTCGATTGGCCGTGGTTGCCTCCGAACAAATCGTCAGGCATTTGCCCCTGCGTTCGCAGAGGTGACATCTTGGCACCTCGAAGCTTGCCGGGGTTGCGGTACCGCTTGCTCGCGGAATGACGTCTGTTCGCTTGGGTTCACCGTATATAATTCCAGCATGGATCAGGAGCAAATTGACGACCTTTTGCGTGAGCAAGGCGGGCCCTACGTTTTCGATAGGATGTTTTCAGCCTTGGAAAAAGTACGTGAACGTTTAGAACGAGCCTGCCAAGCACTTAATTCGGCAGACGTGCCCTACGCCGTGATTGGAGGGAACGCGGTGGCCGCTTGGGTTGCGACGCGTGATGAGGGAGCCCTCCGGAACACCCGCGACGTGGATATTCTGCTCGACCCGAAAGATGCTGATGCGGCGACGGTTGCTTTGGAGGTAGCCGGTTTCCATCGAGTCCTAACGATGGGCGTTACGATGTTTTTAGATGGCGAAGACGGCAAGCCTAGCGAGGCGGTGCGCGTCATCTGGGCAGGACAGAAGGTCAAAGACAGCTACCCAGTTGCTGCGCCCGAGGTCGGGCAGTCACGGGATATCGAACAGAAAAAGGTCATCGAGTTGGAAGCCTTGCTGACGATGAAGTTGGTTGGCTTTTGCCGCAAAGACCAAGTCCACGTTCTGGATATGATCGGCGTTGGTTTGATCGACGAGACTTGGCCAGCGAAATTTGCTCCGCCTCTCGCCAACCGGCTGCAAGAGTTGTTGGAAGATCCTAACGGGTGAGATTGGCATTAAGATTGTGTCGGCCGTCGTTTCTGAGAGCTGCTGGAGACGGTGGTCTCAGATTCCCCGAAGTGACGTCTTTGACTTTGGCGACCACTTAGCATCTTCGCCTCACGTGGAATACAAATCTGGTTTCGTGCAACCATTGGCCGGGGTAAATTTATTGGTGAAGTTGACCTTGGGGAGAAGGCCGCGCTAAAGGTAGCCTTTAAAGGTAGCCTTTAAAGGTAGCCTTTAAAATTCTGAACAGCGATCTACGATGCGCTCAGGCAGAAGGCAAGTTAAAACCTACCGATAAATAGACCGAAGCCTCGAAGGAATTCCTTAATTTGCCGGTGGGTTATATTCTGCCGCTTGCCTAACTTGCTACCTCGATTCCGAAGCCTTTGCTCTGAGCACGCTCGAAACCGTGCTACCCGAAGCGTTTGGTGGTTGAGTCCAATACGAAAACTCGTGCAAACAATCTGGAGCTAGATATCGACATGCTCTCCTCAGTCGTTGAACGTCTGCTTTCTCCGTTTGGATATTGCCTCCATAGGCAGGTCGATCGCGATTTGTCGCGCAGGTTTATTAGGTCGATGGCTACACACAGTCGGTGCTTCCAGTCGCAGCTTGGGCAGGATCTGATGGTGGATACGCTGATGGGCGGAGGAGCTGGTTTCTTCGTCGAGTTTGGAGCACTGGATGGCTTGAATTTGTCCAACACGCAGTTTCTTGAAGCAAGTCGAAAATGGACCGGCATCCTCGCGGAACCTGCTCGAGGGTGCCACGACGCGCTGCGATCAAACAGGCCCAATGCACGCATTGATACTCGATGCGTCTGGTCGGCTTCCGGTAAGAAGATGGAATTTGTCGAGACCGAAGAGGTGCATTTCTCGACCCTCGCTGAGTTTGTGTCGGGGGATGCCCACGCTTCAATACGTGAGAAGAATACGGGGAAATATGAAGTTGAAACAGTCTCGCTGAATCAGCTGCTAAGAGAAAACGAATGTCCGAAGCAGTATGATTTCTTGAGCGTGGACACCGAGGGGTCGGAGTTTGAAATCTTGGCTGCGGCGGACTTCGACGAGTTTCATCCTCACATCATTGCTGTTGAGCACAACTATCAACCTGCTCGACAAGACATTTATTCGTTGTTGACGAAACGAGGTTACCAAAGGGTCATGACGGACCTGTCGTGCTGGGACGATTGGTATGTTGACGAAAAGACTCTGGAATCCGCGCTCGCTCGTTTTAAAGAGTGGGGGTGGCCTTAGGGTTCGCGTAGCTCTCGCTTTGATTGAGCATTTGTTTCAGATGGTAAAAGCAATCGCTTGCATCGCTTGCGAAACCGGACGCAAACCTCGACGAGTCAAAGTTGCCTATCGCTTGCCTGTCCTTAGCGAAGTTTCCAAGCGGTCAGCCAGCGAGTGCCGCCGCGCTTCATGCCGAAGTCGCTCAGCAGACGCTGCTCCATGTCGGCTAAGTGCCCTGCCCCGTAAAAGATCGCCAAGTTTCGCTTGCCCGAGTCGATTTGCTCTTTCAAGACCGACATGCACTTCGCGTTGCGATGATCAATGATGGTTGATCCATTCTTACCTTCGAACATGATCATGCCGGCTCCCATGTCGACCATTTGCTTGGCCATCGATCGTCTCAAGCGAACCGCTTTGTTCTTAGAGAACAGAGCCATCAGCATCCCGATTTCTCCGCCGCCTTTTCCGGCCGCCTGCAACGCCATGCCCTGACCGATTCCTTTGAGCGCGTAGCCAGTGAGGCTTTCGTCGTTCTCTTCCATGCTCTCGCCATACTCTTCAGGGCTCATGTCGGCGTGGACGAAGTTGTCTTTCGTGTAGTCGATTAATTCCAGCTGAAAATCCAGTTCCAGCACCGACTTCATCCCCATTTGCAAAGCTGCGACTGGGCTGGTCGGAACGCCCGATTCGCCGGGATCGCGGCCGCCTTTGGGAATGACGGTGCCCTCGGGGGCAACTAGTTCGTACAGCAAGACCTCGTATTTTTCAAATTGCTTGTTCAGCTGTTTGTAGTATTCCGCGTGGCCGACATGAACGGCTCCGATCAGGTCCACGGTGATCCGGGTATTGTCCTTTGTGACTTTTTCGTAGCGAACGATTGAGGTTTCCAACGCCATGCTGCGATCACGCTCGTCCTTGCGAATGCGGAGAAAGCGATCGTGGTTTAGCTTGGTTTTCGTTGGTGGTGTCGCTGCGTCGTTCGCGGATTGCGTTGCCTCTGGTTGAGCGGCAACTTCTGCTTGCTGCGCGAATGTCGGGTGAGGCGTGAACAGGTTCGCACCTGCAACTACAATGAGCGTTGGGAGAAAAACGCGCCCAAGAAAGCAGCCGCGCAGACAAATCCGTGAAGTCGACAACTTTACTGGCGATGCAATGGCGGGTTCTTTTGTCATAATCGTGCCTGTTGTGTTTGCAACTCTTTCCCCGGATTGGCGAATGTTTCGCGTCCGTCATCATAACCGTTCCGCACGCTCTGAGGAAACGGATGTTGTGCTGGGTCGCCGCCAAATTGATTGCGTGATAACTCCAACAGAAACCAGTAACAACATGTTGACTTTGCTATTTGATATCGATGGAACGCTAGTCCGGGCAGGTGGGGCTGGGTTGATGGCGATGAAGCAAGCGATGAAGGATTTGCATGGCATCGACCAGCTTCCGGACGTGACGGTCCACGGGCGAACGGACCACAGCATCGTGTCTGATCTTTTTGCGCCGTTGCCGATTGAGGTCGATCAGGCAAGAGATGCCTTCACGAATCGCTACTGCGAACTGCTTCAGCAGACGCTGCCAAAGTGTGACGGACATGTTCTGCCAAACGTGGTCGAGTTGCTAGAGTACCTTTCCGGGCGAGAGGACGTTTCGTTGGGGCTTTTGACGGGGAATATGAAGCGGGCTTCGGACGCAAAAATGGACTACTTCAAGTTGAACCATCATTTTGCGTACGGAGGGTTTGGTGACGCGCATCCGCACCGCAATGACGTCGCCCGGATCGCCAAGGAAGCCGCAGCAAATCACTTGGGCGATCGGTTTATCGAAGGCAACGTATGGGTGATCGGCGACACGGTGAACGATATCACGTGTGCTCGGTCGATTGGTGCGAAAGTGGTGGCTGTCGAAACCGGCGGCGGCAGCAGAGCGGAGCTGGTGGCGTCGGATCCGGATCTGATCTATCAAACGTTGCCGGAGCCAAGCTCGTTTCTTGAACGCTTGTTGGGTTAGACCAAGGTTGACTTGGCGAGCCATTTCGACGTGCCACCGAGTTCTTTGGGTCGCGAAACCTCAGCGATTGCCAAGGTATAATGTGGCTTTGGGTGTGC
Source organism: uncultured Pirellulaceae bacterium (assembly GCA_937929805.1). Taxonomy (GTDB): domain Bacteria; phylum Planctomycetota; class Planctomycetia; order Pirellulales; family Pirellulaceae; genus Mariniblastus. Next base: position 63,705 of record CALFUT010000012.1, read on the forward strand.
TTATGCGCCCGTCCGTCATGTTTTTGACGGAAACTTTTTTGAAAAACTACATACCGTGTGATTTCGCTCACTGGGGCGAGAATGAGGCGGGGCCAGCCCCATTTGTTCCCTTTAAGGTGGTTTTCGGTGCCGCGAACGCTGTTTGGGGGTAGCTAGTCTGCGGTGAATGGGTGGTCGGTACTCGATGATTTTTTTCGTTTTCCGCGTGACACAGCCATACATGCGGCAGGACTGGAATAAATGGTTGAATGGCACGCTTTTGTCCATTAAACTCCTTCGAGTTATTTGACTATTTGAATGCCGCAATTTTAATGGTGGCTACGACCAGTCCAATTTCTAGGGTTCTGACGCTCTGCTCCTTGTTATGCACTCCCTCCTCTCGTGGCGCAACGACCATGAATCAACTGACAGTTCTGCAGATGCTGAACGTTTTGAACCGGCATCGGTTCAAGGCGTTCGTCGTGTGGCTGCTTCTCGTTGCCGCGTTTCTTCTTTGGCCCCGTACCTTTTCTTCTGAGGGCAAGATCTACGTGCAACTTGGCCGCATCGCTACGGAGATTTCACCGTCGTCAGGTTCAGCCTTGAACGTTCTTTCGATCGGAGCAGCCAGAGAAACGCCGCAGCAGATCGTGAACAAGATTGAAAACCGCCCGACCGATTTGGTCCTGACCGAAGCGGAAGACGCTGGGGCGGTGGCTGGTTTAAGTCAGCTTGAAGCAAAGCGTGCCGCGAACGAGAACCGACTTTCCCGAATGAACGAGGCGGCAGTGAAAGCTGATCAACTTCAGCGAGATATCGATATCTATCCAATTGCTCATCGAACTCGGGTGCCAAACTTGTCTGTGGTCAGTTCAAGGCAAGGATCAGACCAAGATGTGATCGAACACTCGTTTACGAACTTTTCAAATTCGTTTGACATTCACGCTAGCGAATTCGGCAGTGTGTTATTTGACTTGCCAGTTGCGAATCACCCGACAGCGTATTATGTAATCGCGTCGCATCTGGATGGTGTGATGTTAACCATTGAATCCAGCCAAATTGAACCAAGATTGGTCAAGCGTTTTCGCCACCAATTAGACGTTCGAGGTGTGCCGATCGTGGGCCTTGTGGTCAACAAGTCCTGACTGGCCGCCAGTGTTTGGAAAGGATTGGAACAAATGACTTTGTTTGTGCCTCTTCGAAACCAGAATACTAACTATCATTGAACCTCAACTTTGCTTTGCTCCCGGAAATTTTCAATGCCCCTCTTTACACGCAGAAAAGATGAATCGCTGCTTAAAAGAGCTTTTCATGTGTTCCGTACATCCGCAAACTGTGGAATGGTGCGGTCACAAGAAGCCTTTCAGCTTGAAATCGCGAAAGAGATTTCTCGCTCCAATCGACGCGATCATCAACGCGAATTCTCGATGATTCATTTTTCAGTTGAAGGCAAGATCAAACCCTCGTCGTTGCCGCCTGCGATGCTGGAATCGTTTCAGCGGCGAATCCGCATCAGCGACACGCTTGGCTGGCACCGTTCAAACCTTGCCGTTCTATTGCCTGAAACCGATCGCGATGGCGCTAGGTTGGTCGCGAGCGATCTGGTTCAGTTGGCTGACCGGCATGGTTGGAACACTGACCCCGCCGTTTATGTCTATCCTTGGGATGACGAGTTGATTTCGTTGTCGACTGAAGTTGTTCAATCTTCGGACGACTCGGATTCCGATGGCTCCAACATGATGCTGCCTGAACCGAAAGAGTTTGCCGATGGTTTCGAGCGTGTTGATTCGTATCACATTGAAAAGTTTGAGACTGGTCGAGCAACGGGAACCGACTTTGGCGGCAACGGCAACGGATTTAGTGTCGGGGCGAACGGAGTTCCGGGGACGTCTGCAGTCCAAGTGGTAGAGCGTGCTGCGGTACATTCGATAGAAGAGACAAACGACGTGTCCGCCGCAACGACTGTGGTTGACTTGCCGGCTTTCAAGGAAAGTCAGCGAACAAGTTTGTCGCCCGCTGTCGAGGCCCGTCTCAACGCGGTTGCGTCATCGATGTCGACGTCGGTGATTCCGGTTATTCGCACGCCTTGGTGGAAACGAACAATTGATATTTTTGGAGCTGGTGCCGGTCTGGTTTTGCTTTCTCCAATTTTGTTGTTGGCGGCAGTGGCAATCAAAGTCAGCTCACGTGGTCCTGTTCTATTTAGTCAAAGACGTGAAGGCCAAGGTGGCCGTCAGTTTGATATTCTCAAGTTTCGCACGATGGTCGTTGATGCCGAAGAGAAACAGGCTTCGCTTAGAGACGTCAGCGAACAGGATGGGCCTGCGTTCAAATTGAAAGATGATCCGCGGGTTACGGCTGTGGGAGCAATCCTGCGGAAGTCATGTGTTGATGAGCTTCCGCAGCTGGTTAACGTTTTGGTCGGCCAGATGTCATTGGTGGGACCGCGCCCTCTACCCGTTGCGGAATCCGTCGAATGCGCCGCGTGGCAGCGAATGAGGCTGACGGTATTGCCGGGACTGACTTGTACTTGGCAGGCTCGGGGAGGACGGAACGTGTCCTTTGACCAGTGGATGCGAATGGATTTAGAATACATCAGGAACCGAGGCTTCTTGACGGATCTTCGGCTGATTATCGAGACCGCCTTCATCGCGCTGCTTCAACGCGGTTCGGTTTAATTATTTGCTGGTTTACCGTTGGCAATCAGGATGGTGCTATCAATGGTCATGTATCGATTTGTGATAGACGATTATGAACTTGTCCTGCGAATTCCTTCTGTTTGAGAAGCCTGAAGTTTGCCAAACGGACTCGCTTGTTTTGCCGAAATCGCAGGGGCTAGTTTTTTTCGGGAGGCTCGTAGATGGCTTCCATTGATACCGCAAACTTGGTTGATGCGAGCGACCAAGATCGCGTTCTCGCTTCGACAAAATCACCTAACCAGCGAGCCCTTCTTTTTGTTGATGTGCCCGTTGGGCAATTAGCGGGTAGGTTGCTTGCTTTTGTTGGCTCGTTACTGAATCTTGCCAACATCAATGTTAGCAAGGAAATTGTCACGCTTGATTCTCAGGTTCTTGCCAAGCTGGTGGGCATTGCATCTGCCGGGTTGCACGGTGGTCTTGGGCTGCTGACCATTCTCTTTCAGGCCGCCAGCAACGCGTTCAGGACGCACGTGGTCGTCAGTTCGGTGATCGTCTATATCTTGGTCAACGGTTTCTTCGAGAACGTTATTTTTTCCACGATCGCCGGTACACCGATGCTGTTGTGGGCGATGTCGATGGCTTGGCATCAGATTCACGATTGCAATCAAGGCAAGCAAGAAGTCCAATCAGTTCCACTCGGGGGCGGTTTGGCATGAGTGAAGAAAGAAGCGATACGGTCGTGGTGCCCGAACAGTCGTATGCTGATTCAGAAATTGGGCTGTCAGGTCCCTCGAGCCTTGAACTAACGCCCGGTGAAGTGAGTGCTAGTCCTTTGAAAAAACTGGATGCACATGTCGTTCTATTAAACAACTACGTTCGGCCTCATCATGTCGCCGCGTATACGGAACTGGCGAAGCGTGTTCGAGCCTTGACGGTGTTACTGTCCGTGCCGATGGAGCCGGATCGGAACTGGCAACCGCAGTGGGATGATCTTGATGTGCGTGTCCAGAAGAACTGGATGTTTACAGCTCGCTGGAAGCACTCGTCTGGGTTTGCCGAGCCAAATTTTATTCACGTGCCAATTGATACGACTCGGCAGTTAAAAAAGCTGAATGCCGATATCGTGTTTTCCTACGAGATGGGTATGCGGACGCTGCTCAGTTGCTGGTACCGACGTTTTCACCCCAAAGTTCCACTGGTCATGGTGGGAAATATGAGTGAACACATCGAAGTGGAACGTGGCTGGGCGCGTCGCACGCTGCGACGTTCGATCTGTCGTAATGCAGATTACTTCACCTACAACGGTCCAAGCTGCAAACGATACCTAGAGAGTCTGCCGCTGGCGTCGGAGCGGTTGTTCGAATTGCCCTATTGCGTTGATTCGTCAGTCGTTTTCGATGGCGGCAAAGAGGTGTCAGAGTCTGAAACCCGCAAACTGCTTTACTGTGGCTCGTTGAGTGAACGGAAGGGCATTTTGATGTTCACGCAGATGATGCGTCAGTGGTGCGACCAAAATCGACAAAAACACGTCAGGCTTTCGATTGCCGGCGATGGACCGCTAAAAGACTCGATTGCAGATCAGGCGGCCGATAATTTAGAAATCTCCTTCCTAGGCCACTGCGATTCGTCTGAGTTGCGGAACGCGTATCGCGAAAACGACATGGCTGTTTTTCCTTCGTTGGCGGACGAGTGGGGGATGGTTCCAATCGAAGCGATGAAGTCCGGCCTGCCTGTCCTTGGCAGTTTCTTTGCTCAATCGGTCGAAGTCCATTGCGAGGAAGACAAAAACGGATGGTCGTTTGATCCGACCAATCAACACGATGTGAAAAGTGCCATTGATCGTGCGATGGCGTGCTCCAATGAGCAGCTTTTGGAAATGGGCCGGTACGCCCGGCAATCGGTTGCCCATGTAAGCCCGCAAAGATCTGCTGAACATTTTTGCCGAGTGATTGAAACTGCGCTGCCGCGATTGCGTTCTTGATTTGTGGTTTTGATGACACCAAGTTTTTCAACTTTGATTTTTCACTCGCCTTTGGCTGCTTTTTATGACCAACAAACCCATCGCCAGCATCTCGGTTGATCTTGATAACCTTTGGTCGTACCTGAAGGTGCATGGTGAACCGTCGTGGGAAGATTTTCCCGGCTATCTCAACATTGTGGTTCCGCACATGTTGCGGTTTTTTGACGATCACGAACTCAAAACGACCTTTTTTGTCGTGGGGCAGGACGCGGCGTTGGAAAGGAACCACGATCCTATCGCGATGCTGGCCGAGGACGGGCACGAGATCGGCAATCACTCGTTTCAGCACGAACCGTGGTTGCATCTGTTCAGTCAGCGGCAGTTGGAAGATGAATTCGATCGTACCGAGGCCGCGATCGAAAACATAACGGGTATGCGTCCGGTTGGTTTCCGAGGCCCCGGGTTCAGTCGGTGCCAACGTGTTTTGCAATTGCTGATGCGTCGCGGCTATGAGTATGACGCGTCAACCTTCCCAACCAGTCTGGGGCCTGTGGCTCGAGCTTACTACATGTTGAGCGCAAGTTTCTCAAAAGCAGAAAAAGAAGAACGAAAGCAGTTGTTTGGTTCCTTTAGCGATGCGTTTCAGTTGAACCGACCGTTCTTGTACACCGATGGGGACGATCGCTTGGTGGAGATTCCGGTCACGACGATGCCGTTCACTCGATTTCCGATTCATGCAAGCTATTTGAATTATCTGGCCAACGCTTCGGTTTCACTTGCGAAGGCGTACTTTTGGAAAGCGCTCACGCTGTGCCGCTGGACGGGTACGGCACCGTCGCTGCTGCTTCATCCGACCGATTTTCTGTGCACACGTGACGTGCCCGAGATGGCATTTTTTCCTGGGATGTCCGTGCCAGCCGAAAAGAAGATTGAGTTGCTGTCCGACTGCGTTCGTATGATGTCAAAGCACTACGAAATTGTAACCATGCGCGAGCAGGCGAAATCGGTGCTTCAGCAAAGTCCCGTCGAACGTTCGATCAGCACCGTGATTCCGGGGATCTCCGAAAAATTGCTCAACGAAGCCTGATTTTTGCCTGCGTTTGAGCGTTATGCTGCCACGCGATTCGTTACGCGATCACGCCAATCGATGCGGCATCGACCGAGGAAACGGCAATGGCTCACGAGGCGGCAACTTCAGCCAGTTGTCGGCGGCCCACTGCTCTCGTTCTTCGTCCGAAGCATAGAAGCGTAGCCATGATTCCTCGTCGACCACGATATCCAAGCACTGCCAGTGGATGACTCGATCCGACGCGACGATTTTCTTCTCGTGGGCAGGCAAAATATCGCGAGCGATCAAGCAGTACAGTTGCCGATCGGACAGGTGATCTGTGTGCACTAGGACGATGTTTTTTTCGTACAGCCGACCAATGATCTGATGGAGCTTCTGCTTTACCTGAGCGTCGTCATATTCGTGGTGGTTACGCATCACCAGTTCCGGTTCAAACCACTGACTGATCGGCAGAACCGGAGCCCTTTCCCATGCGAGCAACGATGAAAGGAACTCATTTTCGCTGTGGACTGACATTCGATCCATATCAACGAGAGTGACCGATTCATCCAAGAAGGGTTCCATCTCGTCACGCAGACGAGCATTCTGTAACAGGAGCTCAATGTTAGACATGGCGTATCGTTCACTTCTGGGGGACAAGGCGATTACGGATTGGACTCTGCCGACGCGGGTTCAAAGTTAAGGTCGAGATCCAAACGACACCATGAATTTATCAAGCACTCCCCAGCGGACAAGTTTTAACTTGAGCGAATGTCATAAAAACGGTCGCTGTTTTTTTCATGACATCTTACGATGCGTTTCGTTGTCAAAGTCAACTTGATCGACACGTTTTGACTTGCAAGCAGCCCAGAACTGCGTTAACCCGGATTCGATTGTGCGCGGATTCGTTTGTGGAGCCCCATGCCTTTTCGTTTCTGTAACTAATTGGTTTTCGTATCTGGCTCTTCCGCACACGAGGCCTAAAGCAATGTTTCCGTGTTGGCGGTTTCAGGGGACTGCATTGTCAAATTGCCTAAGTCTCCCATTTCTTTTCGCTGTAACGGTCGTCAAGCGTAAATTAATCCACAAAACCATCTTGATTGTGTACCGCAATTCACTACAACAGAATTGGATGAGCAGGGCTTCCGCAAGCACCTTCGTGAAACAAGAACTGACGCTAACGCGGTAAATGCCCCGAACATTGGATTCTGGCACAGGAGTTTTGCCGTGAAGAAGTTGGTCGCGACTTGGAAGATCACTCAAAAAGCCCTCGGTTACCGCACTTTGTGGAATCGTTTCTGGGCCAAGCAAAAATCTCGAAAAAGAAAGCGTCAGCAAGGCCACGCGAATCAGCATTACGGCCCACTCGAACCGCGAAAGTTGTTGGCGTCCGTTACGCTCAGCGGGGACGTTGTAACAGTAGCTGGCACGCCAACTGACGATGTGATTCGCTTGGATGATAACAGCGATCAGACGTTCACGGTGTCAGTTAACAATGATCCGGCGTTGACTCAAACATTTAGCTACAACAACATCGCCAGCGTAACGGTCAACGCTCTGGGGGGCGATGACACGGTGACGAACAACCTGATTATACCAACGACGATTCACGGGCACGCAGGCGATGATTCATTGGCGGGAGGTTTCGCCGATGACGTTATCAACGGCGGCGGTGGTAACGATGTGATTCATGGTAGAAGTGGTGATGACAACATTCAGGCGTCAGCTGGCGACGACATTGTTTACGCGGGGCCAGGCAATGATTCCGTGCTCGGCGGAACCGGGATGGATCAGTTGTTTGGTCAGGCAGGAGATGATGTTCTTAATGGGCAGTCTGGCGACGACGAAATCTGGGGCGGTGATGGTTTAGATCAACTGCTTGGAGGAAGTGGTAACGACGAACTTCGTGGCGAGGACGGGAACGACACGCTCGATGGAGGTGGCAATGACGATCGGATCTATGCTGGCGAAGGCGACGATCTGGTCACGGGTGGTGCCGGTCTCGATTGGTTGTACGGCCAAGCTGGCAACGATCACGTCTACGGTGGTGATGGAAACGATCAGGTCTATGGAGGTGATGGAGACGACACTCTGACCGGAGATGGGGGAAGAGATACCGTCTCGGGAGGAGCCGGGAATGATGATCTGGATGGAGGTCAGGATGACGATGTGCTGATCGGTCATCAAGGCAATGACGAGCTAGCCGGCGGCGATGGTGATGATGAACTTTATGGTGGCGAAGATGATGACGTGTTGTGGGGGCAAGCTGGACATGACAAGCTGTATGGCCAAGTCGGCAACGATACGCTAAACGGCGGAGCTGATCGCAACACTGTCGTTGGTGGCGAAGGCGATGATCACTACGTGGTGTCGGATGACTTTGATCGCCAAGACACGATTGCGGAAACAGCCGGTCAGGACACGATCGACTTCTCGAACTGGACAGGCACGTCGGGGGTAGCATTTTCTCTCGACGATATCTCCACTCAAATCATCACCACTCAGGGTGGTTCCGCAGAGGTTTCCGTGCGTCTTGCAGCAGCGTTCGAGGTCGAACACGTGATCGGTACCGGTCTGCCAACAGATCAATTGGAGCTGGGGGTCACCTCATACACTTGGACCGTCAGCACATTGATTGATGAGAACGACGGTGATTATTCAGATGGCGACTTAAGTCTCCGCGAAGCGTTGTTTTTGGCACAAACGACGGATGTATCCTCCGGCATCCGTAAAGTCATCCAATTTGATGAAGAATTTTTTGCCGATGGTGCAACTCGCTTGATGCAATTGGCGTACGATGGCAACAACGATGGAACAGCGGATTTTTTGGCCATTCGAACCAGTGTGCACATACAAGGCCCAGCCATGCATCAACTGGCGATCCTTGGTGTAGAAGGCACGCGAGTGTTTCAAGTCTTTGGCGTTGACCATCTGGACGGAACTGAAACTGATGTCGCAATCAGCGGACTGACCATCGAAGGTGCAGGTAACGTTGGTGTGCGAAGTGCGGGCGGAAGGTTGACTCTTCAGGACGTTCGCATTTGGGACAACGTCGGTTCGGGAGTCTCTACTAGCCGGACCGATCTGCACATCCTCGACAGTGAAATCATTGGCAACAGAGCTACGTACGCCGGTGCTGGAATTCGTTACATTGCAGATGAAGTGGGCGACCATCAGTTGGAAATCGTCAACAGTCTTTTTACGGGTAATGAAAGCGACGCCCAAGGCGGAGCCATCTATGTCAACACTCTGGGTGCGGATAGTGTGCAGTTCACGGTTTCCGGGGGCACCGATATTTTGGTAAACAGTGCGACCGACGGTAGCGGGATTTTTATTCATGATGCTGCTGGTGTCCTGAGCACTCAGATTCTTGACAGCCAAGTTCTGTCGAGTGCTGATTCACCTGACTTGGGGGGAACGGCAGCCTCGGTTGCCGCCGTGACAGTGGACAACAGTGTCGTGGGTTCAGCGCCACGAGGGTTCTTCACGGTTGAGTCCGTTGTCGACGAGCTGGCGGATGGCTTAGCAGTGCGCGAGGCCGGTGCAACGACTGCGGGACCGAGTGGTGACTCTGTTTCTGCTGATGCAGCAGGTCAAATTGCCACGGACAAAGAATCTTCCGTTTCCTTCCAGTCGTTGGTTTTGTTGGCCAATACTTTTGCCATCGGTGGACAGGATACGTATGCCGATAGTGCGTCGATCGAAGCTTGGTATCGCGACGGCGGATTGATCAGTGATGGCGATACGCCTTCGCAACCATTCAGTTTGGCTCGTCCGGATTTGCTTGAGGAGATTCAAGTGGAGTTCAAGCTGGACGTGCAAGTTGACGCCGATGCCCTTCGAATTTTCGACGACAATGCTGGAGGTATTCCCGTATCGTTAGAGGGGGTTGGGTTTACGCAAACTGGCAATGTTGCAACTTGGGATCTGTCCAGTGTTGTCGGTGATTTTGCAGCCGGAAATTACACTTTGTCGTTAAACCACCAGTTGATCACAACCTTAGGCTTTCAAGGTCAAGAGAATCCGATTGCATACGACACGGCGATGAGTCAGCAAGTTCATGTTGCCATTCCTGGTGATGCGAATCTTGATCGAATTGTGGACGTTTTGGGTGATGCGTTTGTGCTAGTTGGCAGTCTGGGTTCGACTTCTGGTAAGACTTGGAGTACCGGAGACTTTGACGCTGACGGAGATGTCGACGTCCTCGGGGACGCATTTGTGCTTGTATCAACCCTCGGAGCATCCTTGCCCAACGCTCCGATGACGGTTGGCTTGGAGTCGCTGGAAAGCGGATTGCAAGTGTCGACCCAAAGTGATGTCGTTGACGGCAACTATGGTCCGGGAAACTTGAGCTTGCGTGAAGCAGCTCTGCTGGTCGACAGCTACCAACTGGACCGGCCAATCACATTTGCTGATGGCTTGAACAATATTTTTCTCGAAGATGAAATATCCATCGATTCTGGATTCACTATTGAAGGGCCCGGCTCCGACGAACTGACAATCTCAAGAACAACGCCTGGTAGGCTGTTCAGGATTGACGGTGGAAATGACGCTTTCATTTCCGGGGTTTCATTGTCAGCACTGGAGGATATTCATCATACGGAAATGCGTGGTGGCGTCATTTACAATACTGGCGCGGGCAGCCTTGCACTCTACGATGTGGTCGTCTCAGGTGGGCGTGCCCAACGTGGCGGAGGAATCTACAGCGACGGACCACTGACCCTGCGTAATACTGTTGTTTCAAACAACGTCGCCACCGACTTTGGCGGCGGTATCTATCAAGCTTCCGGTACATTGGACGTAGGGTGGAGCACCATTGAAGACAATTATTCATTTTCTGCTGCTGCTGGCGTTTACACCGCAGTAGGAAGCAATCTTTGGATTGTCTCTAGCACAATTTCTCAAAACTATGCTCTGGGGGCAGTGGGCGGAATCTTTGCAGACGGTAGCGAAGTGATACTGTTTGGTGCGACAGTTTCCTCGAATGTCTCGGACGGCGGTGCCGGTGGGCTGTATTTGCTTGGTTCAACCGCGATGCTCACTAATGTGACCATCGAGCAAAACCGGTCGTGGTATTGGTCTGGTGGCGGTATTGACGCTACGGCTGGTTCGACTTTCCAGTTGTTTGGAAACACGACCGTTGACAACAACAGAGACTTTACCGGCAACGAAAGCAATGTTCTTGATCGATCATTCAATGCGATTACCGACGGCTTGCCATCAAGTGCTCAACTCGATTCTTCCGGGACGGTGGAATTCTCGTTAAACGAGAACTTGGTTTTATTTGCGAGTACAAGTGCCGATTCAGATGGGTCGATGGATGATGGTCTGCCACCCGAGTATTGCCTTGGCGAGGACGGCGAGCCAACATCATGTGGTGGCGGCATGGGCATGGACGACGGCATGGGCATGGATGACGGCATGGGCATGGACGACGGCATGGGCATGGGCATGGACGACGGCATGGGCATGGATGACGGCATGGGCATGGATGACGGCATGGGCATGGGCATGGGCGTGGGCATGGACGACGGCGGAGGCGGAGGCGGCACTCCTGAAGAGCCAGAACTACGTCTCATTGCCAACCGTGCATCAACACTTGAAAGCGGTATCCTCGAGTTTCGCGTTCAATTGTGGGATCCAGATTTCCAAGCTGCTGATGGTGCTAGATTCAGCTTTGCAACTGGTGGTGGAAGTGCGACGCCCGAACTTGATTACGGTTCTAGGTCAGGAGCCATAACGCTGGATAAACACTTGGCCACGAGGTGGGTTACGATCCAAACGTATGCAGATGCCGACTACCCCGAGGGCGTCGAGAACGTTCACATTGCGTTGACTTCCGTGACGCCAGGGGTCTTTGCTAGTGGGGACCCAATTCCTGCAGTTGAATTTCGAAACGGTGGCTATGATGAATCATTGAATCTTCGAATCGTTGATGTTGAACCTCCACCAGTGCCGCCGGAGGGTTCGCCACCTTCTGGCGATGGCGGCGCCGATGTCGTAGATGAACCTGAATCCACAACTGCCTACTTCCGTCACGGTTGGCACTATGGTTGGAGTTCTAGCTTTGGCGATTTCCATGAAAGGGCCGACGCATTTGAGGAAGCACACCGCGAGTGGTACGAAGAACACATTGAATGTGTTGAAGACGAGACCTGCAGTGGCAGCTACTATGGCTACTGGGGTGGCTACTGGGGCAACTATGGTTACAACGGTTTCGGCTCAAACCACAACGGCTACTGGGGTTACTGGGGCGGAATGGTGGAAGGTCAGACGGATGATTACCGTCGGTACATCCCGGTGTTCCTGACCGACGCAGTAGACCGTTCTGTGACAGTCACGATTGAGGCCACGGACATTACCGCAACCGAAGACAGCGACTATCGACTGCTTACCAATCAAGTCACCTTCAAAGCGGGCGAAACGGTCGCGTGGGTAGAGATCGAGGTCCCAGACGACGATCTGCGTGAGCCTGCCGAGGTGTTTAAGCTGGAGCTGGCCAGTGCAACGGGTGCGAGCGTCGATGAAGTTCGTGACCGGTTCTACGGCACGATCTTTGACACTGGCGTGAATCTGGTTGTTGACGGTCTGAATGGATCCGAAGAAGAAGATCCGGGGGCGGTTGTCTGGCGAAATAGTGACTTCTCGAAAGAGGTGCCTGCCGACGACCCTCCAAATGATGGATCAATGCCCTACGCTCCCGACTACGAAGCTGAGTCGGACGAGTTTGATCCAGATTACCGCAGTGACTTTACATCTGCTTCAATCGACTTGAACCACTATTGGTGGAGTTGGAGGGGCAGAGGCTACCAGTACGACTACTTAGGTAATCCTGAGAACGAAATTGACCCATTCAGCGAACCGAGCGACTATCGCGTAACACTCGACTTTGATGACGACCTGATCGAGCTATGGGTTGTTGACACGTACGGGCAAGATGACACCGACTGGGAAGGCTTCGAGGAAGTTGAAACGCCTGAAGGACAGCCACAACTATATAAGATCCGACCAGGTGTTGAGCTAACACCCGGCTCCGGACGATTGAATTTCTGGATTGAAGGTATTGAGAACAGTTCCGATTTTGATGAACTTGATTCAATCACTGTTACAGCTGAGTCCGTCAGGCGTTCCATTGAGTGGGAAGACACTGCGAACTTCATCGTTGGTGATCAGGAAGTGTTTCCACGCTCCGAGTATGTTTCAGCAGACGACTCCGTGGAGGCAGTCTATGCTTTCCAAGGGGTTGACGTGGCTGGCGTAGAAGGTGAAACCGTTCGGTTCCGGATATTGAATCTGGACGGAAGCAGCACAGGTGTTTCCGCTTCCAGCACAATTAAAGATGGTTTGGCGGGAGCCACGCTGTCACTGCCTTTCCGCGTCGCGGGGGCACGCTATGTCATTGAGTCAGTTGTCGACGGTGTTGACGCTCGAAGTAGCGAATTCGAGGTCACTCCCGGCAATGCCGCTCAGGTTGAATGGGAGGTGTTCGTCGATGGACAGTCGGTTGGCAGTTCACTCCCGGTCGCTCCGGCTCATGATCCGGATATCGAGGTCAGGATTGAGGCAACCTTCAAAGATCAGTACGACAACCTTATCGAAGACACTGGAGTGACGTGGCAGGACGCGAGCAATCACCCTAATGATATTTTTGCCCACGTCGAAGATCTGATCGACGGATTTGGTACCACCACAGACGGGAAGTCTGTGCTCACCATCGCAGCAGACAAGCTTCCCTCAATACTTTCATTGGCGGTGCAAGCCGATGATTTTGAAGCCCAGTCCACTTTAGTTGGCTCCGAATTACGGGTTAACCTCGCGTTCGAGCACGGCATCCTATACTTCGAGGGGTTCGGTGCCCAAACCAGCACGGCAGTTACGGCGATTGTGACGGATCTTGCGGGCAACCCTGCTCCTGATGGCACTCTGGTTCGTTTTCAGGATTCAAAAGGACTGTTGCGTGGAAGGCAAGCATTTACCAGCGGCGGATCCGCGACGGTAACACTATCGATTGCCGGAGGCGACAGACATTCTCTCGTTGGGTTAAATTACATCTCTGCAGAGGCAGCCGGATTCTACTCAGGTGACTCAGGAGTTGCCGCCGCAGCTCAAACGATCGAGATCAAGCGCAGTGTCGGTGTCAATGACTTCGGCGCGGTAATCAAAGCGGATCACACTTCACTTTCTTATGATGGCTTAAGAACGGAGACCTTTGAAAATCTTGATGGGTCGATGACAAATGTCACCATTACCGATGTGACCCATGTTCGGCTTGATCGTCTTGACCCGACTCTGAACTACCGAATAAGAGTCGAAGAATTCCGGTCTGGTTCTGTCTTTTTCCCAGGTGGAACAACTGGCAGTTACATAATACCTGACGGAGCAGACGAATTTACGGTTCAGCTGTTCACGGGAGCCGCTGCATCCGGTGTCAGTAAAGTCCGCTTGGTACTTGAGTACTGGGACGGAATCATCTTTGGTTGGGAAGAGGTCAACTCAACAACAAGTTCGTGGGATATTGTGCTTGGCGGAAGGGAGGAGCTTTCACGTCTTGAGTACGTGGGTAACAGCCTCGGCAATTTCCTGTGGGGAGCAGTAGCCGGAAGTGACAATCTTGATGCTGCTTTAGCGGGTGATATCACGCTGAGCGTGCTTCCGATTGTTGGCGCCATACCTGATATACGTGACCTTGCAATCAACCTATGGAGTCTGACGCCGTTTTCTGCCCGCGACTTTAACGGCTTGGACACCACGCTCGCGGTTCTAGGGTTGGTTGCGGAGTTCACTGGGCCGGGCGACTTGGCAGTCGACGCGACTCGAGCGTTCGTGCGAGTGTCACGGGCTGCAAACGTTGGACAATTTGCCGTTGCTGCGGCACCACTTCTGCACGCAATGGCGACCGAAATTTACAACTACGCCCTCGGTGCATCGCCTGCAACTGCTAATTCAAGTTCGTCCAAAAGTCCCCACGATGCCCTTGCCGCCGTTTCTGCAGTCAACCTGTTCGACCCGGCGACCATCCGGCAATTGATTACCCAGATGGGTGATTTCGGGCCGGACAGCAGAAAAGCCATGGAAGTCGTGGGCGGCTTCCTAATCAAAGCCAATGAAGGTGTAGCTGATGCAATCCGCGGTGCGACCGAGGTTCTTGGTGCCAAGGCATCACGCATCATCCAAGATGGCATGGGCGAACTGGGCGGTGAAAAAGTCGCGGATGCCTTGATTCGGGCCGCTGCCAGAACCAACAGCGTCGATGAGTTGGCTCACGGAATATCGCATCTGATCACTGCGATGAAGGGGGATGCAAGCGGGAGAATATTTGCGGCTTTTGACTCAGCCTCGCCCGAGGAGTTGGCGGACGTCATTGTAAAGCTGGGAAAAGCGTCGGCAAAAGTTGGTGATCAGCCATTTGGACAAACTTCGAAACTGCTGATTCACATGGCTGAAACGGGGTTGATACCGGGCAGTGCAGGTCGGCTTGGACAAGAAGGCTTACGTATGATTCAGCGAGTCGCGGATGATCTTGATAGAGCAACTGACAGATTTTCACAGCGAGATATGCTGGAGTGGTTCCAGTTGGTGGCAAGGCAGAAAGCAGGACAAAGCCAAATCAGGGCGCTATCGGGTGTGCTGTACGAGCTTCAACGAATTGTTGAAATAACTGATGAATTTGTTGCCCAGGGAGGGAATATTGTGGCATCCACCCTCCGGTGGAGCTTCAAGGCGGTTGATGGAACGCGTTCGCGATCACTTGATTTGTTCATCGACGACGGTGTTGAAAAAGTCGCCTATGAGATCAAAAGCAGCTTGAAAACGAAAGACTCTGTCAATACCTTGCTAAAGCAATTAATGGCGTTTAAGGTTGCAAGAAATCCAGATCGGCTGGTTGCAGGCATCGTTGACGATTCCACTAAAACGTTTGTTCTGGAAAAACTGGAGGAATTGGCAGGAAACAACAGCGTTGCTCGAGACATCATTGACGAGCTGGATTTTAGTATCGTCGAAAGCCTTTGGAACGTCGACTTCCTTGGTAACAATATCTTTCAAGGATAGAGGGTGAGTATTTTTCAGAACTGTCACGTGACTAGGGGCGTGGTTACCGTATCGTCGGCCGATTCTGCCATTAGCGACCTCCGCAGGGCTTTGGAATCAGACAAATCGTTAGATTTTGACCGCCCTCTTAAACGCGAAAGTGGCGAGTTTTCATTTTGGCTTCCCGATTCTTATCCCATTTGGGATGCGACTTGGTCAATGGAAGACTACATGCAGCTGTTCTTGATACGAATTAGCCATAATGTGGACCTTGACTCTCAACTGAAGCTGTTCGTTGACCAAGAAGCGGCGACTCCTATGCTCGTGATTGAGTTTGGAAACGAGTGTTACGTGAGCTTATCGTACGGACACGGCTTATACGGGGCCAAGCCAACGGTATCCGATCCAATGGTTTTAAAATTGGATTTTTGTGCAAAACGTCGTGCTAATAATTTGGTTGCATGCCAATCGTTTGCATCCGTCGCAAAGGTGTGGAACGTAACTGAGGTTATGAAGCTTGAATCGAATGACCAGCCCGGCGTCCGCTTTCCCAAGAAGTATGCGGGGCTGCCACAGGGTGACTTCTCTTCAGGTCGTCAAGACGAAGGGGATTCATATCCCTCACGAATCGTCCTTGCTTGCAATCCGGAGAACTTATCATCGTTCGTTGGTTATGGTCGCGACACCATTGCTGCGTTGGAAGCACTGCTTGGCAAGCCGCTGATGGCCCGTTTTGTTTTGCAAGCGATGGGCGAAGAGAACCGTAAGAAGATGGTTGCTCACAGCCTCACCATTTCCGACAAGTGGGACATGGAATTTTATGGCCAGTACGCCAAAGGGTTCAGCCCGTTTGAACCGATTCCAGATCTGAAACATCCACGCATTTTTCCCGTCGTGGTCGCTCAGTTTACCGATCAAGCCGACAGACGTTTCGATCAGGTTCTGGACATGCAAATCAGCGTTCGCCATCAGCCGGATCAGCCGATCGATTTGCTGCTGCACAGCGGCCACAACTTTGAATTCATGCGAAGAATCGCCTCCAGTGCCGGGTTGGAAGTCGAGCAACTGCCGGATCGATTCCCTGATGGGCCAACACGCTGAATTTTTGGCGATACGTTTTGGGGCACGACCCACAATTCAAATTGAACACTCATCTTCTTTACTAAGGAATTATTCCATATGCCTGCAACGATTTCCGTCACCGAACGGCTCGAAAAGAGCTTCGTGAAACACCTCCGAATCGAAGGAGATCGCATGTTTTTCTTGATGGGTAAGCAGAAGCATGTGGATGCCGCTCTGCTAAATCCTGATGACCTCGCTCAGTCACTGCAACGCGGCTTTAAGGGCGTGACTTCCGATACGTTTTCTGTAAACCAGATCACGAGGTTCCGTCAGCGATCTGATCGAAAAACGATCCTCATTGGATTCCGAAATGATCGTGGTAAAAATCGCTCAATCGAAATCAACGTGACTGATCCGTCTACTCGCAAAACCATCGAGGAACATTTGGGACCACTTTTGAAAGAGAATGGTTTGCAGAAGATCTCTCAGCCCGCCTCAGCATTCGCGGTCGCTTGGAAACCCACTCTGGTGATCGTCGGCACTGCGTTGATTGGTGGCTCGGTCACGCTGTCTCAGGCTCAGGGCGGTATTGAAGCCTCGGATTCATCGAGCGGTTTCAGTGGTGGCCGCACCGCCAAAAAAGCAAAGGGTCTAGTCGTGCTTTTCAGATTGGTCGCTAATGCACTCGGGTTTTGGGGCTGCTTATTGCTTACTTTGGCCATCATCGGAATCGCTGCGTGGAGTTTGGTTCGCAAGTTGGCCCTAAGACCAGTGATCACCGAATATCAGGGTGCGGCCAACGCCATATAACAACCCCATCGATTGATTCAGGAAACTCGCCGATCTCGATCTATTACGCTGTCCACGCCGGCGCCATATTTCTGATATTCTTACTCATTTCGGTTTGACTGCCATCGACAAGTATCTCAATTGCACCCAAACGAAAGTTATGTTATCCGATCTTTTTATCTGCTTCTGGCTGTTCGTATCTCTGTCATGGAATCTGCCAAATACCTTCTTCGCGCGACGTTGCGTATCAAAGATTGGGCCCTTGATTCGATGGAGTGGGCTTTGGCACAGCTGGAGTATGTTTGCCCCGACACCCGTTCAAGTGGAATGGCGATTTCAAGTTGAGTTGACGATGAGGGACGGTACCGTTGAAGTTCATGAGTTACTAAAACATCATGAGCTCAGCAAGTGGATGGCATTCTTAACTGTCCGCGAGAGAAAGTACCAAACTTTTCTCATTAAGAAGAACCAGAAAATTCATCACGCTGCCATCTGTAATTTCACCCGGAAACGATTTGCTGAAGACTTTGACCAAGTTGTCCAAGGCAGATTGGTCAGAAAAAAACGCAGAATTCCGTTGCCGTTTGAGGCTCAAGCAAACGATTTCGAAGAACGAGTGGTCTATACTACTCGGTACTGAATGTCATCCCAACACGGTTTGCCCTACATCGATTCAAACCATTGCTGCAAGTCGCTCAAATTCTCGAATTTTGGAACTGGTTCTTCCATGAACCCCAATCCCTGTTTCCACTCGCCGTATTCCGGTTTGCGTTCGGGATAGTTGTTTTTGTAAACGGATTGCTTCTGATTCTCGATGTTCCCCGACATCTGGCAGTAGACGCGGTATGTGATTTTTCGCGTTTTGAACGTACCGTTGGCCGTGGCCGGTTCAGCCTGCTGAACCTTCTTCCGGCAACAACGGGCTCTGTTTATTTCCTAGTCGCGTTGAGTTGTCTGGCCGGTCTTGCCATTGCGATTGGTTTTTGGACCAATGCAGCGTCAGCGTGTGTATTCGTCACGCTTACTTCACTTCACCATCGCAATGCAGCCATCTTTCACGGCGGTGATGTCGTTCTGAGACTCATGAGTTTTTTATTGATGTTCGCTCCTGCAAGCATCGGCTGGTCCTTTGATGCATGGCTGGACGGGCGCTGGGGAGCGGCAGGTGATCCGTGGTGCTTGAGACTGATGCAGATCCAAGTGTCGACCATCTACTTCCGAACGGTTTACTGGAAGCTTCAAGGCCAATTTTGGCGTAATGGAACGGCTGCGTGGTATCCGGTCAACTGTGATAGCTTGATTCGTTTCAAGCTTCCATCAGCGTTCATGTCTCCGTTTTTTATTCGCACCGCGACATGGGGAACATTGATCATCGAGTCATCCCTTGGATCAATTATCTGGATTGAAGAATGTCGGCCATGGGTTCTGGGGGCCGGAATCTTTTTGCATCTGCAGTTGGAACTGGTAATGAATCTGCAACTGTTTGGCTGGACAATGATCGCTTGCCTGATGCTATTTATATGATTCTTGAAGTCGGTTCTTGGCAGTTACCACTTGTTTGTTGGGCGGTTTGACCGATAGGCTCTTGGCTGGGTGTACCCGAAAAGCGACCAGTTTCTGGAACGCTGCCTTCGGGATCGAACTGTCAGCATCAGCAATGTTGCGAGACCCTAAACCACCAACTTTTCAAGCAAAACCGGCTTGTGATAGACTCTTCCTGCTTTGATATGCCTGACTTGTTTTTCAAGCGATGTAATTGGTTTGATGAAGAATCGGCGGCCATGCCCAAGATCGATCACACCTCGATCTTGCTTGGTATAACTAAATTCTTCCTGACCATCACGCACTTTGCGGTACCGATTAAAAATTCCTAGGATGGTTTCGCCCGGTGACGGGTCCACGACGGTGGACTCGGGCATGTTTTCACTATTCCGAAGCGTCTCATAAACTCCAAATATTCGGTTCTTGCTTGCCAAGGTGAAATCGATCAAAAAGCGGTGCTCGTTCAACGCCAGCAAGTAGCCCGCGAACATGATCTGATACGCTTTCTCTAACGCTGACATATTCTTGATATCAATAAAACCATCTTGAGGGCAAAGGTAGAGATCCGCGTCCCACGAAACTGAGTTCGCAGCCCACACCCCACCCGATAGATAGATCTGAAAATTCCCGAGACTGCCGACCTGCCGCAACAGGTCAACGTACCACAGCCGAAGGCGGAGCATGTCTGGCGGAGCCCACGGCAGGCGGAACTCGAGATCATCCATCTGATACAAAAAATTGCTCATCTCATAGAACTCTGTTCGTCAGCGAAGAAATCGGAGCAAACAGTTTCTGAAGCGTAACTGGTTTAAAGTAAACTAGGTTTTGCTTCTTAATCAACTGTATTCTTTTTCTGAAGTCTTCGTTTGCACGTTGAGCAATGGATTGACCTTTCTCCAACTCAAACTCCGATGCAATCTTGTAGTGCAGAATTGTCGAGCGGCCATCTTTTGACACAAGATCGACTTGATAGGGGAACGAATATACGGACGCTTCGTCAGTCATCTTAACCTGTTCTGTTTCGCCTAGCTCGATTTGGATAGTCTGTCGGTGAATCGACTCGAGTCGCCTCATGCTAGTGATTCCAAAGTCGATTCCAAGACGGTGGCCGTGAAGAGCCAGCTCGTACCCGGCCGTCAATATCTTTGCAGACACACGCAAAGTGTCTCGGTCAGCAAGATCGGAGTCCATGGAAACCAGATGGAGTTCCGCATGCCAAGCACTGGGAGCGTGGTTGGACCAGAAATTTCCGAACAAGGCGATTTGAAAGGCTGTTTCAATCTCTGAAAAACGCCCTCGCATCTCGCCATACCAGAGTTTCAGGCGGTTCATATCCGGCACTGTGTATGGGAGATTGTATTCACTATCGCTGAATCGATAGTGCAGCCTGTATTTAGCAAAAGCACTGTTTTGAATAGCCGCCATCATCGTACCTTTTTTAAGGCCCTGCATGTTTGGTTCTAGACCTCCTGATTATGCTCGCACATTTCCGAGTTGTCTACGCTGACCGCATTGGTTGGTTTGCACGTTTTCTATCTGTCTCGAGCAGCCTTAAAATGGTCACCGATGCGGCTCAATGCTTCTGTTTGTTGGTCAGTTCTCTGTTCTGAATCGACAGCATGCGCTTTTGGGCGTTTTCCACGTGTGTAGCGAGGGCATCGCTCGCACTTTTCGGAACGATCTTCACACGATCTGCATGACCTTTGATTTTTTTGTGCTCAACACGAATGGGCTCAATCGAAATCGCCTGCATCTCACCTTTCAGCTTTCTAAGCTTTGCCCGCCATTGAGCTCGAAGTTTGGCTTTTTCCATTGAGCCGACAAGCAGTAGATCGTTTCTTTGCTTTATGAAACTGTCCCACCCACGTTGCAGCAGTCGTTTTCGGATTGCGACTGATTGCGTACGAACCTTTCTCTCACGCTGCCTTTGGTGCCAGGCAAGTTTGTCCTTCTCTTGTTGCTGCTGTTGCGTCAGAGCCTGCCAACGGACCCCTGAGCTGCTGAGAGCCTGAAACACGCCAGAGATTGTATTCGCACGACCGTCTTCCACTGATGGGCGAGAACCAACCAAGCTTGCAAAATCTATTGACTGAAACGTGTTTTGCACTCGTCCCAGCACACTGACTTCGCGTCGCTCGAAAGCTTCCATTTCCGACTGATGCTTGTAGAGCAGTTGCTTCCAATACGGGCAACATCTGCCGGTTGGCATGGCAGTACAATGCGACTTAATTGCCCGACCGTGCCGGATCAGCCCTGCAACCCGAGCGACAGCTGCGATTCTTCGTGATCGGATTCGGAGCCGAGTTCCTTATAGAGGAGGCTCGGTTGGATGTCCGAGTTATTTTGGTATTTGCTGCTGGAGTATTCGCAAATGTCACCGACGACCTGATGGTAGAAGATCTGGCAGATTTCGATGCCGGGATAAATTCTGACCGGTTGAACCGCAAACATTTCCAGCGTCCAGTGCCCACAGAATCCGACGTCACCGAAACCGGCGGTCACATGGACGAACAATCCAAGTCGCCCGATCGAGGAACGGCCTTCGATCATGGGAACGAGATTCCTCGTTTCGGTACGCTCGACCGTGCGCCCCAAGTACAGCCGGTGAGGCTCCAGCACCAAGCCTGATTCCGGAATTTCCATTCGCCGCGTGCGATTGGGCTTTTTCATGTCCAGCACGACTTCCTCGTACGTCATGACCTCATTGTGTAGCGTGAGGTTGTAGCTGTTGGGATTGATTCGATCCGGTGAATACGGGTCAATTTTGATATTTGAGCCGATATTTTCGCGAATTTCCGCACCGGTAAGAATCATCTCAGGTTCCCATCGAGAAAGAGCAATCGGGTGATCTCGGGATTTTCGGGCTTGGCCTATCGAGTGTCAACATGGTGGCAAAATACGCGTGCTTCCAATCCTGCCGGAAGGTGTTGGGCGGCTTGTCCTGATTGCGGTTATCTGCCGACGCCAAGGTGGACGATCAGAAGATTGACTCAGGGGCGATAACGCCCTACTGTTAAGTTGCTTAGAACGTGGACGTAGGCACGCATTTCGATTTGAGATCATCGCTTGATCGCAGCAGAGCTTGAATTCGTCCCGGCTTGAGTGAACTTGATTCAACGTTACGGTCCCGGCCAACGTCGTTATAGAGAAAGAGATTCGATTCCCATGAGTGATAATCCATACCAAGCCAGCAATTACGGTGCCTTCACGACTGCTGACGCGGTTGCGGTCGATGAGCGAGCTGCGTTTCTTCAGAAAACGTATCTGCATTTGTTGGGAGCAATCCTCGCGTTTGCCGCCATCGACGCGTTCATCATTACGGCTTTTCACGATCAGTTACTGCAGATTGTGCCAAAGCTGATGGGTGGATTTACTTGGTTGCTGTTGCTTGGCGGCTTCATGTTGGTGAGTTACGTCGCCGATAGGTGGGCACACAGCGGAACCTCTCGGCAAACTCAATACGCTGGACTTGCCACCTACGTCGTTGCCGAAGCACTGCTTTTTGTGCCGCTGTTGTTTATTGCCAACGAGTACTTTCCGGGGGTTATCCAGTCGGCCGGCTTGGTGACCGCGGTTGTTTTTGGGGGGCTGACTCTTGCCTGTTTCATAACGCGTACCGACTTCTCGTTTTTGCGTTGGGGTCTTGTGGTGGCAGGGTTTGTAGCCCTCGCGTTAATCGTGGCATCGCTCACTCTAGGCTTCTCTCTTGGCGTTTGGTTTTCGATCGCCATGGTAGCACTCGCCTGTGGATCGATTCTGTACAACACATCGAACGTTTTGCATCATTACAACACGCAGCAATATGTGGCTGCATCACTTGCGTTATTTTCGTCAGTCGCCCTGCTGTTGTGGTATGTGATTCAGATTTTCATGCACATGGATAGCGACTAGTTGCCTTGTCTTTTGATTCCTCCAATCCGGTCAATTCGTTTACTTTGCCAAAAGACTTTGGCAACGTTGTGCGACTGTTTCCGCTTCCCAACGTCGTCCTTTTTCCCGGCGTGGTTCAGGCGCTGCACATTTTTGAGCCTCGCTACCGTCAGATGACCCACGACGCACTGCATAGCGATCAATTGATCACCATGGCGTTGGAAGATGTTGACCAAGCGGTTCCCGGTGATCCTCGCCCTGATTTACTGCCGACGGTTTGTATTGGTAAGATCATTTCACACAATGAATTTGAGGACGGTCGATACAACTTGTTGCTGGTGGGATCTGCTCGAGCCAAAATCACCAAGGAAATTGTGACGGACCATCCGTACCGGAAGGCAGAGGTCGAGATCCTTGAGGATTCACTACGGTACGCTCCGGACGATGCCGATTCGCTTCAGCAGCAGGTATTGAGCCTGTTTCGCAAGTTGGTCGAGCAAAGAGGGATTTCGGATGTCGAGTCTTTATCGAGATTGTTCGAGGGCGATGTGCCGCTGGGTCAGTTGTGCGACTTGATCTGTTTCGCTTGTGGTGCAGATTCCATTCAGCAGCAACGAGTGCTTGAGGAACCCGAGATTTGTCGAAGGGCAGAAATTTTGATTCGGATTCTCCAAGGGTTGCTCTCGAAACCGGCACCCGATATGGACTCCGGGCTCGGTTTTCCTCCCGAGTTCAGCGACAACTGATTTGGACAAGCGAACGATTCATAACCAAGGGCGAAAGATGAAGATTACGATCGAATATTGCGGCATGTGAAACTACGAACCTCAAGCCACCAGTCTGGCGGCAAAAGTGAAAGAATCCATCGGAGTCGAAGCTGAACTCATCCGCGCCGCGGGTGGAAAGTTCGAAGTTGTGGCCGATGGGAAATTGGTCTACTCCAAACTTCAGACCAACGAGTTTCCTGAAGAAGATCGGCTGGTCGGCCAGCTTAAAGACATGGCGTAAGACAAGCGGCAGAATATTGCCGACCGTCAAATTGAGGAAATCCTTTGAGGCTTCGGTCTGTTTCGCCGTGGTTCGCCGTGGTTCGCCGTACGTTTAAGCTTGCCTTCCGGCTAACTTTCAGGCTCGAAAGTCTTCCCGGTTGGCAGCCTTGCCCATGCTGGAATTGGTTGTGGAGCAGCGACTACACTGAGTGATTGGTCATTCTATGTTTTCGCTTGGATTTGTGATGTCTCGAACTTCGCTATGCATCTTCGCTACCACCGTACTGCTCCTACAGGGAGCCGCGCTGCCGGCTTTCGCTCAGCTTCCCACAGGCTGGAAGGCTCATGACCTGAAGCGACCGGCTCCACCAGTGGTGACGCCCGGCGAGTCGAATCTTCCGTTGAAGGCACCCAGCGACGCGATCATTTTGTTCGACGGGAAAGACCTGTCTAACTGGCGATCCAAAAACGGGGGCAAAGCCAAGTGGAAAGTGGTTGACGGCGTGATGGAGTCTGTCCCAAAGAGCGGCTACGTTTTTTCGAAACAGAAATTTGGCGACTGTCAGCTGCATGTCGAATGGGCTTCTCCTGCCAATGTCAAAGGAAAAAGTCAGCAACGCGGCAACAGTGGCGTTTTCTTGATGGAGCTGTTTGAAGTCCAAGTGCTTGATTGCTACAACAATCCAACCTACTCAGATGGCAACGCCGGATCGATCTACGGTCAGTATCCACCTTTGGTCAATGCCAGCCGTAAACCGGGTGAATGGCAGTCTTACGACATTGTTTTTAAACGTCCGCGATTCGATGGCGACAAACTTGTTTCGCCCGCCATGCTGACCGTGCTGCACAATGGCGTTTTAATCCAGAACCATTCCAAAGCCTTTGGTCCAACGGCGTGGATGGTGCACGATGAGTACGACCCTTTGATCACCGAAGGGTCTCTTGGGCTTCAAGATCACGGTAACCCAGTTAGATATCGGAATATCTGGATCCGCCCACTGACTGATCCGCCGCGGCCTGAGAGCAAAGAGGAATACCCGAAAGAGCATCAGCTAAGCGACGAAATGAAGAATCGGTTGGTTGGACAGTACGAAGGGTTCTCGATCGAGAAACGAGGAGATTCACTTTTCTGCGTGATGGCGGATCGCCCTTTGGAGATGGTCCCGGTCTCGGAAACTGAGTTCGTGTTTCGAAAAACTGCCGGCAGCCTGATTTTTACTCAAACTGACGACGGTCAGTTGGACGAGGCGTATCTGATGCTTGACGCCGCCCGCAGGAAGGTATCAACCGTCAGAAAACCAGCCCCCGAGTGAATTCCAGCATGAATGCTTGCTTTCAGCAAAAACGGGCATGTTTGGAGCTGGGAATGTTGCAAAAAGATCGGATTTGGTAAAAAACAACCATTTTCAGGATTTGTTTCCGGTTTATAATTGCATTTCATAGCAGAAATGGTAATTTTCTCTCCCGGTTTAATCCGGGATTTACCGATTTCGGCTGAAAACAATCATTTTCAAGGTGCGGCAAATGGCTAATCAGGAATACGACGGTGCTCAGGCGCTTATCAAGACGCTGGACGATTTGGGCATTGAATACATTTTCGGGTACTCGGGTGGCGCGGCGATTCCAATATTCGACGCGTTGGAGACCATCGAGACCAGCATGAAATTCATCTTGGTGCGGCACGAACAGGGCGCCGTCCACATGGCCGATGGCTACGCTCGTGCGACCGGAAAACCTGCGGCGGTCTTGGTCACCTCAGGCCCCGGCGCGGGTAACACCGTCACCGGTTTGATGACGGCCATGATGGATTCCGTTCCGATGATCGTCATCTGTGGCCAGCAGGTGACTTGGATGCTGGGGAAGGATGCTTTCCAAGAAGCCGATATCTTCGGCATTACGATTCCCGTCGTGAAGCACAACTATTTGGTCAAGGACAGCAATGATTTGGTCCGCGTTGCCAAAGAGGCGTATCACATTTCGACAACAGGGCGTCCGGGCCCGGTTCTGATCGACGTTCCCAAGGACGTTTCGCAAGGCGCGTTTACCGCCACGATGGAACCCGAGTTAGACCTGCCGGGTTACGACCCGAGTCCTTCTTATAACATTGGTGACGACGTGATCGCCCAAGCGGCCGAGATGATCGCAACGGCTCAGCGACCGGTGATCCTTGCTGGTCAGGGGTGCATGATTTCCCGTGCCGACAAAGAGCTAATGGAGCTTGCGAAAAAGCTGGGCGCTCCTGTTACCAGCACCCTGCTGGGGAAAGGTGTGTTTCCTGAAACACACGAATTGTCGTTAGGCATGCTCGGTATGCACGGAACGGCTTACGCCAATAAGGCGATGGTCGAGTGCGATTTGCTGATTAACATCGGATCGCGTTTCGATGATCGGATCATCGGGCAGGCGGACAAGTTCTGTGCGGACGCGAAAATCGTTCACATCGATATCGATGAAGCCGAAATGGGCAAGATGATTCGACCGCATGTTCAGATCGTGGGCGACGCGAAAGCTGCGTTGACCAAACTGAACAAGAAAGTGAAGCCGCTGCCGACCGAGCAGTGGTTGGCGAAGTTGGACAGCTATAAGACGAAGTTTCCGCTTGGTTTCAAAAAGCAAGGTGGTCTTCGAATGCAGCAAGTCATTCACGAGCTTTACGAACTGACTCAAGGAAAGGCGATCGTTGCAACCGATGTTGGCCAGCATCAGATGTGGGCCGCGCAGTTCTACAAAAACGATGAGTCCTACCATTGGCTTTCGTCCGGTGGTGCCGGCACAATGGGCTTTGGTTTTCCAGCCGCGATTGGGGCTCAGTTGGGCCATCCCGACAAGACCGTGATCTCGATCTCGGGAGACGGGGGCTTCCAGATGACCATGTTCGAACTAGCAACGGCTCAGATTCACAAATTGCCGATCAAGATCGTTGTTTTGAACAATCATTATCTTGGTATGGTTCGCCAATGGCAGGAGTTGTTCTACGAGAATCGTGAATCGGGCGTCGATTTGCTGGGCAACCCAGACTTCTGCAAAATGGCTGCGGCGTACGATATTCCAAGTGTGAACATCAAGCGACCGGCCGACGTGACACGGAAACTTGAAGAGGCATTGGCTTACAATGATGGACCGATTTTGATTCACGCCGAGTGCATTAAGTCGGATCTCGTGTTCCCAATGATCCCAGCGGGGGCCGCTTTGGAAGACATGATCACCGAGCCTCCCAAAGAGAAAATGGCTAAGCCAGTTGGGTCGACCTAAGGGAAGTAGCAGGATGAAAACCATCTGTGGATCGACCGGATCTATCGTGGTTTCAACATCCTGAGTGGTAAGTTTAATCTTGCCTTCTGCCTAAACGTCGATGGCACCTTGCGATGCGAGGTGCGGCTTATTGTTTACCCAAAGATTTACTTTTATTTTTTGAACAGTCTTGTGATTTCCATGAACCAAACGATTGTCACCACCGATACACCGGTTGCTTCGACTCGCAATGTTAATTCGCATACCCTTTCCATTCTTTCTAAGAATGAACCGGGCGTATTGATGCGAATCTGCCAAGTGTTTTCTCGACGAGCTTTCAACATTGACTCGTTGGTCGTTTCAGAAGGATACCAACGCGATTACGCTCGGATGACGATCGACGTTTCCGGTGCTTCCGCGGGACTCGAGCAGATCGTTAAACAGGTCAACAAACTGATCGATGTGATTCACTGCTGCGAGCATACGGCAGAGGACTCGGTGGTAAAGGAATTGGCGTTGATCAAGTTTATCGCCAATCGTGACGACCGCACCGAAGCGCTTCATGTGATCGAGCACTTTGGTGGCAAGACCGTTGATCTGACGCCGACTTCGATGATTGCCATGATTCAGGGCGATTCGGCCAAGATTGACGCGGCTGAAACGATGATGGGTCAGTTCAGCATCATTGAAATGGTTCGCACCGGAAAAGTTGTGATGGCTCGCGGCGAACAGCCAACCTGATTGCCCCGTCGGTTCAGTCAGGCCGCTTGATGATTGGATTAAGTTGTCAATTCGATTGAGTCAGTGATTCGGTTGGTAAGTTGGCGATTCGATTGAGTTAGTGATTCGATTGAGTTAGTGATGTGACGGACTGATTGAGTTGGCGGGCCGAAGGTCCGATCCTATGTCAGCCCAACGGCAACGCCTTGGGTTGTTGTGCGCACAAACATTCTGCGGGCCGAACGTCCAGCCCTAAACCAAAGGTTGCTCACTCGTTAGTATGGGACCTTCGCTTCAAAATCGAACGGCGAAGCGACGTTCGCTTGAGCAGTTTCTTTCGCGCCGCCAAGGTGAAAGGGTTTTGAAACGCAGAGGCGCGGAGGGCGCAGAGTTGAAGCGTGACAGAATGCTCCGTGTTTGAATCTTGATAGGACTGGAACGCGCTGGCCGTTTTCCGTTGGGCCACGCTACGAACCGGCGTTCCAGCCGTCGGATGACTCGACCCCGGATGTTAGTTGCTGAACTGAATGGATCGGCACCGGTTGGAATGGGATTCCTGATCCCTGCAACCAATCCAAAAACTCCGTCTGCCGAGCGATGTCGGGAAACTCGAATCCCATCAACGCTTGGCCCTCGGTCTGACCGGTGTCGGTGTAATTCATGTAGCACACGTTGCCCAAGCGACTGGCCCCTCGCATGAATTCACGCAACGCGCCGGGGCGGTTGGCGAACTCGATCACGGCAAAGAACGGCAGCTTCAACCGATCGACTCGAAACGGAATGACCCGAAAGTTGGATGCAGCCGACCCAGTGACTTCTTGGAACGGCGGAATGGCCGGGTCACGAAGGAACTCTTCCAGATCCGCCAGTGCCGAATGAGGAACCTCGACCCCGATCGTCGGGTAAGCAATGTCGTCACCCATGCGACCGTACTGAAAGTCGATGATGTTCATGTTCACGAAAAACTGATCCAGCAAGCCGATCAGCGAACCCGCTTTCTCGGATAATTCGAATTGGTAGTAACGCGTTTCCGGTCGTTGAACCTGTCCCATCCGAGCAATCTTGGGCAGCATCATGAAGTCGACGTTGGATCCAGAAAGAATCGCCAGCGGACGGTCGTCAGGCTCGAACTCGGTGGCCATCGCTGCCGCGACGCCCAGGCCGGCCGACGGTTCAACGATGACTCGCATTGTTTGCCACAAGAATTGAATGGCGTGACAGGCGTCGTCGTTGCTGACTCGCATGCAATCGTCCAGCAGCATGCTACACAATCGAAACGGCAACTTGCCCGGGCACGCGACCGCCGTCCCGTCGCAGAATTTGTCCAGCGTTTCCAGCGTGACCCGTTCGCCGGCCTCGATCGAGCGAGACATGCTGTCCTGCCCTGCCCCTTCGACGCCAATGACTTTGATTTCTGGATGGGTCCGCTTGATGACCGACGCGATGCCTGCCGCGACACCGCCACCGCCGATGCCGATAAAGACGTGCGTGGGAAGTTCGGGAAGTTGATCCAAGAATTCGACGGCGATGGTGGACTGTCCGGCGATCACGTCCAAGTCATCGTAGGGCGGGATGAAGGTGCCGCCGGATTCTTCTGCATACCGGATCGCTTCGCGTTGCGATTCATCGAACGAGTCACCATGCAATCGGATGGTGACGAAGTCGCCACCAAAGTTTCGGACGGATTCCTGCTTCAACAGCGGCGTAGAGAGCGGCATGAAGATCGTGGCGTTTAGCTTTTGCCTTGCTGCAACAACCGCAACGCCTTGGGCATGGTTCCCGGCCGACGCGGCGACTAGTTGTCCCTTGAACCCGGCATCACAGATTTTTGAAATCTTGTTCCCTGATCCTCGCCATTTGTAACTGTGAACAGTGGAGATATCTTCTCGTTTGAGTGAAAGCGGTGCGCCGCCGGGCAGCGTTACCGTGTCGATCGACGTGGCCGGGTGCAGCGAGTAGATCCGTCCGATTGCAGCCTTCGTTTCCTGCGCCAGCGCTTCGAGAAGCTGTTCGTCGGTCAGGAGGTCAGGATTGTTGTCAGAAGCGGTGTTCACATCGATTCCGTGTAATTTCAAAAACGTGTGGCAGAAAACTGGGCGGGCAATTTGAACGTGGGCACAAAAAAAGCCGAAGCCACGATTTTATATCATAGCTTCGGCTTTTGGGTTAATCAGTGTTCAATCATGATCGCACTAGGCGTGGTTTTCTTTCAACCATGAGAACTGTTTGCGAAGCTCTTTTCCGCATGTTTCGATTGGGTGATCCAGATCTTCCTGCATCATACGCTTGAATTCCGGCATGCCGTTCTCGTCTTCGGCCTGCCAGTTCTTGGCAAAGGTGCCGTCTTGGATTTCTGTTAGAACCTTTTTCATCTCGGCCCGAGTATCCGCGTTGACGATTCGCTTACCGGTGATCAAGTCACCCCAAGCAGCGGTATCGCTGACGAATTCGTGCATTCGAGCCAAGCCACCTTCGTAGATCAAGTCGACGATCAGCTTGACTTCGTGAAGGCACTCAAAGTAAGCGATTTCAGGTTGGTAGCCGGCTTCGACCAAAGTTTCCCAGCCAGCCACGATTAGTTCCGACAAGCCACCGCAAAGAACGGCTTGCTCGCCGAACAGATCGGTTTCTGTTTCTTCTGGGAAGGTTGTTTGAATGATTCCCGCGCGAGCACAGCCAACGCCCGAGCCGTAGGCCAACGCCATTTCCAACGCGTTGCCGGTCGCGTCTTGGTGAACGGCGACCAGTCCAGGGACGCCGCTTCCCTCTTCGTACTGGCGACGAACCATTCCGCCTGGGCCTTTCGGCGCGATCAGGACAACGTTGTGCTGTTCGTCCACTTTGATCGATCCAAAGTGAATGTTGAATCCGTGGCTGAACAAAACCGTCGAGCCGGGTTTCAGGTTGTCCGCGACGTGGTCACGGTAAACTTGAGGCTGAGCCAGATCGGGGCACAGTAGGCAAACGATATCGCCTTGCTTGGCGGCGTCGGCCATTGACATTGGGGTCCAGCCTTCGGATTCGGCTTGCTTCCAGCTTTTACCGCCTTCGCGGATTCCAACCACGACATTGACGCCGCTGTCTCGCAGGTTCATCGCTTGTCCGCGACCTTGGCTGCCGTAACCAATCACCGCCACACACTTGCCTTCGAGTGCTTTTGTGTTGACGTCGCTTTCGAAAAACATGGTTACTGCCATCGGGCTGAACTCCTGAAAATGGGTGGATCGAACTGAAGTCGATCGGGTGAAAGATCTGGGCGACAGAGAGAAATTGCAGGCCAAAAAGCGGATGCCAAGACGCGAGAATCCGGCTCTGTCGCGATAAAATTGAATCGGAGATTCTAGTTCAAAACCCAGCGGTGTCAACGTAGCGAATCTCGGCCAAGTTGCCTTAGTCTCGAACCCGTAGGGTCGAGTTGACCACTACAACCGCCGTCTCTGGAGAGAACCGCTCCGCACGCGTTGGCCACGCTTGGGCACCTCCCGTGGCCAGCGAAATCATGGCAAACTAAGGGCAGAAGGCAAAGTTAAACTCACCGACCACGACACTGAAACCTCGACCGATTTTCTCCGGGGGCCGGTACGTCTCATTCTGCCGCTGGTAAAGAGTCTCAAACCCCGGAACTTGGAGTACGACGATGGCAAACGATCAACTGAAAACGAGCATTCGATTGTTGGGTGACCTTCTCGGCCAGACGATTGTCGACCAAGAAGGGGACGATGTTTTTCAGCAAGAAGAAGAAATCCGCAGCCTGTTCAAAGCATGGCGTCAAGGAGATCAGGATGCTTCGGCGAAGATCGATTCTATCATTCCTGAACTTGTGGCCGACCTGCCGCGTGCCCAAGCGGTGCTCAAAGCCTTTTCAAGTTACTTCCAGTTGATCAACTTGGCCGAGGAGCGTCAGCGGGCTCGCGTCCTAAAAGACCGTAGCGAAGCCGCTCGTCAGTCCGGCAAACCGATGGACGAGACCATCGCGCAAGCGATCAAGACACTGGCCGCTGAGGGTGTCGACGCTGCCGAGATGCAGAAGATTCTGAACGGGATGGCGATCACGCCCGTGTTTACCGCTCATCCAACAGAATCCAAACGTCGCACCGTGCGCCAGTTGATGGCCAATATTTCCGAGTTGATCCAACGCTACAACTCGGCCGACAACAACGAGTACGATCGCGATTCCGTTCGTGAATTGATCCACGACCACATTGTCCTTCTTTGGCAAACGGATGAAACCCGAGACCGTCGGCCGACCGTTTTGGATGAAGTTCGCAACACCGGTTTGTATTTTTTCGAAACCGTGTTGTTTGATCTGGTCCCACGGATTTATCAAGAACTGGAAACCGCATTGGCGGACGAATGGCCGGATTACGAATTTGATGTTCCGCAATTGTTAACGTACGGTTCGTGGATTGGCGGCGACCGCGATGGAAACCCATACGTCACACCTGCAGTAACCGAAGAAGCTTTGCGGGCGCACAAGGCAACCATTCTGGTGCGGTACCTTTATGAGGTGGACGCGATGTATGGCCTGCTGAGCCCGTCGCTTGAACGAGCGGGTTTCAGTCAGGCGTTTTTGGATCACTTGGCATCATGCATGGATCGAGTGCCGGCCGAAGAGAACGAAACGTTTGCTCGGTTCTCACAAGAGCCCTATCGCCAAATGATGATCTGGATCTTTCGGCGACTCAAAGCGACTCAGAAACAAAACGAACAACCTTGGGGCGAAATCGTTCAGGATGATCGATCCTACGGGTCTGCTGAAGAATTCCTGAACGATCTACTGTTGGTTCGTGACAGCCTAATTCAAAACAAGGGCGAGCGACTTGTGTGGGGCCGGTTCGATCGGTTAATCCGTGCGGTTAAGGTTTTTGGTTTCCATCTGGCGACCTTGGACGTTCGACAGCACGCTGACTTCCATCGGCAGGCGACCGCCGAAGTGTTCGCAAGAAATCAGACGGTTGAAAACTATGCGGAGCTGGAGGAATCCGAAAAAATCCGCTTGCTGACCGAAGAAATCGAATCGCCTCGACCGTGGACCGGTGGCAGCAAAGCGTCAGCGCTCGGACTGAGCGACGCGACGGATCAGACGTTGCAGCTGTTTCGAAAAATTGGGCAGGCGCATCAGAAGCTTGGCAACGCTTCAATGCAAACTTACATCATCAGCATGACCGAAGGCGTCAGCAACTTGCTGGAGGTTCTGTTGATGACGCACGACGCCGGACTCGCGGGTCAACTGGATATCGTTCCGCTATTCGAAACCGTCGCGGATCTGAAAGCGGCTCCAAAGATCATGGAGAACCTTTTCAAAAACCCTGTTTACGCGAAGCACTTAAAACAGCGTGGCGGCAAGCAGCAGATCATGATCGGGTACAGCGACAGCAACAAAGACGGCGGGTACCTGCGAGCCAACTGGATGCTCTTTACCGCGCAGCGAAATCTGGCGGAAATTTGCAACCGCCACGGCATCGTGTTGACCTTGTTCCATGGTCGCGGCGGTTCGTTGGGACGCGGCGGCGGTCCGGCCAACCGAGCGATTCTGTCCCAGCCCCCGGAATCCGTCAAAGGTCGCATCCGGGTTACCGAACAGGGCGAAGTGGTTAGCTCGCGGTACAGCGATCCCGAGATCGCACATCGTCACCTTGAGCAGTTGGTCAACGCGGTACTTCGTTCCAGCGGAAAGCGTCCGCACTACGATCAACTCGAACGCTGGTCTTCGATTATGGACGACGTCAGTTCGGCTGCTCATGCCAGATATCGATCGCTGGTTGAGGATCCATATTTTATCGAGTACTTCAAAGCGGCGTCACCGATTGATCTGATCGGTCAAATGAATATCGGCTCGCGGCCCGCGCATCGCCGCGCGACTCGGTCGCTAAATGATCTGCGAGCCATCCCTTGGGTGTTCTCGTGGACGCAGTCTCGTACGGGCGTTCCCAGCTGGTTTGGCGTCGGTTCGGGGTTCGAGGCGTGGCTGAACGAAAGCGAAGATCAGCGCGAGGTGCGCATGAAAGAGCTTCAGGAGATGTACGGTCAGTGGCCCTTCTTCCGCACTCTGATGGGTAACGTTCATCTTGGCTTGGGACGAGCCGATATGGTGATCTCGAAATGTTACTCTCAGTTGGCCGGAGAGGATGCGGGCGAGACGATCCATGGCAAGATTCAAGCCGAATACGAATTGAGTAAACGGTTGGTGCTGGAAATTACCGGGCACGACGACTTGCTGGATACCGAGCCCTGGTTGCAGAAGAGTATCCGTGTGCGAAACCCGTACGTCGATCCGATGAATCGGATTCAGGTCGAGCTTTTGAAGCATTTTCGCAACGCGTCCGACGAGTCGCAGACCGATGCATTGGCTAGGGCGATCTTGCAATCAGTCAACGGCATCGCAGCCGGTCTGCAGACGGTGGGATAGGTCCGTGGAGACGGTTCTTCAGCGGAGGGGCCGAATGGCAATCAATCTAGGTTTTTATTAACTACTTCGAATTGTTTTTGGTGCGTTTTAGCCCGGAGGGCGACACAAAACGCTTTGTGCCGCCCTCCGGGCTGATTGTTTGTTCACGCCTCGTCCGGTGGCTGACGCCACCGGCATTTCTTGTGCCGGCCTCCGGCCTACAATGAACGGCACGGGCCGAAGGCCCAGCCCTATGTCAGCCCAAGGCATCGCCTTGGGTACGAAGATTCAGAAAACAGGCGGGCCGAAGGTCCAGCACTACTATTACGACGAGGTAGGTGACGGTGTGCTCGCGGTGGACGGTCGGCCCTTTCGTGGCCGTTGCCCTGTTATGCCTTCGCTTGCTTACCGGCTGATGTTAGGCGGAAGACGGTGATTTCCGGTCGAGCCATGAAGCGAACACGAGCCGAATGCCCGATGCCTCGGTTGATGTACATCTTGTGGCCGCCTTCGATTTGGTACTTGCCCGACACGTAGTTGTAATTCGCGACCGGTAGCCGAGGTGCGCCGATGATCGGGAACTTGCACTGGCCTCCGTGAGTATGTCCACACAAGATCCAGCTTTGGTAGCCGTCCCAGATTGGCAAATCGGCCGTGTCCGGATTATGGCTGAGCGTGATCGTAGCACCGCTGTTGGCCGTCGATGCGATTAAGTCACGCGCGAAATCCTTTTGAAAACTTCCTTGCCAGAAGTTACCGTACCAGAGGTCAGGAAGTCCGACCACGTTCAAGCCCGATAGCTCAACCGCATCATTGATCAAAAGGTTCAGGCCTTGATCCTCGAAGGCATTGATCAATCGTTCGGTATTCGGCGCATTTTTGGCGACCTTAGGCGTTGAACCGCCATAATCGTGGTTGCCCAACACGCAAGCCGTTCCCAATTTTCCACGCGGCATGTGTGAGAGTAGCTTGATGCCTTTGTCTGTGTGCCATTGGGTGGCATTGTCCAGATAGTCGCCGGTAAAGAAAACGAAATCGGGCTTCAAGGCGTCAATGTAATCGAACTGCCGGCGCAAATAGCTTTCTTCTACTCCGCGGCCGACGTGCAAATCACTAATCTGGATAGCGGTTGCGTTGACCAAGTGATCGGGCAGGTCCGGGATTGGCAGATCGTGATGATCGACACTTACCCAACGGGGTTCGATCCCGAACGCATAAATGCCAAGCCCCGCGACCGTTGCGACGGCTCCGCGCCGCAGGAACGAGCGGCGTGTGACTAATTTTGGATCGAGTGGCACAGCAGTTTTGGGCGTGATGAGAGATCGATTGACGGGTCCCTGAATTATAGCATTCGCTGGTCGTTGGGGGGGCGAAAATATTGGGATGCCGAAATGCACGACAATCCAAGGGGGACAACTGGGGTTGTCTGTTTGGTGGGGTGGGCGTTGTGTTGCGGTGGCCGCGCAGAATCGCTTTGCCGAATTCCGATCGCTGCCTGTGCCGAATTGCGTTGCACTGCCCGTGCCAAATTTATCCCGCAGGGATTTCAGCTTGTAGCCGGTGATCAGCGAAGCGCCATCACCGGTGGCGCGCGATGGAAAACGCATCCTGAAAGGATGCCAGCGTTGGAGAGGATCGCTGGCATCCATCCGGGATGCGAATGATTGGTGACTTGCACCGGTGGTTTTCGCTGCGCTCGACCGCCGGCTACAAGCTGTTATGCCTTCGGCATGATATGGAACCGGCGGCAAGGCAAGCTGCTATGCCTTCGACATGATGCGGAACCGGCAACGAGGCAAGCTGTTATACCTTCGGCATGTTGCGGATTCGTTCAGAAACATGCGTGATGATGCCTGCGGCACAATGCGCCGAGTCAGTTAGGCAGGCGTGATGGTGCCTTCGGCATGATGTGCGGCTGTCAGTGAAGCAGGCGGAGCATGCTTCGACGTGATGTGGGGTGAGGTGGTGAATGCTTAGGGTTTATCCCGCAGGGATTTCAGCTTGTAGCTGGTGATCAGCGAAGCGCCATCACCGGTGACTTGCGATGGAAAACGCATCCTGAAAGGATGCCAGCAGTGGAAAGGAAAGCGATGTTTGCTCCGGTAAGCAGCGGAGTCGTTCCGCCTTGCACTACAATTTGTCCGCGTAGAACTCGCGAATTTCTCGCTTGAGCTTTTCCATGTCGTTGCCGAAGTGCCGTGCGAAAAGCTTTAGCTCGTCCGCCGGGGTGAGCTTGGTGAACGGTTTTCTCGCTGCGTCCGCTTTCATGAAGCGGATCAGTTGCTCGCGTTTCTGCTCGGCCAAAAACCAAGTGAAAGCCCACGATAGCGTGTAGTATTCCAACGGCTTGGACTCGAACAAGCGATTGTTGCCAACAAGGCTGACCATTCTGGCCGGTAAGTTGCTGTGCGGTTTCAGTTTTTTAAGTGCCGCCAGTCGTCTCTTATTGATGCGATGATCTGGTTTTTTGAACTGCTTGCTGCGACTGTAGCCGGGGGCTTCGAACAGCATCGCCAGTCCTTCCGCAATCCACAGCGGCGGCGGGCTGAATCGGTTTTGAACGTTGGTGTTGAAGGCCGACTGGTGTGTCGCCTCGTGAATGATGGTGGGATGGCTGTACAACCAAGTTTCATCTTCGACACGGACCTTGCTTGACGGGTCGAACATCACCATGCGATTACTTGTGTTGTGGTAGAAGCCTTGGATGGCGCGATCGGAAACTTTCAGTTCGTTTTTCATGAACAGATCAAAGTCTCGACGCGAACGTAGCACGATGGCCACCAGCGGGAACTTTGGCTCCGTGGGTGTCATTCCATTTTGCTGGCACCAATACACAAAAGACTGGTGGAGTTTTTCGAAGGGCTCGGCCCAGATTTTGGCGGTTCCGTGCGGGTGGACGACGACGTAATGTTCGGTGGTCGATACGGCGTACCGGCTGCCGAATTCTTTTTTTAACCGCTCTTTCAGTTCTTCGTTTGTGTACGGAAGGAAATTGCGGTCGATCAGCTCGATCTTCTTCTCGACGCTGGCGGGCAGGTACGATACTCGGCCATCCCACCGGAGCAGTGCGAGTTGTTTTCCGTCAAAGCCAAGCGGCGAGCCATAGAAATTTTTGCCGTCGTGTGGGAACTTGATCGTGGGTAAGCCAGTCGATTGTTTGGCGATCTCTTTGGCGGGATCGGGCGGCAACTTCTTACCGGCATGTTTCGGAATTTGAAGCTGAGCGACGGCAGGATTCGCGAGAAATGTGATCGCGAGTCCGGCAAGGATCGAGGCGATCAGGGTCTGCGTTCGAGGCTCAATTAGAATCATCGTACACTTTTCAGAAGTCGATCGGCGCCCTGCTCCATCAGTTGTTCCGCCACGATCTTTCCAAGTCTGATCGATTCTTCCAGCGGCAGGGTGTGAGTTGTTTGCAAGCGTTCGGTGCCGTCGGTGCTGAGCACCGCGCCGGTCAAAGTCAGGCCAGACGTTCCGCCGACTTGCGCGACGGTCGTCGATGCGCCGACGGGTGCCAAACAGCCTGCAAACAATGCCTTTAGCATCGAGCGTTCTGCGAATGCTCGATGGTAGCTGTCGGTGTCGCTCAATCGACGGACGATTGAAACAGTGGCGATGTCGAATTTGCGAGTTTCCAGTCCGAGCGCTCCTTGCCCGACTGCTGGCAGCAGCTGTTCGGGCTCAAATCTGTGAGCAATTCGGCGTTCAAGTCCAAGCCGTTTCAATCCGGCAGCGGCTAGGATGATGGCATCGAACTCGGCGTTGTCAAGCTTTTTCAAACGGGTGTCAACGTTGCCGCGAATGTCACGGATTTCCAAATCGGGACGAAGGTATTTCAGTTGAGCGGCGCGACGAACG
Source organism: uncultured Pirellulaceae bacterium (assembly GCA_937929805.1). Lineage (GTDB taxonomy): Bacteria > Planctomycetota > Planctomycetia > Pirellulales > Pirellulaceae > Mariniblastus. The sequence continues at coordinate 101,809 of CALFUT010000012.1, forward strand.
CTGCCGGTTCCAATGACGGCTTTGTCGGGCAGTTCATCCAAGGCAGCAAACCGATTGCTGACGAAAGCGTCTGCGGTATCCTCACGCGGCGGCACTGCGGCAACGGTTAGGTCCGGGTGATCTTCGGTTGGAAGATCTTTCAAGCTGTGGACGGCAAGGTCAATTTTCTCTTCAAGCAAGGCGACTTGAAGCTGTTTGGTGAACAAGCCTTGGCCGCCAATTTGAGCAAGCGGCCCGGCCGTTACGTCGCCTTCGGTCTTGATCTGGATCAGTTCGACCGAGTGTCCCAGCGTTTCCAGTTGCGACTTGACCCAGTTGCTTTGCCACAGGGCCAGTTTGCTGGCGCGGGTGCCAAGGCGGATGGCGGATGTTGAAACGGCGGCTGAGTTTGGCATCAGTGGTGGCGTATCTTGGGAGTGAACGATCGTCACGTGGAACCTAGCCGAGGACTGATCATCGCCATAGACTTCAGCCGGGCAGTTTCGCTGAACTGAAGGGCTGAACTGAAGGGCTTGGCGGAAGACATTTTCGGGCAGGTTCGCGGGAAAGCTCACACTTTCCCAGCCCTCATTTATACGCCCGATGACGCGTCTTTGTAATCCGTGATCGGTGGAATCGTTGGCGTGGTAAAGCCCTTGGCCCCATTCACCGCCTGCGATTCCAGCACAAGCTTTGGATTCTGGTGGTCCGGAACAACGACGCCGCAACTGACGCAGAATTGAATGGCCTGGTCGATCGTCAAGTCAAGCTCGACAGTTTGACTTTTCGGGATCGAGATCGTGAAGCCTGTTGCAGGCATCGGGCTGGTTGGCATCAGGACGCTTAACATCGGTTCGCCCGCTGCGGCGTGAAGACCAATCAGGCTCTCGCCGGTGACAAAGCCGATGGACCAGATGCCCTTGCGGGGATATTCCAACGCGACGACTCGGTTGAACTGCGGCGCGTTGGTTTCCCCCATCGAATTGTCGCTGAGTGCAAAATCAGTGACTTGTTTCACCGATGAATAAACGTTGCGGATGATCGGCAATCGGTCGATCACCGATTCGAAGAAACGCCAAAACATGCGGCCGACGCCCGCAGCCAGAAGTTTTCCGAACAAGTACATCGTCCCGAGAAACAGGATTAGCACGATCGGCATGACGATGCGACGTTCCAAGTACGTCAGTTCCGCGAAGCGAAGATAATACTGCCGCGCGTCGATCGGAGAAGTTTCTCCGGGGTTCTCATCGACCGTGGCGACGACTTCAGCGGGGACCCACTGTCTTCCGACTTGAACCAGAGGTTTTTTTCGGTCGGTTAGAACGACGGCAGCTCCATCGATCATTTTGCTCGCGTAGCCACTATCCGGATCAGCAAGTGCTTTTTGAACTTCGGCGTTGTCGCGGATGTCGGAAATTCGCCAAACGATGTAACGGGCCGTCAATGATTCGGCAGGCCGGATGATCGATTGCTCGATCGTGTTCCAAGCCCATGCGAACAACAGAATGGTCAACAGGGGCGGCAGCAGAACGGCAAAGCCTCGCAAGACCGCACTTCGGAAGGGCCGGAAAGATTCGCTGAACCATGCTCGAAAGCCACGCTTCGAATCAGACGCTGCTTCATCGCCATGGTTTGGCACGTCAGGTTTGGTTGATTCGTGTTGAGGTTCAGCGTTGTTCATCAGAGAAGATTTTTAACACACTTGTAGTTATGCAAAACCGGTCAAGCCGATAGATGTTCGTTTGGACACAAGATTGTCTTAGTGTCAGTCAGCCGAAGTGGCTCTGGCAATCACCGCGACGACTACTTGCTTCGCGCCGGCTTGCTTGAGCATCCGGGTTGCCTCGATCAAGGTCGCTCCGGAGGTCATCACGTCGTCAATCAGCATCACCGAGCGGCCAGCGACCTTGTTCGGATGCCTGCAAACAAAGGCGTTGCGAACGTTCTGCAGCCTTGCGGTCCTAGACAAAGTCCCTTGTTTCAACGTCGGTTTTACCGCTCGAAGGATACGTTGTGATTGGGGTATCCCAGTCATTTTTTCAATATTTTGCGCGATCAGAGAGGGACCGTGAAATCCCTTGCTGAAAAACTGCCGTTTCCAGTGTGTTGGAATCGGGACCATTAGGTCGATATCGGCGGTTTGATGATGTTTTTTTATTTCTTGGCCAAGAAGCCGGCCAAGCTGAGACATTAGCGTTTCATCGCCAGCGTTCTTTGCTTGAATCACCAGTTGCTGCAACAAACCCTGATAATTGTGAACCGACAATGCCAGATTGAATGGGAGGTCTTGTCGGAAGCACGATGCACAGCCGCGTGAATATGGGCTTGGCTGAGCCAGCACCGCCGCACAAGACTGACAGCGGTCGGAATTTTGAGCGTCAATCTGAAGGCGACAGGTTCGGCACCAGCCGTCGTCTTCCCATACGTTGTCGAAGCATGCTGCGGCGTGACCGGGCTGAAACTCTGCGTGGCAGCTTGGGCAGCTTCGGGGAAACAGTAGTCGCAAGACGTGACGGGCTGTCGGCAAAAGTTGGTTGATCGACATCACAATGATTGGTTGTAGGATGAACGAAGCTTTTCCAAAGTGGTCACTCGCGAAACAAAAATCCTGCTGACTTGCTTGAGGATTGGGCTCGGAACCACTTCAGGGTTCGTGTGCTCGAATCGGTCAGCAATTTCTGCGAATGCTTGACTTTTTGAACCGCGCTTTTTGAACCGCATAAGGTTACCAGATTTCTTCGAACGAAGTGCGAAAAACCACCCCTGTTGCGTGCTTCCGTTTGATGGCGTGGAGAAAGTACAAAACTGCGGTGTGTCAATTTGGTTGGGATTGTGCTCAACGGGCAAACGGAGGCTCGTGGTTACGATTTGGAAACGGGAGAAGCGTTAAGGCAATGTAGCGGTCAAACCGAACGTCCCTGCCCATCCGCCGTTGTCGGTAGCGGTCATCGCTACTCGTTCTTGGGGGCGTTCAATCAGTTGCTTCACAGCTTCAGGCGAGTTGCAACAAGGGATGGGGATCGATCCGAGTGACCATAGCAACGCAAATTTGCCCCAACGGGGTAAACGGTGCTATCAGATTTCGACTTCTTTGAGTCAGAATCGCGGCAATAACGCCCGATCTCATAAGTCAATCGATGTTTGATGGCTGATTGATATCGGACCGATTCTTGGTTCGAGTTATAAACGAGGTTTATTATTTGACGACTTTCTCAGCCATCGTTTCGATGCTTCGCATGACCATTCTTGATCGATATTTACTGACGCTATTCATCAAGATCTTCGTTGTTTGCTTTCTCAGTTTCAGCGGGCTATTCGTCGTGATCCACCTGTTCAGTAACTTGGACGAGCTGGCAGCATTGGCGTCCAATGAGGGCGGTTGGCCGAAGTTAATGCAGAAGTTTTACGTGCCTCGACTGGTTGATATCTTTGACAAGACCGCCGCCATGATGGCGCTCTTTGCCGCGATCTTTGCGGTCACGCTGATGCAGCGTAGACGGGAGGTGACCGCGATCCAAGCATCAGGTTTGCCGTTGCGTCGGATCCTTCGGCCTGTGCTTTTGTTTTCGTTAATCATCGTTGCGGTCGCGGCAGTGAACCGCGAATGGTTGCTACCCCAATATCGAGATCGACTGGTGCGAACGCCTCAAGATTGGGCCGGAGAAAAAGAGATGCCCATCACCGTCAATGATGATTGGCGATCTGGCGTACGGCTTCGAGGCAACCATGTCGTGGTATCAAAAAGATTAATCGACCAGCCGGATGTGCAACTTCCGTTCGAGTTACCAAACGCGGTGACTCGGTTGAGGGCCCAGTTCGCAACGATTGAACCCGCAACCACGTTCGCCCCAGCGGGTCTGTTGCTAAGCGGCGTTGTGCAGCCAGATGAAGTTGACTCGATGGCATCCGTCACTGATGGCAAATCATTTGGCGTGTGGACGTCTGCCGATCAAGATTGGTTGCGCGAGGGGCAGTGCTTTGTTGCCTGCGACTTTGATGCTGAGAAACTCGCCTACGGAAGCAAGCTGGACGATTTTCGAACCATCCCCGAGTTGATGTCGGATGTCCGCGCACCGCAATCGTCGTTTGGGCGGAGCGATCGATTGGCGTTGCACGCTCGACTGATTAAGCCGCTGCTCGACCTGACGCTCGTGTTGCTGGGCTTGCCGATCGTGCTGTCTCAAACGAATCGCAACGTGTTCTTGTCCGCAGGTTTGTGCCTGTTGGTTGTGGGCGTGTTTCATTTGGCGGTGATGGCCAGCCACAGTTTCGGCAGCTATCGAGTGATTCAGCCTGCGTCGCTGGCCGCTTGGTTGCCGGTGATGGTTTTTGCCCCGTTGGCGATGCTCTCGATGCGGAAACTGAATCAGTGAACGACGTAAACGATCGCGTAGGTTGCTCTTTTCGCGACGACAGAACTAACCCTAAAGCAAGCGGCCGTTCGTGACATGTACGTTTTTTTTGACACCGAAACGTCGGATCTTCCTCGGAACTTCAACGCTCCTGAATCCGATGTCGGCAACTGGCCACATCTCGTTCAGATCGCTTGGGTGGTGGGTGAGTCGTTAGATACGGTGTCCGAACCCGAGGTCTATTTGTTCAAGCCCGACGGTTTTCGAATTGCTCAGGGAGCGATCGCTGTCCATGGTATTTCAAACGAGTTTGCGGAAGCGAACGGCGTTCCGCTCCAACCGGTGCTAAGCCGATTTGTAGATACGGTGAACAACGCGACGACGGTGGTGGCTCATAATATGTCGTTTGACATTAACATCATTGGGGCAGCATGTGCTCGCGCCGGGATCCCAAATCCGATTCACGGGAAAACGACTCGATGCACGATGCAGGAGAGTACCCGCTATTGCCGAATTCCATCACGCCGCCGAGGTTACAAGTGGCCAACATTGACGGAACTGCACCGCAAACTGTTCGGGGCGGGTTTTGGGAACGCTCACGATGCGGCCGAGGATACGGTCGCTTGCATGAAGTGTTTCTTCCGGCTGCAAGAGCTGAAGGTGATGTGAATAACGATTCGTTGCACCGATTTAATCAGAAAGCTTTACGTAGGGCCGGATTTGGGCAAGGCTCTTGTCTCCGATTCCGCTGACGTCCAGCAGTGCCTCGATCGATTTGTACGGGCGACGCTCGATGATTCGATTGGCCATGACCTCACCAATGCCCGGTAGTCGCATCAGGTCGTCTCGAGCCGCAAGGTTTAGGTTGATCTTGTTCTCGGCGTCCAAGGGTTGTCCTTGAACGGCCAACGCGAGCTCGGCGGCTTCTTCCCGTTCTTTTTGCCTTTCGACCGGGAGTGAATCCCAGTCGGTCAGTGCCCAGACGCCTGCATTTCTTGCAGCGGCTTGCAGTTCGATATCCCTGAGCCAACTGCGTTGTTCGTCGTGAGGTCGTCCGCTAGGCGTTTTTCGGTAGACACCGAAGGCCCGCGCTAGCCCGAGCCGAACCAGTTGCTCGCCCAAGTCTTTGCCGGCGTTGGTCGTGATGAAGGCGTAATACCTTTTGTAATTTGCGTCGCCTCGGCCGTCGGCGAACGAAGTGTGGACGGTGAACGGTTTTTGCAATTCCCTCTCGACCACGGTTTTGGCCTTTTTCCCAACGTCTTTTGCGGCGGCAATGGATGTCGCGGCACTGCCGCCGTGCCGAGCAATTCCAAAATATCTTCGTTGGGCTCTTAGTCGTCGTGCGTCGGTGGTGTCGTTCACGTGTGACTCAAGACAGTCGACGCAATACAAACGGAAGGTGTACTCTTTTCCGTCTTCGTCTTTGACGCGGAAACTATCGCCGTCCGCCCAATCGGTTTTGACCAACGTGCAGTTGGTTAACTTGATCAGTTCGTCTGCCCGGCCCGTGCCAGCGAATTGTACGACGCAAATGATGAAGCCAAGAAGGACGCTTCGTGTTTTTTGCTGGTTCATCGTGATGGGACTTTGCGGTTAACTTCGCAAGATCGGGGAGTTAGAAAACATTTGTTCGACATATCCAATTGGCAAAGTTTGTGTCAAAGAGTTGCCGTCGGTGTAGAGTTTCTTGCAGAGATTTGGCGATGCATGGCCTTTAATCGACGTTTAGCAGCGGACGTAACTCTTGAATCAATTCTTCGGTGGCTGCGATGCAGAAGCAGGGGTTGTTCAAATCGGGCTTCTGGCCGTGGTAGTCGGTGATCACACCGCCGGCTTCTTCCAAGATCAGCCAGCCTGCTGCCACGTCCCATGACTTCAAACAGTTGGCCCAGTAACCGTCGGTGCGACCGCAAGCCACGTAGCACAAGTTCAGCGCTGCCGAACCCAACCTTCGCAAGCTGGCGGCCTGTTCGACGACTCGGATGAAGCGAAGAACCTGTGGGTCATCCGATTTGACTCCTGCGGGTAAGCTGAAAACCAGCAAGGCATCTCTGACTGCGGTACAGTCGCTGGATTGAATTGGTTTTCCATTAAGCGTTGCACCCTGCCCCGCCGCCGCGCTATAGCACTCGTCCAGCAAGGGATCGAACACCGTTCCCACAAGTAACTTTCCGGAACGATACAGGGCGATCGAAACGGCAAACGAGCGAAGCTGGTGAATGAAGTTGGTGGTTCCATCAAGCGGGTCGACGATCCAGCAGTAGTCGTTGCTGTCGGCCGATACATTTCGTGCTGCTGAAGATTCCTCGCCCACGAATTGATGGTCGGGGAAACGGTCCAGCAGAATCTTGCGGATGATTTCTTGGGCTTCGATGTCGGCTTCGGTCACAAAATCTCGTGGACCTTTTTGCGAGACCTCGGCTTGTCCGAGCCACTTCATCAGACACTCGCCGCCCGCCCTCGCCGCCTGCTGGGCGATTTCAAGAAATTGGCTTAGTTCTTCGGCGGTTGGTTCGTCAGTTGGCACGATCGGGAATCCGTGGTTTGAATTACAAGGCCTGTCCGGGCTGTCGGATCAAGGCCTCGATTGTACGATATGAGGATGTATGACTCCACGGGCGGCCAAATGGGCGGCGCCGCGGATGACTCGCTGGTCGATGCGATGTCGCCGTGTGGAAAAAACCGTGCGTGGAAGATCGTTCAGGCAATACCGTTAAAACAATGTTGGGTGGCTTAATGAAGCGGCAGCAAAAATGGAACTTGAAAGACGGGGTAGCGGTGCTCGACTGGCCCAACTTTCACTTGCGCGTGGATGCCTCGACCCCGGAGTTGGGTGGGGTGGCTTCGTTTTCAAAAGTGACACCTGATTCAGATGCTGGAAAGACTTTGGCTGCGGGGCCAAGCGGTTTTGACGCCGCATTGTTTCAAGTTCGGAATTCGGCCGATCAGCCGAACGGAGATGCCACGGAATCGGTCGAGACGTATTGCCGTGGCGGCGATTTGATTTCTCGCTATGCAGCCGACAGCAAAGATTCGATCTCGCGAGAGATTTATTGGCGATTGGTGACGGACGCGGTCGAGTTATCCGATCAGATTGCCAGTGTTGAAATGATGTACTCATTGCAAACCGATCTGCTGGACAGTGCTCCGCAGCCGTCGGTCCCGTCCACGTTTTCAAACGCGTCAACCCGATGGTTCCAATCACACCAAGGGCCTGACGATGCGGCTGATCCACAGTGGAATGAATGCGATTGGGAGGACGCTTGTTTTGCGGCGGGCGAAGGGGATGGTCGAGTCGCATGTGCGATCGCTTTTCCGGGAGGTAGTTCGCTGTTGCAAACCGTTTACCCGCCTGACTTGCGTGGCGTCGAGATGAATACGGTTGAACAGCAAACGGAGATTCATTGGCAGCTGCGGTCTGACTTTCTTGAAAAAGGAGTCATCCGCAGATTGAGACTGTTGACCGTTATCGGTGGTGAAGATGCGAGCGAGCAAGATTTACTCGGTGCAGCCAGTCACTTTTACCGATCAGAACTTCCACTGACGGTTTGACTAGGTCACGGTTGTGCAGCGACCAGTCCGCTTGACGTTGCGGGAGCCAAAAATGAGCCAGACTCAATTTGATGTCATTTTTTCCGGGCGAGTCCAAGGAGTGGGCTTTCGCTACACCTCAAACGAAGTCGCTCGGCGATTTGAGGTGACCGGATGGGTGAAGAATCTGCCTGATGGTACCGTTCAGATGGTTGTCGAAGGCACCTCCAGCCAGCTGGAATCCTACTTGGACGCGGTGGGTGCGGAGACCCATGGGCGAGTGACGAAGCGTGAAATTCAACGCAAACCCGCGACGGGTGATTTCTCAGGGTTCGAGATTCGGCATTGAGTACGGTCATAACGCGCGATAGTTCTCACTCGAGCGGGTTCCGCGAGATTCATCCGGCTCTTTTAGCCATCGAACATTCCGGTCATAATGAACGTAAATATTCAGGTTGGCCAAACTGTTTGAGGCGGCCGTCCGAGAAACCTCACTTTTCTCCTCTTAATGACCATGCCATTCGACGCTTTGTTGTTCGCTCAATCAGAAAATATCACCAACTGGTTGACTCCTGTCTGGCTGATATCGCTAGGGATCGCGTTGGGGTTTGCGTCGGTGCTGATCGGCATTGCGAAGCTCTACGTCGGACAGAAAATTGGGTTCTTCAATAGCGTTGCAGAAAAGCCCTCGCTGTTTGCGATTTTTGGTGTTGCGACTGGTCTAATTTACACAGGGCTTTTTGTGGCGTGGTTCGGCTGGCGATACGGTTGGTCGGCGATGGACGAGTCATTTTTCGTCGGGACGCTGCTGGTGTTGGGGGCCACGCTGCTGCTTGGTTTCGGGATCTGGAAACTTGTCTCGCGCAAGATGATTGGCGAGCTAAACGGGCTGGTGTTTGATGGCTTTCTGGCTTGGTTGAACAGGATTTGTATCGCGATGGCAGTCTTTGCGGTTGCCGGATTCGGTTTGGCCGCCGTGGATGGTTTTGGAATCATCAAATTCGTTGATGAACCGTTGGAGTTCGTGAATTCACTTGCTCGATTGCCATTTACCGGAACATTTGAGAAACAGTTTCAGGTTAAACCGTCTCCCAAAAACCACTCGGGCGATCCGTTCGAGGTCTCGTTTGATGGGAACGAGTTACAATGGTTTTCAGTGGCTTCGTCGCAACGCATTGAGTTAGCATCGCAACCGATCACGGCTGAGTTACCGCTCAATCAGGTTTACGAAATTTCTGAATCAACCGAGCCAGCAAAATTTCGCCAGCGAGCCGATGGTCGCGGCCCGATCCCAAACGAAACAATCGATAAGATTTATCTGAACAATCTTGGCAGCGAGCCCGCGCAGGTGACGCTTAGCTACACGCTGGCTCCAATTTACGCGGAGGCATCCATCGTCCTGTGGATTGCGTTGTCCGTGGTGGCGATCTATTTCGGTTACCTTTCGTTGATGAGCCTGTTTCCGAAGTCAGCCGCGATTGCACAAGCCACTTTCAAAACAGAAATCTGTCAGCCGCTGTACCTGTTGGTGCTGGCTGCCGGGATGGCGTTCGTGGTTTTGTCGATTTACGTGCCGTACAACACGTTTGGCGAAGACATCAAAATGTACAAGGATTCGGGTTTGACCCTGATCCGAGTGCTCGCAATCTTTCTAGCGATCTGGGCGGCCAGTAAATCGGTGGCCGAGGAAATTGATGGACGTACGGCACTGACGGTGTTGTCAAAACCGGTTGGTCGACGGCAGTTTATCCTCGGGAAATTCAGCGGCATTTCGCTGGCGATCGGGCTGTTGTTCATTGTGCTGGGGATCTGGTTCGTCGGGTTCGTTGCGTACAAGCCGATTTATGATTTTCGAGAAGCGTCAAAAGGACTTGCTGAGTGGAACGTGTGCTTTACCGAGGCAGTCCACGTGATCCCGGGTCTGTTCCTCTGTTTTCTTGAGGTGTTGATTTTCGTGGCGATCAGCGTTGCGATTTCGACTCGATTGGGAATCCTTGCCAACTTTTTGATCTGTTTCTCGATTTATGTCTTGGGGCATTTGACTCCATTGATCGTGCAGTCTTCACTGGCGGCGTTCGAGCCGGTGCAAGTGTTCGGGCAGTTGGTCGCAATTGTGTTCCCGGTTTTGGACCACTTTGACGTCCAAGCGGCAATCAGTTCCAACGCCGATGTGCCGGTTTCTTATCTCACGTGGTCGATCATCTACACCGCGCTTTACGGAACGGTCACGCTATTGGCTGCTCTGGTGATGTTCGAAGATCGCGATCTTGCTTAGCGGCTTTTGGGCTTTTTGCCAGAATAACCTGCGTTTTGCATTTTATCTGCAAGATCGTCATGCCTGCTGCGACTAACCTTTGGTTGGCAATTTGTTCGATTCTTCCAGAGGTACAACGTGCACATTTTCTCCGGTGATTTTCTCAAGCGGTTCATGCCGTCGGTCGCGGCCACGCTTGTTTTGCTGACGACCCATAGTGCTTCAGCACAAACGATTGACTTCGAGTCGCTTGTGGATGGCGCAGCATTGTTTGGAATCGATGTGAACGCGGATGGAAGGACAGATGTTCGATTCTCGACCGCTGCCGATGGAGGTTTTAACACAAGCGGCCCAAATCCAGACGATCAGGTCTATGCCACGGGTTCGGTGCTTGAGACCTCGTCACTAAGCGACCCGGATATTCGAGTTGATTTCCTTGGCGGCGCGACGGGCTCGATTCGAATGGGGTTTGTAATCGGTGGCTTCATAGATGACCCCGGTCAAGGTTTGCAAGTGGAAGTTTTTGATCAACTGGGCGAGCGTTTGGCGTCAGCGTTTCAACCGGGGGAATTACTGACAATTGGCAATGCGTCAGGATTCAGCGGGTTTCCCGAGAACTTTATTTCCGTCTCGTTTGATGGCGTCGCATCGTACGCCTTGCTTGATGCGACGGCATCAGGGACTCGATTCGTCATCGACGATTTTTCGGGAACGTTTGCTCCGGCAGCGGTTCCTGAACCACAGGGTGCCCTAGGGCTACTTGTGACTGCTTTGCTGTGGCGGCGTCGATCAGAGCGTTGATTTTTAACGCATCGATGCGATGAATGGATTCGTCGCTTTTTCGTGCCCGATGGTGGATGGCGGACTGTGGCCACAAACGAATTTCATTTCGTCACCCAACGGAAGAATTTTGTTCGCGATGCTATCCATTAGTTGTTGATGGTTTCCACCGGGCAAGTCAGTTCTTCCAATCGAGCCCTGAAATAGCACGTCTCCCATCAGGATCAGCTTTTCGACCTTGTTCACAAAAATAACGTGGCCAGGAGCGTGCCCCGGCGTATGAAGCACGTCAAACTGGTGCGGACCCACGGATACCGTTTCGCCTTCACTCAGCCATCGATCGGGTTGAGCGTTTTGCATGCCGGTCATTCCATAACCGGCGGCAACCGTTTCGATATGGTCAAGCAGCATCTTGTCCGCTTCATGGGGGCCGATGATCTGCACATCAAGCAACTTCTTTAGCGCCTCGGATCCGCCTGCGTGATCCAAGTGCCCGTGGGTCAGCCAGATCGCTTCCACTTTCACGCCCAGTCGTTCGACTTCCGTTGCGATCTTGCTGGCTTCCCCGCCGGGGTCGAGCACGATCGCTTCGAGTGACTGATCGTCGTAAACGATCGAACAGTTTTGTTGGTATTCAGTGACTGGGACGACTTGGATTTTGAGCATAGGTTCAACGAGACGATCGACTTGTGTACGGGGGATTACGAATGGTCTGAGGCAAGTCAGTTTATCAGGAGAATGTGCGTCTAAGAATCGGGGCTCAAGTTAATGTTTGCTGGCTATCCGGGGCTGTCGGTGTATAATTCGAAGCCCCCAAATCGTTTGGCTCGTTTCTGGTTCCCGCCACTGAACCATTCATCCCGCAAGGAGCTGTCATGCCATCGACTCCACTGTTCCAGACGATGATTGGAGCATTACTCGTCACCGTTTTTTCAGGTTCCAGTTTGATGGGGCAGGCGGAGTTTCTGAACCGCCCTTCAGACGATGCGGTGCGAGTGGCCACTTACAACTTGGGTGGATTTATCGATGACTTTTCTGATTCGTTGTTCGAGTTCGACTTTTCCGCGGGTGAATTTCGAGCTGTTCCATCGCTAGAAAGGGTGTTTCAAGCAGTCGATGCGGACGTGTGGGCGTTTCAGGAAATGGCAGATCGCAATTCGCTGGATGTGCGCAATGCGCTCAACGCGGCGGTACCGTTGGGAAATGGACAAAGCTGGTTTGCGTTTCAACGATCATCTCAGATTATCGCCAGTCGCTACCCGATTGTGGACCCGGTGTTCTCAGTGCCGGGAGTTCCTCGCAGTCCTACGATCGCATCCATTGACCTTCCGGACGATCAATATGACCGAGATTTGCATTTGATCAATCTTCACTTAGATGCGGGAAGCAGATCCTCAGATCGGTTCAATCGGCAGTTTGAAGGTGATCGGATTGTTGACTACCTTCGCGATACGCGAGATCCTACCAGTTCGGTGGCGTTGCCTTTTGAGCAGCCAGTCATTGTGTTGGGGGATTTGAACGATTTCGATGCGACCAATGCGGTTCCGACTTTGATCACGGGGGACATCATCAATGAGAACGTTTTTGGAAACGATTCGCCGCCCGATTGGGACGGAACAGCTCTTCTCGATCCGATGCCGACTCAGAATGGTGTTGTCGGCGGTTCGTTGACTACTTTTCAGGGTTCGTTTTTCAACAGTCGACTGGATTTTCAGTTCTACACCGACGCCGTCATTACACACACCAACGCGTTTGTGCTGAGAACAGCGACCATGTCGAGCGCAGCCTTGCAGGCTGCGGGGTTGCTGTCTAATGACACCTTTTTCGATCCCTCGACGGGCCTAGTGGATCACTTGCCAGTGGTCGTCGACTACGAAGTTCCATCCGTCCCGCTACTGGGTGACTTTGATTTCGATGGCGATGTCGACACGAACGATGTTGATTTTTACCTTGGAATTATTGGTCTGCCCGCGATTGACATTTTTGAACAGTTCGACTTTGACGGAGACGAATTGGTGACGCTCGCCGACCATCAGTTCCACATCGAAAATCTGGTCCAGACATCCAATGGTCAGACGGGGACTTGCATCGGTGACCTGAACCTTGACGGAGTCGTAGATGTGCTTGGCGATGGATTCACGTTGATCGGTAATCTTGGCGGTAATGGGCCGTTCAGATATGCCAATGGAAATTTGAACGCCGACTTCGCAATCGACGTGCTGGGTGATGCATTTCTGTTCATCGCGAATCTGGGCAAAAGCAATTAGCTGATGCCGGTTGGGATGGAGTTTCTTGGGCAGCCAAAATCCGGTGCCCAGAAATTTTGTGACAGATGCATTTCGCTAGTTGTCCAATTTGAGCGCTGTGTTTAGGGCGGCGTGTCGCATAGCGGGCGAGGCTCAGCCTAAGCGGCGCGGAGCAGAATGCTCAATCATCGAAGCGGCGACAGACGCTGATTAGCAGGCGATAAAAGAGTTGCGAGGCGATCGATTGAAGGCTCGATCCCCAACGGTTGATCAAGGCGTCTCGATCGAAACGAAAGGTGAACCGCCTGATCTCTTTGGCAGCGTTATCATGGGCAAAGGGTTCAATCTGGGAGCCGTTGAGTGACTCGTGGGGTAACGTGCGGTTTTCAGGTAAGCGACTGCAATTCCCTCGATGGTTCGATTACAATCTCGGACTGCTCGCCTGAGTTGCGTTCTCTGTGAGTCGTCTTTTTCGAACACGTTCGAATACGTTTTATCTTTTTCGAACACGTTCGAACACGTTTTATCTACCCGGATCGTTTAAATGAACAAATCGGTTTCCATGTTCTTGGTCGGGCTTGTCGTCGGCGCATTGCTGTCGACCGTCGGTTTTGCGTACTTTTTAAAAACTCGAGGAGCGGGAACGCTCGGTCAGACGGTTTTGAAACTGGGGCACTCGCAAGATACGGGGCATCCAGTCCATCTGGCGATGGAGCACATGAAGAAGCGACTGGAAGAGTTGTCTGGCGGCCGCGTGACGATCGACATCTACCCCAGTTCGGTGTTGGGCAATGAGACGCAATGCATCGAGCAACTTCAAAATGGTTCGCTGGCGATGACCAAGACGTCAGCGGCGGCGATCGAGAACTTCATCCCCATCATGTCAGTCTACAGCATGCCGTACTTGTTCCGTGACGCGGATCACTATTGGCAGGTGCTGGACGGTGCGATTGGAAAGAAGTTATTGGCCTCAGGCGAAAGCAAATTTCTTCGCGGGCTTTGTTACTACGACGCGGGTAGCCGGAACTTTTACACAAAAGAGAAACCGATTAAGATGCCGGACGACCTGAAGGGGATGAAGATTCGCGTCATGAACTCGCAAACAGCGGTGGAAATGATCAAGGCGATGGGCGGCTCGCCGACACCGATCTCATTCGGCGAACTTTACTCGGCGCTGTCGCAAGGCATCGTCGACGGTGCGGAGAACAATCCGCCCAGTTTTACCTCCAGCAAACATAGCGAAGTTTGTAAACATTTCTCGCTCGACGGTCACACGCGAGTACCCGACATTCTGATGATGAGCACCAAAGTGTGGGATAAGCTGGATCCGCAGATTCAAAACTGGGTGTCGCAGGCGGCAAGTGACTCGTCGACTTTTCAGCGGAAACTGTGGCAAGAGAAAACGCAGGAGTCGCTGGAAGAAGCGCGGCAGGCGGATGTCACGATTTACGAAGTTGACACCGCAGCTTTTGCCGCCAAAGTGGCTCCGATGTTCGACGCGATTGAGGACGAAGCGACTCGCGAGGTAGCCAAGCAAATTCAGGAGGTTCGCTGATGTTACGCACGCTGAGTGTAGTGAAGTCAGTGATGACTCGCGTTTTAGAAATTGCGTTGATTCTGGCGGTTGCTGCCTTGGTCGCCAGTGTTGTCTGGGGCGTGATGACTCGTTGGTCGGGCGATTTTTCGGCGAAGTTTTCCGATGGCTCGGTTGAAGGAATTTGGGCGTGGTTGCCGGCGGGACAGGCTCAATGGACGGAGGAACTTGCGAAGTTTTTGCTGATCTGGGTCTCGTTGCTTGGTGGCGCAGTGGCGTTTGGTCGGAAGAGCCATCTTGGTGTCGATTATTTTGTGGGCAAGTTGAACCGAGAGGCGAGCCAATGGTCGGCGATGGTGGTTCACGCCGTCGTGTTGTTTTTTGCCATCGCGGTGCTGGTCGTTGGCGGATCCCGTGTCGCATCAGATACGCTTGCCATGGAGCAAACGACGCCCGTGCTCGGTTGGAAAATGGGCCACGTGTATCTAGCGCTGCCGATCGCGGGAGTCTTTGTCATCCTTTACACTTTGGAGGGTGCGCTGGAGACTTGGGCCACCATTCGCAGTGGCACTTCGATTGAGCAAGATGCGACGGCTGATGGTGAAACTTCCACCGATCAGGAGGGAATCTGATCATGGGTGCGATTGCTCTGATTCTTGTCGTCGTCTTTGCGTTGATGCTGGTGATCGAGGTTCCGATTGCGGTGGCGATTGCGTTAGCGACTTTCGTGGCCGTGATTGCAGAAGGCAGCGATCCAACGGTGGTTGTCGCGGCCAACATGGCCAATGGCGTGAACAGTTTTACCTTGCTGGCGATCCCGTTTTTCATCCTGTCCGGGCACTTGATGGGTCGAGGCGGCATGGCAGGGCGGCTGATCGATTTTGCTGGCACGCTGGTCGGTTTTCTTCCGGGTGGTCTGGCTTATGTAAACACGCTGACCTGCATGTTGTTCGGCTCGATCTCCGGATCAGCTGCCGCAGCGGTATCGTCGGTGGGTGGCTTCATGATTCCCGAGATGAATCGAAAAGGTTACGACCGTGATTTCAATGTGGCGGTGACCACGACTGCGGCGACAACCGGTCTGTTGATCCCACCCAGCAACATCATGATCGTTTACTCGGTGGCCGCTGGTTCCGGTGCATCCATTGGAGCTTTGTTCCTTGCAGGAGTGATGCCCGGTATCCTGACCGGGCTGTTTATCATGCTGGTGTGCGGCTGGATTTCATATCGCAAAGGATATCCACGAGAAGAACGGTCGACGTTTGGGCAGATCTTGAAGAGTTTTCTACGTGCTATCCTAACGCTGTTGTTGATTGTAATTGTGATCGGAGGCATTCTGATTGGAGCCTTCACGGCGACCGAGGCGGCGGCGATTGCCGTGGTCTACTCGTTTGTGTTGTCGGTGATTCTTTATCGCGAAATCAAATGGACCGAGTTGCCGGAGATCCTGCTGGAGTCCGGGATCACGACGGCAGTGGTGATGCTGCTGATCGGAGCTAGCGCCGGGATGAGCTGGATCATGACGATGGCCAACATTCCTCAAACGGTCAGTTCCACTTTGTTGGGTTTGTCCGAAAATCCAATCGTGATTTTGATCGTCATCAACCTGCTGTTGATCATGGTGGGTACGTTCATGGACATGACGCCCGCCGTTCTGATTTTCACACCGATTTTTTTGCCGGTCGTGATGGCGTTGGGAATGCACCCAGTTCACTTCGGCATCATGTTGATCGCGAATCTGTGCATTGGTTTGTGTACACCTCCGGTGGGAACCTGTTTGTTTATCGGCTGCGGCGTGGGTAAAACGACGATCGCCAGTGTGACCAAGCCACTGCTACCGTTTTTCTTTGCGATGCTGGCGGCGTTGATGTGCATCACCTACGTACCTGCCGTTTCGCTGTGGCTGCCGGTTCAAACGCAGCAGATCAAAGCGGAAGACGTCCACACCGATCAGTTTTTGAAGTGTTCCGGAAATCGTAAGTAGTTGGTGCATTAAGCACTCGCTATGAGACAAGTGACCGATTTGAGGCCACGAGTCCTACGTGTTTTCTTGCCGAATCGTCAAGCGAAACAGAAGTTGGTCGTTTCACGAGTGTTAAATTCAATCCCCGAGTTGGCAGCTCGGCCCGTGTGGCTGATTGCCGTCTGACGCCATGCGTTAACTTTTAACTTTCAGTCCCAAGTCGGACGCAATAGTAGGTTTCAAAGTGTAAAGCGCGAATTGAAGCGATTCAGTCGCTGAACAAATCATGGCTCGTTTGATAGCCCCAAATTCAGAACCAAGCGAAACGCATCCCCAAGAACATCGACGACTTGATCGGCGTTCAAATCGCCCGATGAATACCGGTTCGGTCCGCTCGATCGCAAGTTGGCAACCAGAATGAAAGCGTCACCCAGCACGTCGACGTCGCCATCAAGATTGATGTCGCCGATCAATGCTCCAACCTCACCGTTGGATGTTTGTGCCAGTTGTGTGATGTGCTGATCATGGTCGGCTAGGGTCACCATGCCGTCACCGTCTAGGTCAAGCTTGGCCAGATCAGCGACCGCGCTTTGGCCAAGGTTGCCTGAATAGAAATCGATATCATCTGCATCAACGTCACCATCAAGATCGAAGTCGCCGACTTGGCTCGCTGGTGCCGTGACAAGAACGACGTCGTTTCCCGTGCCGCCGGCGTAGTTAACCAAAAACCTTACTCCGTCTGGTATTGGGGAAGAGCTGCTGACGTTCAGGTTTGCGAACTCACCTACGACGTTTTGATTACCGAGGTTGTTGACAAGCATAAATTCATCGCCAACGCTTGGCGTCCCCAGAAAATCGACAATCAGGTCGCCTGCGAGGATGACGTTTTCTTCGACAACCACGACATCACCAGTGTTCAGGATCGGCGAGATATCAAACCTGATGTTGCTTCCCTCAGCAACCAATAATTGACCCGCTTGAAAACTACCAATTGCACGCCCGGCGGAAGTGTCAGCCGGTCGCAACTCGCCACTCGCCGAGACGTTCACCAAACCGAGAAATTCTCCCGCACCGGCGGCAATTCCTTGATCCACATGAAGCTCATTTAGGTTGCTTTGACCCGAATACACGATGGTTCCATCACCCGTTTGAGTCAGGGTTGCACCTTCACCTGCCATGTCGAGGTGTTCTTCGATTTGTCCCGACAGGGTCAAGGTTGAGTTTTCTGCGACAGCAATGGTTGCGTCTGAAACGACGGTCAGTTCTTGGGTAATCGCATGCTGACCTCGTGAAACGCGAATCGATCCTTGATTGTTTGCGCCGGGGCCACTAATCTCAATGCGTTCGTTTAAACTTATTCCACCGCCGGTCAGGTGAAGCGTCCCACCTGATTGCACGGTTGTTTTGGATTCGTCAGAAACGATCCCACCTCCCAGAGCCGTTTGAGATTCAACGGATACAACGCCCGACTCGATCACGAGTTTCGCTTCGAAGGCTGTGTTATTGCCATCAAGCACTAATTCGGCATCGCCTGTTTTCACGATGCCTTCACCGGTGGCTCCCGCCAGCGATGCACTAATAATCGCATTCTGGTTGACTTCGATGACTGCACCTCCGGCGGTGGCACGCAGCGAACCACCGTCATCCATCAAATGAAATCCATCAACATTGATCACCTCAAGGATCGGATCAAACCGGATGCCTTGATAATTTATGTCTGATTGAACCAGCACCGCGTTAGCGCCTGTTTGTGATGTGCCAAACACAGCAATCGGAGCAAAATCGTTTTCCCATGTATAATTGAAACCCTCGGTCCCGCCAGTAAAAAACGGATGGAAGTTATCCCAAACCGGAGTGAAGCCATCCAAAATCGCACTCTGTGGACCGGGTGTTGTGAAGTCGGTGTCAAAAAACAATTCTGAAGGGCCGGGCGACGAGTCGGCAAAATCCAATCCGGTCACGTCTTCGATCCAATCGTAATACGCAGAAACGTCAGTATCAACGAAGCCAACGCCGACGACCACGCCGATGGTGACCCCGGATACAACCCATTGGTTGTTGACCTGCATGAACATGGGGCCACCGGAATCTCCCGGGGCAGTCGTGACGGTGAAAGGAGTTGCGGGGCGAAGGAAAGTCAAAGCGTCCGTCGGCCCGACATCTACTTGAAGTTGTGACCGGCGTCCGTTGACGACGTTAGTCCCGGCTCTTTGTAGCCCGTCTCCCAGGGCGAGGCCTCCCGTGTTCGAGTCGCGGCGAGAGCCAAAGCGGCCACTGCCTGATTTCCATACAAGGTTATCGACGGGATCAAAATCGAAGTTTGGGCGGATAAAGGCCGTCGACGGTGGTAATTGTGCGTCGGCATCCAAGCGAATAAGGGCCACGTCGGCCGTGGGATGAATTACCGGTGTCCCGGTATAAATCTGTCCGTTAAGCTCGAACGAGCTACGGGTTGAAATGCCAGCAACGTGAGCGACGGTCAAAACCCAGCCGGGTGCAATCGCGACACCCGTACCAAATCTGTTATTGACCGATCCCGCCCCGGAAAACTGACGCTGCCTTGCTAACTGCAGCACGATGTCGCTACTTAGTCCGTTCTGCCAAACTGTGGCGAGTAGCACGTTATGACCAAGCGGAAGTGAGAACACCAAAGCAATACAGAGAGCGGCAACTGTTGCGGGTCGTGAACAACGATTTAAAAGGATACGGTTTAGCGTTTTCATGAACGGATGCCTTTGAATAGACAGAGTGGTGCAACTGGAATGACGGCGGTTGAATGAAGTGGTTGCAAAAAGGAGGGCACGTGACGGACACCTTCCGCTCATGATATTTGGGAGATCTGTTCGAGGCTAGGTCGCAATCCGTTTAAGTCTAGTGGTTTGTCGCTGCTTTGAACTCGGTTTTTACAACGCCACAGACGCTATAGTTGAGTGGAACATGCACTAGAGGAGCCCAGTGGAGCACGATATCACAGTCATCGTTGTTGCGTGTCGAGCCTGCCAAAAAACATGTATTGATCAAGGAAAGTTAGTACTTTTGATACAATCCTACACGAGAACGAACGTGTGAATGCTTGCATATGCTCTTACGAAGCCAACCAGTAGGGCCTCAGCGTAAACGGCAGGTTGACGCGGCACATCCAGTTGCCGGGCTCAGCGGTGCATCTTAGGTCGCACACTCCAGTCGCCGCTTTGGCGCAAGGATAGCAATCGGTTGCTGAGAAAATGAATCTGATTGCGGTCGCGATTGCGGAGCAAGAACGGTGCTGGAGTTGTTCAAGCTCAAGCTGCTTTCGGGAGCGGTGCACTAATCGTTGGCAACTCATCGACAAACAGTGGTTCGTCAACAACACCGGTCGGCTCGAGAGTCGGCAATGGTCCAGTCATGCGAAGTTCGGTGTCTGACCAACGATGTGTGTTGATTTGATCCAGAACCGATTCAGCGATGGCGACGGCTTCGGCGCCCTGCTGGGCAGAAACTTTGGGTGTTGAGCCATTTCGGATGGCTTCGATCCAGTCCTGCTGTTCACTGAGAATGGCGTTGGTGGTGGGGACGGCGATCTGCTTCTTCTTGAGTACCGCGTCAAAAAGTTGTTCTCTGATCCACGCCTGTTGTTCTGGCGTTGCCTTGAGGACGTCAAATTCGCGTTGTCGTAGCCACGACGGAATTTGAATGGCGGTCAGGGTGCTGTCCGCAAGATTGACCGACGCAAAGCCATCGGTGCCAAAAATCTGAATGGTTCGTTCGGGGCTGAAGCTGCAACGTGATGCGGTGATATTGGCAACGCCGCCGCAGCTGAATTCGAGTCGAGCCTGCGCGGTATCTTCATGGTGGCCGAACACGGAAATCCCAACGGCTCGGGATTCCGTCATGATTCCCGCAAACATTGAATTGACTAGATCAATGTCGTGAATCATTAAGTCGTGAACGACTCCGACATCCGTCGATCGGAAAGTGTAAGTGCTTGTGCGAGACGCTTGAATGAATTTGGGTGTTCCGACTTTTCGCAACGCAGTTGCAATCGCTGGGTTGAAGCGTTCGACGTGTCCAACTTGAACAACGCACTTGTTGAGATCGGCGACTTCGACCAACTGTTCGGCGTCGGCGACCGAATCCGTCAATGGTTTTTCGATCAGCGTATGGATGCCGTTTTCCAACAAGTCCATCGCAACGGCATGATGAAACCGTGTTGGTGTGGCGATGACCGCGGCGTCGATCTCGGGGATCAATTTTCGATAGTCACTGACGACCGGGATCTCGGCTTGGTTGAGTACCGCGCGTTGAGCCTCGGGGCTCGGATCCGCGACTCCGACCAATCGGACGTCGTTGAGCTGCGAACGTAGCAGGCGTGTGTGGATTTTTCCTAGGTGCCCTGCCCCGATAACGGCGACTCGTACGCGGTTCATGCTGCTTTTCTCCGCTGTTCGCGACCGCGTCCGTGGCGGCCGGCTTGAGAGTATTCGAGGCTTTCGAACAGATGCTGAATGTCAGGAATCAGTTCATCGCGCGAGGCCAGTAGTTCGCGGGCCGCATCCAGACCAACACGGGCTCGGTACATCAGCCGGTAGGCTTCATTGAGTGCGTTGATCACTTTGGGGGCGAAATTGTTTCGTTTCAGCGCCACGATGTTAATGCAACGCGGTCGCGCCGGGTTGCCATCGGCCAACATGTAGGGAGCGATGTCCTGAAGCACTCGGCTGGACGCTCCGACAAAGGTGTAACTTCCGACCGCACCGTAATGAGTCACCGCGACCGACCCGGAAAGCGTCGCGTGATGATCCACATGAACGTGTCCACCCAGCATGCTGCCGTGCCCGATAATGACTCGATCACCAACGACGCAGTCATGAGCCACGTGCACGTTGCCCATGAAGTAGCAATCGCTGCCAACAAGAGTCACGCCTTCTTCTTTTTCAGAAGCTCGATTGATGGTCACGCATTCGCGGATCACATTGCGATCGCCCATGATGACTTTGGTTTCAGTGCCTCGATAGCTCAAGTCTTGAGGGTGACCACCGATGACCGCGTTGGGCGAGATCACATTGTCTTCGCCGATAGTAACGTCGCCAAGGATCGTCACATTGTTGTACAGTTTAGTGCCGCGACCAATTTTCGCTTTTGGGCCAATCACACAAAACGGGCCAATTTCTACATCCTCAGCGATTTCCGCTTGTCGATCGATCACGGCAAGGTTTGAGATTTTTTGAGACATGGGTTTTACGTCTCCTGAGGGACGGCGGGGTTCGCGCTGATTGTCAAAGGGAATGATGTCCACAATTTTTCAAGTCCTGTAATGTCCGGTCTGGGTCAAGCTGAACGCCGGTGGATTGAGTGATTGCCAGCTTGCGACAGCAATGCGAAGACCATTTGTGAATTCAATCGGTGGCCAGATCGATTCGCAACGAAATCGCCAACGAGATCTACGCCCGCAAGCGAAAAATCGCCGATCATGTCCAATGCCTTGTGGCGAGCACACTCGTTGGGAAAACGTAATGAGTTTTCCATGGGGCCTGCTTCGTCGAAAACTAAGACATCTTGGTTGGTGACACGTCGCCCCAAGCCTTTGTCCTGTAACGCTTCGGCTTCTGCGGCCAGCACGAATGTTCGCGCCGGGGCAATTTCGGTGACGAACGAGTCATTCGAGTGCTCGTAAGTAAACGTCTGAGCACCGATCGCTGGCTCGTTCGGGTAATCCAATTCGAAAGTGAGTCGATATCGGCCATCTGAATTGGGTCGGGCTTCAATCCAAGTCTTGTCATCGCCGACGCGAATCGGATGCGTTACCGTGATCTTGTTGCGAGTTGACGTTTGAGGGACTTTTCCCGCCGTATTCAACACTTTGGTGAATGCTAAGCTGGATCCGTCGCACCCCGGCATCTCGGCACGGTTCACGTGAATTTCGCAGTTGTCGATTTGCAATCCTGCCAGTGCGGCAAGCACGTGTTCGACCATCTCAACGGCACATCCGTTGTCTACCAACGTGGTGCGACGTGGGCCTTGAATCCGATGCCGGACATCTGCTGAAATCGTAGGTCGGCCGGGTAAGTCAACACGGACAAAGGTGATGCCGCGGTCTGGCTCTGCCGGATGGAACTCAAGTGTTACATCCTGCCCGCTCCAGAAACCGAACCCGCTTACCGAAACGGTAGATGCGATGGTTGCTTGTTGTCGAGTTGCTGTGTCCAAGGTCTGACTTTCCGAGCGAATTGATTGGGCGGCGTCCCGTAGGATCTGGGCTGGCACGTTCGCCGTGCACCAACCAAGCAAATGAAACTATCGAACGACCTTGGGAAGTTCAGCGATCACAGCCGTTGTGATGTCTCGGCTCGGTTGATAGAACACGATCGAACCATTCACTTTTCGCATAATGCTGGAAGGATTGCCCTTTTGCATTTCGATGTCGTTGTGCCGCAGCACAAGCTGGATCTCGCGGGGCTCGCAATAACTGCTGATCGCC
Source organism: uncultured Pirellulaceae bacterium (assembly GCA_937929805.1). Taxonomy (GTDB): domain Bacteria; phylum Planctomycetota; class Planctomycetia; order Pirellulales; family Pirellulaceae; genus Mariniblastus. The sequence continues at coordinate 124,908 of CALFUT010000012.1, forward strand.
GCTTCTACTTGCTGATACGCCTGGAAATGAAGCTTCGCTTCGCGCTCCATGAGGGTACGCATCTGGTTGCGTTGTTCCACTTCCAACGCGGCCGACTCTTTAGCCAGTTCTGATTCGGCTTGTTTGAATTCAGCACTGCCGGGCTTGTATTGCTGAAGCACTTCCGCCTTCTTCATCATCTGCTGACGCAGTTGCAGAGACGCTTGCTTGAATCGCTCCGCTTCTGACTTTAGCGTCTCCAGTTGTCCCGGGAACGTCGGATGGCTTTTGAAAACCTGTCCGATGTCAATCACGCTGACACGCGTCTGCGCATCTGCGGAAGCGAATCCGATGAAAAGTGCCAATACCGGGCACGCGAAGAAACCAACTATCAATCGAGTGGTAGTCACTTTCAGCACTCCTTGCTGTCGTGAGGAAAAATGGTTGCCGTGAGCCATTCCATGGCTACACACCGAAGCAACCTGTCGTCAGGTTTTTTTGGTTGTGGCATTCTGTCGAGATTCTGAGAACCCGTAAAGACTGATCTTTGTGGGAATCAAAATTTTTGCGAAAGGATGCCAGCATTAATGATTAAGTCGTCGCGGTAAAAGTGTCTCGCAATTCGTCGGCCAGTTCGCCGTACTGTCCGTAAAACGATTGTGCCAACCAGCCAAGGTAAAGGCTGAGTGCGAAAAATGTGATGAATAAAAACAACAGGAATCCGTTGAACTTGTCAGCGCGAGTCTTGGCGGCCGAGATTGCTGCGACTTCACCTTTGACGCGGTTCGCCACCTGTTGGAAATTAGTATTGAGATGTGCTCCGTCATAAGATCGCAAAATGTGATCCACGGCGGTTTCCGTCATTAGCGTCCCCGTGACTGAGGTCATGGGAGCCGTTGGGTTAGTGCCCGGCGTACGTCGATTGTTCTGCTGCTGACTTCCTGGAATTGACGCGCCGTAGTCGCTCATTCGCAGTGGCGTTTGTTGGTTCGTGTCCCGGTAGATTGTTTCGTCGACTGGATTATTTCGTCGGTCAGCCAGTCGATCTTGAGTGGCCAATCGTGTTCGGTCTATTTCTGATTGTGCCAACCGAAAACGCAAGCGCTCGTTCTCAACTGCCACTTTCTTGAGTTCAAGATGAGCGGCATCGGTTGTTGAAATTTGGTTGCGGTAGGGATCGAGGTATCGATCCGGGTAAGCGGTGGCAACTCCAGAACCGAACAGCGGGTCCAAGATCGACGATCGATTGAGATCTCGATCTGAGGGCAACGGCGTTCGCTGCCCGTAAGATGTGTAAAGACCGTCGTCGAGTGGTCGGCGGCGTGCAAACGATGTCTGGTCGACGGAGGTACGACTACGAAGTTGGTTAAGCACCCTCGCGCGGTCAGCATCGGCAGTTAACGCCCGTTGCTCAGCGGCAAGTGCCTTGCGTCGCATGAGTTCTAGTTCCGCCTCGTGACGTTGACGCGCAGTTCGAATCTGATGCGTCGATGTTGCAAGGGCATCGATGTCTTGATCGGTTAGCTGAAAGTTGTGGATGTTCTGGTTTGCGTCAGTGTCACGATTCAGTCGTGGTCCGCTCCAGTTATGGTCTTGGTCGTCACGCTTGCGATCGATACCAAAGGTCCGCGTCGTGTCGATCTGGTGCTTCAAATTCAATTCGCGTTGACGCGCGAGCTGTTCTTGGTAGTCAGCTTCACGTTGTCGAGCAAGCTCTTCTTGGCGATCGATTTCTCGCTGACGGTCTAGCAATCGCTGTTGCTCAAAGAATCGATCGTTGTCGCTTTGCAGCGTATTCAACGAGCGATCTTGATCATTGTTTTGAGCCGTCGTGTCAAAATCGTCTCGTGTAAGCGGATTCGTGCGTCGGATAGGTTGACGGTCACCACCAAACACATTGTCTGTCCCTGAGTTGAGCCGATCGGTTCCCGTTTGGCGATCAGCCAAGTTGTCGGAAATTGCTGTGCGTGCACCTGAAGAAGGAACGAATTTTAGAGCGACTTGTTGGTATTTTCCCATTTCGCCTGGACGATACTCGTATTGCAGGCCCTCTGTTTTTAAACGCTCTAAGCCCACTTCGTCTAGCGTGAAATGTAACACGCCGTTGCCAGACATATAGTTGGGCTTTAAGTTCTTTGGGACTTCGTCAACGCGAGGTTTTACCATCGTTGGATCGTCAAACATCATCACGATGCCATTGGTGACATCCTTCAAATCGATCCTCGCTTCAAGTGTTTGTCCTGACTTGATCGCGTCAATCATATTGGCGTCAATGTCCAACTGCATGACTTGCTCAACCGAGCCCGTTTGAGGGGCTCGTGAGCTCGAAAGCGATGGCGGTGGACTTGTGACGCGAGTGGAATCGGTACGATTGTTTTCGAAAACCGACTGCGATCCTTGCTGCTGGCCAACGACCATCCCGGTCAGGCTCAACATGAACACGATTACCAAACATTCCTTCATGGAATTGCTCCAGCTATATTTTTCCCAATGCTCCAACGGCGAAACTGCCAGTTGTCGAGGCCCGGTATAATAACGGCGAACCGGATAACGGGTAAATAGAGATATTTCAGGCAGTTTGGGCGGTGAAGCGGGGTTCAGGACTCAAGATCTGGGCGGCTTGCGGGGATTGGGCGGCCTGCGAACGAGTGGTTGTTCAGCATGGGAGCTGAATACTCGGGTTCACTTTAGGGGTACAGAGTTTGGCCTGAGCAATCAGGGCCGCACACCGCACACCGCACACCGAAAACCGCACACCGAAAACCGAAAACCGAAAACCGAAAACCGAAAACCGAAAACGATCCTGCCGTATCGTTAGCGAACGAAAGCTGTACCCTGTACCCTTTTAACTTTTCACTCACACCAACCGTTTTCCCAAAGCCAATATTTTGAATTCCAGCTCAGCCAAAACCTCTCCCTCTGAACCGCCGAGAGACTGGATAGCGATCGCTAGGATTTTGATCGCGATCGTCGTTATCGCCGCGATTGGGTTCACCGTCTGGAACGCGGTTGGTCAACTCAAAGAGAGACAATTTCAATTCAGTCGAATTAACTACCTGTGGTGGGCGGCAGCGATACTTTGCTTCATCGCGAGCATGTCGCTTTCCGCGATTTTCTGGCATCGACTGCTTCACGCGATGAACCAACAGCCGACGCTGAAAGAATCGATGGGTGCATTCTTCATCAGTCAGCTGGGAAAATACGTTCCGGGGAAGGCGATGGTTGTTGTCTTGCGGACGGATCGTATTCGAAGTGACCGGGTGACGATCGGGCCGGCCATCGTGAGCGTTTTCATTGAGACGCTAACTTGGGTGTTCACGGGTTCCATCATCGCCAGCGTGCTCTTGTTCTTTCGGTTTGAGAACCGAGTCCTTCAGGCCATTGCCGTTTCCATGATGATCGTTGCTGGCGTCTTGACCGCCCCGCCCGTTATTCGCTGGTTCGCTCATCGGCTGGGCCACGTAAAAGGAAAAAAGACAGGCAAGGTAATGCTCGGATTGACCGCCAAAACGATGGCACCCGGCTGGCTGTTACTTTCGATCGGCTGGTGTCTGAGCGGATTGAGTCTCTGGTTGGTGCTCAAAGGTTTACCTGAGATCAAGGTCTTGCCGCAAGATTACTGGCTGTGCCTGACTTGTGTAACGCTTGCCGGAACCGCCGGTTTCGTATCTTTGCTTCCCGGCGGGCTAGGTGTGCGGGAGCTGGTGATGATTCCTCTCCTTTCCACCCGGTTCGATTCTGCCGTGGTAGTAGTTGCAGTCGTTGCAATACGCATGGTCTGGCTGGTTTCTGAATTGTTTTCCGCCGCAGTTGCTCGTGTCGAAACCAAAAGGCAGGCCGTGGGTTAACGTAAAGTACACATCAAGCTATTTTACTTCGACAGGCTTTCATTTACCGCTCAGCCAGCGTGAGTTCGATCATGCCGCAGCTTTCGATTATTGTTCCCGTTTGCAACGAAGAAGATTCGCTGCGCGAGTTGCATCGAGAGATCAGCGAGGTCGTTGAGGCCAATGGTTATGACGCTGAAATGATTTTTGTCGATGACGGGTCGACCGATCAATCGTGGCAGCGAATGAGTGATCTTGCGGTTGACGATTCGCGAGTTCAGTGCATTCGGTTTCGCAAGAACTTTGGCAAAGCGGCCGCATTACGAGCCGGTGCCGAACACAGCGGTGGCGAACTGGTTGTTACGATGGATGCTGACTTGCAAGACGACCCGGCGGAGATTCCGAAGCTGATCTCAGCCTTGGGCGAGGAAAACGATTTGGTCAGCGGCTGGAAACAGGTTCGCAACGATCCGCTGGATAAAACACTGCCTTCAAAAATATTTAACTGGTTGATCGGATGGTTGACCGGTGTCAAATTGCATGATCACAACTGTGGCTTCAAGATCTATCGTCGTGAAATCTTTGACGAAGTGAAGCTGTACGGCGAAATGCATCGTTTTGTCCCGGTGCTGGCGGCATCGCGCGGGTTTAACGTGACGGAAATGGCGGTCAATCATCGTGCCAGAAAGCATGGGGTTTCCAAGTACGGCTGGGCTCGTCTACCAAAAGGTTTTCTTGATTTGTTGACGGTTTCTTTTCTAACCGGCTTTAGCCAACGGCCGCAGCACCTGCTGGGAGGCTTTGGGTTGCTTGCGTTTACCGCGGGATTCCTTGGCATGTTCTGGATGGCGATCTACTGGGTGCTGAGAATGGCTTTCTATCCGGAATGGGCTCCGTTGCATCAGCGGCCAATCGTGTTGTATTCGTTGGGTGCGTTGTTGCTGGGGGCGCAGGTGTTGTGTATTGGGTTCCTAGCGGAATTGATTACTTCGCGGAATCAAGTTCAGAACGAACCTTATTCGATCGCTAAGCACATCGGTGGAAACCGCGAAGATCGTTCAGAAAGCGAACGCAATGGTTGAACATAATTCCGCCGAGGCATGTCCGGCCGAGCTTCCCAATTTTTGTGCTCAGCGCCACTGGGCTATTTTCTGGTTGCTGATCATTTGTTCGACCGTCACTTTGGTCGGCCGAATCGTAACGGTTCGGAATTATGACACGCGTGGCGAGTCGACTTTTTTCAGCGCGAACGATCGTAGTCGCTGGTGTACCGTTCGCTCGCTGGGAGACGAAGGGGTTTACGCGATCGATCATGTCATTGGTCGTGATCAGCCCATCCATTGGGATACGATTGATAAAGTTCAACATGTCGGAACGGATGGGCGAATGCATTCGTATTCCAGCAAGCCAACACTTTTTCCGACCCTTGTTTCTTACAAATATCGCATCGTCAAATGGCTGACGGGGCTTTCAATTGGTCAGAACCCGGTGACCGTGTCGAGGATCTTGCTGATCCTGACCAACGCAATTCCCTGGGCTGTTTTCCTGTGGTTCTTTGCAAAATTCATCAACAGCGTGCCGGTGCGCGATTGGGCTCGATACTATTTGCTGGCTTGCGCCGGGTTCGCAACGTTCTTGGGAACATTCTCGAATAGTTTGAACAATCATGTTCCCGCCGCGATCTGCGTGATGATCGCGTTGTATTTTCTTTCTCAAATTTGGCGATTAGCCAATGATCGCTGGTGGGCGTTTGCTTGTGCTGGTTTGTTTTCGACCTTCGCGTTTTCGTTTGAGCTTCCGGCGGCTGCCTTCACTTGCTGTGCCGGGTTGCTTTGTCTGATCAGATCGCCCTGGAAAACGTTTACCTCTTTCGTCCCCGCTGCGTTGTTGGTTGTTGCCGGCATGGTTGGTACAAACTACGTGGCGCACGGCGATTGGCGTCCGGCTTATGCCCATCGTTCCGACGGGGCCGTTTTCAAAATATTTGCGGCGGACGATGTTGAGCAAGTGACTGAAACGCTAGATCGTTTGGATTGGAAGGCGTTACCGAACGAGTTTGCTGAAGCGGCAACCACGCTAGAGATTCGTTCGCCTCGGCTTGAGCCGGATCGGTGGCCGGGTACGGACCCAGCGATCAAACGTTGGGTCGTGCGGGATCAAGACTCGGCCAATCAAATGGCGATCTCGCTGGCCAATGACTCTGCGGGTGTTTTTCGGTTTCACCGCTGGGGCAACTGGTACGACTACCCCAAAAGTTATTGGCTTTCGAGCAACAAGCGGAAGTCGCAGGTTGACCAAGGGCAAGCTTCTCGTGAGACCTACTTGTTTCATTCCCTGTTCGGGCATCATGGAATTTTTACACTGACCCCGATTTGGCTGCTGGCGTTGGCCGGGATGGTGTCGTTAGCGTTCGGTGCGAAAATGGCGGGCCGCTTTACGATGAAATGGCTCGGATGGATGGCGATTGCTTTGACCGTTGTCGTGATCGGTTTCTACATCAATCAGCCGACGATCAACCGAAACTACGGTGGAGTTTCCAGCTGCCTGCGCTGGGTGCTGTGGCTGGCTCCGCTGTGGCTGGCGTCCATGTTACCAGTCGTTGATTGGCTGAGCAGTTCACGCAAGGGCCAAGCATTCTGTCTGGTGCTGCTGGTCGTCAGCGCTCTTTCCGCCATCGTATCGATGGACAACCCGTGGACTCATCCTTGGTTGTACGACATTTGGGATTGGACTGGGCTGCCAAAGTAGCGATGCGATCGAGGAGATACGTCGCTGGATTGTTCTGAGTGATAGGCGTGCCGACTCGTGACAAAGACATGCAGCATAGAGCCAATGCGGCGACGAAGATGGCAACAGCAAGGCGTTCGTTATTCGGTCGTCGTTTCGGTGCTATTGATCTAAACGAGGAACTTGGACATTCCGCATGCCATTGAAGATTTCAAGGACGACGGCAATCGCAAATGCGAACGCGATCAGCAGTTGGATGGCTCCAGCCCATCCGATGTCAAATCGATCCAATCCATTAAAGGTTTGCCACATGCTAAACAGTAGAAATACTGCCATTGACGAAACGGCGTATTTCACGGCTTGGATTTGGCGATGTTCGTGAATTTTAAGCCGCGACATTGCCCACACCAACATTGGCAAATATTGAATCGCGTGGATGGTGATGCCATGCGGGAACTTCATCACGCCAGCTTTGCCGAATGTTGTTGGTGACATGTTTAGGCTAACCAGATATTCTCCGTAGAACAGGATGAAGAAACCAAGCCCGCATGAAACCAATAAGAATACCATGCCGCTTCGAATGGCAAACTTCATGCTGGTCGTCGCGTTCAGATCTGAAAAACTTCGCCTTGCTAGGTCGAAGATTGCCACTGAAGCAAGGATGATTAGAAAAGTGATTGAGCGATCCAGAACTAAGTCGAATGCGGAGGCGTGGTTGAAATGAGACGCCTCACCTCTCCAATATTGCATCGTGATAAGGCCAACTTCTATCAATAACGAGGCGGAAAGAATCGGCCCTAACCAACGGTCGTAATTGGTGGGCGTGAGCTTCGAATAAATCCAGCCAAGGGAGATTAGGGTGACTCCTGTCGAGACACCAAATAGGATGGGCTTGCGGATCGATAAAGGGCCCTCCCAAGTTTCGCCGGTGGCTAACCAAAACAATGCGTGAATTAACCCCAAAACAATCATGGTTGCTCCAGAAATGACCATCAACTTCGATGGGTTCATGGCAAGGCCGAACTTTGTTGGCGAGGGATGCTTGGAACGAGCAAGATTTTAAAAGCTTACTTGAGGGACGCGGCTACAAGGAGTACGCATCGCTTACTTGCACCAAAGCCCACGTGTCAAGCGAATGGCGAAGCGATAGCCGGTTGCATCGCTGCAAGTCGTCATGGGCCTCGTCATAACTGGCGACAGGCGTTCTAGAAACGACTCGTGCTGCCCGAGGTTTGTCAAAATAGTTCTTGGGACGAAAGCCCTCTGGCTTTTCTACGATCAGAAAAAAGAGGTCGGGTTGGCCTTGGGAAATTCGGTTTTTGAACATGATAGGTCGCTGTTTATCTGTTGCGCTGTCTGCCTAGTTTATTAACTGCGATTTAGAGGGTTATTTAACAGGACTCGGGCTCTGTTGTTGGTGGCGGAATGCTGCGGTACCGGGACACGGGATCGCGGAAAAGCGATTGAAGCACCGCGGGAAGTCTTTTATCGGAGTTTAATCAGATGCCCACAATTACGTTTGACGGCCAAGTTGCGGAATGCGAGTCAGGAGACAATCTGCGGCGTGTTTTGATGGAAAAGAGTCTGCCCCTTTACAGCGGCGTGGCAGCACTGATCCATTGCCGTGGAATGAGAACGTGCGGAACTTGTGCCGTAAGTGTCGAGGGTGAGGTTTCTCCAATGACGAAGATTGAACATTGGCGACTGGGTTTCCCGCCCCACAAGCGTTCGAAAACCTCGGCGAACAATTTGCGGCTGGCGTGTCAGTGCAAAGTCTTGGGTGATCTGAAATTGAAGAAACTGCAGGGCATGTGGGGCAGTAGGGTTTTGAACGAGACAGATCATTAGAACGCTCATTTGTCAAAGAACGCGTCTCATCATCTCGTAGACCACCGCGTCGGATTTCGATTGATGTAGGTTGCAGCGTCTGGCGCTATCCTTGGTGGATTGGTTGAGCAATTCACGCAAAGGCCAGCATTCTGCTTGGTGTTGTTGGTCGTCAGCGTTCTTTCGGCAATGGTATCGATACTTGGGATTAGACGGTGCTGCAGAAGTAGATGACGGGTCCGAATTAAGAAAAGACCTCGGCTATTGAACCAAATCCAACAGCCGAGGCCCGCTTCCCCACGAGAGTAATGGGCAACGCTTTATTCCAGCGACGCGACTTCTCCGCCCGCGATCGTTGCCAGGGCTCGGTAAACTTCAATGTCAATTTCATCGTTGATGAATTGAGTTGAGCCGTCACCCAGCGTCACATTGATTCCGCCAGGGTGGTAGCTGCGGAAAGTTTCCAAGTTGTTTTCGTCGGTGTTTGGCTGAAGATCGTTGGTTCCGACGATGCGAACAATCGGTTCGGGAACGGTCAAGATGACACCGCTCCACGTGATGGTTCCAAAATCATTTCGACGTTCGCCGAACATCATGGTATTGCTGGTCCCATCGAAGATGTCTCGGATTTGAGTTTCGCTGTTAGCGAAGAACATTCCGTCACCATTGAACGGATCTCGGGTCCCATTTTCTGTTCGCAAAGTTCCGAAGACGCCCGAGTAGTTACTGCGCGCAACCAGTGTTTCGACATTGGAAGTGTTTGAGTTCCCACTCCCATCACCCGTAGGGGGTGGAGTATCTTCGGCGCTGATGTCCAGAACTTGGTCCGCTGGATCCGAAGTGCACAGCAGCGTTGGCAATACCGATTGAATGACGTTCTCATGAATCGGTTCTCCCACGGCACGATCGAAATCGATCTGTTGGAAAAGAGGCGCCGCCTCTAGGAATGGCAGCAACGCAGCGGTCAAGCCCCAGCCCGGATCAGCAATCGGCTCATTTTGATCATTTGTCAGCCAACCTGGCGGGAAGTCTTGATTGGCGCTTTCGAAATTCAGCGCGGCCAGTCCGAGTTGACGACTCTTGTTGCTGCAATCGACTCGCCTAGCCGCCTCTCGAACTTGTTGCACTGCCGGTAACAACATACCAATCAGAATGCCAATGATGGCTATGACGACCAGTAGCTCAACTAGCGTAAAACCTCGTTTGGATTTCATCGAACTTGACCTTGTGTTTGTTGAATGGGGGGAGATTAACGAAAGCGAACGAGGCCAATTGCTGGAAGTTGCCAATGGGACGACGTGCGGTCTCGGTTTCTTTCATCAGTTTCATAAGCACCGCAAGAAAACACTCTTACCCGACTTAGACTGTTAGTAGGCATACTGACCACGTCGATCACTAGTCAGAACTTGGAAGGGACGCCGATTGACGCCGCCGGCCGTTGCGGTTGGAGACCAAGTGGTTAGCCAAACCCGTCTACTGCCACACCTCCGCTGAAGGATCATTTGATTGGCGGCGGTACAATCGCCAAGCGAAACGACGTAGGCTCCGATCAGGCGGCCATACTGGCAGGAGACGCGATCAGGATGATTCTTCACCGGCTTATATTGGGAAAACGCGTTTATTCCTTGGGGTGATTCACCTTGAAGGGGTCGCTAAGTCCCCTGTACATTACGCACTCTCCGCCGCTGCCACTTCCCCTATTTTGCCGTCGTATGAACATCCAGTTTTACAACTCTTTGACCAATCAGCTTGAAACGTTCACGCCCTGCGAACCCGGCAAGGTGCGAATGTACAGCTGCGGCCCCACGGTTTATGACTTCGCTCATATTGGCAACTTTCGTTCGTTCCTGTTCGGCGACTTGCTGCGTCGTTTTTTGGAACTGACAGGTCACGAAGTCCATCACGTGATGAACATCACCGATGTCGGTCACATGGTTGATGATGCGGAAGATGGTGACGATAAAATGAAAGTCGCCATGCAGAAGTTGAAAGAAGGTAAAAAAAGCTACAAGGTTCCTGAAGGAGCCATCGAAGATCCCAACGACCCGTTCCAGATCGCCAACTACTTTACCGACGCCTTCTTGGAGGACGGGCGCAAGCTGGGCTACAAAATCGCGTACGAGTACCCGGAGTGCGTGCCCAAAGCGACCGACAACATCGATGGCATGATCCAGATGATCGAGCGTTTGCTTGATCGAGGTCACGCCTATGTGTCGGACGACGGTGTGGTTTACTACAGCGTTCAGAGCTTCCCTGATTATGGGAAGTTAAGCGGTAATTCGTTGGACCGGCTGCAAGAAGGAGCCGGCGGTCGCGTCTCGGACGACAATCAATCGCAAAAAAAGCACCCGGCTGACTTCATGCTGTGGAAGCCCGATGAAACTCACATCATGAAGTGGGACAGTCCATGGGGTGTCGGCTACCCTGGCTGGCACATCGAGTGCAGCGTGATGGCCAACAAGTTTCTTGGTCGGGACGTGATCGACATTCACACTGGCGGCGAGGACTTGATTTTCCCGCACCACGAATGCGAAATTGCGCAGTCATGCGGAGCAACGGGTAAAGACTCGTTCGCCAACTTTTGGATTCACGCTCGCTTTCTGTTTGTCGAAGGCGAGAAGATGTCGAAGTCGAAGGGGAACTTCTTCACGGCCCGTGATTTGTTCGACGGGACGGCGACAGGCAGTAAAGTTCATCCGGCGGTGGTTCGATTTGAATTGATTAAGGCTCATTACCGGACCAACATGAACTTCACGAAGAAAGGGCTGGCTGACTCGGCTCGAACCGTTTCGAAATTGATCGAGTTCCGGCAAATGCTCGAATCGAAAACGGACGGTAAGGCGGCTGAAGTCGATTTAACTCACCCGGTTTTGAAAGAGTTCACCGAAGCGTTGGCGGATGATCTAAACATCGCAGGTGCGCTGGGTGTGATGCATCCGTGGCTCAAAGGGGACCATCCGGATCCACAGGAATCACTGGCGGTTTGGCGGAAGATGAACAGCGTATTGTCGATTGCTCCGATTAACGAAGGCACCGAAGGAGCGGTCGAGATCGCGGCTGATGAAGGTGCAGCGGGCGATGGTTCAATGTCGATGGAAGATGCTCAACGGAAGTGCCAAGAGATCGACGCGGCCAAGAAAGAAAAAGACTACGGTAAAGCGGACACGCTTCGCGCCGAGTTGCTTGAAGCTGGTTACGAAGTTCAGCAGTCCAAAGAAGGCACATCGATCAAGGGCCGGCTGGTGTAACTGCATCCGTTTGCTTGGCCGAGCCTTGCGTTGGTGAAGTGATAGCCGCACAGACAGTGGTTCGGGGCTGCTTATGAAAATCGAATTTGAGAACCGGGGCGAACGATACGAATGTGATCTGGGATCTGGCGTGTCTCTTGCACGACCGATTCAGTTTTCTGATTCCCGGCCCAATCCGTGGAACGTGTCGGCTCCTGTAAAAACGGTGGTTACGACTGACGGCTTCACTGGCAGCACTCAAGCCGGTGGCTCATGCAATGTCGATCAGCTTTCGCTAATCCCGCATTGCCATGGAACGCATACGGAAACGATTGGGCACATCGTTAACCGTGACCACTTTGTCAGCGACCTTTCGATTCCATCCATCATCCCGGCAGTCGCGGTTTCGGTTTCGCCGGTTGCTGCGGATTCGATTGCGGACACCTACGAGCCCGCGTTTGGTCCCAGTGATCACGTCATCGCGGCCGATCATTTGAATCAGCAGATCGAAAAGTGGGCGGGCTTCACGGCCAAGGCATTGATCGTTCGCACGGATTCACCCGATGCGTTTTTCTCTAACGAGGCGATGGCTGCGATCGTGGATGCTGGAGTCGAGCACTTGCTGGTGGATCTCCCTTCGGTTGATCGACTTGATGACGACGGCTTGCTAACCAATCACCGCATCTTCTGGAATGTCGAAGCTGGCTGCCACGAAACTCATGAGAAATCCCGAACAGCGCACACGATTACGGAACTGATTCGCGTACCCGATCAAGTCACCGACGGCCCGTGCTTGCTTTCGATCCAAGTTCCATCCATCGATAGCGACGCGGCTCCCTCACGGCCGGTTCTATATCCAATTACCCGAATCTGAAATTCCGCACTCTGCATTCCGAGTTCCGCATTTGAAAACGTCTCGTCCTAAAGAAATCACGATCGCGGGAGCTGGACTCGTCGGCTCCTTGCTGGGCGTGATGCTTGGTCAGCAAGGGTATCAAGTTCACATCATCGAACGGCGAAGTGACAGTCGACGGGAAGAAGTTGATAGTGGCCGGTCAATCAATCTGGCGCTTTCCGAACGAGGCATGCACGCGTTGCGGATGGCCGGTTTGATGAAATCGGTTGAAAGTTTGCTGATCCCAATGCGAGGTCGAATGTTGCATTCGGTTGATGGGCAAACTGAATTCTTACCCTACGGCCAGCGCCCGCATGAAGTGATCTATTCGGTTTCGCGTGAGAAATTGAACTCGCTGCTGTTAACAGCAGCGGAAGAAGCGTCCGACGTCGAAGTGACTTTCAATCAATTGGTTGCGAACATTGATTTTGACGCAAAACAGTTGGTTGCTGTCGATGGACCGAGTGGGCAATCCAAAACGCACGACTTCGAAATGTTGATCGGTGCCGACGGGGCTGGGTCACGTGTTCGTCGGGCATTGATTGAGAAAACTGATGGAAGTTCACGCAGCGACTTTCTCGATCACGATTACAAAGAGCTGGAGATCCCCGCCGTTGTCGGCACGCATGCGATGGAACCAGAAGCATTGCACATCTGGCCTCGAGGCGGCTACATGTTGATCGCGTTGCCGAATCTTGACGGCAGTTTCACGGTCACACTGTTCTTGCCCAAAACGGGCGAGCCAAGTTTCGAATCGTTGGTTGAACCATCGAAGGTGCGGGAGTTCTTTAGGCAACAGTTCCCAGATGCTTTGGCGTTGATGCCGGAACTGCGTTCGGACTTTCGAGACAATCCCGCTGGCCGTTTGGGAACCGTCTATTGCTCGCCATGGCACTGTTCTGACTGCGGATTGATTCTGGGCGATGCTTCTCACGCAATCGTGCCGTTTCATGGGCAGGGCATGAACGCCGGTTTCGAAGACTGTAGCGAGCTGTTGCGTTTGCTCGAAAAGAATGATCACGACTGGGCGGCAACGCTACCCGAATTTGAGCAGACTCGGAAGCCGAACGCGGACGCGATCGCAGAAATGGCGATCGAAAATTACACAACGATGCGCTCAAGCGTCACGGACGAAAAGTTTCAGCTTAAGAGGGAGCTTGGGTTTGAACTCGAACGCCGCTTTCCTGATTTGTTCGTGCCGCGATATTCGATGGTGATGTTCCACCGAGTGCCCTATGCAGAAGCACAGCGGCAAGGAACCGTGCAGCAGCAGATTCTGGCTGATTTGGTGGACGGCAAGTCGGAGCTGGATCAAGTCGACTTCGAACATGCCGCTCAGTTGGTTCGCGAACGCTTGAATTAGCGGGCCATTCATGCTTGAAAGATGACTTTTGCCGGCGTCTGTCGGGCAATCAATTGAGCATTTGATTGTTATTAGGTTTGCTTCTTCTTCACCGCACCAAGAATGGGTGATTGAGCTGAAAACCACAAATCGAGACGAATGGCATGGTGCAGGAATTCGCGTTCAACTTCCTTCGCTTGGGATGAAGTCAGGGGTGCGGATATGAATGAGCAAAACCGCTTCTTAGTCGCCACTGTTCGAATCTGCACCGATTGACATCGTTACAGTAAAAGCGAATTGATTCGTTATTGTTGGGTGGCTAACATGATCAGGCTGTAAGTTTGAAGGCTGCTACAGGAGCAGCCGGAGAATGACCTCTCGATGAACGTTGCATGTTACTGATTTGCTCATATGAAAGACACCATGGCTCTCAACCGTAATTCTAACCGTAGTACCGTAAAGCAAGCAGGTCGGTCCAGCAGTTTCCGGCAAAGGAGGCAGCTTGGTTTTCAGGAGCTTGAAGCTCGACATTTGTTGGCGACGCTGGTTGTAAACAGCACAGCAGACGGGCCTGTTGATTTAACGGACAGTCTGGTGACGTTGCGGGATGCGGTTAGTATTGCAAACGACAGCGTTGGTGCTGACACGATTGCCTTTGATCCGTCGGTGTTTGCCGACAGCGATGCGAGTCTCATTCGACTGACGGCCGGTGAACTGGAAATCACCGACACGCTGACGATCGACGGTTCGACGGGTGTTGAGGTCACGGTCACTGGGGACAAAGATGGTGACGATGTGACAGTGTCCGGCAGCATTACCGATGTAGCGGGAAGTTTTGGAGGGATCGCCGGCGCGGCAGACGATCTGTTGGACGATAATTCGCGTGTGCTGAATTTTTCCAGCCTGACAGGCGATCTAAGCTTGGAAAGCGTGACGGTAACCGGTGGGCGGACGACGAAACGCGGTTCCGCTGAAAGCGGGGGTGGGATTTTGTTCGGCTCTAGTGGTCAGTTGACACTCACCAACAGCACGTTGAGCGGCAATAGCACGTCTGGTAGTGAAGCCTCTGGCGGTGGGATTTATTCGAATTCCGGTGCAGTAACTTTGATTCGCAGTACACTCAGCGGCAACAGTATATCTGGTAGTTTTAATTCTGGCGGTGGCATTCGAACAGATTCTGGTGCAGTAAGTTTGACGGACAGCGTATTGAGCGGTAACAGTACGCGCGGTTATCGAGGCCCCGGCGGTGGGATTTATACGGAGTCGGGATCAGTAAGCTTGGTCAGAAGCATGCTAACTGGGAACAGCACCGACCGTTTTAATGGCTCGGGCGGCGGCATCCATTCGCGGTCCGGTGCAGTCAGTTTGAGTAGCAGTACTTTAAGCGGTAACCGCACATTTGGTGATTCTGCCCGTGGCGGTGGCATTTTTGCGGGTTCCGGTGCGGTAACTTTGACGAGCAGCACTGTGAGTGGGAACAGCACGTATGGATATATAACTAATAATGGCGGTGGCATTTTTGCGGGTTCCGGTGTGAGTTTGACCAGCAGCACTGTGAGTGGGAATTCGGCTGGTGGGAACGGTGGTGGCATTGTTGCGTATTCGGGTGCGCTAAGTTTGAAGAGCAGCACGGTGCGCGGCAATTCGGCAGGTCGCACTGCGGGTGGGATCTTTGTTCGCGATCTCTCAACAGATCCGAGCTTTACGATCGAAAACTCGATCATCGCCGACAATGTGGACAA
Organism: uncultured Pirellulaceae bacterium; assembly: GCA_937929805.1. Classification (GTDB taxonomy): domain Bacteria; phylum Planctomycetota; class Planctomycetia; order Pirellulales; family Pirellulaceae; genus Mariniblastus. The sequence goes on from CALFUT010000012.1 coordinate 140,474, forward strand.
TTTGGCGTCCCCAATTTTTGAGACGGCCCCAGATTTTCTGCCGGATCCGGACAGTACGTTAACGATTAACTACAGCTTGATCGGTGCGACGGATCTGGTAATTGGTGGTGCGGGTAATCAGGTTGGGACCCTTGCCGCTCCGATCGACCCGCTACTGGGCCCGTTGACCGACAATGGCGGTCCCACGCAAACTCATGCGTTACTGCCTGATAGCCCGGCAATCAACGCGGGGAATGATAGTGTTAATCAAGCAGAAGATCAGCGAGGGTTGAGTCGCAATGTCAACGGCGTCGACATTGGTGCCTTCGAACTCCAGGTAGATGCGCCACCGATTGTCACGTCTTTCACTCGCGACGAAGGAGACGTGCTGGATCGTCCCGATCTGTTAAGTACGATTTCAGTTTCGTTTGACTTGGATGTGAGCATCAGTGCGGATGACCTTGTGATCCGCAACGACACGCTGGGCGGTAGTTTGGTCGATACGTCCGGTTTGATTTTCAACTACGACAGCCCGACGCAAACCGCGAGTTGGGATTTCAGCAACCTGACGCTTGATGCTGCGTTTTATTCCTTCGAGTTGACCGGTGACATTGTTTCGGTTGAAGGTAACGTGAGCTTGGAAGGAAATGCTGACGGGACTACCGGCGGATCGTATATCGAGCCGGTCTACGTGGCCATTACCGGTGATGCCAATCTTGATGGAAAAGTAGATGTCTTGGGCGATGGGTTCTTGTTGGTTGAGAATCTGGGCACGAGTGGCGGAGTGACTTGGGCTCAAGGTGACTTTAACGGAGACGACAGGGCAGACGTGTTGAGCGATGGTTTTGTTCTGGTTGGACATTTGGGCCAATCGGTGGTGCCACCTGCTACGGCATTTGCAACGGCATCTGCGATGTCGAAAACCGCCGGACCGTCAGCATTTACATCGTTTGAGCGGACTGAATCCAAACAACCGAATGTGGTTCTGTTTGATGTGGCCCAAGAAGAAGATGATCAGGTCGTGGCGGTCGTGCAACGAGAGGCCATCGAAGCGGCGACACCTGACTTGGCTGGAGATCAAGCCCGTGACGATGTGTTCGCGTCGAAGTTTGCAGACGCCGATTTGTTTTGGGCTTAGGTTGCGTCCGATGAACGCCGGTTGCCAATTGGCCGCCGCGTGGTCTTTGAAGACGAAATTAGCCACGGGTTTTCGCCGATCGACACGGATGTTCGTCGCGTACATCCGTGAAGATCCTTGTGTATCGGTGGCTAAAAACTTTTACTTTTAGCAACCACGAGACACGCTAACGACACGAAAAACGAGCGCGGTGTTAAGTTGAACGAGATTTTGCCCTCCCATCAGCGAGAAAATGCGCTCGCGACTGTAAGATTTCATACAGCATGCGGTTGGCTGCCACTTGTTTCGCGCCCTTGATGCATATGCGAACCGATATTTGCAGGTTCGTTGACTAAAATTCCGAGTCAACAGCCGTCCATTCCGTTCGGCTGTCTCTTGCTCTTTGGCGGCCCAATGTCTACAGAAATTTCTGTTAAAAATCCCCAAGTTGCGTTACGATCTAGCGCGGCCGCCGATCTCCAGCCGCTTCGTGTTGGGACGAAGGTGACGGTCAAGTCCGCTGATGAGATTCTCGCAACTCTTGACTCGAATGGTCGTTTTGAAGGCTTGCCTTGGATGCCTCAGATGGTCGATCTCTGTGGAAAATCGGCAACGATCGTGCGCTGGGTGACCAGCAGTTGCGTGCCGACCGAAGATGGAGTCGTGTATGGGGGAGTGACTGACGCTGTGCTGTTGGACGTTGGCCATTGCGACGGAGGCTCATTCGGTGGATGTCAGATGGGCTGTCCTTTGATCTGGAAAACAGCGTGGTTGAGAAATCAAGGAGCCGCTGATCTAAGAGATCATGAATCACACGATGCGGCCGATGCAGTAGAAACACTTGGGAAGCTTGCCGGCGAAAATGCGATTGATTTGGATGGGCGAGCGAAGTGCCAAGCGACTCAGTTGGTGCAGATTACGATCCCGCATCGCGGCTCGGTTGTCGGGCAATACTCGACTGAGATGAAATTGAATGGCCTCTCAATGTCCACGATCGCCACCTCATTTTGCAGCGGTGTGCTGGGACGACTGAGTGGAGCTTCGGCGGGCATTTCCGGTGATCTGAAAAGAACGCCAGTCGTGGATCTTCAATTGCAGCCGGGCGATTTGGTGAAAGTCAAATCGAAACAAGAGATCATCAAAACGTTGAACGCCGCCGGAAAAAATCGAGGACTTTGGTTTGACCCAATCATGCTACGATATTGCGGCCAAGAGTTAACGGTCACAAAACGAGTCACCACGTTGGTGGACGAGTCGACCGGCCAGATTCGACATCTGAAAGTTCCCTCAGTCGTTCTGGACGATCTTCGCTGCGACTCGAACCAACGCCGTTTTTGTTCCCGACTATTGCAGTTATTCTGGCGGGAGGTCTGGCTAGAACGAGTCTAGGCGACTTCAAAATGCTGGGAGCAGAAGCCTCCGCCCGCCCCGTTTCGATGGTTGATCGTCTTGCTCCGCACGGCTTGGCCGCAGCCTCACACTCTCAGCGAGAAGCCGCCGTAACCACGGTGAAATCAAAAACCTGCCGCAGCGCAACCGGGCGACTTTGAAGGAAACAACGCTTGCTCATTTCTTCTGACCACTAAAGAAATAGCCCAACGCGCGGCGGAGTTCGGATGGTAATTCGGGTAGATCCTCGCGGGGAATCAAAAACGTCGAAAGGTTGTATAAATCTGTGAAGACTCGGTTCTGTTTGGTTGTTGCGTCCAAGTAGTCGTGTCCGGATGATCCGCCGGTGCCAATTTTTGTGCCCAACATTCGCTGCACCATCACGGCATGCTTCTGTCGCCAGTTGGTGAACAGTTCATCGATGTCCAGCAGCAAAGACAGATACCGAAACGGCGTGTAAATCATTGGCTCGTCGCGATAAAGATGAACGAACAACGCTGACAGAAACGCTTGGTGCGACAGCCGGAAATCGCCCTGCTTTCGCAGTTCATTGAACTTTGATTCGTCGAAGACAGATTGGAAACGCGTCCTTGTTGCCGTCAAGTCATTTAGTTGAAACTGTTTTTCACGATCCGTCAGAGTGACGTTTTCCTTGATGATTTTCTCGTCGGACGCCAGCATTTTTTCAACGGCCGCTTCATAGGCCTGCCAGAAATTAAAGTCGTCGAACTCAAGGAACGGCATCTTTCGCAACCAGTCGTCGGTTAACTCAAGGATGCTCGGTTTCTCTTCCAGCTTGTCAAGTTCCGCCTTGTCGGTTTTGGTCAATCGAGTGCAGAAGAATTCCTGATCGGCGGCAATGCGAAACTTTCGCTTGATGCCAAGCATGATTTCAATCTGCTTGAACTGAATGCTCTGAAACCCTGAGGCCGGCACTAACAGGTCGCGAAACTCTAAGAAGTCCATCGGCGTGATGGTTTTGATCACATCAATCTGTTGAATCAAAACCCATTGAATCGTTTTTACTCGATTCAACCGGTGAAGGACGGTCGCCATTTTTGTTTCTTGAACCCGAGGGTCATCAAAAATTTTGATGATCGATTCGAGTTCGAAAACAATTTGCTTGAACCACAATTCATAGGTTTGATGAGTGATGATGAACACCATCTCGTCATGAGCGGCCCGGTTTCGTTTCTCACTTTCCAGATGCTGCGCGTCAAGAAGCTTGTCCAGATGCAGATAGTCGCCGTAATAAAGTGGGTCCATTTCAATCCAGTCGTGTATTTTCGAACCAGAACGGGCTTGGTGAGCGTATGCATCGGCCCGTGTTGCCCATCATCGTAACTTTTTCATGAATTTGATGAAATCACGCTCGAGCTTATCCAAGTCTTCCCCAAAAAATTTCGTAAAGTCAGCCAAGCGTTCCTGCGGCGTGACGTTTACTTGGGGTTGATGAGTCGACATGTGTTTTAGGTAGGCGGCGAACTCTTTTGGCTTTCGCTTAAGCAAAAAATAATTGAAAGACCATGCATCGGCGTACGCCGCCAGTCCCGTTTCGGCCGTTTGGAATCGAGCGTCATCGGAAACCATGCGTGCGATCGCGTCGGCCGGTCGGTTAGAGTAGTTGCTGATGAATAGATCCAGCCGAGGCTGATTGATTTTTCCGGGTCCACGCCATCCTCGCTTGCTGCGCAGGTCAGGAGCTTCAAAGAACAGGGCCAAGCCTTCGTTCAACCAAAGCGGAGTATCTGCCAAGCGTTGCTGCAGGCCTCGATTAAAGATTAGCTGATGAGTCGCCTCGTGGATGATCGTGGCGACCATGGGGATGGCGCGAGGGTCGGATAAAATTGCATCAATCTTTCGTTCGTCAGCCTCCTCGGTTCTTGCTTGGTCAGCAGTTAGATCGAACATGGCAACTCGATTCGTCATCAGGTTGTAGTAGGCCACCGTGTTGCCTAGCGGCTGGCCCAGTTCACGATTCGTGTAACGCTCGTATTCGGGACGATTGGCGAAAATGATAACGACCAGCGGGTAGCTGCTTTCGGTCAGTTCCACTTTTTTTTGTCCCCAAAATTTCTCGAACGCCGGATAGAGACGGCTTTCGTACAAGCCGGCGATCCATTTCGCGTAAGCCAATTCGGTTTGGTACGCGATCACGTAGTGCTTTTTCTTTAAGATCCGAAAGTCGCCCGGCAGCTCCTCAAGCAATTTTTCGCCAAGCTGGTCATGAGTCGCCGGCGTGGCGGGTTCAGTGGTTTCGAGCTTTGATTGAACTTCGGTTGGCTTGATGATCCACAGTTGGCCATCATTGGCTTCAAACAATAGGCTTTCGTCCTGTGCCTCGACCAGAATCACTCCCGACAGATCGATCGATCTGCCAGATCGTTCGATCCGCAATTCATCCGCCAACGCGCCGAAAGGCAGCGCCGCTGTTAGCAGGCCGGCAACAAGCATCGTGATGGAAGGTCGAGGTTGCAAGAGAATACTTCGCCGGCGTCTTTTGATTGCTGCACTTTCAAACCACCAATGGACACGAATAGACGCGAATCTAAGAAATCGGTGTTTATTCGTGTCCATTGGTGTTTATTCGTGGTTACTTCGCAATCCATTTTACTGGATTGAAATCAAGCTTTGTGTTTTAAGGTAGTCGATCACCGGGGACTACGGTCGTTCGTACTCATTGTCAGCCGTTAATCTAATAGCAATTAATCCATACGCGAACAGTGTCACGATAAAAATCGTTGTCGCGATTAAAATTGTAATCGCCGCAGTCATTTCATCGACACCGGCGTGCAGTAATCCCAACATTAATCTTGGCAACGTGTCCATTCCGGGCGGAAGAACTAGTTGCGACGCGGATAACTCACCGAACGATAACGCAAATGTCAGCAGCCACGTTCCGCCAATCGCCCATGCGTTGCGGACAATGCCCAGCTGCCAGAATAAGTGCCAAGGCGTTCCGCCGTCCAGCTGCATGCTGTGCAAGGTCTGACGGTCGACGCGGCTAAAGAGAAACCACAAGAACATCCCTGCCAACGGCCAGCAGAAGATTATCGTTCCGATGGCTGGAGCGAAAATTGTGCGATCGTATAGCCAGACCGCTGGGGAGAACTGAACGTTCGAGAAAATTTCGGCGATCGTGGTTCCGATCAGTGGCCCCGGCAATGAAAGTGACACGGCCAACATCAGAATAAACACCCAGCGTGCAATTCGATGCTGCGTCGCCAGCCAAACTAACCCTGATGCGATCAGGATGATCACCGTTGCGGTGACCGCTGCGATGATGGTGGACCAGAAAAACTCGCCACGACAATCCGTCAAGGCTCGTTGCAATGAACTTAAAAGCTGATCGATTTCGAAACTGCCGACTGCAGTTTCCCCCAGTCGTTTGACAATGTATCCCGATCGGTAAAGCACGTTGGCGAACGGGATCGCCACTAGCAACAACAGCATGAAAACGGCACAGGACATCGAACGGCCGGTAACATTCTTTCGACGACTGGGACGCCATGCATTGTCGATGGTTCTTTCAGACGTCAATTGAATAAAGCCGATCGAGAACAGGAGGCAGAGACATCCGATGGGGATCAGCGATGGCCCAAGTTGAAACTCTTCTGCAATCCTCAGTTGATCTGTTGACCATGCCCCTGCGGTTGGGGCGACGGTTCCCAGCGAGTACCCAAGGTAAACCTGCTCGGCCAGCGTGCCAATTTGGTAAATGTCGGTGACCGCGATCTCTCGGCTGCAAGTGACGATGACCCACGCGATTGCCAGCAGTGACACCGAAAGCAATCGCCTCAATTTGATGTGCAGCAACACGCTCATGGGGCCAGCATCAAGCGAAGCCTGCTCCTCGTGTGCTTGAGTTCCGATCGAACTTCCCAGCCAGAAAATGATGGCGACTTGTGGTGCGGCGGCAACGCCATGAATCCATGCGGCAGCTGCCCAGCCAGAAACAATCGGGGTCAAGACTTCGCCTCGTGTCGCCGTCAGCCAGCCAAGCTTTCCGAAGGCGGCATCCCATAGGCTGACGTGAAGAAACAACGGAAAGAACAATAATACAATCGTTGCCATGGTTGTCAGTCGCCCGAGCCATCCCGCGTGCCCTGCCAACCAGTTCAGCAACGCGCCAGTTGGGATCGCAATGCAGCATGCGGCAAGCCCGAGTGCCAATGTTCGCCAGAGCGAGAGAGTATCGGCGTAAAGGCTGATCGTAGCGATGGCTGCAAACCATGCCACGCATGCGAGGGCAATGAGCAACCTTCCGCCGATGGATCGAGGGTTCATCAGGTTTAGATCCTTGTGCGGGCGAATGCGAACGATCGGATGGTGCTTGCTCCCAAACTAAGGTCGCTGATGCTTCGTCCTATCGTAGCTCCTTAGACTGCTCGTATCCACCAAGATAAATTCTCAGCGTGGTGGTTGGCCAATCACATTTGCCAGCCGATCGGGTTGGCGATCTAAAACTTTGCTTCGCAGTTCAGTCGGTGCACCTAGCCATCATGCCCGTACGGCCGATTCGCCGATACGGATCGAACTGCCGCAGAGATGCGTGGGAGTGTTAAGAAGGTCGAGTCATGCTCGTTGAGCGATGCTGCACCGGCTTCGGCATTTAGCGAATCGGCTTTAGGCCTGCGGTTTTCGGCTTGCGAGTCACTTTTGATTCGCTGTTGTCGGTGATTAGTCGTTCCGTCATCCGGCCCAAGTACTCCAGCAAACTGTCGGGGCCTTCGAAGCCTTGGACTTTCTCGTCCCATTCAATTTCCTTGCGAATGGGGTAGCCGCGATCGATATCAAACACCAGATAGCCACGAGTCATTTGTTGCATGATCTGCGAGCGAATTTTTTCACTTTCGATCGGTGTTAGCACCTCAGTCTTGAACGAAATGTAAGCATTGTTCGATTTAACCTTGATCAGTTCGTAGATGACTCGCGATTTCAACTGTCGCGGGTTTCCGTCTTTGTCTTTGGCTCGCAAGGTGTTGGGAACGCTCCACTTGTACCCAACGGTGACCGGCTTGGTGGGAAGCGGAACGGCGATCGCTCCGACGCCGAAATTGGCCTTGTTTGGGGTGTCGCTTTTTCGGTCAACGATTTGTCCGGCCGAGTTAATCGAAACGGTTGCGATCGTACTGCCGACCTTTTCTGCGATGGATTCGTACTCGATGGGAGCTTCTTTGTCCTTGTTGCTGTTGTAGGCGACCGGTTCTTGGTCGCCAATTTTTTGCCACATGTCAACCGATTCAATCTTGTGATCGAACGTCATCTGTTTCAAAGAATCGACGCTGCTAACTTCCCAGAGTTTTACCGACTTGCTGCGAGAAGATGTCGCTTCAGATTGTCCTGCCATTTGGGTTCGAGTCGAGGCGATGTGCTCGACTTCCCAGCGGACTTTGTCCCCTTTGCTCAGGCGGTATTCAAGCAGATACTTTTGCTTTCGATTGACGTTATCCGTCGCGCGCTGAATGCTGTCGCTGACCGACCGCGACGCCCGCGAACTGGTTTGAACCGACGGTTTCGCTTCCGTTTGCGTCTGTCCAAAGGCGTTGTCTGCCAACAAAATACAGACGGATATGCCAAAGATGGTGAACAGGGTCAGAATGGGTCGCATCGCTTGCCTCCGTGCAAATTTAATTTGAATCAATATTTTACGTCGAATTGCGTCTGTCGAACAACGTTGATTTCAAGCGGGAATCACCGACTCGTTCGCCAGTGGCGGCAGGTTCGGCTATGATGCTTGTCCAATTCCTATTCCGGTGATTACCATGCAAATTCAATGGTTCCCGGGCCACATGAACAAGGCCCGGAACGAAGTCAAAGCTGCTTTACCCAAAGTCGATTTGCTGATCGAAGTTCTCGACGCAAGGATCCCGTACAGCAGCGAAAATCCCATGCTGCGCGAACTGCGGGGCGATAAGCCGGCGCTGAAAGTGCTGGCAAAAAGTGATCTGGCCGATCCGCAGCTGACGCAGCAATGGCTTGAGTGGCATGAGCGGAAAGATGGCGTGAAGGCAAAAGCGATCACGACGGACAACATTCCGTTGATTCGCAGCATCCCATCCCTGTGCGCCAAGATGTTGCCGCACAAGCAAGGCGAAGGCAGCCGAATCATGGCGATGATTGCCGGTATTCCAAACGTTGGCAAGTCAACCTTGATCAACGCGTTGGCGGGACGCACCGTGGCCAAGACGGGCAACGAAGCGGCCGTGACCAAAAGCCAGCAGCGGATCAACATCGCCAACGGAATTTCTTTGTTGGACACGCCCGGCATGCTGTGGCCCAAGATCGAGAACCCGGGCAGCGGTTTCCGGCTGGCGGCTGTGGGTTCGGTCAAGGAAACGGCGATGGAGTACGAGGACGTGGCGGCGCCAATCATGAAATACTTGTTGAAGTATTATCCAGATCGCTTAGTCGATCGTTACGGTCTAGATGACGTACCGACGGACATGCTCGAAGCGTTCGACACGATCGGTGCCAAACGCGGCTGCTTGGGAAAACGCGGCTTGGTCGATTATGAACGCGTCTGCAAAATTGTGATCACTGAACTGCGTTCGGGAAGGCTGGGTCCGATCACGTTGGAGACTCCTGAACTAATCGAAACGGAACTCGCTGAATTAGAAGTGGAGCTCGCGGCTCGCGCGAAAGAAAAATCGGAACGAAAGCTTAAGCGAAAAGCAACGTTTAAGGCTAGGAATCAACGCACTTAACAAGTCGTCCTGTGAAGTTGGATCATACAGGCACGTTGTCGTTTGTTCAGTATCTGCCGACCACGGGCGTTCTAATTCTATCGGACGATAGAAGTGCCACCGGTTTCAGAATTGCGGCGCATGGTAGGATCCGAGCGATGTTGTACGGCGGCTTGTCGTGGTGTCGTAACACGTTTCGGTTTCGTTGACGCGTTTGAGGTTGCCATTGGGCCGTTTTGTCTCTGAAGTGTCTCGCTGCCAATTTGTCCGTAGATTGGTTGGCCTTCGTTTGCGAACTGTGGGTTGGAACTAAGTTGAGCGGGTGCCTCCCTGTTTTGGTTCACTCCATTTGATTGCGTGGTGGGGGGCGTTCGGGGAATCACCGCGATATCGATGTCTCGCTCAGTGGTTGAGTTTGGTGGCTCAACGTTTGAGTGTAGTGGGTATCTTCTGGCAAGACGTGGCTGGGGAACTGGCTGCTGCACGTTCGGTTCATTGGTGTGACAAACACCCTGTCCTTGGGGCAAGTTCTCAATCACGCAGTTCGGTTGAAAAACTTGTTGGTGTTGCGTTGGGACAGGATAGTTTGACACGGGCTGTGGATTGATAGGCGGAAGTACCTCATTGACAAATTTCCTAAGCGGTTGAACGCGACTTAATTTGATCATCTCTAAAGGAGGGATCTCTGCGTTGGCCAGAATAAAATGAGAGGCGGTGACCGGTAGAGCCGCTGTTTGTTTACCACTGACCAGTACACCAACGGCGCGTTTTAAATCGACCAAAGCGACTGCTTGTTCTGTCTGACTTTGGGCGAGTCGAAGTTCTGCGGCAGTGAGCCTCGCTTGAGAGGCAAGCAGATCTTCAATATACAGGCTTCCAACTTTTCCATCATCCAGTTGGAGCCGCTGTCTTTCTTGAATGAAAAACAGCTCTTCATTCGCTTTCGTTAGTGCATTCCAGTTGTTCTCATTCTCATTGTTCAGTCGGGAGATTTCTCGGCTAGCGATGCGAGCATCAACAAGCACATCACCAAGTTGACTTTCGAATTCCTGATGGGCGACAGCCATTTCCATACGTGCCCTTTCGGCCCGAAGTTTTGCAGCGCGGTTACCAACAGGAATCTCAAATTCAAATCCGGCCGAGTAGCTTGGGTTTCCCCGAGTAAACTGGTCCGTGAATGCGTTGCCAACGTCTTTGCTGCCTCGCAGCCCGTTGACCGTCGTCGTAATGACCGCGTCTAGCCTTGGCAGCACTTGGTTTTTCAGAACATGATTTCTGACCGCGGCGGCTCGCAATTGAGCAATTGACTGTTCAATTTCTGGACGGTTCTGTATCGCCGACTGGGCAACCGCAGTTGGTTCAAACTGGATGCCCAACGGCAAGTCGAATGGGGCGGGCACGAATTCAATTTGTTCGGGGACGCCGGGACCATATTTGGGCCCAATCGACACGTTAATTAGCTGATCCTGAGCATTGATCAAATCGTATTCGGCGCGGATCAGATCAGTTTGCCGGGCGGCAACGGCTGCTTCAGCCCGCAACAACTGGTCGTTGCGTACATCGATCCCGTCGCGGAGTCGAAGTTGTCGCAGCAATTCTTGTCCCCGTTCCAATCCTCTTCGATTGATCACAAGAGCGGCACGGCGAAAGTACACGTTCCAATAATTTTGCACCACGCTAACAAGATACTCTTGCAATTCCGTTCGCGACTGCCCGTTGACGGCATCAAAATCAAGACTCGCTAGTGCGATCTGGCTTGTGTTGACGAATCGACCCCGGTTTTGAAGCAAAGGTTGCCGGTAATCAAGAAACAGCTGAGAGTTTCCTTGATCGGGAGGGTCAAGGAAGTCTGAATTGTTGTCTAGAGTCCCAAACCGTTGAGTCAAATTGAAAGTTCCACCATTTCGCAACTGACGTTGCAGGCCGGCGTCGAGTGACCACTCACGTTGGAAAAATCTACCTTGACTTCCAGTTGTCAGCGACGATCCGACGGGCTCATCGAGCTCTTCCCATGTCGTTTCGACGAACTGATTCCAATCAAACTGCGCGTCTGCTTCACCAATGAAGGTTTCTTGGATCACCGGTCGCGTATTGAGGATTTGCACCTGAGGTGAGTTTTGCAAGGCGACAAAAATGACCTCGTCAATGTTGGTTGACAATACTTGGCGTCCGCTAAGCAAAGGTTGTTGCAAGGAGTGAATCCACCATCCCGGATTTCCTAGTTTTGATTCTGGTGTTCGGGATTCCGGTTTGGCCGAGGTGGCTGAGTAAAAACGGTGGTCAAGTTGGGGCTCCCCAAGCGCTGGGTCGTTAATATCCGCGGTTTTTATGCTGTCTAGTTCCGACATAAGCCGGTTTTTGCCAGTTCCCGTAAACACGTTTTCGTCTGCCTGCTGAAACGAAGCGGGGGTGGCGATGTCCTTCGTTGAGGTAGCCTCATTGCCATTTTTCTGAAAAACAGCTTGAGCGATCTTATTGCCCACGTCCCATGCTTCCGCGTGGTCCGCTTTCAACGGCGGTAGCAATTGAATTTCCAAAGCTGAGGTTTCACTTGCCGCAGGATTCAATTCATGCGCTTCGTTCTGAATCACATGATTCGTGCCAACCAACGTTTCTTTCGGTTGAGCCTCCGAAGGATCGGGGGCGGTAACCTCTGAGGCCGTTTTTCCCTCTGAATCCGCACTGGAACTGGCTGATTTTGGTAGTTCCGGTGCACCGAACGCCGGTCGTCCCCAATAGGCCGCCGCTATCCGCCTTGCCGTTAGCAAGTTGCTCGGTTCGCTAGGCATTTTAGCGACTTGGCTCTCGGAGCTAGTGGAATCCAAATTTGTGTCTGTTGTGTCGTTCGTCAGTAGCAGGCTTGCTATGAGAAGAACTTCAACCAAGAGTAAGATTCGTAACGACATAGGGTTAGCAGATACTTGTGGCGAGGCAGGCTGAGATCACCGGCTGGTCTCACGGCGAATAGCAGAGACCGAGCGGTCTCAGGGTTATAGGAGGTATCGTTACGATCGTTATCCCGGATTACCGTTTTTTGCAAAGCCTGACGGTTTAACCAGAAGCGCGTGTTTTAACAAGATTGCCAATTGTACCGATTGAAACGTCGTTCTAACTCAACGTTACTCCATGCAAACTGCGTAACCATCAAACTTAGACACTCCATCCGCGTGTTGGCCACAATTTCATTCGAATTGAATCGGTAGAACTTAACTAAACGCCATATTTTGACACTGATCTACCTTGAAAATTCCTCGTCGAAAATCGCAGTTGGAAAGCAAATGTCACTCCATCCACATCACCAAGAGCTTCAAGCCGAGGATGATCTACTTTCAGCAATTGATCAACTGGCCAGAAACAACAGGACACAAGTTGTTAAGTCCAGAAGAATCAAGAACCGCGTCGAGCTGAACTGCGGCGTAAGCGTGAAGCCAGCGAATGCTTCGGATCGAGGTACGTTTCGAATCGCGGGCCGCTGCCGGGATGTCTCGCCGACGGGAGGTCGACTAGTCTTGGACCGGCCGATGGCGGTTGGTGACATCTATTTAGTCAATTTTGAAGGTGAGCAATTTCGTCTCGACCCAACTTTTGTTCGGTGCATGCGCTGTCACTTGATTCGAGAGGATAGTTTTGAATGCGGCGTTAGCTTTCTAAGTCCTGTCGATCTTGAAGCCGCCATTGCAGCTCCGAATGCTGCTTCTGAAGTATTGAACCGATCAGGCGAGAGCGGAGGATCCGCGTCAACCAGCGTGCAGGTCCCGGTCGCCGATCCGGCCGCCAATGTGGCCCAGGTGGCAACGACAGCTTCTATCGCTGACACCGTCTCTGCCGCTACCGAATCGATTCTCCGCCGAGAAGAAGTTCGCACGCAGCAGGTTCAAGTACAGCCCAACGTTTGATTTTTGCATTGAAAGTGAATCCGATGGCTGTCCAAACACATCAACAACCTAATTCGTCTAGTCTCCCGCCGACGGTAACGAGATCTAGCGCTGAACTTCCTCCGATTGATGCCCAGATTGATCGTCTTGCGAACATCGACCAAGATTTCCGCGAGTCTTATGCGCAGCTTTTTACGCTACTGCGAAGCAATCTGGACGCTCTTTGGGGCTTGCTAGAGATCATGGTAAGCGGTCGTACCGTTTCCCGAGAGTATAACCCCAGGGAAAAATTGGACAGTGAAGCTCTCGTGGACATGGCCTACGCGCTTTCTCTCGAAGCGCAGATGGATTCTGTCTCGCGGGCCAAACTGATTCCGGGCCAGAGTTCAAACTACGCGGTCATTTCGTGTCCGATCATGGATTTGGATGCTCGTTGTGTTGCTGGAACTATTACGCTATTTGTTTCGGTTCAGGGCAAGGATGACGCAGGAGAGAAGCTCGGCTATCTCGAAAATGCACTGACGCGATTTTCTCAGCAGATGTCGACCCAATCCGTTGCTACGGGCACTGCCTCGCAAACGCCTGCCACGGCTGAGCCACCAGCGGAGTTGACCGCTATCATTAAAGCCACACAGTGCGAAGACCTTCGTGGGCTTTGTTTCTCGCTGGTCAATGGTTACTGCCAAAAGTTTGGGTGCACGAAGACCTCGATTGGAATCGTCGAAAACAACAGGACGCGTGTCTATGCGATTTCGGGTATGGACACACTGATTGAGAATAGCCCTGCGGTAATTGATATCCAGCAATCGCAGGATGAGTGTTTGGACTATGGCTCGCCCATCGTGGTGCAAAAATCCGATCGGATCGATCTTCCACCAAGCGACGGTTTTTTAATCCACCAAAAGTGGCATCAAAATACGGCGGCGGCCGCGGTCGCGTCGGTTCCGATTAAAGTCGACGGAGAAATCATTGCGGTTTTTAGTCTTGAACGCAGCGTCGAGAATCCGTTTGAAGCAGCCGAACTAGCGCAGGTTGAAAAATCGATCCAAACGTTTGGTCCCGCGATCACCATGATGGTGAAGTCGTCCCTTTCTCTTCGACAGATCGCCAAAGAGAAAGTAAAGAGGCTGCTGCTTCGCCCTTTCGAGAATCGCGTCACAAGCCTTTGCGTAATCGCGGGGCTCGCCTTCATTATCCTAGGCTGGTTGCCCTACCGTCCGACGATCCCTTGCACCATCGAGCCAGCCAATGTCAATCATGTGGTTGCTCCCTTTGACGGCATTTTGGCGTCAGCGCCGCTTTTCGCTGGTGATGAAATCAAAAAGGGGCAAGTGCTACTGAAGTTAGATACACGAGAACTGGAGATGGAGCAACAATCGGTCGCTGCACAAATCCGCGCCAAAGAGGTCGCTCGTAACGCGGCGATGGCGGAAAGGAAGAAGTCGGAAGCATCTGTGTTGGATGCGGAAGTCGAAGCTCTTAGGGTTGAGCAAAGCATCGTTCGAAAAAAGATTCAACTTGCTTCCCTCCGGTCGAGAATGGACGGAACCATTATTCGCGGAGACATGCGTGAGCAGCTTGGCCAAGTTGTTTCGAAAGGAACGGAACTGCTCCAAGTTGCACCGACCGATGGCATGAAGATTCAAATTAAAATCCCTGAGTCTCAAGCCAATTTGGTTAAAACAGGTCACGAAGGCTACTTCGCAGCGAGCTCAAACCCCTCTGACCGACATCGATTCAAGATCACGAAGATTACCCCCTCGACGCAACTAATTAACGGCAGCAATGTCGTTATGGCGGAAGCAGAAATAAGCGGGCAAGCCGATTGGATGCGAAGCGGAATGAGCGGCTACGCCAAGGTACGCACTGGCTGGCAGCCCGTTTGGTGGATTCTTGGCCATCGAGTTTTTGAAGGCTTGAAGTTGAGGTTCTGGCTATGATCCCCGATCGAGCAATGAATCAGAATGCGGCTTCGAATACGAATTTGGAACCCAATGAACGGTCCGCGAATGCCAAACAGGATCCGCTTGATCTTGCCATGGCAAAGCTCAAAGATACGACGTTGTCGGCGCGGCGCGACCTCAAAGTGAGTCGTCACCTGTTTCGCGATGAACCCTCGTACATCGTTCACGATCCGGTGAGTTTTCAGTCGCATCGGTTTTCCCAGAAGGACTACCACCTTCTTGCGTCGTTGCAGCATTCAAAAACTCTCGAAGAAACCTTTGTCGACTTGTCGACGCGAGGCCTCTATCCGGGGGATCGAAGAGATTTTTACAAATTTGTCCTCGATCTCCAGATGCGAGGGTTGCTTGATCTTCCCCTCAATGATGGGTCGCGTCTCTATAGCCGATACAAGCAGAAGAAGGCGGAACAGAGCAAGGTTTCATTGATGAAGATGTTGTTCATCAAGATTCCACTTCTCAATCCAAACAAGTTTTTAGATCGAACGGTCCGTTTTGCGAGGCCACTCTTTACGCGGTGGTTCTTTGTGATCTGGGCGTTAATGATGCTGGCCTCGTTTGGTTTGTTGTTAACGCGTTTTGAAGAATTTTATAGCCCGCTTGCAAATATTTTGGCGACGCGAAACCTCGTCATTTTATTCTTTGTGATGACGGGGCTTAAGTTTTGGCATGAGCTTGGTCACGCGTATGCCTGTAAAATCAGCGGCGGAGCTGTTCCCGATATGGGAGCGTTTTTGATGGCAGGAATGCCGATGGCCTATGTCGATGTTAGCGCTTCATGGAGCTTTGCATCGCGAAATCAGCGAGTGTTGGTTGGGCTTGGCGGTATGTACTTCGAATCGATCGCCGCCTGCATTGCGATGTTCATTTGGACTTTCACAGGCCCCGGAACTCTAAATTCAACCGCCCATTTTGTCGTGTTGATGGCCAGTTTCATGACCGTCCTTTTCAATGCAAACCCGTTGATGCGATACGATGGTTATTACATTTTGAGCGACATGACGGGGGTTCCCAACCTGCGTCAACGTTCCATGCAGTTTTCCGGGGGCCTTGTTAAATGGCTTGCACTCGGCACGCCTATGAGCATCGCCGTAAACTCGATCACGGAAGCCTGTTTGCTGCTGTTTTACGGCGTGGCCGCATTTCTTTACCAGTTCTGGTTGATGCTTGTCATCGCCGTAATGATCTCTCAGCAATTTTTTGTTCTTGGAATCGCCATGGCGGTTGGAGTGGTTGTTAGCTCGATCATCAACCCACTTAAGTCGATGTTCACTTACCTGTGGTTCAGTCCAGAGCTTGCCGACCGCAGGCCACGAGCCATCGGCGTAAGTGCCGTCATGCTGGGCCTAGCCTTGAGCGCCTTTGTGATCATCCCGGTGCCAGGTGGGGTGGTTACTTCCGGTCAGCTGACCTACGAGAAAGTTCAATCCGTGAGAGTACCTTTTGATAGCTATATCTCAAGTATCGACGTGGTTGCCGGACAAAAAGTTTCGATGGCCGACCCAATTTTATCAGTCAGTAGTCCGGACATCGTCAATCGATTTCAGCTTGCGGGAGCCACTCGCAATGTGGCGGAACGAAAAGTCATCACAGCGTTGTCTGCTTCCGCCGCCGTTCAAAAACAACGTCAACTGGAGAGCCAAGTTGCGTTGTCTGAGTATCGCATTGCGGAGGCTAATTTCAAAAAACAACAGGTTGATGCGAACTTTGATGGAATCGTTCTCCAGTGTCCGATGACTCAGGACCAAGGCGCCTACATTAAATCTGGTGTTGAACTGGCACGTGTTTCAAATGGTGTAAAAATCGTTCGAGCACTGGTTGATTCGCAACAAATCGCGTCGATTCGACCTAACGTCGGTGATTCAGCAACTGTACGAATCAAAGCAAATTGTGGCAGATCGGTTTCGGGAACGATTGACCGTATCGAGCCTCAGGGATCGAGGACCATTCAAATGATGGGACTATCAACGTCTGCCGGTGGAGACATTCTTACGAACGATGACGGCGTTTCCTCGGTGCCCTACTTTATGATTGACGTTCGGTTGGATGAGTCATTTGACATCGACATGCCAGAAAAAACCACCGCTTACGTGCGCTTCGGTCGTAAATTTGAAACGCTTGGGAGCGTTGCCATTCGCAGCGTTCTAAACTTTGCAAACCAATTGTTTTCGGAATAATCCGCGAGATATCGATGAAATATTCACCTGTTTTAGTATTTGCGGCCCTTTGCATGCCGCTTGTGTCCGGTTCAGTTCTTGCTCAAACGGATGATTATGAATCCGTGCAAGACAATGAACCAATTCGTCAGTTGGCAGGATTAGCCCTTGCCGAGCAAACGGCTGAGGTCGCAACGACCGTCAGTCAACGCATGAACGAAGTTCATGTGGAAGAAGGGCAAGCAGTCAAGAAAGGGCAGCTGTTGGCGACGCTTGAGTATTCTGTTAGCAAAGCCGAATATGAAGCAGCGAAAGCCATCGCAGACGATCAGTCATCGGTCAATGTTGCTTTAATTGATGCGCGGGAATCGCGAGATCGTGTCCTGCGATTTCAACAAGCGGTTCAGAGCGGCGCAAGCAACCAAATGGAGCTTGAGATTGCTCGAAACGAGTTCAACAAAGCCATGGCGGTTCTCGATCGTGAAAAAAGCCAAATGATCAGTGCGAATAAAGCAGCTGAAACGGCTGCAGCCAAACAAGAAGGCTACTTTATTCGGGCACCGTTCGACGGAATTGTTGCCGAACAGCACGTTCATGTCGGAAACATGGTAAGAGGTGGAGACGTCATCTTTACGGTCGTCGCTCCGGCGCGATTGCGTGCAGAGCTCAATCTGCCCGTCGAACTCTTTGGACGTTTGAGTCAAGGCGAAACGTACGACATTCAAGCGGGGCAGCCGGTGGAGCGAACCTTGGAGGCTCGGTTGAAATTTGTGTCGCCAGGAATCGATTCCGCTTCGCAAACGTTTCGATGTGTTTTTGAAATTGATAACAGCGATCTGGGACTTCCTGCCGGGTTCCCAGTTCGGCTATCCGAATCGCAAATTCGAGGCATGCTACCTTCAAATTCGAAACATCAGCTATCGATGAAGAAGTAATGCGAGCGTAACAATCGACTAGCAGCAAGCCCGGCCTCAGCGTCGGGCTTTTTTGTTGAGTTTTGTCAACATTTGATTTTACGTTATTTGCATTTTTTTTTCTCACTGACAAGCTCGCGACCTAATCTTTCGGAGCAATGAATCCAGCCAAGCGACCCCTCCCGGCTCGCATTTCATCAATTCGACTATTTAGGAATCGGAAAAGAAATGAACCTCAACAACATCCTCAAGAAGTACGTGGCACAAGCCACTAACCAAAGCGCCTCGCAGCTTTCAGCCGACCAACAACACAACATCGAATTGCTAGAACAACGGATCATGTATTCGGCAACGCAATGTGGCGCTGCCCTTGGTCCAGACGGTGGATTGGACATCGCGGAACTTGAAAGCCTAGTCGCTGAGAATCCCGATATTGAAGAGTTCTTTGGGAAGTTCGATAAGAATCTTGACTTTGAGGCCATCAATAATTTCGTCGATGATCTTCTGGCCAATGAAGGCTCAGTTGAAGAAGCCATTGATAATGCAGGCAAACAGGACGGTGGCGACAACACCAAACTAGTTTCAGCTGACGCTCAAACGGGTGGAAACCGTGGACCTAACGTCTTTTTCAACGCAGGCAACGATGCGGATGGCTTTGAAGTCATTAAAGGTAAAGCAGGCCTCGATGTTGGCGGCGCAGATAGCGATGGAAATAGCCAGTCCAACGATGCACGATTCACTAACGTCGATGACGACGCAACCGATAGAAGCCAGTCTGGCAAGAAACAAATCAGGGAAGCACAGGACAACAACGTTGTTCAAAACAATGGTTTCCGACCTCAGCTTATTCAAGATTTTGCCGCACCTGATATTTCCTTCGACGTGGATTTGGATGAAGTCAGAAGCGGAACCGATCGCGTTGGAAATGATGTCGTAGAAGGAAGCCAAGGTAACGAGAACGTTGATCGATCAGTCAACAATGATGCTGAGGTACAAAAAGCCCAGCAGGCTTACGAAGCAGCTGAAGCCGAAGCGGATCGATCTCGCGGTGAAGCCAAAGTGGAGGCTGATAACGCTGAACAGGCTCGCCAAGCTGCCGAAGCTGAGCGTGCTCAAGCCGATCAGGCTCGTGCCGCCGCTGACGCCGTTGCACGCGAAGCAGATCAATCTCAGAAAATTGCAGAAACCGAACGAGCACAAGCGGATCGTGCTCGCTCGGATGCTGACGCTGTCGCTCGCGAAGCAGAGAAAGCTCGTGAGCTTGCCGAAGCTGAGCGCACCCAAGCTGAGCAGGCTAAAACCGCTGCTGACACGCAGCGTACGCAAGCCGATCAAGCTCGCACCACCGCCGATGCTGAGAAGACCCAAGCCGACCAGGCTCGAACAACTGCCGAAGCCGAAGCTCGTCAGGCTGATCAGGCTCGTCAAACAGCCGACGCAGAGAAAGCTCAAGCTGATCAGGCTCGTACAACCGCCGACGCGGAAGCACGAGAAGCTGATCAGGCTCGTCAAACGGCCGACGCAGAGAAGGCTCAAGCCGATCAGGCTCGTACAACCGCCGACGCTGAAGCTCGTGAAGCCAATCAGGCTCGCCAAGTCGCCGATGCAGAACAAGCCAAAGCCGATCAGTCTCGCGCTGAAGCCGACGCTGCGGGTGACGATGCTGAGCAAGCACGAGCCACAGCAGATGCCGAGCAAGCCCAAGCGGATCAGGCTCGCGCCACCGCTGATGCGGAAGCACGCGAAGCCGATCAGGCTCGCCAAACAGCCGACGCAGAAAAAGCTCAGGCTGATCAGGCTCGTACAACCGCCGACGCCGAAGCTCGCGAAGCTGAAAGTGCTCGAAGCACCGCTGATGCTGAGAAAGCTCAGGCCGAACAAGCACGTGCTACCGCCGACGCGGAAGCTCGGGAAGCTGAACAGGCTCGCAGCGTAGCCGACGCTGAACGAGCCCAAGCGGATCAGGCTCGAAGCGAAGCCGATGCGGCAGCCAAAGAAGCGGACCAGCTTCGTGCTACCGCCGACGCGGAACGTGCAGAAGCTGAACAGGCCAAGGCCACCGCCGAAGCTGAACGTGCCCAAGCTAATCAGGCCAAGGCCACTGCCGAAGCTGAGCGAGCCCAAGCGGATCAGGCTCGAAGCGAAGCCGATGCGGCAGCCAAACAAGCTGATCAACTTCGTGCCACGGCTGATGTGGAGCGTGCCGAAGCCGATCAAGCCAAGGCAACCGCCGAGGCAGAGCGAGCCCAAGCGGATCAAGCCCGCGCAACGGCTGACGCTGAGCAAGCTCAAGCTGAACAGGCTAAAGCAACTGCTGAAGTCGAACGAGCCCAAGCAGATCAGGCTCGTGTCGCGGCTGATGGAGAGCGAACGGAAGCCGATCAAGCCAAAGCTGCTGCTCAAACTGAGCGAGCCCAGGCCGATCAAGCCCGTGCCACCGCTGACGCGGAGCGTGCCCAAGCCGATCAAGCCAAGGCTACTGCTCAATCAGAGCGAGCCCAAGCTGATCAAGCTCGTGCTACCGCTGATGTTGAGCGTGCCCAAGCCGATCAGGCCAATGCAACTGCTCAATCAGAGCGAGCCCAAGCCGATCAGGCTCGTACTACCGCTGACGCGGAGCGTGCTCAAGCCGATCAAGCCAAAGCAACTGCTGAAGCTGAGCGAGCCCAGGCCGATCAAGCTCGTGCCACCGCTGACGCGGAGCGTGCTCAAGCCGATCAAGCCAAAGCAACCGCTCAATCAGAGCGAGCCCAAGCCGATCAGGCTCGTGCCACCGCTGACGCTGAGCGTGCTCAAGCCGAACAAGCCAAAGCGACTGCTGAATCAGAGCGAGCACAGGCCAATCAAGCCCGCGCCACCGCTGACGCAGAGCGTGCTCAAGCCGATCAAGCCAAAGCCACTGCTCAATCAGAGCGAGCCCAAGCCGATCAAGCCCGCTCAGCCGCAGATGCTGAACGAGCCCAAGCCGATCAGGCCAAAGCAACTGCTCAATCCGAGCGAGCCCAAGCTGACCAAGCAAGAAACGTCGCTAACGCGGAAGCTCACGAAGCACAGCATGCTCGTGCGGAAGCAGATTCTGCTGCCAAAGACGCAATGCACGCTAGAAATGCCGCTGATGCAGAAGCTCGGGAAGCAACAAACGCTCGCTCGATCGCTGACGCTGAAGCTCACGAAGCTAAAAGTGCCAGAGCCCACGCCGACAGTTTGCAGAGCCAAGCATCGAATGCCCAGTGGGATGCAAACGCGAAAGCTCATGCCGCTCATGATGCTCAGTCGAACGCAGATCATCTTTCCCAGCGTTTAGCACAAGCTCGTGCCAACGATGGCTATGATGCTTACGGCAACTACGTTAACGTCGACAGCTTGGCTGCTCAGGCCGCAGAAGCTCAGGCTCATGCGGATCGCCTTAGCTCAGACGCGTCATGGGCTCAATCGAATGCGGATTCTCTGGCACAGCAAGCTGCTGAAGCCGAAGCAAGAGCTGAGTGGGAAGCACGACAAGCTGCCGAAGCGGAAGCGAAAGCCCAGTTGGAAGCCCAGCAAGCTGCCGAAGCTGAAGCGAAGGCACAGGCAGAAGCTGAAAGAGCAGCCCATGCCGAAGCCAAAGCACAGGCTGAAGCACAGCAAGCTGCCGAAGCCGAAGCAAAGGCCCAAGCTGAAGCCAAAGAAGCGATGCACGCTGAAGCAAAAGCCCATGCTGAGTTGAAAGAAGCACAGCAGGCTGAAGCGAAAGCACAAGCGGAAGCTAAAGAAGCGATGCATGCCGAAGCTAAAGCACAGGCCGAAGCACAAGAAGCTGCTGAAGCTGAAGCCAGAGCACAAGCCGAAGCCAAAGAAGCAATGCACGCTGAAGCCAAAGCACAGGCCGAAATGCAAGAAGCACAGCAAGCCGAAGCGAAAGCTCAGGCTGAAGCACAGGAAGCTGAGCGAGCTGAAGCGAAAGCCCACGCAGAAGCCAAAGAAGCCGAGCATGCTGAAGCTAAGGCACAAGCCGAAGCGAAAGAAGCAATGCACGCTGAAGCCAAGGCCGAAGCCGAAGCCAAAGAAGCTGCTCACGCAGAAGCCAAGGCACAAGCTGAAGCTAAAGAAGCCGAACATGCTGAAGCCAAGGCACAAGCCGAAGCTAAAGAAGCTGAGCACGCCGAAGCCAAGGCACACGCCGAAGCACAAGAAGCTGCTCACGCCGAAGCCAAGGCACAAGCCGAAGCACAAGAGGCTGCCAACGCTGAAGCCAAAGCTCAAGCCGAAGCACAAGAAGCTGAGCACGCAGAAGCTAAAGCTCAAGCCGAAGCACAAGAAGCTGCTGACGCTGAAGCCAAAGCTCAAGCCGAAGCACAAGAAGCTGAGCACGCTGAAGCCAAGGCACGAGCTGAAATGCAAGAAGCACAGCAAGCCGAAGCCACAGCACAAGCTGAAGCACAAGAAGCGACTGAAGCCGAAGCCAAAGCTCGATCTGAAGCTGAGCAAGCCGCTCATGCCGAAGCCAAAGCACAAGCTGCTGCACAAGAAGCAGCTCAAGCAGAAGCACGAGCTCAAGCCGAGGCGAAGGAAGCTGCTCACGCCGAAGCCAAAGCACAAGCCGAAGCACAAGAAGCTGACGCCGCCGAAGCCAAAGCTCAAGCTGAAATGCAAGAAGCACAGCAAGCCGAAGCCAGTGCACAGGCCGCTGCTCAAGAAGCAGCTGCAGCAGAAGCACGAGCACAAGCCGAAGCGAATGAAGCCGCCCAAGCCGAAGCCAAAGCACAAGCCGAAGCGAAGGAAGCTGCTCACGCAGAAGCCGTCGCCCAAGCTGAAGCCAAAGAAGCTGCCGCTGCCGAAGCCAAAGCACAAGCTGAAGCGAAGGAAGCTGCTCACGCAGAATCCGTAGCCCAAGCCGAAGCGAAGGAAGCTGCTGCTGCCGAAGCCAAAGCACAAACCGAGGCGAAGGAAGCAACGCATGCTGAAGCCCAAGCTGATGCTGAAGCGAAAGAAGCTGCCCAAGCCGAAGCAACCGCTCAGGCCGAAGCCGCCGAAGCTGCACAAGCTGAAGCCAAAGCACAATCTGAAGCGAAAGAAGCTGCTCAGGCTGAAGTAGTTGCTCAAACCGAAGCCAAAGAAGCTGCTGCTGCCGAAGCCAAGGCTCAAGCCCACGCTAAAGAAGCTGCGGCTGCTGAAGCTAAGGCCCAAGCCGAAGCTGCTGAAGCCGCCCAAGCCGAAGCGAAAGCACAAGCTGAAGCGAAGGAAGCTGCTCAAGCAGAAGCCGTCGCCCAAGCTGAAGCCAAAGAAGCTGCCGCTGCTGAAGCCAAAGCCCAAGCCGAAGCTGCTGAAGCTGCTAAAGCAGAAACAGTCGCGGCTGCCGAAGCCAAAGAAGCAGCTGAAGCAAAAGCCAAAGCTGAAGCAGAAGCGAAAGAAGCTGCTGCTGCTGAAGCCAAGGCTCAAGCCGAAGCCAAAGAAGCTGCACAAGCTGATGCCAAAGCAAAATCTGAAGCAGCGGAAGCTGCCAAAGCAGGAGCCGATGCTGATGCTCGTGCCAAAGAAGCTGCTCAAGCCGACGCCAGAGCTAAAGCGGAAGCCAGCGAAGCTACTCAAGCGGAAGCAAAGGCAAAAGCTGACGCCAGCGAAGTTGCCCAAGCCAATGCCAAAGCTCAAGCTGAGGCAAAGGAAGCTGCAACCGCTGACGCAAAAGCGAAAGCTGACACCAGCAACGCTGCTCGGGCAGAATCACAATCCGTTGCTGATACGGCCAAGGCCGCAGAAGCTAGAGCCGAAGCACTGGCTGCCGCCAATGAACAGGCTCGTGAGGACGCAAGAGACCGGGCAGTCGCGAAAGACGATGCCTTGGACCACGCAAAGAATTCCGGTGTTGCAGCACAAGCCCTACGCGACTCGATTGCTGCTAACCAAAACAAGTACGGTTACTAGTTTTCTAGCGGCATAATGTGACGAAAGTGGCAAAAGTTCTCAGGCCGGGCATCATTTGCCCGGCCTTTTTTTGTTTGCACAAGTGCTTTTCCACTTGAGTATAAAATACGTTGTTGTCGCTCCATACAGCTGAGCGATTGGCGAATCTCAACGACGGCAGGCTTATGCGATTCGACAGAATCGAAACAAAACAACGGTGTGAAAAAAACGAATCCCGATTCGGGCTTCGCAACAGTGAGCGGAGATGTCCTCAATCACATTTTGTTCGGCTGGTGCGAAACTCGCCTCGCCAGCCCAACTTTTCGCGAAGCGTGCGGTAGTAGTTTCGGCCAGCGACTTCGATCAGTTGAAAAACCGGTTCGGCGCGGGTGATGCGAATGCGATGATTGACCGTCAACTTCACCACTTTCTGTCCGTCGACGACCAATGATGTCGACTCGTTCGGTTCGTCGACCACGATTTCGTAAACTCGGTCGGCGGTGTCAATGATTGGCCGGACCGTCAGAGTGTGCGGGCTGATTGGCGAGATAACAAACGCTTCGACATCTTTGCGTACGATTGGGCCACCGGCAGAAAGATTGTGAGCGGTCGAGCCAACGGGGGTGCTAATGATTAGGCCGTCGCATGAGTAAACAGTGGCTTGTTCGCCGTCGACGACCAAGCCGATCCGCTGAATGTTGAACGGCGGCCCGCCCAAGATGGCCGCTTCATTAAGGCCAAGCATAACGTTCGTTCGTTCGCTGCCTAAAAAAACTTCCACTCGCATCATCAAGTGGTTAACCAGCGTGAATTTACCCGCGACGTATTTTTCCAAAGCCGCAACAACGCCCTTGGGTGGAGTGTCTGCCAAAAAACCAAGTTTACCAAGGTTCACTCCGAGCACCGGGATTTGATGCTCAGCCATTTGCCGAGCGGCCCGCAAAATCGAACCATCGCCGCCCAGAACGATTGCCAGATCTGCGTCGACTTTTGACAGGTCGGCCTCGTAGCGAAAATCTTCCTGAACAATGTCAACGAAACGTTCGATCTCTGGCCGCAGCTTTTTAGCGGCAGGGATCAGGTCGGGTTTTCGATCCCCGGAACCAAGAATCAGAGCCTGAGGCCGTTTGGTTTCAGATGTTGCTTCAGGCATGGACACTAATTCAATGAACGCGGTGAATGGTCGTAGTTTGATTGTAGCCTTTTCAGCAACCCTGCGAATCGCATGAAAACAAGGCCACGGACTGACACAGATTAGTACGGATCGAAGTCTAGCATCTGTGTGAATCCGTGTTCATGCGTGGCTCAAAATTTACGCGGGTTCCGTCGCGTTCAATTTCAGCAGAGCGGCAGCCTCGCGGCATGTTTTGGCAATGCCGGCCGCATCCAATTTCATTTCAGCTAAAACCTCATGCCGATCAGCGTGCTGAACGAACTCGTCTGGGATGCCAATGCGATGGATCTTGCGAGCGTCTAATCCCAGTTCGTTCGCGGCCTCAAGGACAGCACTTCCGAATCCGCCTTGCAACATGGCTTCTTCGACCGTGACCACGAAACCAGTGTTTTCGATCGTATTGCGAAGCATGTCGGTGTCGAGTGGCTTGACGAAACGAGCGTTCACGACTGAGATGTCCAGTCCCTCGGCGGCCAGTTCTTCGGCCGCTGCTAAGGCTGCTTCCAAAGGCGTGCCGCAGACGATGATCGTGCCGTCGGTTCCCGGTCGCAGCGTCTCTGACTTGCCCAGTTCGATCGGCTGGAGTTCGCGTTTGATTTCGGCAGCGGCGGTTTTCGGGTAACGAATCGAGCACGCAACGTCATGCTGGAGCGAAAAGTCCAGCATCGCTCCTAGGTCATTGGCGTCGCCCGGTGCCATCACGACCATGTTCGGGAACATCCGCATGTAACCGTAATCGAACGTGCCGTGATGGGTTGGCCCATCGTTGGCTGTTAGACCGGCTCGGTCGAGCATGAAGGTGACCGGAAGTCCTTGCAGGCAGACTTCTTGGAAGATCTGGTCGTAGCTTCGCTGCAGGAAGGTGCTATAGATGTCGACGATTGGCCGCATGCCGGTTTTGGCTTGCCCTGCCGCAAAAGCGACCGCGTGTGATTCGCAGATCCCTACATCAAAGAATCGGTCCGGGAACTCTTCGCGGACCGGTTCCAGTTTGTTGCCTTGGCACATCGCGGCGGTGATGACGGTCACTTTGTCGTTGTGTCGCATCTGGTCGGCAATCGCGTCACGCGCGTGGTCGGTGTACGCCTTCGATCCGGATTTTGATTTCGGGATCGGATTGCCTTCGTCGTCGGTCGTGAACGCTGGCGGCGTGTGGAAGTAAACGGGGTCCTCGGCCGCGGCTTGAAAGCCATGGCCTTTCTTCGTGATGACATGCAGCAGAACCGGTCCGTCGATTTTGCGGACCATTTCCAAGTACTTCTTCATGACGCCAATGTCGTGTCCGTCGATCGGCCCAAAGTACTTGAAGCCGAACTCCTCAAACATCATGCCGCCGTGAAGACCGGCTTTGACGCCTTCTTTAATCTGAAACAGCAAACGCTCGGCCGGGTCACCCAAAACGGGAACCTTGCTCAACGTTTTCACGATCTCATTCTTCACGCCCGTGTAGACTCGGTTGGAACGCAGCCGATCTAGATAGGTTGCGACGCCTCCCACGCGGGGGCAAATCGACATCTCGTTGTCGTTCAAAACGACCAGCATTTTGCTGTTCAGTTCCGCTGCGTTGTTGATTGCTTCGAAAACGATGCCTGAAGGAAACGCACCGTCGCCGATTACCGCGACACTGTGATTGTCTTTGCGGCCCATCAAGTCATCGCCGCTGCGAAGGCCGACCATCGTCGAGACACTGCAACCGGCGTGACCCGTCATGAACAGGTCATAGTCGCTCTCGGCCGGGTTGGGATAACCCATCAACCCGCCTTTGGTTCGGATCGTATGGAATTCGTCGTAGCGGCCGGTGATTAGTTTTTGCGGGTAAATTTGGTGACCCGTGTCCCAAATCAGCCGGTCGTGAAGAAAATCATAGGTGCTGTGCAAAGCAAGCGTTAGCTCGACCACGCCAAGGTTCGACGCAAAGTGTGCCGCGCGCATGCTGAGTAAGCCGCACAGCGTTTCGCGAATCTCGGTGGCAACCTGATTCAACTCCGACAGCTTCATCCCGTGCAGTTGCTTAGATGATTTGAGGGTCGGTAAAATTTTGGGCGTGTTCGCCATGAGTCAACGAGTCCTCTCAACAACAAATTGAGCCAGCAAGTTCAATGAGGCAGCTGCTTCGCCAAACGGCTCGACCGCTTCCATCGCCGCGGCCGCCATCTGGCGAGCTCGGACTTCGGATTCGGCTTCGCCCAAAACGGACGGATAGGTCAGCTTGCCTTGCTCGGCATCTTTTCCAGTTTGTTTTCCCATATCTTCGGATGTCGCTCGAAGGTCCAGCAGGTCGTCGACGATCTGGAACGCGAGTCCTAGATGGCGTCCATAGTCGACCAACCGTTGCCGGTCTTCGTCACTTGCACCGGCGGTCATCGCACCCAATTCTAAGGACACCGCCAGCAGCGAGCCTGTTTTCCGGCGATGGATTCTTTCGAGTGCTTCCAGTTTGATTTCAAACGGTTCGTCACTGATTGTGGAATATTGGAAACTTAAATCATCCATTTGTCCGCCGACCAGATGGCATGGTCCAGCGGCGGCCGCCAAACGAGTCACACATTTTGCCGCAACATCGGCGGGCTGAGTGTCTCTGCTGATGACCTCCAACGCCAACGGAATCAGCGCGTCTCCGGCGAGGATTGCAGTGGCCTCGTTGAATTGAATGTGAACGGTCGGCCGGCCCCGACGGATTTCGTCATCGTCCATCGCGGGCAGGTCGTCGTGGATCAACGAATAGGCGTGAATCATTTCGACCGCGCAAGCGCTTGGCAACGCATTTTCCAATTCGCCGCCGCAAATCCGCGCTGCCGTTAGAACCAACAAAGGCCGGATTCGTTTTCCCGGGGCCAGTAGGGCATAGCGGATCGCCTCGCGAAGGCTGTCGGGGCACTCGCCATCAAACTGCGTGTAGCTATCCAGACGCGTTTCGATCAGGCTTCGCAAACGAGCCACCTCCGGCGCGATTTCGGGAGGAAAGAGAGCGGTGTCGGAAGCGGACATGGAGAGCCTAAGACTCGGTGGAAGAAGAAACGTTGGATATGATTAAGTGAACCGCTGGAATGATCAGTCTGGCAACCCTAACCTAGCAATACATAGCCAGATTGACGCACTTGATTTGGCCTATCGCAAAAAGAGCCGCCGTTAAGGCAAGTGGCAGAATATAACCCACCGGCAAATTAAGGAAATCCTTCGAGGCTTCGGTCTATTTAGCGGTTGGTTTTAACTTGCCTTCTGCCTAAGGGCAATCGATCCGCCCTGAGCCGAGTTTTCATTGTAGCTCGGTTGGGCCTCGACCAACAGGTTAAAACAGGCTCGATGGATCGTCTTCCACGTCGGTCTCCTGCTCCAATTCGTCCACGAGTTCCTGTTCTTCAGATGTGTGTTTCGGTTTGGCGCTCTTCCGGGAAGTTTTGCGGGCGGTGCGTTTGGCGGTATTTTGCCCACGCCCACCCAGTTCTTCGGTAGCCGCGTCGTCAAAGTCTTGAGTGACCAGATTGCCGTCTTTATCGATCTTCACCAACAGCTCGATCTTCCGCTCGGCTTCCTTGAGAGCCGCGTGGCAGTTTTTCAAGTGTTTGACGCCTTGCTCGTACTGGTTTAGTGAGTCGCTGAGCGAAAGCTGACCGTCTTCCAGTTGTTCCACGACTGCATGAAGCGATTCCAGCGACTCTTCAAACGACGCTTGGTCCGGCGCGGTGGTTTTCGGTTTTGTGGATTTCTTTTTTGCCATCGAGACTACTTTTCTTCTTCCAGTGATTCGACTCGGCTGACGACGGAACCGTTGGCAAGCCGAGTCGTTATTTTATCGCCCGCTTGGACTTGTTGACAGTCGGTAAGCGTTTGACCGCCCGCGTTCGTGGTAACACTGTACCCGCGAGCCAGCACGCTAAGCGGATTGATCGTCTCCAGTTTTGCGGCAACAGTCCCCAGTTGGTGCTGTGCGTCGGAAACGATTCGCTTGCCGCCTCGATGCAGTTGGGCTTCAAGCGAATCCAATTCCATCCCCGCGCGGCGCAAGTGATCGATCGGTCGGGCGATCACCGGGCGGCTTTGCAACGCATCCAGTTGCTTTCGGGCTGACTGGAATCGGTTCAGCAAGTGGACTCCAAGGGCTCGCTGATAGTTGTTTAAGCCTGCGATCAAATCGGCTTGATTGGGAACGCATCGTTCGGCGGCTTCGCTAGGAGTCAATGCTCGCACGTCCGCGACCAAATCACATAGCGTCACGTCGACCTCATGCCCCACACCAGAAATGACCGGGATCGAGCACCCATGAACAGCGCGGCAGACGACTTCTTCGTTGAAGCTCCACAGGTCTTCCATGCTGCCGCCACCGCGTGTCACAACGACCACGTCAGGTCGATCCGCGAACCGATCGCAGGCCTCGATCCCTCGCGCGATTTCTTTTGCCGAACCAACGCCCTGAACTTTTGCCGGAACGATGGTGACTCGAAGGTTGGGCCAGCGGCGAGTCAGCACTTGCAAAAAGTCTCGGACTGCAGCGCTGGTCGGGCTGGTCACGACGGCGATGTGTTTCGGAAAATTAGGTAGCGGCTTTTTGATGGCCGGATCGAACAACCCTTCAGCACTCAGTTTCTGATGCAGTTGTCGGAAAGCCAGTTCCAGTTCGCCTACGCCCTGAGGTTGGATCTTGCGGATGATCAATTGATAAGTGCCGCGAGCCGGATAGACATCGATGCTGCCTTGGCAGACAACGTCCAAGCCGTTGGTTAGATCGAATTTTAGGTTCTCCGCATTGTTACGCCAGATGATGCCGTTAAGCGAAGCCGATTTATCTTTGAGCGTTAGGTAAACGTGACCGCTGCGTGCTTGAGTTACTCCGGAAAGCTCGCCACCGACCCAGACTGAGTAGAAGGCCGAATTCAGATTCAGCTTGATCGCTTCGGTCAATTGCGAAACGGAAACGACCGGAGGTTTATCGGGGGCTGGTTTTGTCATGAGCACGTACGAAATGAAAATCTACTAAACAGTGCCCGCCGACTTGTTTGACGGGTAAGGTTGGGATGGTATGGGAGCACAGGAGAAACGGTTTGATCTGATCGTTTAGACAAATCGTTTGTCTTTAGGCGAGATGCAACGCCGGTTCACCGCGTTTTTGCGGGAATAGTTGGTATTCGTCATCAACACCGATTAAACCAAATCAGGATAGTCGTTCCGAGTGGGTGTGACTCGGACATTGGTCTCGTGTTCAAGTCTCAAAAGCGGAAGTGTCCGGCGGTTTCTTCACGTCACAAGCCGCTATCTGCTGTTGATTCAACCCAAGTTCCAAAGGCTGTCTTCCGAATTGAGCCCGCGTTGGATCGTGGAATGGCTTGAGAAACTGTAACTATTGGGCGGGTAAGAAGAATGTGATCGCTGGAAAGTTGTCATTTTGTAGAAAACGCGGTCGTCATACATAGGTATAACGATAGAATCTTGCCTAAAACCTTTCCGGCACCTTTCCGGCGAGCACCGGAGTGCTTGAGCGTGATCTTCTCTCGCCTGCCTTCCAACTTTCCTTTCTAAGTTTTCAGCTGAGTATATTTGTCGTCGGCAAGCGTTTCTACCCGCGCGGCATTGCATCTCCCTGATGACAACAACCTCAAAATTTTCATGAGCATCGATTCCACTGCGACTAATCCTGCTGATGTCTCAAACACAAACCTTGAGTCTAAAGTTCCTTCGGGGAAAAGGTCGGGCGGGGCTGGGAAGATCAAATCTGAATCTCCGGGCGGTCGGGATGCGAAATCGATTCCGCTTCCGACGCAGGTCAACCACAAACGGATTTATTACAGCTACCTGATCAGCTTTATTGTGTTCCACTCGCTGGCCTTGCTGATTTTTGTGCCATGGTTTTTTTCGTGGACGGGGGTCGCATCGATGGTGGTGGGTTCGTATTTGTTCGGTGCGATTGGAATCCCAATCACCTATCATCGCTTGCTGACCCATCGTAGCTTCAAGACACCAAAATGGTTCGAACGATTTCTAGTGGTGATTGCCTTATGCAACGGTCAAGAAACGCCGGCTCGGTGGGTGGCGTGGCACCGACTGCATCACCAAGAGTCTGACCATCAAGAGGATCCACATAGCCCATTAGTGAACTTTTTGTGGTCTCACTTTCAATGGCTGATTTACGAAAATGGCAACACCGCCAAGTTCAGCTTGTACCAGAAATATGCGAAAGACATTCTTTCCGACCCGTTTTATATGTGGCTGGAAAAAAGAACGTACGCTGGCGTTGCAATTTTCGCGGCACATGGTGTCTTAATTTTTCTGGGGGCTTGGCTGATCGCTGGGATGGTGATGGGCTTTGGGATGGCAGCTTTCCAGTTGGCGTGCAGTGTCTTCGTTTGGGGCGTGGTCGCCAGAATTGTCTTGATGTGGCATGTGACTTGGTCAGTGAACTCGCTGTCTCACATGTTCGGCTATCGCAACTATGACACGGATGATCACAGCAGGAACAATTGGTTCGTGGCGCTCATCACGTCCGGCGAAGGTTGGCACAACAACCATCATGCCGATCAATCCGCCGCCACGGTGCAGCACAAATGGTGGGAGTTCGACTTGAACTACTACATCATCAAAAGCTGGAGCTGGGTCGGGTTGGCTCACAGTATCGTGCCGCCGATTCACAAACGCCGCGCTCGGCAAAAAAGGGTCGGCTGACTCTGTCGGCAGTCGCGAAGGGGCGATGGCCTGAAAAATGCGCCATCTTCCCTACGCCAAGAACCGGTGATTGAACTGAAGAGCCACGGATTTTCACCGATCGACACGGATGTTTTTAGAGCTCATCCGTGAAGATCTGTGCGGATCGGTGGCTCAGACCTCTTGCTTTCTAGCAACCACGAATGCACACGAATCGACACGAATGTGGCGTGTGCTGAAAGTTGCGTTGTTTAGCGTTCATTGAACCCCGGACCTTGATTCGCGAGTCGTTTAACGACAAGCCGGTAGGCGACCGTGTTTCCGCTAGCCAGCGCCCGTCGCCGACGCCTGCCGGCTAATCGTTAAACAGGAGCGGTACTGTTATCGCTCAGCGGGGCAGAGTTGCACGGGTGCCCCGCCCACTGATTGCCAACCGAGCCATTGATTCTCATAATGGCGGGCTTATTCAAATTGCGCCCGACTTGGTTTCAGCCGTGTCGTCGGGCCGGAAATTCAAGTTGAAGAACCAGCCAGCCGGGAAAAAGAATGAGCCTTCAGGACAAGATTCGTCACACCGCGATCACTTTTGATGACGTTCTGCTAGAGCCCCGCTACAGCGAGGTCGTGCCGGCCGAGGTCGATGTCAGTACCCGCTTGACGAACCGAATTCGCCTGAATGTCCCGCTGCTTAGTTCACCGATGGACACGGTCACCGAAAGTGCCATGGCCATTGGGCTGGCGAAAGTGGGCGGTCTGGGCGTGATTCACAAAAACATGTCCGCCGAGGCTCAGGCGGAAGAGGTTTACAAGGTGAAGCGATCGGCCAACGGCGTCATTGTCGATCCGGTGACGCTACCTCCCGACGCCACGGTCGCTCATGCCCAAGACATGATGGCTCAGAATAACGTCTCGGGTGTGCCCATCGTGCTAGCAGACGGAACGCTCGTTGGCATCCTGACTCGAAGGGACCTGAAGTTCCTCGAATCAAGCGAAATCGCGGTTTCCGAGGTCATGACCAAGGACAATCTGGTCACTGCCGACGTCACCAAGCAGGGGACTGTAACGCTTGAGGAAGCTGAAAAGATTTTAACGGCTAAAAAGGTGGAGAAGCTTCTGCTGGTTGACGAAGATAAGAAACTAGCGGGCCTTATTACGATCCGTGACATCGACATGATGCGTCGGTTTCCCAACGCGTGCAAAGACACGCAGGGTCGACTTCGCGTCGGAGCAGCCATTGGCGTCCATGACTTGGACCGCGCCGAGAAGCTGATCAACAAGGATGTGGATGTTCTGATCGTGGATAGCGCGCATGGTCACAGTCGAAATGTGATCGAGACTGTTAAAGCGATTAAAAAGCGTTGGGATATTGATGTCGTCGCGGGCAACGTGGCAACCGCCGAAGGTTGCGAAGCGTTGATCGAGGCCGGTGCCGACGCGGTGAAGATCGGGATTGGTCCCGGTTCGATTTGTACGACGCGAGTGGTCAGTGGCATTGGAGTGCCTCAGGTCACGGCGATCTACGAAGCGAATCAGGCCGCATTAAAACACAACATACCAGTTATTGCAGACGGAGGAATTCGATACTCGGGCGACATTACCAAAGCCATCGCTGCGGGCGCAAGCTGCGTGATGATTGGTGGTTTGTTCGCCGGATTGAACGAGAGTCCGGGCGAAGTGATTTTGTACCAGGGGCGCACTTTTAAAGTGTACCGTGGTATGGGTTCTCTTGGCGCGATGGTCAAGGGTTCTAGTGAACGTTACCGACAGTCTGATTCGGGTCCCGGGAAACTGGTTCCCGAAGGTGTGGAAGGTCGAGTGCCGTTCAAGGGGGCGTTAAGTGATTTCGTGTACCAATTGGTGGGCGGGTTGCGTGCAGGCATGGGGTATTGCGGCACGCAAACGGTCGACGAGTTGCGTACCGATGCGAACTTTATTCAGGTATCAGCGGCAAGCGTTAGAGAAAGCCACCCTCATGATATTGCGATTACTCAAGAAGCTCCCAATTACAGCACGGAGTCCACGTCCTCAGATCATTGATGGCGCTAGGAAAGTTGGCGCCGTAAGGCGTCTCGGGGTGTCGCCGATCACCCGTCGAGCGGTAGCCAATGGCCTACCCGCCCTACTCTTCTCAATGGCGATCGCTCATCCTTGCCAAGCGGTTCAAGTGAGTGACTTCGCCAGCCCGCCACCCACGCCCATCACGCGTGCTCCGGCGCGTGACTTGGCGACATCCGCCGCTCCTGTCAAAGAGCCCACGCGTTATGCTCCGCCCGTTCATGTGACTCCTCCCGCCAGTTACACCGC
The DNA here is from genome assembly GCA_937929805.1 of uncultured Pirellulaceae bacterium. GTDB lineage: Bacteria > Planctomycetota > Planctomycetia > Pirellulales > Pirellulaceae > Mariniblastus. Next base: position 174,542 of record CALFUT010000012.1, read on the forward strand.
TCGGGTAACACAGGCTGCGTACAACAGCGAGTCCGTAAACGGTCGCCGAAACATGACGCGGCTAGTCACGTATTCGGAACAAGCCGCCGTCACCAAGCTAAGCGACGAGACCTTAAGCGCTGACGCTGAAACGGCTCAACCGTCTGAAGCTAGACCGCAGCGAGATTTACCGACGCGAAATATCAGCCGTCACGCCGCATCCGGTCGATTTAATGGATTGCACGGATACCGGCCAGTTCCAACGCGAGCGGTTGAGCCGTTGCAACACGGGAAGATCCGTCGACCCGGTCTGCAAGACCACATCGCGGATGCGTTCGATCGTATGTCAGCATCAAGATCGGCAGCCAACGGAACACCCGAAAATGCTGAGCCGACCGAAGCAGTCATCGATGACGGCCAACAGTTCGCTGCGGAAAAGATTCAAGTCGAGGAACCCGACAGCCCTGTGGCGACGGTGGGCTACTATCAAACGAACCGTGGCGGAGTGGCCAAGGCAAGTAACGCTTTCAAGCGTCGAAAGCTGGCGGCCAAGCGAGCACGAGCGAATGCTCGGCCGGAAGGAATTGTCCAGCGCCACCGGTCTGACGAAGTTGATGCCGGTGAAAAACTTTTTGTTCGGCACGACGATGCCGTTCAAGATCGACCTCTGCCGAGCAAGCCAAACGGTCTTCGCAAAACGATTGTCGAGTGGGTGAACAACGAATCCGATCTTGAAGATGATTCTTTAGAGCCTGTTGAGTTTGCGACAGACTATCAGCGCCCGATGACCGTTGCCGAAGATAAGTGGGAAGCAGATCGCGTTGACGAAGAAGTCATGCCCACCGCTCGCGTGGCCGCCATCCAGCAACGTGCTCCTGTCCGCCCGCCTCAGTTGGCGAAGGCAAGATCGTATTCGCGTCCCTTACGTTCTTCACAAAGTTCGACGCAAAGTTCGACGCAACGTTCTTCTCAGCGTTCAAGATCGACTCGCGGAAAGCAAGTCTCTGTGTTGACTCGCAGTCGCCAAGGTTCCGACACCCGCGAGGGGTCGAGCACTCGATTGGATGATGATTTCCCGGAAGCCCCCAATCGCTTGCGTGACAATCAGCGAATCGAGAAAATTGATGACTTTGATCCGCTAAACGATTCATCTGATTCATCCGATGCTTTGGACGACTTCGAAGACGATGACGTTGACGATCTGGATCGCGACATCGACGAAGAACTCAAGCAGTTGCGTGATCGAAGTGAAGAAGACGACTTGGACGATGACGAAGATGAGGAAGACGATTCTGAGCCGCGTGTAGAAGAAAAAGAATGTGCCACGTTCCGAAATGAGTTGCTCAATAGCTCGATCCGAGACATTCCGTTGGACATTTCTCCTCCTGCCAGTAGCCTGCCGGGTTCGACCTACCCGATCGCCCGCAGCTGGACTGACCAGCGCGGTAACGTTGTCGCGACGGGAGCGATGCAGGACCTGCGACGTGGCTATGTGATTCTGGACAGTGGGCAGAAGTTGCCGTATGCGACGCTCAGCGAAGCCGACTTGGCCGCCGTGTCAGAATTCTGGCGACTGCCGAAAGTATGCAGCGTCGGCAACCGAGGTTCGGCCGAACGATCGTGGACTCCTCAAACGTTTACGTGGACGGCGTCGAATGTCTGTCACAAAACGCTGTTCTTTGAAAACGTGCAGTTAGAACGTTATGGCCATTCGCACGGTCCGTTCACTCAGCCCGTGCAGTCAGTGGCTCACTTCTTTGTCAGCCTTGCGACGCTTTCTTATCAAGCTGCCATTCACCCGGCCAACGAGTGCAACTACGCACTTGGTTATTACCGTCCGGGGAATTGTGCTCCGTGGTTGAAGGACCCGATTCCAATCAGCTTGGACGGAGCCAAACGGCAAATTCTGACTACTACGGGGTTGGCGTTCATCCCATAGAGCAAACAAAAGTCTGGTGTTCGACGAAAGGGCAGGACGCACGAAATTTGCGTCGCGTCTTCCTTGAACACTCGACCGTTAACGAGATCGCATTGAATGAAAAGCCGGAGTACAGGATTCACAGATCACATTGTTAGCGTATCCGATTCCGACAAAGGGCAGTCTCTGCCGCTTTGTCGATGACGAGGGCGATTGGTTCGGCTGCGGGAGGAGCTTCCTCCCGCAGCCGTTATTTTTTGAAAGAGTGAAAAGTCGACGGTTTGCAGGGGCAACCACCAATACAAGCCCGAAGCGCGAGCGAGTGAATTTCAATCCGATGTGCTCAAGGCATCTCGGCACTGACGAATGACTGGCCACGGATGTACACCGATTTTCACGGATTTCATGCGCGCTGGATCCGTGCGGATCCGTGGCTGATTCTCTTCTTCGCAATGATTGCAGACTTTTCCAGCCGGGTGTCGTTTCTTCGCCGGCAATTTTTGACAGGATGAACACGATTGACAGGATGCCGGTCGGCTTTTGAGAGATTCTGGCTCGCACTGCAATCCTGTCGATCCTGTAATCCTGTCCAATTCGAGAATATCCGTGTTTGCGGGGCCAAAAACGTTTCAATATTGGGCCAGTGGAACCGAACTGGATCGTATCACCTGCATCTCTACAATGACGGTGACGAACGAACTCGGTCGATTAAGCGTAGGAATGAAATGGCTACAAACGGAACGATTAACCGAACAGCATCACGCTCGATGCAAACGCATGAAGTACAAGCTCGACGCGCAAGCGAGTGGATGCTCAGCGTATCGAATTCACTCGCTTGCGCTTCGCGCTTGTATTGCGTTAGAAAGTGGCGACGTTTGCTGACCGTCATACGGATGGTTTTGTGTTTGTGCTTTGTCTCGTTTGCGTCGACACACGCAAACGCTCAGACGCTGGAGTTGATGCAGCAGGATCGGCAGGCGGAAGAGGAAGACACTCGCCGCTTCTTCGAACAGGCACATGGTGCCCTCGATAAGGCGTTGGAGATGTTTGACGAGAAGCATCAGTTGCCGGGCGAAGAGGATCTGGCGTTCTACCAATTCATGAGCAAGACGCAGGAAGGTCAGCAAGAGAAAATTCAATCGTACTTGGATGTCGCCGCCGAAGCGTTGGGCGTTTCGGACATCACCGACCGACGCAAGAAGATCGCTGAGCTAAAAAAGCAAATTGAAACGAACCAGAGCAACATCACGGTTTACAAACGCAAGCGAATCTCCGCACCCGATTCGTCATACAATCCCCTTGTAACGACTCGTTCGGGCTACGACAAGAAGATTGAAACGGCTAAGCAGAATATTCAAGTCGCCAACGAAGAAATTCAGGCAGAGAAAGATGCCTTACTGTCGCAGTTGAATAAGATCGGCATGGAGCTGGATCCGGAAACGATCGAAATGTTGCTTGAGTCCGTGACCGGCGACGAGTTCGTGAAGATTAGCGTCATCTTTGACAACGCCAAACGGTTTGCGTTGAAGTTGGAAAACCTGACCGAGCAATCAGGGGAGGATCCAGAAGCTGCCAAGAAGTACTACGGCGTGTACCTGATGTTGCTAAAGACGGTGGACCGTTTGCAGAACAAGTTCGTGGATAACGTGGACAAGGTTTACTATCCGCAGCTGGAAGAGTTTGCAAAGCAGGCTCAAAAGAACATCGCGGACGCCGAACGAGCCATTAAACTTGGCGGCAACGCGCAGGTGTTACGGAACAACATCGCCAGCAATGAAGAGACTTATGATGTGGCGGGGTTTTATAAGGAAAGCTTGTCGCATCAAAAGCATCAGATGATGATGGCGAATCTGGAGTGCAAGAAAAACATTCTGACCGCCGCAAACACCTATAAGACCGCAGCGCTCAGCAAGGACATGGCCGAGTTGATGGCGGTCAGTCGCCGTGCCTTTGACGCGATTACCAGTCTGGCGGTTCCAGATCTGCGTCCGTTTGAAAATAAGAAGATGAAGCAGGCGTTTTCTGAAATGACGCGGCAGTTGCGGAAATAGCGAGCTGTCGAAAGTAGTCGTCACTCTCCGAGGCTGTGATTTTTTAGAGAGCAAGGTTCGTAGTAAAGCCTTTAGGCTTTCGGCTGTCATTTTCAAGCGACTGAAGCCGCTACTACAAACGGCGCGAACAACTTAGTGAAACCCCTGTCACAAAAAATCACACCCTCCCCGAGTGATCTCCGCGTGATCTCCGCTTTGGCGCTTGATATCACACGGGGGGTGATGACCACTCACTTTAACTTTAATAAAACGGGCAAAAAAGGCGCGTCTCGGTGAATACTGGCGTCAAATTGTGACGAAAACAAGGGAAGGAAACGTCACCAAGTTCTTGCCACCGGGTGCCGCATGTTGGCTCGCGATCAAAATCTGCTGCTTCAGCCGGAAGTGAATCCATCGGTTGATCTGCAGCATTTGCACCGCTGTGTGCAGTTGGCTGGCGCGTGGAGTTCGCTTGGTGGAAACGCCACGTTGATTCATGGCGATTTGCCGGGGCGGCTTGTCCGCCAATTGGAAGACCTTTCAATCAACTTGCTTCCGCGTAACGTTGTCCAGCATCACGCGAAGGATTGGAAACCGGGTTGGTTGTTTGTTGATGGAGTTGGAAGTTCACTGCCGGTTGAGTGCACAAACTCTCCCGGCGCGAATCCCGATCAGCGATGGCAGTTGGCTGCGACGGAGGAATGGGCCGAAGCAAATGGGACGTGCTTTCAAAGCCCCGACTTAGTGATTACCCCAAACGACGAGCAAATTCGGACTCGGTTCACGCGATCGAAATCGATACTTCGTGGCAGTCGCTACCAGATGCCAGTATCAAGTGGAACTTTGAGGGATTCTCAGTCGAACGCGTTTGCCGTTCCAAGCATCGCGCGAAAAATCTTGATTGGGGTAAGCGAAGAGTCGTCGTTCGCGGTTGAGGAATTGCTTACCGACGTGATTGCCGCAGCCAGTGATCGGACGACGGTGGACGTGGTGGGGAACGCAAAGCTGCGGGATTCGGCGGCGATGGTCAACTTGAAAAAAGCCCATCCAGAAATCACGTTTCGATTTTGGACTTCCATTGAACGACGCTTGCAGTCCATGGCTCCAGTTCATTTGGCGATCGTTGACCGCGAGGCGAAAACGCGAAGCTTGGCTCAACAAGAAATCGCGGTTGTATTTTTGGGCGGCAGCGACGGATCGATTCATCGATGCAAAAAGTCGACGGCGCTGCATTCGCAATCAGTCGATCCGAGTCTTGATCGGGCTGCTTTTCGGCGTTCGCTTAGTCGTGTGATTCGAAGTCGGGACGACCGGCAGACGCTAGTTGAGTCGGCTGTTGGACCCGGCGACGCACAAGCTGCCGATCGAATCGCGCGTCGATTGGCCACTTCGCGTTTGCGATTGGAGCCTGCCGCGAGGGAAGATTGGGCGGAAGTTTCTCGTTGGCAGGGTGATCCCGAGTCATTGGCGTCTGCCCTGCCCTGCGGTGATCGAGATGCTCAAGTAACTCGAAATGAGTTCGCCATGTCGCTTGACCGGCGGAAGAGCCAGCGATGGATGTTTCGATCAAGCAACGGAACACCGATCGGCATAGCGTCGCTTGATCCGTGCGAGTCAACGCGTTCCGATGTCGCGCGGGTGCGGGTGTTGATCAACCCGACGCTTCGCAATCTTGGGTACGGGAGTGCTTTGCTGGAACGAGTGCTCGAGAATATGGCGGCTTCTGATGTTCGGCAAATTATCTTTCAGGCTAGGTCAAACGATCAAGCGGCTCGTCGCATGGCGGCCAAAGCGGGACTGCTGCCAGTCGCTCCGACCGTCGTGGGAGGCGTGGTTGCTCATCAGTTTGCGATCGAGTTAGAATTGACCGAACAGGCGGTAGTGGAACGTGCTCCGATGCAAAGGTCGGCTTGATGTTCCCGACGGGAATGGCAAACGATGCTTTGTTTCCGGATTTGAGCGACTATTTCCTCGCTGGTTTAAGCCCGCTCGCCTGCTGATAAGTTCAACGCATGTCGTTTCCTGCTCATGATCACCCAAACAAGATCACCAAAAATTTGCGTCTCCACCGAGTTTGAATGGCGGATTGGCGAAAGTTTTTGTGGGAAATGATGGTGATGCTCGCTAGCATTTTGCTGACGGTGCGATTCCGGCCAGCCGCCTTTTCGTTGCTGCATCGCGATGAGGCCGTGATTTTTTAGAGAGCAAGGTTCGTAGCAAAGCCTTTAGGCTCTCGGTTGTCGTTTTCAAGCGACTGAAGCCGCTACTACCAACGGGGCGAACCGCTTGGTGAAACGCCTGTCACAAAAAATCACAGCCCCGATGGGGGGCGGCCCTCCTGAGGCACAATAGTCGATCGGGGAATGACCTTGGTGAATCCCGCTGTCAGGGATTAAAACATGGGCCTCGTGTGCGTCCGCCCATTGGGTTTGGCGGTCGTGCTGCATGGATGCAAACGTGACAAGGATCTGGGCGAGTGCTGTTTTTTTGCCCTCGGTGTGAGTAGATCTGATTGCCGCGTTGGATGTGCAGATTGACGCTCTACCAATCGGAAATCCGCTCAATGAATCAACTTGGCCGAGCGTTAAGGATGACGCTCAAATACCGCTGGTCTGTGCTGGGATCATTCGGTTGTAGCTTGCTGGTGGCGATACTCTGGGGTGCAAACCTTGGGGCTGTCTACCCGTTCGTTGAGATCGTCCTTCAAAACAAGACATTGCCGCAGTGGGCCGACGAACGCATTGAGGAGTCCACGATTCGGATTGCCAAGCACGAGCAGCGTATCGCCTCTCTTCAAGAGGCGGTTGTTTCGGCTGACGCATCGAATGACGAGGCAACGGCCAAAGTACGTGCTGCATCTGCTGACGCAGTTGCATCCGAGGTTCGGGCAATCGAGTACGACTTGAAAGCCGAGCGGACTCGTTTGGCAACGACTCAATACTGGCAGCCGACGATTGATCGATACGCGCCCAACGATGCGTTTAGGACATTGGTGTACCTGATGAGCGTGATGTTTTCTGCAACCGTTGTCCGCTGCTTATGTTTGTTAGGGAGCATGGTGTTTGTGGCTCGGGTTGGGCATCGTACGGTGCTGGATTTGCAGCAGCAGGCCTTCGAAAACGTGTTAAGCCTTGAGTCGCACGAAGCAGGAGGTGATGGCACAAGTGACTTAATCAGTCGCATTCGCGGCGAGACCCAGCTGATTGGGCACACGGTGAAGACACTGTTCGGAAAAACCGTTCGCGAGCCGTTAAAAATGGCGGCCTGTATGGCCGGAGCAGCGTACGTCAATTGGCGTTTACTAATTTTGTCGGTGTTGGTTTGCCCCTTGGCCGGTTTTGTGCTGGCAATGTTGGCGCGGGCGACTCGGCGAGCAACCAAGCGCGCGATCGAGCAATCGGCGAATCTGATGGATCGACTGTATGAAGCAATTTCATACCAGCGTGTGGTGAAGTCATTTACGATGGAGCAGACCGAACGACAACGCTTTCAGTTGGTGGCGCACGATATTTACCGGAAACGAATGCGGATCGCCTGGCTGGAATCTCTTTCACGAAACAATAACGAGCTGCTGGGGATCAGCATGATCACGCTGAGCGTTTTGGCGGGCGGTTATCTCGCGTTGACTCAACAGACACATTTGCTCGGCTTGCGGATGGCAACGCAACCGATGGACTTCGGTAGTGTGATGGTGTTTTTCGGATTTTTGATCGGCGTCGCGGATCCACTTCGAAAGCTGGGAGACGTTTACACCATCGTTCAGCAAGGGGTCGTGGCCTCGGATCGGGTTTTTCCCTTAATCGATAAGCGAGCGGCGGTCACCGATCCTGTTTCTCCCGCAACGATGCCCACTAGCGAGCAAGGCCTTGAGGTATCACTTGATAACGTGTGGTTTGAGTACCAGCCAAACGTACCGGTGTTGAAGGGAGTCAGCTTGAGCTTGCCTGCCGGTAGCTCGACGGCGATCGTTGGACACAACGGTTGTGGTAAGAGTACGCTGATTAATCTGCTGCCACGATTTTTTGATCCAACGGGTAATGCCGGTGATGCGGGGACGGTCCGAATCAACGGTCAAGACATTCGCGAGTTCTCGATCGGTGACCTACGCCGAAGCGTCGGTTATGTGACTCAACAGACCATGCTTTTCAATGATACCGTTGCGAACAACATCGGTTACGGGGCATCCAATGCAACCATGGAGGAAATTGTTGCGGCGGCTAAGGAGGCTCATGCGGACGACTTTATTTCCGTCTTGGAATGTGGCTATGACACAATGATCGGTCAGTCGGGCCGCAGTTTGTCGGGTGGCCAGAGGCAGAGGATTTCGCTTGCTCGAGCCATTCTGAAGAACCCTCAGGTCTTGATTCTGGATGAAGCGACCAGTCAGATCGATCCAGAAAGTGAAAACCTGATCCATCAGACGCTGAAAGAATTCATTCGCAACCGGACGACCATCATGATTACTCATCGCGTTTCGACGCTCGATTTGGTGGATCAGATCGTGATTATGAAGAATGGGACCGTTGTCGACTGTGGCAGCCATTCACAACTAGTGGCGCGATGTCGCGAATATCAGCAAATGCGGAACGGGTACCTCGAGGAGGCAGCATGATGAGTCATAACGCAGCGGTCCGAATGTCGGTGACCCCGTTCGAACAGACTCGCTTCGCGCGAGATGTGATCGTGAAGGAAGCCGAGTCATTGCAAAGGCTTGCCAAGAACTTGCCGGCAGACCTTTCTTCAGCGGTCGAGTTGATTCTGCGTTGTGAGGGATCGGTAATCGTGACCGGGATTGGTAAAGCAGGATGGATCGGGCAAAAAATTTCCGCGTCTCTTTGCTCAACCGGAACTAGAAGTCATTTCCTTCATCCGGCCGAAGCGATTCATGGGGATCTTGGGCGTGTTGGCAAAGATGATGTTGTCCTCGTGCTCTCCAATAGTGGGGAAACGCCAGAAATCGTTCGACTGTTGCCCACGTTGGCGCAGTTTGAAACGCCCATTATTTCCATCACCAGTAATATTGAATCGACGCTGGCGGGACACAGTGCGGCGGTTTTAAATTATGAAGCGTCCACCGAAGCCTGCCCGCTGGGACTGGCTCCTTCGACCAGCACGACCACCATGTTGGCGTTGGGGGATGCGCTGACGCTGTTGCTGAGTCGTATGCGAGCGTTCCGGTCGATCGACTTTGCTCGTTTTCATCCCGGGGGTTCGCTTGGTCGAAAGTTATCGCACGTCGACGACATGATGAGACCGATCGAACGCTGCCGAGTGGCGTTAGAAAGCGAAACGATTCGTGACATCTATATCCGATACGGCGGACAAGAGCGGCGAGCCGGGATGGTGATGGTTACTGATGAGCACGGCTGTCTGACCGGGGTCTTTACCGACAGCGATCTGGCTCGGATGTTAGAACGCAAGCAAGAAGTTCAGTTTGACCGACCGATTTGCGAATTGATGACGCAAAATCCTAAGACCGTCAAGTCAGGCAACAAAACAACCTTTGCGGTGGATACTTTGGCTTGTTACAACCTGAGCGAACTGCCCGTGATTGATTCCAGAGGTCGAGCAATTGGCTTGATTGACATCACCGATTTAGTGGGCTTGATCCCCAACCAAAAATCGAATGACACGTGAGCGGATGGCATTGGATTGTTTGGAAGGATGTGTGTTGGAGGTTGCGTTCGCAATGATCGACAACCTTTGAAATCGAGTTAACCGTTGGCATATTGGTTGGTTGTTACGAATGGTCCAGAGTCATTGGGTTGGACGAATCGGCGGGCTATTCGGTAAACGGATGCCAAGGCTGAGCCCCGCCCTCTTGGGGACGCAGGAATTTTGCGTCGACCTGTTTGTACCACTGGTGAAGCCGAGCTCGCATTTCCTGAACTTTTTCCGGATGCTGGTCACGCAGGTCATTTCGTTCACCGATGTCGTTCTTCAAGTCGTACAAATGAACTTGGCCATCTTCGTATCGTTCGATCAACTTCAGATCGCCCATCCGAATGGCCCCTCCCGGAATGCCACCCTGATTGCTGTAGTGAGGATAGTGCCAGTAAAGAGCGTCACGGTCGATTGACTGCCCTCGCAAAGCCGGCAACAAGTCCACGCCGTCGATCTCGTGTTTGATCGCCACACCGGCGGCTGAGCAAACCGTTGGATACAAATCGATCGAAGAAATTGGTTGCGTACTGGTTGAGCCCGGTTCCGTAATTCCGGGATAGCGAATGATCCATGGTTCGCGAATTCCGCCCTCGTAGATCCAGCCCTTGCCTCCACGAAGCGGCATGTTGCTGGTAGGAGTCCCTTCGGCGGTTGATAGGCCACCGTTGTCCGAGGTGAAAACAACGATCGTTTCGTTGCTGATGCCGGATTCATCGATCTGGTTCAAAACCTTGCCGACCGCTTCATCCATGGCTTCCACCATGGCAGCGTAGACAGCGTGTTTTTGTACAACACGAACTTTCCTTTTAGGAGGTTTATCCGGCAAGATCTGTTCCTCGGTGCCGAATGCCTCGCCAGTAATTGCTTTTAATTTCGGCTGGTATTTTTTCACCAGATCTTCGCGGCCCATGAGCGGAGTGTGAACCGAGTAGAACGACAGGTAGGCTAAAAACGGTTTCTTTTGGTCGGCCTTTGTTCGGATGAAATCCGACGTGTCTCGAGCCAGTCGGTCGGGCAGATGATCGCCGGCAGGGTTTTCTGGTTTCAGTTGCGGATTCTTGAAGGGGCTAAAGTACTTGTTGCCCGAGTATGGTCCGCCACGTTTGGAGCCACCTTGGTTGATATCAAAGCCACGATTCTGAGGGTAGTAGTCTTCGGTTTCACCCAAGTGCCATTTGCCGGCGAAGAAGGTCGCGTAGCCTTTTGTTTTGAGAGCTTGAGCCAACGTGATTTCCGAGAGCGGCATATAATTGGTGAGTTCAGCCGGGCGAAATTTTCCGGCTCGTTTTCCACTAAAGAAATTTGTTGCACCGACACGGGTGGGGTATTTGCCGGTGAGAAGGCTATAGCGAGTCGGCGAGCAAACCGGATTGGCCGCGTAGCCATCGGTGAATCTCATGGACTGAGTGGCGAACTTGTCGATGTTCGGTGTGTCATAAAAGCAATCGGGGTTATTAGCCCCAATGTCCATGTAGCCAAGGTCGTCCACAACGAACACAACGACGTTGGGTGGGGACTTGGATGGCGTTGCGTCCGGCTTGTCTTCAGTTTGGGCAAACAGCTGACTCGAGATCACCAGCGTTGACAGGAAAAAAAATAGGTAGGTTTGGCAACGAGAATTCTCGGACATTAGTTTTCTCCAATTCCTTGATGCAGTAGGTGGATTTCAACCTAAGAGCAGCGTCGTCGCGTAAACTTTCGAACGCGACACCTAATAAGTGATCGACGGAGCTTAGAAGAGCTTAAACGCCGAAACATTGTCAAGCAGGTCGACTATGGGGCGATTTCGCATATCGGTCGAAAAGAGTACTTGCTCGGCAAACGGAAAGTCCAAAATGAGGGCCCTTCGATGAACGAGCCGCCGTTAAAATCACGCACCTAAAGTCACACACCAAGTAGTACGTTCGCCGTAATGTGCCGGTAGCTACAGCTAATCACCGTGGCCATTTTAGGAGCCAACGGCTTGCCTCAGCAGGCACCTTTGCGAGTCGACACTTCTGCCTTTCCGGTAGACCTCCAGCAGTTGGCGAGATTGTTGAGCCAGTAGCCGGCGGACTTCTCGACGTTTTCCTTTGACCCGAGGGATTACCATGTTGTCGTAGGCCGTCGTTTGGTGCCGCATCCAAGCGATGACGGCGGACTCAGCACGCTGTTCAATGGGAATCTTCTGCGTTCGGGCGACCGTGCCGCTGCCCACTGGAGTCGCATGCTTCGCAACGGCGACCGCGATGTCTCCAGCCAGATCTTGATAGCGGTCGTGAAAATCCAAAAAGGCAAAAACGGCATCGGTGAAATGATCGATGTACTCCTCTTGGGCCTTCGAACGGCGCTTTGCGGCAGCTGCCATTTTCTTGCGATAGGCAGGGGTCGCACGTTCTTGCGCTAGTTGCTGGATGACTGAATCAATGGTCGAACTGTCGGCCCAGACGCCAAGACTGATCGTGCGTCGACCTTTCTTTATCTTAACCGTCCATGAAGGCCCGGCAGCTTTGACTCGTCTAGTTGCCCCAGCGTCGCCCGGCTTCAGAAGGCTCCATGTTTTTGGCACGTTCAGCTTTTCACCATCCTCCGCGAGAACGACACGATCTTTGGAGGCGGGGCTGACGATGCGATTTTTTTGAGGCATCCGGTTTGAGTAGTGAAATGGAAAGGCGGTTAAAAATGAAACGAATACGACCCAATGGCATGTGGTCGCGACCACACGATCGCGGTATCATCTGTTGAGTAATGAGCTGAAATTTATCAATCATCGAAGGAGTTGCAAACGATGGATGAACCCAAAATCGCCGCTTGCCAGCCGAAACAAGTTGAGTTGGAAGAAGGTAAGAAATATGCGTATTGCACCTGCGGGCTTTCAGAGTCGCAGCCATTCTGTGACGGCAAGCATTCGGGGACCCAGTTTAAGCCGGATGTCTTTACTGCGGAGAAAACAGAGTCCGCCTGGTTCTGTCAGTGTAAACGAACAGGAAACGCGCCTCGCTGCGATGGAACTCATAAGAACCTTTCGTGCGAGTAGATCGCATCCTTTGTGATCTTGCCTGTTTGTAGCATGCTCGATCCAATTGATGTGGGTCTTCGGTAAGTGTTTTTCAGTTTAGTGCCCAAGCGACGCCGATGTGGATTTACCAAAGGCTAAAATTCTTCGGCTGGATTTTGCTGGGGTTGGTGGTCGTTTTTCTATTGATCGTTCCGGCCGCGTTTTCTTTTCTCGTGCCGCTGACTGGCTACAGTCAAACCTTGTTCCGTTGGATGCAGCCTATTGAGTTCGTTCAGAAGGTCCTTGTTCACGTTTTAACGATGGCGTGGATGTTCTTTCTGGGTGGTTGTCTGGCCAGCTTCCTGAACGTTGTCGCGTGGCGAGTTCCTCGGGGTAAGTCAATTCTTGGATCCAGTCATTGCCCAACCTGCGGTAATCGATTGGCGTTTCGTGATAATATGCCGTTCGTTGGCTGGCTGCGGAACTCGGGGCTTTGCCGTCATTGTGACGCTTCGATTTCGGTACGCTATCTGATTGCTGAGATCGTGTTGGGGTCGATTTTTCTGATCTTGGGCAGTGTGGTATTTCTTTCTGGGGCTGCAAATTGGCCAATTGAAAAAGTTTTGCAACCTGCCGGTTTTGAGCACTTGCTTTTTTCCCTAAACTGGGACGTTATAAAAGTTTTGGCTTGGCACTTAACGCTGGTCTGTTGTCTGTTTACTTTTGCGTTGATCGAGTTTGATGGTTTGCGAATCCCAAAGTCGATCGCCATTATCGGATTGAGCGTCGTTTGTGTTGTTGCGGCGGTGGCGCCGGATGTCTGGCTTGTGCTTTGGCGGCAGCCCATTTTCTTGTGGCAAGCGAATGAGCTTTCTCGTCTCGACCAGATCTTGAATCCTGCGCTGGGCGCTGGCGTCGGTTTTGCCGTGGGCTGGGTAAATCAGTGGGCAACAAGTTCATCTCTTGAGCACCGATCGGCACAGGTCGTCGGAGTAATTCTGGTGGGAGCATTTCTCGGTTGGCAAGCGGTTTTGGCAGTCGGATCGATTAACCTTTTCGTTTGGCTCTGCCGTTATCTGCTTTTGCGGCGACTCGCACGTGAACGCTTGGTGACTCCTGCCGGTTGCCTACTGCTGGCAACGGTGGTCCATCTGCTGCTATGGAGCAGTTTCTATTCTTAAGCCGTTAAAATCGGCGAGTGTCAGACAGTCTGAATGGAATAAAAGGCTGGCCCACTTGCCAACGGGATGATGTGAGCGAAGTGTAGGATTTCACGCAAAACGTTTGCTCAAACATGAGTCTATCCTTGACTTGTCTCGCATTTACGAGATTGCGGATTTTTTTTCTGCATCTTTGGCACGTCAGGTGTCTAAAATTTGAACGACTAACGTGGGCTGACGAACAGCCGACGTGGCCAACGCGTACTGGAACACGATCACTCTTTCCTCCCCTCTTCTTGGCACTCGCTACACGGCCATGTCACGTTTTTCACGAACCATCACTTCAATTGCTTTACTTTTGTTGGCGACCGAGCCCTCAATCGCGCAAGAGCGATTGGATCAGTGGAGAGGAAGACAGGAAAAAATTAAAAGCGTGATTGAACGTGTGGTTCCCTGCGTTGTTGCGATTGAAGGCGGATGTGGAGTGATTGTCAGTGAGCAAGGCCACGTGTTGTCGGTATCCCATGTAACTGGTTCGGTCAATCGACAAGTCAAAGTGAAGCTGGCTGACGGTACGGTCGCCGGCGGGACCACCTTGGGCAGCGGTCGCACGGTGGACGTGGGGCTGATTAAGTTGGATGAAGACCGCAAGTGGCCGTATCTGGATGTTTCGGGGTTGCCAATCCCGCGACCGAGGATCAAAGAGTATGTTCATCCAAAGTTGAACCTGACTGCGATGCGAGTCATTACCACGAAGCTTCAGCGGGCAAGTTCACGTACTCAACCTGCCCCTGAGATTGGGACTTATTGTCTTGCGTTTGGCTATCCGCTTTCGTTCGAACGAGGACAGCCTGCCGTGGTTCGGCTTGGTCAAGTTCTGGAGGCCGGCGACAATCAGATTACGACGTCGGCCGTCATCATGGGCGGCGATTCTGGTGGCCCCCTGTTGGATCTTGATGGTCGTTTGATTGGTATCAGTAGTCGAGTCAAAACATCCATCGACGCGAATTTGTACGTTCCGGTCCAAGTGTTTCGTGATCGATGGCAGCAACTACTTGCGGGAGTTGATGTAGCGCATGAGGAACAAAAGGAAACGGTTCCAGAATCTTCGAAGCGTCCGTGGTTGGGTGTATTTGGCGACACCGACCGTCGTCGTGTGCGAGTGAGACAGGTGCAAGCAGGGTCTCCGGCTGACGTCGCCGGGTTGAAGCCCGAAGACGTGATTGTCACTTTTGACGATACTAATGTTTCAACGTTCCCGGAGGTTGTGAGGTTGCTCAAGCGGTTAAGCCCGGGAGACACGGTAAATATGCGAGTTAACCGTTATGGCACCTTCTTAGACCTTTCAGCCAAATTGAGGTCAAAGGAATGATCGGCATCAAAGGGAAAAAATATCTATCAACGTGTATTTCATGGCGCGTCCTTTCGGTGATAACACTCGCTTTGATGATGAGCTTTGTTTTTTCCGCAAACGCGTACTCGCAAGCTTCGGTTGCCGTGGACAGTGAAGAAACGCCGATTGATGTTGTTGAAGATGAGCATCAAGAAAAAACGGTTGAGCAAATGCTTGAACCTTTCGCTGCCAGTGTTGTGCGAATCAGGAACCGCGATCGGTTGTGCTGTCTCGGGACCATCGTGGCTGATGGGTTGGTTGTGACTAAACGCAGTGAGCTTTCCGGAATGGTGACGTGCATCACTGCCGACGGCTCGCAAATTCCGGCGTCGCTGATTGCGTCAGATCAGCTTGACGACTTGGCGTTGCTGCGGTTGCTCCAGTCCGGAACGGAAGCCAAGAAACTGCCTCCAGCGGTTAAGTTTATTGGAGACAAAAAAATTGAATCGGGCGATGTCTTGTTTTCGGTTGGGGCGGGTGCGAATCCAGCCAGCGTCGGAGTTGCGACCGTTTCTCCTCGACGAATTCCGGTCGCTCAACCCACCTGCCGAGACTGCGTCGACTTGGGGCTGACGGTGTCAGTCCAGTCACAGCATGAGCAGGTTGTGATGACGAGACCTGGGAAGGGATGGCCTGAAACGCAGACCATTGCCGGAGCGCGAGTCAATCGCGTTTACCCGCGCACGGTGGGCGAACGGATTGGCATGTTGCAGGGTGATTTGCTGGTCAGTGTCAATCAACAGTGGGTTCCCAATGCGGCGATGTTACGTTCGATTGGTTCACGGGTACGCGTCGGTCAAACGGTGCACGTCGTTGTTGTTCGTGCGGGAGCGTTAGAGCAATTGAGCATGAAGATCGATCACTTTTTGCGACGTGTTTATCACGATCGTTGGGGAGGCGGCCCATTCAGCGAGCGAAGGTTTGGGTTCAGCACGTCCATTGTGCACGATTCGCTGCTCGCACCGAGCCAGTGCGGCGGTCCGTTGGTGGACCTCGACGGCAATGTGGTGGGCTTGAATATTGCTCGATCAATGCGAGTTGCAACGCTGGCGGTGCCGTCTGCCCGCGTGCGTGACTTTGTGACTCGTTTCAGTCCCGTGCAATTGGGGTCGAGCAATTGAACCTCGCGTTCGGTAGTCGTGGAATAATCACCTACCTATTTGTTTGGTGATTGGCCAAGGAAACGCTTTGGTTCTGACTGTTGAAATTCCGCTTCTATTTCATGGCGGGTGCTTAACGGTCTCGGTTTGGGCTCCAGCCGTAACGCCACAATGAGTAGAGAATTTTCGATCCGGCTCGTACGGTCCCCGACACGGTCCCGCTTATTTTGCTCGTGCCAATCCGGCGGCGGTAGGGAACAGGCAGCTCAAGGGTTCGAAGCTTGTGCCTTAATCCCTTAAGCTGCATCTCAATGGTCCAGCCGAAGTTTTGGTCGACCATTCCAATTTCTCTCAGCGATTTCATGCTGATCGCTCGCATCGGTCCAAGATCCGTGTAGCGACCGCCGAAAAATAGATTCATCAAACCGCAGGCAAGCTTGTTCCCATAAACGCTTTGAGGCGGCATCGCACCGTGTTCTCGTTCGCCCAGCAGGCGTGAGCCGAGCACGAAATCCTGTTGGCCGTCAAGAACCGGTTGCATCAAATCCCCAAGCAAATGAACGTGGTCGCTATAGTCGGCGTCAACGAATGCGACGACATCCACCAGAAGTTCTTCGGACTGAATCAAGTGATCGATCTCAGCGAGACCTCGCAGGCAAGCCGAACCGTACCCACGTTGGGGTTCCTCGACCACAATCGCGCCCAAGTCTGCCGCTAAGCTGGCGGTCTGATCGGTGGATCCGTTGTCGACCACGATGATTCGCCCGACCGAGGGAAGGTCGCTCAACACCAACGGAAGAGACTCTTCCTCGTTAAGTGCCGGAATAACGACAACCGCAGAAGGGAAATCGACTTCTTGACCATCGTGTTGTTCGGTTGCCATGATTCGTTAGGTTAGGGAAGCAGACGTTAAGGCAAGTGGCAGAATATAACCCACCGGCAAATTAAGGAAATCCTTCGAGGCTTCGGTCTATTTAGCGGTAGGTTTTAACTTGCCTTCTACCTAAGACCCAGTAAGGGTGAATACCCGTAATCAATGTCCGCTACCGAAGACAGGAGCAGCGTTAAGGTTACCAGCGGGCAAGCGTTGCTCAAACGGCAAAGGTGAACCCGGGGTGACTTTGACGGTGGTGGTTGACGTTTCGACGCTTGGCGGTGCGTAAGACTGTCTTTCCCAAGGCCCAAGGTTAGTTTGGCAACCGGTCAGCACAACGCCTACGGAAATTGTGATGGCTGTCAAATGGATTGGATTGATAAGATTGGATCTGATCATCATTGTGACTTGAAAAAAGAAAACTCAGTGTTCTGCGCTGGCGAAATGGTGCTGGTAGAACCAAGGCTAATCGGTAGATGTGAATTGACTTACGCCCGCTGAACTTTCCTTCATTTGGCTGCACCGCCATTGCAGCACTTTTGCCCGAGGCAGACAACGCCAGTATTTGCAGTCCTATTGTTGGTGACGGCAAAATAACGCAATAATACGGTGGCCGCGACAGAAAAAGCATGAGTAATAAAACTCATCTCCGCCGCGTCACAAATTTGTGGTCTTTCCGAGTGTTCTGAGTAAACATTTTTTGAGGAACTTGATGAGCCTTTCATCCGAAACGCAACTTGATACGGAACAGTGTGTTCGTGAGCGATATTCTGCGGCCTCCCAAGAGCGTGAGATTGCGCTTTGCTGCCCAGTTGTTTACGACGCAAAGTTTTTGGAAGTGATCCCCCAAGAGATCATTGATCGGGACTATGGATGCGGCGATCCTTCACCCTACGTGAAGGAAGGAGATACGGTCGTTGACCTAGGTTCTGGTGGAGGCAAGCTGTGCTACATCATTTCTCAGCAGGTCGGTCCTGCCGGAAGAGTGATTGGTGTCGACGTGAACGACGAGATGCTTGACTTGGCGCGTACTCATCAGCCTGACGTTGCTGCCAAGATTGGGCATGACAATGTCGAATTCCGCTACGGTCGAATTCAGGATTTGGCAATTGACTTAGAGCTTCTTGGTGAAGAGTTAAAAGATTTGCAGGTCGACGGTACGGCAAAATCTGCGTTGAAGATGGTGACTCTGCCGGACGACATCCGTGCAAAGCGACCAATGATTGAGGATGATAGCGTTGACTGTGTCGTTTCGAACTGTGTGCTGAATCTCGTGGACGCCAACGATCGAAAGCAACTTTTCGAGGAACTGTTTCGAGTCCTGAAGCCCGGCGGTCGTGCAGCGATCAGCGATATCGTGTCCGACGAAGACGTTCCAATTGAGATGCAAAACGACACGGAGCTTTGGTCTGGCTGTATTTCCGGTGCATGGCGAGAAGATCTGTTCCTAGAAGAATTCAAAGAAGCTGGCTTCGTTGGCCTGACGATCGACAAAAGGCAATCGGAAGCTTGGCAAACCGTCAATGGAATCGAGTTTCGAAGCGTTACCATCGTCGCCGTTAAGCCATCGAGTGAAACTTGCCTCGAGCGAAACCAAGCCGTGATCTACAAAGGTCCATTTGACAAAGTGATGGACGATGAAGGGCACACTTACCCGCGAGGCGTTCGCATGGCCGTTTGTGACCGAACGTTTAAACTGCTGTCCGAAGAACCGTACGCTGATATGTTTCACATGATTGAGCCAATCACGAACATCCCGGTCGACCAAGCGAGAGAGTTTGATTGCTCTGGTGATCGAATTCGGCACGCTCGTGAGTCCAAAGGACTAGAGTATAATCTGACCACCCAAAGCATCGATTCCGGCTGTTGCGGTGGGGACGATTCAAGCTGCTGCTAAGACCGTCGTGATGTTTCGGCGGTTACATTTGGAGCGCATGCCGTATGGAGCGCATGCCGTATGGATCGCCCGCCCTGCTGTCGTCGCTGGGAATTCGGTTTTTCCAGCACCGCGGGCGCTACAGATTAAGGTTTGCGTTTCAGTCAAGCTCGACCAAAGCGCCGCCGCATGAAGAACCGGAACCGGCTGTGCAGCCAAAACAATGACGGCCGGTCAAAATTGGCAACGAAACAAATTTGTCGATGTCGATGTCCCAAACGTTTAGTGGACTCCCGTTGGCCAGTTGCATGTTCAGCTGCTGGTTGAAATCACAGTCAAACACCCGCCCTTCCCAATCGACACTGATGGTGTCACGGCACATCAGGTTGCCAACAGAGCTTGGGTTAAAACTCTCGGTCAGTAGATTGAGATACTCGGCCAGCTGCTTGCTGCGTTTTAGGTAAGTTGCGTAACGAGCGATTGGCATGTTGGTGATGCAGAACAAGTCGTGGAAATCGATGTCGAAGTGTTTTTTCATCTCACGCTTGTAGTCCGCCTTGAGCTTTTTCTGGTCAGGTGGCAGGAAGGCGCCGTTGGGGTTGTAGACCAGATGCAGTTTCAGGTCAGGGTCGATCCCGTAACCAAGCTTGTTCAGTTTTTGAAACGCGGTGATCGAACGATCGAAGACGCCAACACCTCGCTGTTCGTTCACATTGTCTGGTGAATAGCAGGGCATGGAAGCGATGCAAACGATTTTATGCTTGGCGTGAAATTCTGGGATCCACTCGTACCCGGGTTCTTCGATGATGGTTGCGTTCAAGCGAGTCATGACCTCACGAGGCTGGTCAAAAAAGCGGACTCTTTCGACCATGTCCCGGAAATCAGGGTGCATTTCAGGCGTGCCCCCGGTCAGATCCAATGTCGGGACATCTGTCTTTTCCATCCAATCAAGCGCTAGATTCAGATGCGTCGTGGAGATCAGCTCCTTTCGTCCAGGTCCGGCATTCACATGGCAGTGCGTGCAAGTAATGTTGCAAAGCTTACCCATGTTCAACTGAAGAATCTTGGGGACAGACCTAGTCAAAGCCAGTTTGTGTTCTTCGAGTGTTCGGTCAAATGCGTTCATAAAGGCTGAATCTAAATCACGTCAGAAATGTTGCTGGTTTCGCGACTCGGCTTTTTAGAGCACACGAAAGTCGCAAATCATACCCTTTTTTGGCAGGCAACTAAACATTGGTTGGGTATGGGCCCACAATTCGCTCTTTCGGACGCGGTTCTTTAACGCACTATTTTTACATCTTTTTATTGGCAAATCGTCACGGTCTGTTTTACAGCTCACGGTGCTGAAAACACGATTCAGGAATCGCTTTCTTGCCGAGATTAGTCAGTTTGCAAAATTGCTAGGCAACCTCTGGGTAATTCTCGACATCAGCAAATAAAAAAAGCGACCACGGCATGTGGTCGCCTTTGTTAAAGTCAGTTTTTTGCGGATCGCTATTTGACGTGACGATCAAGCACTCGTTTGGCCGCATCACGGCCGCCCCAACCAAACGCAATGGCGATCGCCAACCCAAGGCCACCCAGCAGTGAGCCAAACGCGACGTTGATCAACGAAGCGGAAACGCCCACGTGTTGCAACGCGAAACCACCGGCGAAAAAGAAGACAGCCACTTTGGCAATCGTGGAAAGCAGGTCTGCGTTTTCAATGCCAGACGACTTGATCTGGTTTGCAGCCAAGTTTGCCAAGTACATTCCAGCCACCAACATGACTAACGCGATCAGAACACGGACCGCAAAAGCAGCAAAGGTGTTGACGTGTCCCGCAAAGGCGTCCAGCCCCATCATTGGCAACGCCTGCATCAACGAAAGCAATACGATGGCAGCCAAGGTCAGCTTTCCACCGATTTTGGCCGGTGTTTGATCTGGGTTGGTGTTTCCAAGCTTGAGGCCGAGTTTCTCTGGAACGGAATTGACACCAAATCCCTCTAGTAGGTCTTCGACCAACGTGGCAACGATTCGTCCAACAAAGAATGCGATTCCAAGAACCACCGCGGCCCCGATGAACCCAGGCAGCAGCGATGAAATGCGTTCAAGGATTGCGCCGGCAGGTTTGGTAACTGCTTCGATGTCCAAAGCGTTAAGTGCCGCGACGACAACCGGAAGCAATACGAACGAGTAAGCAACCACTCCCAGTAGATCGGATGGTTGCGACTTTCCTGCAGCACCGCTAATCCCAACTTTTCCGGCCAGCTGGTTGACTCCCAGCGAGGCGGTTAGGTTTGAGACAACTTGCCGAACCAATTTTCCGACGAATAAACCGATCGCCAGAATGATTCCAGCACCAAAGATGTTTGGAACGTACCCCAGCGCCTTGGTAAACATTTCTTGGACGGGCTCTAAGATGCCCGGCATCTGCAAAGCGCCTAGGATTGCGGGCAAGAACAAGGCAAACACAATCCAGTAAACGGCTTCCGGCAGCGTTTGGCTCAGCTGAACCGATTCGCCGCCGCTTGCGGTTGCTCCAAGGCTGGCTTTGCTAGATGGGCTGGATGAAAAATCATCATCGGCATCAATCGAAAAATCGTCATCCGAATCTGATCCAATTGCTGAATCGACCGCACCACCAACAGCAGATGTCAGCGCCGAAGCGTCTTTGCCTAGAGAAGCGAGGCGCGTGTCGATATCGA
Source organism: uncultured Pirellulaceae bacterium (assembly GCA_937929805.1). GTDB lineage: Bacteria > Planctomycetota > Planctomycetia > Pirellulales > Pirellulaceae > Mariniblastus. The sequence continues at coordinate 196,200 of CALFUT010000012.1, forward strand.
CTGCCTCGAGTCCTCGCTTGGATACTTCCTTGAGCACGCGTGCCAATACGTAGGCAACGACTCCAAGGCCTGCAGCACTAAGAATGCGTGGAGCATAAGCAAAGATTTGCTCCAAGAATGCATTCAAAGGCTCGGAGACCACCGGCAGCTTCAGTGCGTTGAAAAACGCAATGAACACAAACAGCATCAGCAAGTAGAAAACTAACTTTGCGACGACTTTAGAAGCGTCGACTTTTCCATCTGAAGAAATCAGACGGCTGATTCGATCACCGAGTCCGGATTTTCTCAATCCTTTCCCGACAATAAAAGACACGATTTTCGCGACGATCCAACCGATTACCAGTACCGCTATGGCGGACAGGATTCCGGGCAGAGAGTTTCCTACTTGTCCCGAGATGTTATCCAGCATGGGCTTAAGATTTTCTAGCATTCCTTATTAACTCCAATTGATAGGAAGTGGGGCCTGCCGAAGCGGGCGTGAAACGTTTTTAAGACGCTATGTTGTTCAGGCTTAGATTGTCAGGCAAGGTTGGTCCGCTTGGTGGTGGGACCTTGTGCTTTGTGACTACTAAAAATTCGGGTTTGCCTTCAGCAGAAACTATTTGATCACAATGCTAACGATCACCGGGCACCCCGAAAATTAAGGTGTCACAAAGCACTAGTTGTTATTTGAATCACGATCAGCGAATCCGAATCGTGTTCTGTTACCGATTTTCCCGTGAACGAAGTGACGATAAGTGATAATTGGATCAAGCTTTGTCGCAGACGATTCCAAGGCACGGCGACGCGTAAAATGGAATGTTATTACTGGGCATTCGTTGATTTCAAGCTTTTCAAGTACTTTTGGTCAGCGTCGCTGAACCGCTCGATAGGAACCTGGTAAAGTTGCTTGTTCAAAAAGCTGCGGACGACAACTTGTTCGTCCTCGATCCACTTAATAAACGCCAGCTTCGAACGGTTCCCACGGCTTGAAACGTACTCACGGTACTGCTCTGTGGCCGACGGGCGGTTAGCACGTCGTGAAGTTTCGATTAAGTTCGATCGCCCCGGTTTTGTGTTCTCGGATGGAGCGCTTGCGGTGCCACGGCTTTTGCGGATCTGGGCGAATTTTGCGTTTAGTTGCTGAAGTTGGTTGTTGGCGTCGTCAAGTTCTCGCTTCTGGCTAGTGAAGCTAGCTTGAGCTGTGTCTAACGCAGTCGCGAGTTCTTTGACGCGATTTTGAAGCCGGCTCTTTTCTTCGTTGGCTTCCGCAAGCAATTTTTCACTCGCAGCGACGAGTGCTTCGGCCGTTTTGGTGTTGTCTGGGCCGGTGCTCTGCTGGGCCATCGCAAGTTGTTCGTTTTTAGATTCCAGATCTGAAAACTCACGTGCAAGCTGCGATTTTTCATCCTGAAGAAGTTTGAACCTGTCTTCCAAACGGGTGTAGTCATCCTTCGCTTCCCGAAGTTGCGTAGACATCGACGCAATTTGACCTTGCCCATTCTGCATAGAATTTTGCTGGAGCCGCTTCTTTAGCTCATCGATTTCCTTTTGCTGCTCAAACTTCAGGCTCTCAAATTCGGTCGCTTTGAGCGAAAGGTTTTCATTCTCTTTTTGCAAATTTGAAATTGTGGATTCGAACTCAACGACTTTTTGGCCCCACTGCACATCTTGCTGACCTAGCTCGCTATGTGAAGAAGTCGTTGTGTCCGATTTTTCATCTTCAGTCAGTAAGTCAATCATTCCCTCTGACTGGCTGTCACCGGAAGACTCGTTGTCTGCAAGAGCCGCGACCGAACCTAGCCGGTCAGGAGTACCACCCTGAACAGCCATGCCACTGTCTTGGGCAGGGAAGAACATTAGGAACAGGTGGCCTAGCAGCCACGCAGGAAGCAGGGTTGCCACTAGAAGGAAAACGAGCGTGTCACAAACGCTACCAGATCGACGCATGATCGGAATCCGTGCAGGGAAAATGGAAGGGACAGAATCCCTACTTTACCAACATCCGAGGTGTCGAACAACTATCACGAATTTGGCGAGAGTTTCCAGTTTAAAACATCCCGCTGGCGGAGAAAATCAGTCCCTTCGCACGTTGGCAGTCCATTGCCAAAAGGAGCGACTAAGGCAGGCCGGTCGCTTATCGCGGCTGTTCGCTGGATTGAACACTTGCCTTGTCGAGCCCCTTTTTTAATGGTCTTGATCGGCAAAGTTCAGCTGGATCGCGCAAGTTGAATTCGACAAATTGCTAAAAGTAGATGTAGCAAAAGAATTGCCGTAGCACATTGTTGTTCACTCTTGAGAGAACCACAATTTTGGCGGCAGTTTTGGCGAGTTGGGTTGAACGTTCGGGATGCGTCGACTTTTCAATTTTTTACAATTGAAACTGAGAAGCGTGAAAAAAACGATATGCGTTGCGTCGTGGGGCAGCGAGGTCGTTTGAAATTTGGTTGCTTACCAACAAAAAAACGCGCCACGATTTCCGCAGCCGGAGTGAGTACCGAGCGGTTCGAGGCGCGACTTGAGGGCGTTGTTTTCGATACCCGCCGTCGGTGCGGGCAGATTGAGTGATTAGATGAAGCGGTTGACGTAATTTTCAAGGTACTCTTGGCGTCCGCTGGAATTTGGAGCGGCTTCGCCTTTCTCAATCATGTAAGCGGACAGCGATTCAAAATCGTGCTTGCCTGCTTCGATGTCCGATCCTAAACCGCTGTTCCAGCTGCCGTATCGTTCGTCTTGGAAATTTTTAAGGCCTCCATCCGCTCGAATGGCCGCCGCAATTCTCAAACCGCGTGCGAACGAGTCCATGCCACCAATGTGTGCGTGAAACAGGTCCATCGGATCGGTGCTCTCGCGGCGTAGCTTAGCGTCAAAGTTAACGCCGCCTGCACCAAGTCCGCCGTGCTTTAAGATGGCCAGCATGCAACGAGTTGTCAGGTAGATGTCGGTTGGGAACTGGTCGGTGTCCCAGCCAAGCAGCAGGTCGCCGGTGTTGGCATCGATCGAACCCAGACACCCCTGCCCTCCTGCGTAGTCAAGTTCGTGCATCATCGAATGACCGGCAAGAGTGGCGTGGTTGGTTTCGATGTTTAGCTTGAACCGATCCATCAACCCGTACGCACGAAGGAAATTGATGCACGCCGCGGCATCGCTATCGTACTGATGCTTGGTTGGCTCTTTGGGTTTTGGCTCGATTAGAAACGTTCCGTTGAAGTCGATTTTCTTGCTGTAGTCGACCGCCATGTTTAAGAACTGACCCAAGTGGGCCATTTCTCGTTTCATGTCTGTGTTGTACAGATTCATGTAGCCTTCACGACCACCCCAAAAGACGTAGTTCTCACCCCCCAGCCGCGTGGTGACTTCCATCGCCTTTTTCACTTGGGCTGCCGCGTAAGCGAACACGTCCGCATTGCAGCTGGTGGCGGCTCCATGCATAAAGCGCGGGTTGGAGAACATGTTGGCGGTGCCCCACAGCAGTTTGATGCCGGTCCGCTGTTGCTCTTCTTCCAGCACATCAACGACAGCGTCTAGGTTGGCATGGGATTCAGCCAGCGTCGAACCTTCGGGGGCGACATCGCGGTCATGGAAAGCGTAAAACGGTGCGCCAAGTTTCTCCATGAACTCGAAAGCGACTCGGACTCGATTTTGTGCATTCTGAACGCTGTCCGTGCCGTCTTCCCAATCACGCGTAATGGTAGGCATGCCAAAGGGGTCGCTGCCGTTGCCACGGAAGGTATGCCAATAAACCACGCTAAAGCGCATGTGGTCTTTCATGGACTTTCCTTCGATGATCTCGTCCTCGTTGTACCAGCGGAACGCCAGCGGGTTGGTCGAGTCAGGACCTTCGTATTGGATCTTGGAAACGTCGGGGAAAGCGGCCATCAATTGAATTCCTTGGTGTGTCGGTAACGAAACGAACCCAGATTGTGACACCCGTTACGCGTTTGCTCAAGCCATTGTCGCAAAGGAGCAAAATTAATCCTTGCCGGTACTGAATCGTCTGAGCAACCAGTCTCCAGCGGCCGACGAAATTTGAGCGACCGCAAACAGGATTCTTGTTTTGGACGGAACGATCAGCTCTGCCTGCCGTCGCTGCTCGGCGGCAACAATTTTTTCTGCAAGAAGTTCCGGTGCGATTCCGTTTATCTTTGCCCCAGCGCCTGGTTGACGAGCAGCCTCAGAAACGTCCGCCGCTTGATCGTCGTATCGCGTTCCCGCGTCGGGACGTTGGATTGGGCCCGGCATGACATGAAGTACGTTGATGTTCTCTGGCCCCTCCAAGCGAAGCTGATGCGTGTAGGCCGCAAGCGCGTGTTTGCTGGCTGAGTACGGAGCCATCCACGGCCACGCAGTCTTCGATGCGAGCGAGCCAATGTTGACCAGACTGCCGGACGATTGCTTGAGCAGCGGCAGTGCGAACTGGGTGCAGCGGACAGCCGAGTAAAAATTCAGCTGCATCAATTCGTCATATAGCTCGATCGAGCAATCCATGACCGAAGCGCGAGCAGATTTGCCGACGTTGTTCACCCACACGTCCAGTCGACCAAACAGAGACTCAATTTGAGCGACCGCGTGTTGCACGCTTGAGTCGTCTGTGACATCGGCCACGATTGGGATGATTTTGTGCCCTGCTCCGCAGAGTAATTTGGTCACCTCGGCCAAGCGTTGTTCGTTCCTGGCAAGCATGACGACGGTGGCTCCCGTTTCTGCGTAGGCGGTCACGATTGCTTTGCCTAGCCCATCCGAGCCACCCGTGACCGCAACGATTCGGCCGTTCGAATTGGAGGGCGTTGCTAGCAAACGTTTGGGGCCGATCTTTGCCTGATGAGGAAGAAACGCTAAATGGAAGGATCGTCGTCGCGGTGTGCGGCGGACTTCGACCTTGACAGGTTTAACTCAAACGGCAGAGGCTGGCAATGCTGACACGTGCATCATCAAAAATGAGTCGAGCAAAAGCGTCTGTGGGCGTTGCTTTTGCACTGTTGATCACTACGGTTGGCTGCGGCACGTTGAAGTTGCCCGCCGCGTTTGAAGGCTTTGTTCCGGTCAGCAAATCTGCTGCGGATGATGCCGAAAGCAAGTCCCGCGAAAAGTCACGGGGGACATTTGAAGTAATGATGAAGCCCCGATATGGAAAAGGCGGCAAATCAACTCAAACGCTTGAGGGCACCGTGTTGCTGCAGGATGTTTTGGAAGCAAGCGGAGCGGTAAAAAAATACCGAGCCATGGAGATCACGATCTACCGTCCCGTGAAAGGTTCTCCAATTCCTTTGCAAATGCAGTGCGCTTACGACTCGCGTAAGGATTCTGTTTCGCAAGCGGAAAATTATGAGATCTACGCCGGAGATCAAATCTTGATCGAAGAGGTGTCGAGTTTGAAAATTGGCAAGCTGATCGATGATCTTTCGCCGCTTGATCGGTAGATGCTTGCGAGCCTGCTCGGAAACCGCCTCGGTTTGAGCTGACCGTGGGACGTGGATTTGTTCGAGCTTCTGAAGTACCATAAGCCCGCGAAGTTGGTCAGACGATCGCTGGTGCGAATCTTCGGTTTCGCGCGAGAGGAAAGTCCGGGCTCCGCAGGACAGGATGGTCGATAACGTCGACCGATCGTGAGATCAGGGCAAGTGCAGCAGAAAGCAAACCGCCGTGATGCATCTTTGGTGTTTCAAGGTAAGGGTGAAACGGTGAGGTAAGAGCTCACCAGCGTCGGTGGTGACATTGGCGGCTAGGTAAACCCCATCCGGAGCAAGGCCGAACAGAAAGCAGTGGCGGTCCGTCGCGTGATGACTTTCGGGTAGGCTGCTTGAGCCATCCAGCAATGGTTGGCCTAGATAAATGATTGTCACTGGTTTCGGCCAGCAACAAGACCCGGCTTATTGACCAACTTCGCTTTTTTGTCTTTCCAAGGATAAGTTTGGATCGCTGATTCAGATCGAGATTCTTTTTTTGACAGGATGAACAGGATCGACAGGATGTCGGGCGCATAGAACATCCCGTTCATCCTATAAGTCCTGTCAGTAATTCATGCGAAGATCGCCCAAGACGTCAGCATGTGCTGAGTGGAGCACGTTAGTGTTTTCGGGCTTGGAGAATTAACCTCGAATGAACACAGATTTTCACGGCAAGATTTTGGGGGCGTGTAGATGGTTGCAGATTCTTGACTAAGTCAGCCGCGGTCAGACTAACAATAGCAACCATTATTTGAAGAACGTTATTGCTCGACGCGTTCTTTTTTTTTGTCCGAGGCTTCGGAGGGCGGTTCGGTTAGCTCTTGCTGCCATTGGTGCAGCATTTCGAGAGCATTCATGGGAGTCATCTCGGTGGGCTCGAGCGAGCGAATTTTGTCGAGCAGCGGGTGGGGCTCCAGCCCGAATAGCGTCATTTGAATCTCGCCACCGGAAGGTCGGGAACTTGCTGAGGGTTGGTCGGCCGATGTGATCGCTTGCTGATTGCGCTGAACATCCGAACTCGATTCAAGCTTCTCAAGGATTTGTTCGGCTCGTTGATTGACCCAGTTGGGAACGCCAGCGAGTCGCGAAACATGAATTCCATAACTGCGGTCGGCTCCTCCGGGAACAATTTTATGAAGGAAGACAATTTTGTCCTCCCATTCCTTGACGGCCACGTTGTAGTTGACAACGCCGGACAGACTGTCTTCCAGCTTGGTTAATTCGTGGTAGTGAGTCGCGAACAGGGTTCGGCAGTTGGTCGAGTCATGCAGGAATTCAACGATTGCCCACGCCAGCGAAACGCCATCGTAGGTGCTGGTGCCTCGACCGATTTCGTCCAGAATCACGAGGCTGCGTTTGGTGGCGGTGTTAAGGATCCGAGCGGTTTCGGTCATCTCGACCATGAACGTACTTTGGCCTTTTGCCAATTCATCGCTGGCACCGACGCGAGCAAAAATCTTATCGACGATTCCAAGCGTTGCGGACTTGGCGGGGACGAAGCTACCGACCTGCCCCATCAACGAGATCAATGCGACTTGACGGATGTACGTGCTCTTACCGGCCATGTTCGGACCGGTGATCAGGTGCAGGAAACCAGTTGGCGCTTCATTGGCAGTTTCGGCATTCTTCGTATCGGTGTTTTGTGGCGGGCAGCAGTGAGTGTCGTTCGGGATGAAGGCGCCCAGCGGTTCGACGATGTCCAAGACCGGGTGCCGACCATCGACGATGTGCGTTTGCTCGTCTTCCACCATGGTTGGGCGGCAGTAACCTTGCTCGCTGGCCAGTTGAGCCAAGCCGGTAAGCGTGTCCAACGTCGCGATGATTTCGGCGTTGGACTTGAGCCGCGCGGTGTGAGCTTTGACCAGTTCGCGGAGTGACTGGAACAATTGATGTTCTAGTTGCTGAGCTTGCTCGTCCGCTGAAAGGACTTTCTCTTCGTACTCTTTCAGTTCGGGCGTGATGTAGCGTTCGGCATTCTTGAGCGTCTGCTTGCGAATGAAATCGGCAGGGATTTTATCGCGGTGCAGGTGCGTGACCTCTAGGTAATAGCCAAACACTTTGTTGAAGCCAACTTTCAAGCTGGGAATGCCAGTCTGTTCGCAGATGGTTTGCTGGTAGTTGGCGATCCACTGCTTGCCTCCGGCGGCGAGTGACCGCAGTTCGTCGAGCCGGCTGTCGTAGCCCTCGCGAACGAACCCAGAGTCTTTCGCTTGGGCGGGGCACGGATCGATCAACGCCGCATCGATTTCAGCTCGCAGGTCACTGCACAGATCAAGTTCGGCTTCAAGCTGACAGAGCCACGGGCTCGTGCGGCCGGTGAGTTTGGCTTTGAGTGCCGGTAAGGCGGCCAGTGTTTTCCCTACGCAACTGATGTCGCGGGGTGTGGCCCGACCTGTGGCAACCTTGGACAAAAGTCGCTGCAAGTCGAAGATGTCGTTTAGGTATTCTCGCAGGCTGTTTCGAAGCGTGGGCTGGTCGACCAGTTCACCCACAGCGTCGTGTCGCGTAGCAATTTGTTCAAGGTCCGTGAGCGGATTGCTGATCCATTCTCCCAGCAGGCGGCTGCCCATTGGCGTTTTGCAGCGATCAATCACGCCCAGCAACGAACCCTCACGCGTTCCGTGGCGAATCGTTCGGCTTAGTTCCAAGCTTCGCCATGTGGCGGAATCGATCTCTACAAACTGGCTCTGACGAAAAGGCAGCACATTGTTGAAATGCTCGATCGAGTTGCGTTGCGTTTCACGAAGGTACTCGATGATGGCGCCTGCCGCTCCGATTGCTGATGGTCCGAACGGTTCAAGCCCGAAGCCATCGAGCGACGCGACGTCGAAGTGCTGCTTCAGCAATTCGGTCGCTGTCTGAAAACCGAAGCCCCAGTCGGGACGTTCAGTCAACATGCAGTCATCTGAGTGGAGGACTAGTTCGTCAAGCTTCGCCCGGTGAGAAGTTGCGACAAGAATTTCCTTTGGCGAAATTCTCGCCAGCAAGTCGGCAAGCTGCGTTGGCGGGACGGCGGTGGTGAAAAACCGGCCGGTAGAAAGTTCGGCCCATGCGACGCCAGCTAAATTAGCCGCAGTAATTGTTGAGGCACGTTTCGATTTCGAAGCGGCTGGGAAAGCGACAGCAGCTAGGTAGTTGCACTCGGCGGGGTCTAGCAAAGCCTCGTCGGCCACTGTGCCTGGTGAAACGATCTGAGTGATTTCACGTTTGACGAGCCCCTTGGCTTCCTTTGGGTCTTCCACTTGTTCGCAAACGGCTACCCGCAGACCAAGCTTGATCAATTTTCCCATGTAGCCATCAAGCTGATGGTGAGGAAAGCCTGCCATTGGGACTTTGCTGGCTTTGTCTCGCGAGGTCAGGGTAAGCCCAAGAAGTTTTGCTGCTTTGCGGGCGTCGTCGTGAAAAAGCTCGTAAAAATCGCCCATTCGAAAAAACAGCAGGGCATCACCACATGCCTCTTTCGCTTTCTCGTATTGTTGCATCATCGGAGTTGACATCACTCGAATTTATCAGCATTAGGGGCGGAGTTCGAGTGCTGAAAAGTCGAACGTTGCCAATGGTTCTTAGGTAGTTTTCGTTATGGTCGACTATTCCGCATTGTTCTTATCTTTTTTCGGAAACAAAAAGGGGGCTCAACCCGTAAAGTTAACGCAGTCAAATAAACCAAGTGTCAACTTTTCCGCCCAATGTGGTTAGGTTGATCGTTTGGCCGGCAGTAGGTGAAAAACAGCTTGAATCGCTATGAATCGACTGGCAAATCATTGAGTCTGGAACGATTGCTGATATATTGAGAGATGTGTCGCCTGAGACAGGTTGTGTAAGTAGGCGACATCCGTATTCGATCGTCATCTAAAGCTTGGCGAACGACTCTCATCCTTGACTGCCAACACTGACCGTAAAACGTCGTTCCCGGAGGACAACTCGTGGACCAATCTCAACTTCCTTCTCAGCCGGGTGGAATGCCACAACCGCCGTTCTTTCTTGGCAACCAGATGGACATGCCGGGTGAGGAAGCAGAAGCCTTTGACTTTTTTGGTGTGTTGAACCGGCGAAAGTGGTTGGTCTTTCTGGGCTTGGTTACCGGGATGGGGCTGGGCGGTTTGTACCATGCCAACGCACCGCTGATCTACGAAAGCAAGGCGGATATCCGGATTGAACCCAAGGATCCTCTGTTCTTCAGAGTGTCCGGGACTGACCCGATGGCTCCCGACTCGGACGACGATGGTTTGGCTCGTCACGATCGGATGATTGGGCGAGACTTCATGATCAAGAAGTGTCTTGAGACGAATGGGTTGAAGAACCTGCCTTCATTCCAAGACATTGCGGCTGACGAGGTTGTCGTTGAGGTGGCAGAGAACCTTGAGATCCTACCTGACCGTGAGGATCCGTTTATCTACGAGTTGTCGTACCGATGCTCGAAGCCAGACGATTCTCGGACCTTGCTGAACAACCTGATTGAAACTTACCGCAAGTATCTTGATGATCGCTACAAGGACGATAGCGACGAGTTTGTCCACTTGCTTACCGAGGTCAGAAACCAATTTGAAGAACGGTATGCAAAGTCGCAAGAGCACCTCAAGAACTTGCTGGACAACGTTCACGCACCTGTCATCATCAGTGGCCAGACGGTGCATCATGTTAAGATTGCCGAACTTGGTCGCACGATTGAAGATGCTAAGTCAACTGTGTCCAATGCGTACAGCGATCGTGAACGAGTGGTTGACGCGTTAAATCGGGGTGAAGTTGCGTGCAAAGAGATGCTGTGGACTTTGCTTAACGAAGGCAAGATCAAGAACAGCGGGGAAAGTAGTACTGACGACCGAATCTCAGAGGGTATCCAGAATAGGCTTCAGGACTTAGAGATTGCAAAGATTGAGCTGGTCGAGCGGTACGGTCCGAGCCACCCGCGGGTGAAGTCGATTGACCGTCAGATCGCTCATTTTCAAGAGATCTTGGTTGGCAGCGAGGAGGAAGATGCGATTCAGGCCGACGAAGGGTTTGAACCAGCGAAAGTCATGAGTATGTATTTGGCATCGCTTGACCAAAAGATCCAAGTCAATCAACGCGTTATCCGCTCGTCAATGGAGCAGTACGAAATTCATGACGCGGAAGCAATGAAAATCATGACGAACGAGCGTCGTATTGAGGACGCTCGCGATGATTTGGAGTACACGAAAGACCTCTTAACCAAAGCGAACAATAAGATTGTCGAGCTTGACCCGACGATGCGTCTTGACGGTACTCGTCGGCAAGGAGGTTTCCGATTTGATATTCTGAAAAACGCGACGGCTGGCGAGCAAGTCTGGCCGATCTTACCCGTGATTTTGGGTATTGGTGGTTTGCTGGGAAGCTTGGTCGGTTTCGGTCTTGGCTGCTTGGTCGAGCTTGCTGACAAGACATTCCACAATCCTAGCGAGATCATGAAGCAGTTGAACGTTCCGCTGATTGGCCACATTCCGGTCATTACGCAGAACAAGCGATATCTAGTTGAAAACTCGCTGATTGAGCCTGTCGTTTGTACTTATCACCGGCCGAAATCACAGGTGTCCGAAGCGTTCCGTGCCGTGCGTACGGCCCTTTACTTCAACACTCAGGGGAAGAAGCACTCAGTTATCCAAGTTACCAGCCCGACGCCGGGTGATGGTAAGTCAACGTTGGCCGCTAACCTGGCAGTTTCGATTGCTCAATCAGGCAAACGAGTTCTACTGGTTGACTCTGATATGCGTCGTCCTCGCCAGAACGTCACTTTTGGAATTACCGCCAAAGAAGGTGTGGCGGCAGTGCTAAGCGGCCAGTGCCATTGGCGGGACGTGCTGTACGAGTGCGAGGAAATCGATGGTTTGACTGTGATGCCCTGTGGTGCCAAGCCAAATAACCCCGCTGAACTTAGTTCCTCTCCACAGGTCAAAGAATTGATCGAAGAGATGCGTGAAGAGTTCGATTTTGTTGTGATCGATACGCCGCCATTGCTTGCGGTCACCGATGCATCACCGATTGCGGCACGTGTTGATGGCGTCATTCTGACGTTGCGTATCAAAAAGAACGTTCGCGTCAGTGCTGAACGAGCGGTCGAGATTCTTCGCAACATGGGAGCCAATTGTATCGGCTTGGTCGTCAACGGCGTTGGTGCTCAATCTGGCTACGGTAGCCAATACACCTACGGTGCTTACCGTGCGGGCTACTCCTACAACGGCTATGGTTACGGCTACGGTTATGGTTACGGCTATGGCTATGGATCTGGCAAGTACTACGACAAAGACGAGGCGGGCCGTAAAGCGGGGCAGCGGACGAAGAACATCGAGGCACAGCCCTCCTCAGAGGAAAACCCAGTCGGCTGATAGAGCCTACTTCGATTTGCTAGAAAACGAGAACTTTAAGCGTCACCATGCATGTTGTGGTGACGCTTTTTCTATGCTTTCGCTAGTAAATGCTAGCTGGTCAGAATGCTGATTGCTCTATTAGGTCTACCGGAGCCTTGATACTGTCTCCGCAATTCGTTTTTTCGATTTTTGTCGGCCAGCAAGGAAGTCGCCGTCATGCAGAGAATTGTATCATTGCCCCTAGGTTGTGCATTGCTTTCGAGCATTGTCATGGTCGCGGGATGTCATAGCGCAAAAAGTCCGTTTACATCGCTGGCGAACGTTCGAGCCCCTTGGTCGACCGATGAGGTCGAAGACGAGGCCCTCTTGGCAGATACGTTGTTTGAAAAAAAGCGACGCATGGAAGCGGCCGTTGCAATTGCCAAAAATGGACCGGTCGAACAACAGCAAAAAGTTGCCAAGGGACTCCTAGAGATTGTTCGCCGCGACCCGGTGTTGTTACTTCGATTGCACGCGGTGAACTTAGCCGCCCAGCTACGTTGCCCGGCCGCTCTAAGTGCGCTTAAAGAGGCCTCAACCGATTCAAGCTCCGACATTCGTATTGCTGCTGTTAGGGCTTGGGAATCGATGCCATCAGGTCATGCGGTTCCTCAGTTGCAGGAGATTATCGGCAGCGACACGAACGTCGATGTGCGGCTATCGGCCACGAAAGCGCTTGGGAATTTTTCAGGACGACAGGCTGTTAGCGCAATCTCACTTGCATTAAACGATTCAGATCCTGCCCTTCAGCTGCGCGCGATGGAATCTCTGGGGTCGGCATCGGGTGAAAACCTTGGCTTGAATGTCGGCGCTTGGAAGAACTACGTGGCTCGCGTCGCACCCGAAATGCCCGCGCCTTCAAACGGTAGCCAGACAAGAGTCGCCGAGCAAGGTTTCGAATCCTTCCGACGCTAAACAGTATCGATGTTGGGCTTGGGCGGGGGAATCAAAGCCATGTTCGAGCGGCTGAACGACAGGTTGCCAAATCGTCCGATCCGTCGTAAATTACGAGGCATTGGATCCCTCACGCTGACGGTCCAAGCGGCACTGATTCGTGTGAATACGACTGATGAAATCGACTGTGGATAAAAAATCTTTTTTCGGGATGGTCGATGCCGCGATCAAACTTGGAAAAATCCACGAAGCCGATGGCCTGCTGATCTTGCTCGAGCAGAAAGTCACTTGGTCGCGCCTCAAACGAAAGCTGGACCAAGTCGAGACTGGCGTGATTGCGACCCATTCGACAGAAGTGCTGGAAGCCGCGCAAGCCGCCGAAATCCATTGCGTTTTACTGGAAAACCCCGAGGCGACGGTCCAGAATCAGTTGACGCAGGGAGTTCTGCTGGCAGTGACCGAAGATATACTGCGTCACGGATCCACGTTGATCGCAGTTTATAGCAACTTCGACACCGAGCAGATCGATTCGATCAGCGTTCTTCGTTTGACCGAGCGACTGGGGCGTTTGACGGCTCGTGATTTGCGGCGGTTGAAGACGAAAGTCCCACTCGAAACGCTCAAGGTTGTCGTTGATCTGGCGGTTCAGATTGGTCGGGAGGGGCGCGAAGGCAAAGCAGTCGGCACGATGTTCGTGGTTGGAGATCACCGCAAGGTTCTTGATGAAAGCCGACCTGCTGGATTTGATCCGGTTAAAGGATACGCGAAAAAGGAGCGAAGCCTTCACGACTCGAAGACTCGTGAAGGGATCAAAGAGATTGCTCAACTGGACGGTATGTTCGTGGTCGCATCTGACGGCACGGTAGAGGGTTGTGGCCGACTAATCGACACATCGCCCGTGGAACTGACCATTTCCAAAGGTCTAGGGGCGCGACATTTCGCGGGCGCGGCGATCAGTAAAAACACGAAAGCGATTGCCGTCGTCGTAAGTCAATCCAGCGGCACAGTTCGTATCTTTCAGAACGGTGAAGTCGTTCTCAGGATCGAGCCGTTGCAGCGAAAAGCGATGAAGTGGAAAGAACTTGATCCCGAACCGGCGTCTGATTAGCGTCCGTTGGTTGGCGATCAGAACATTCCGTTTGCGGATTATCGAGAGGCTCGGTCGAGTGCTTCCTTAGGAAGGCCAATGTCGATCAACCGAACTCCACCGCAGTAGTGACGCCCGTTGTCGGTGTTCATCCCATGCTTGGCGGCAATAAAGGTGCATGTCAGGTGCGCACGGAAGGCATCGTTTGCTACCAGTCCGGTGTCGCCGTCTAGGCCGCTGGGCAAATCGATAGCAACCCTAGTCGCTTCCATCGCGTTGCAAGCCATTACGACTTGATCGTAAGGTGGACGTAGCCCTCCTCTGGCTCCCGTTCCCAGCATTGCGTCGACGATCATACCCGGCGGATCTCTGTCGTGGCTCATTAGAATATCCTTGACCTGATCGGCATTAGAATCGATCGGAAGTTCGATGGTGGGTAGATCGAGTAACTTTAGTCGATCCAAATTTTCGCGAGCGTCACCCGAGATCGTGCTGGCGTTCGCCAGCAGAATAACTTTGACGGCGATTCCATGCTCATGCAAATGGCGAGCGATCACAAATCCATCGCCGCCATTGTTACCCCGGCCGCAAAGGACGACTACTTTTCCTGCCACTTTCAATTCAATCATCGCGTGGGCACAACCCAACCCAGCATTTTCCATCAGTTTTAGGCTGGGAAACCCAAGTTCTTCAATCGCGATTCGATCTGCCTCGCGGCATTGTTGGCAAGATAAAAATTTCATGTTCAAACGGGAATCAACAGGATGCGATATAACGAAAAATGGGCGGAATTCGAACTCTTTGACGTTTGGGTACGCTCAAGAAATTGACCCGCGTGTTCGCTTTCGCCTGACATGGTAAACTCAAAGAAACTACTCAGACAGCAGCCCAAAGTACCATTCGTCCATGTCGGTCAAATCAGAACAAGAAGACGCCCAGAAACTTCATTTTGTAGCAGAGGGTGGATATCCGGACAGCAAAATTAAGGCTGGCGATTGGCAACTGCAATACCCGTTTGCGTTGCACTCGTTTGATGTCAAAGGGCACCGAATCAATTATATCGACGAAGGCGACCCAACAGCCGATCCGATTTTGATGGTGCACGGTAACCCCACGTGGTCATTTTACTGGCGGCGTTTGATTGCTCAATTGAGCCCGCAGTATCGAACGGTTGCGATTGATCATCTGGGTTGCGGGTTGAGTGATAAGCCGGTCGACCACGATTATTGCTTGCAAAATCATATTGACAACCTGTGCGAGTTGATCGACCAACTTGACTTGAGCGACGTTACTCTGATGGCGCACGACTGGGGTGGTTCGATCGGATTGGGTGCGTTGTTGGCTCGCAGGGAACGTTTCAAGCGGATCGTTTTGTTTAACACGGGTGCTTTTCCACCGCCGTATATTCCACTTCGAATTCGCGCCTGTCGTTGGCCAGTCGTGGGCAGGCTGGGCGTCCAGGGGCTAAATATGTTTGCGCGAGCAGCGATAACGATGGCGACCGAACAACCGGGAGGACTGCCTGCCGACGTCGCTGACGGGCTGTTGGCTCCATACGACAATTGGAATCATCGAATCGCGATTTACAAATTTGTAAAAGATATTCCTGCATCCTCTGGGCATCGTACTTGGGACGTATTGGCGAACCTTGAAGCCCAACTTCCCCAGCTCTCAGACTGGCCGATCTTGATGATGTGGGGAATGAAGGACTGGTGTTTCCGACCGGAATGTTTGAGGCGTCTACAAGAGTCATGGCCGGAAGCAGAAGTGCACGAGATTGCGGATGCCGGTCACTACGTGATTGAGGACGCGCACGAGCAAGTCGCGACGACGGTTGAAGGTTTTCTTCGACGGACGGCGTTTTGAGGATTTCAAATAGCGTGTCCTAAGTTGCTAGCTCCGTCCTCTTTAAGTTTAAATCGTTCCTGCGAGTAACCTTATGCCAGAGTTTCGTGTTTGTCTCGAGAAAGACAATCTTGTCTTCAGCGCGGCGCATTTCATTACCTTCAATGGTGATGTGTGCGAGTCACTGCACGGGCACAACTATCGTGTGAAGTGCGAAGTTGTGGGGCCGCTCGATGAAAACGGGTACGTGGTTGATTTCATCGCCTTGCGTGATGCATTGGTTGAAATTGTCGGCACGCTGGATCACCGAGTTGTTTTGCCCAGCCAACATCCGATGATCAAGGTTGCTCAGGACGGTGAAGAAGTATTAGTGACGTTTCGAGAAAAACGCTGGGTGTTTCCGGCAGATAATTGCGTGATGTTGCCGATTGCCAACACGACGGCGGAACTGATGGCCCAGCATATTGGCGAGCAATTGATCGAGAAGACTCGCCAAAAATTTGGTAACTCGATCACTAGGATCATCGTCGCAGTGGATGAAAACCGAGGCCAATGGGGAGTGGTCGAAATCGACTGGTAATCGTGGGACCAAACAACGTCTGGGCAAATGTTCAGTAACGATTGGCTCGCTATTTGGCGATGCAATAGAGTTTGCTTTCGCTGCGGATAAAGATTTCTCCGTTGCTGATTGCGGGCGTTGCGTTGAACAGCCCTTCGTCTTCCAGCTGGTTGGATGCAACCTGTTGAAAGTCGGCAGTCGCCTTGAGGATATAGGTTGCACCGCTGCGGGTCGTCAGCAGAACCTGATCGCCGACTCTCAGAGCTGAGGCATAGTCACCTGCCGGGCGACCACCTTTCTTTTGCTTGATTCTTTCCTTGAAAACATACTTTCCCGTTTCGCAATCCGCGCAGAAGGCGATGCCGGTCGACGTCCAGTACAGTCGACCGTCCGCAACGACGGGAGTTCCAATGCCGCTTCGCAAAGCGCCGGACCAAACGGTGTGAGTTTCCGTTACGTCGCCACGACCTCCAGCCTTGACGGCTACTGCGCGTCCTTCTCGGCCGCCCATCGCGAAAACGACCCCGTCAAGTTCAGCCAGAGATCCGCAAACCGTTCGATCGATGGGCGAATCGGCTCGCCAGATTTCTTCGCCATCATCTGGATTGAGTGCAATGATTTTCCCCGGCGTGCTACAAACTAATTCTTTGTGACCGTCGATTTCGACCATCGAAGGAGTGGACCAGCAGCTGGTGAATTTTTCATCGGACACTTTCCAAGCAACGCTTCCGTCTGATTTGTTGAGCGCGACGATCGCCTGCCCGACGTTGCCGGCAATCACGATGACTTTGTCTTTGTACAACATACAACTTGCGCCGCCGCCCCAGCGAGCGGGATCAGAATCCGTCCCTAGATTCGTTTTCCACTGCTGGTTTCCCTCCATATCGAATGCCAGCAAACCTGTTTTGCCAAACAGCACGAATACTTGCTGACCATCCGTCGCCGGAGTGCTACTGGCGTAGCCGTGGTCACAAATGAAACCCTTGTAAGGATCCTCTTCGTGTTCTGAATCCACTGTAGTTCTCCAGAGTTCAGTCCCCATGTTGCGATCGAAGCACAGCAAATGCCGCTTTAGGTCTGCGGGTTCGCCGGGGTTTTCACGATCGAGCCCGTAACTGGTGTACGCCGTCAAAAAGATTCGATCTTCAAAAACCACAGGGCTCGAACTTCCTTTGCCCGGCAGATCGACCGTCCATTTGATATTGGTTTCGTTGTCCCATTCCAGCGGAATATTTTTGCTTTCACTGACCCCTGTTCCGTTGGGGCCTCGGAAGCGAGCCCAGTTTTCGGCATGACAGTTCGCAAGCAAAGCAGCGAAACTCACGAGAAAAGCCGCGGGGAAAACGAAAGAAGCGGTGGAGGCGATGGATTTCATCGGTTCATTCCTCGTAAAAGAGATGACTCAAATTTGGATCGACGTTCCTGTCGGTGGCTGGACGCTGATTATTGCGTTGGAAGCGAGTTCCAAACAGACGTCCAAAACATGGACTTGGCGATTTGATGCGGGCGAAACCCTCGGAAATGGTTGGTTGAATGGCAATAACAACGAATCAATTGCCGCTACTATCGGCGTAAACGTTAAAAGCGGTTGGATGTAGGGTGAGGGAACTCGCCCCAAGGCGTGCCGTGCCGGCGGTACTTTTGGATGCCACTAAATTTTTAAATTCACTGCCAATTGCCAGCAGCGAGCTAGACTTTAACGCCCTTTGAGCCAACGTTTTAGGAAAATTTTTATGATTCTTAAGTCCCACGAAATTCCATCGATCCAAAATGCAAAAGGTTCCCGCGTGAGCACGGTGAACGTTTTGCACTTAGTCAACGGCGAACATTTTTCCGGCGCTGAACGAGTTCAAGATCTTCTTGCGATGGCTCTGCCAGAATTTGGCTACTCGGTCGGTTTCGTCTGCGTCAAGCCGGACCGGTTTCCGAATAGCCGGCAGTCCGTTTCTTCCGACTTACATGAAGTTCCCATGAAGTCGAAATTTGATCTGGGGGCCGTCAATCGAGTCGTCGAAATCTACCGTCAAGGAGGTTATCGGTGCTTGCATGCTCATACACCGCGAACGCTACTGATTGGAAGGTTGGCCGCCAAGAAATTGGAGTGTCCGTTGGTCTACCACGTTCATAGTCCGGTTGGGCGTGATTCCTGTCGCGGAATCCATAATTGGTTTAACTCCATGTTGGAAAAATGGAGCCTGAAAGGTGTTGATCGCATGATTTGCGTTTCGACCAGCCTTGCCGGATACATGGAAGAGCTTGGTCATCCAACGAAGCTGCTTTCGGTGGTCTGCAACGGCGTACCCGTGCTTGATGATGTCCCGCCCAAGTCAGATCCTGACCATCCTTGGACGATTGGAACCATGGCTCTGTTTCGGCCGCGCAAAGGGACCGAGGTTTTGCTCAAAGCAATTGCAATTCTCAAAGAACAAGGCATTTGCGTGAACCTCAGGGCAGTAGGACCTTTTCAAACCCCTGAGTATCAAGCCGAGGTCTATTCGCTTGTCGAGGAGCTTGGAATTGGTGAAAGAATCGAGTGGACTGGATTCCAACAAGATGTCAACGAACAGCTGCGAAAGACGGATATCTTTGTGCTGCCTAGTCTGTACGGTGAGGGTCTGCCGATGGTTGTGCTCGAAGCGATGGCTAACGGCGTGCCAGTGGTTGCAAGCTGCGTTGAAGGCATCCCGGAAGCCGTCCGGCACCAAACTGACGGATTGATCTTTGAACCGGGCAGCCCAAAAGATCTTGCCGACAAACTAAGCCAGATCGTTGGTAATGTCAGTCTCTGGCGAAAGTACGGACAGAACTCGCTTGAGCGCCAACGCTTAAAGCTATCTGACACCAGCATGGCTGCCGGAGTTGCCGACATCTACGACGACCTGTTGCAAGCTAAACGCTGATCGCGATCCCGGGCCGGTTCGAAGAAACAGGGCCCTACGCAGCAGCGACTCGCAGCTTGGGCGCGGCCAGCGGGCTGGTTAGCGGGTGCCCGATCGACTGGCCAATGATTGACTCGGATAGCTCGATCAGTTCGTCGCCGTAGTCTTCGAACCGGTATTCCGAGTGGACTCGTTCAAGGGACCGTGCTCTCGCCGATGCGGCAACGTGAGGCTGTTGAGAGAGCGTTCGAAACAATGCAGCAGCTTGTTCGTAGGCACCGTAAGGAATCACAAAACCTGCTCCATCTTGGATCGCGGTTTGAGCACCACCCGAATCCGCGAAAGTGACGATTGGCAGTTGGCATGCCATTGCTTCGTGAATCACACACGGAAACGGATCGACTCGGGATGACATGAAAAAAGCATCGGACGCCACGAAGAATGGTTCGGTGTTGTCCTGTTCACCCACAAAGTGGACAAACTTGTCAGCGCCGGTTTTCTTCAAGTCCAACTGCATGTAGTGGTACAGAGAATGGGTCCATGTCGGGCCACCGCCGACCCAAACAAAATGGATCGGTACCTCGTTACGGAGATTCATGTCCGCGACTCGACGAGCCACTGCCACGAAATGGTCAATGCCTTTCCGAAGGTCAAGAGTCCCACAGCCAAGCACCAAAAAACTATCCGCAGGGATACCAAATTGATCGCAGATACTCTTTCGAGCCGTGTCTCGATCAATACGCTGGCCAAACTCAGAATCGAGCAAACCTTGCGACATTACCGCAGTCTTGTCGACAGGAATTCGGATAACTTCAGCGGCAGCCTTGTAAACGTCATCGACAGGGAAAATGACCTTTCGCGAGGACGAGAACACGCTGTGAAAATCCTCGGGCGTGTAAGACGAGGGCAACTCGTGAAGCAGGGAGATCACCGGAATGCCTTGGTTGGCAAGTTCTTCCGAAATAAAGCGTGATTCCATGCTGTTGCAAATCGCCAGCTGGGGAACGTTTTTGCCATCACGTTCGACGATTCGCCTCAACTGTTTTGAGAGCCGGGCAGAGGTTTCTCGGGTCTGGCCTCGTTGGTTCAGGCAATCCAGCAGGTGAGAATATTCTTGGAAGGCTCCCGTCAACGGGCCGCCCTCGTGCAGCACTGTTTCGCAGCAGATGTCACAGCGTTCGCGGAAGTGCTTCAAAATGTTTAGAATGATTTTTGGTGCACCTGTTCGAGAAGCCTCGTGTGAGACGAACAGAATGCGGCGCGATGGCGCGTGGGCCGGCAATTTCTGCACCTTTTTTTTTCTGAACAAACGCATATGTGGGGATCTCACTGGGAGAGTAGTGGATAAGGAGGTGGGCGTTGGCGACCGCGAACCCAATCGAGCCGGTTATGTCACAAGCAGCATGCCCTTGGAATCGGCAATTCAGGCGGCAAACTGTGTCAAAGTTTGACGATCATAATGACTTTTACGTGAATAGTCCTACACTGGATGTGCTAAACGCATTTTCAGATTGTCCCATCCGGTTGGCCTCGTTTCGTTCGTATGTTTGATCGTTTTCCATTGCCAAATGATGATTTCCAATTGAATTTTGGCGTGCAGGCTGTCCCGGCAGACCGCTCTCTGATCATCGCCACGGACGAATACCGGTCCGAGATCACGCTGAAAAAACATTTGCTGGAGACGCGATTTGACCAGTGCTGGGCCGCGACGCCCGATTCTCTGGAGGCTCAGACTGAGGCTGTCCGACTGTTGCGATCGCGGTGTGACAAGAGTCATCCGCTGCGATCAGATCCGATTGAGAATCAACCCGACGGAGTCGCAGGCAGCGTTGGCGATTCACCACTGCTAGCAGTTAGCAGGCTCGTTCAAGAAGACCTTGTCATCTTGCGGCACGACGTTGAAGGAGGTTTCCCGGTTATCGCGGGGAGCGTTTGTTTCCCGTCTGGTTGGTCAATCGCGCAGAAGCTTGGGCAATCGCAGGGCTGCGTCCACGCGGCGGTCCCCGGATTCAATCAGCATCTTCTTTCCCCCAGTTTGAAGCTGTTTGAAAGGCTAAAGAATGGTCGCGCGGTCGCAAGAAGCAACTGGGCCGTCCGTGCATTAAGCCGCCTGAGTCAATTCCCTAGTGATGCAGACGAGACATTGGCTGCCAGTCAATTAGTGAACCCGCAAAACGCGGCAAAGTGCATGTTTCGTGTCGAGTTTCAAACGCTGAGTCGATTGGCGGAAACGCGGGCGATCTTGTTCACGATTCACACTTTTCAAAGACCTCTTGAGAATTTGTCATCAGCCGAAAGACAGCGGTTGGCTCGAGTGATCGAAACATGCCCAGAATCAACGCTGCGGTATAAAGGGATTTGGCCCATGCGAGAGAGTCTTGTTCGCTGGCTTAGAGCCAAAGACGATTAACCCGACCGTGGCCGCTGGACCGTGCTGCCCCAATTGTCGCACCGGTTGGTGCCTTGTGAGGCAAAGTCAGGCCACTCGTGCGAACAAAGATTGAAACTGAGAGGAATTTTCTGTCGCGTCGGCAACCGAGCTATCGTGAACGATTTTTCCAAGGTCCATCACTAGAACACGATCGGCAAGCCTCAGAGAGGAGTGACGATGGGTCACAATGAACGTCGTTCTTCCTTCAATAAATTCCACCAGCGAATCGTGGATCAGATTTTCAGTTTCGCCATCAATCTGACTGGTTGCCTCATCAAGGATCAATATCTTCGGGTCCGCCAGAATTGCCCGTGCTAAAGCGACTCGTTGGCGTTGGCCGGCCGACAGGTTTCTGCCCTCGTCGCCCACCATTGTGTGAAAACCGTGTTCCAATTGATCCACATACTGATCGACTCTGGCTAATTTTGCCGCCGCCATGATTTCGGTTTCGGCCGCGTCACGATTTCCGTACGCGATGTTGTCCCAGACGGTGCCCTGAAACAACACGGAGTCCTGAGTGACCCAAGCAATCTGCCGCCGCAGTTTGCGAGGGCTCATGCGGCGGATGTTGACGCCATCAAGAAGGATTTGTCCTTCCGTGGGGTCATAAAAGCGAGCAATCAGATTCATTAGTGTCGACTTACCACAACCGTTGCCACCGACGATGGCGACGGTCTGGCCAAACGGAACTTTCAAGTCGACGTTTTTCAGGACTTCTTGAGACTTCCAATAGCTGAACGTGACATTCTTAATTTCAAGACTCTCTGAGTGCTGGGGAACTGCCGCCGGTGGGTCCGGAGCCGTTACCCAAGACTTGACGTCGTATTTGTTCTGTAGATTGTTGCACGCGACATTGGCTCTAACGATCGCATTGACGATCTCGCTCATCTTTCGCAGCGGGTCTGCCGCACCGGCCAACATCGAGTAAAACACCAACAGCATCGTTGGCTTGATTGGGACCTGAGAGATTTGAATGCCGAACAAATGAGTTTCTTGATTCAGAACCAGATACGCTCCCACCATCATCGACAACGAGATAGATAAAATGCTCAGCACTTCCGTAACTGGTCGAAGGAGTGAATCATACAGAGCGATTTTGACCGACATGCGATACAGCATGCTCGCATTTTCCTTGAAGCGACGTCGTTCAGCGCGTTCTTGGTTGAAAATCCTAACCGTTTTGACAGCTTTGAATGTTTCCATCAGTGTCTGATAAACATCCGCAACGCCTGTCAGTTCGCTCATGCTGGCGTTCTTCATTCTACGTGAGACCGAATGGATCACGAATGCACCCGCCGGCACGATGACTAACGACAGCATCAGCAGTGGAAGCGAAATGTATGCCGCACAAACGAGGCAAGAAATCATCTTGAGCGGTTCGCGCAGGCATTTTCCGTAAAACACTCGCAAACCCTGAGCGATCATCTGCATGTTGAACGACAGGTCCGTCATGACGTTCGCAGTGCCAATGCCATCAATTCGTTGCTGGTCCAATGCCAGCGCTTTTCGATAGTAGATGCGGCGCATGTCACGAACGGTGCCGTGAGCAACTCGCGAATCGAAAATGGCTCCGCCGACCAACAGTAAACCCTTGGCTGCTGTGACTGCCAGCAACCATGCCAATGCCCACAGTAGCGTCGCGAAGGCTGACTTGGGAGCGTAGGTTTGAAGCCACGGTTTGAGTGACTTATACCGTTCCAAAGATTTACGTTCGCCTTCGGCCCGGTTCTTCTTTAGCTTCATCGCCGACGAAAGAACGGTCCGTTCGTCTCCCGAGGCTTCGTCGATCTTCTCTTGAAGTTCGTCGATCGCCGTTTGAGCGACCGTCAGGTTCAGTTTCGCCAGTTCGATCTCATGCTCGACCCATGTTTCGGCGGTTTGGCCTTCGAGAACGATTTTCACAACCGGGAAAACGGTGGTGATGCTTGCGCTCCAGCACACCGCGATCAGCATCGAGCAGGCCAATGCCCCCACGATGGCCAGTTTGTAACGTAGCGATAACCGAATCGCACTGAAAAAGGGTTTCATCCGTGAAAGTCCTTTGACGCCCGTACCGTCAGAAAGCTCGGCTTGCCGGGCAATGGTTTAGAGGAGACTCTAGTCGTTTAATCCGACGCCGATGGTCGCGATTTTGCTCGGACACGTCAACGTGAATCTCTCCAAAAGAATGCCCCGATGTCGTACCACCAAATGCGCGAATCGAAATCTTGCGAGGATGTCGTTCTGCGTAACGTGGGAAAGCGGCGGTGTTTAGCCGATTCGCAGATTGGATTCGATGCGTTTGAGTACTTCGCGGGCGGAGTATTTGGCGTGCGGAAGTGCGATTCCTTCGTCCTTGGACAGCCACTGATCGACTTTTTTCTCGGCTGCAATCACGGTGCTGTGAGTGCGTCCGCCGTAGTAGTCGCCAATTTCTGAAAACGCTGAAGAGGTGTATCGCCTTGAAAGATACATTGCCAGCATTCGAGCTGAACTGATCTTTTTCCGGCGGCTGGATGATTTCAACTCCGAGGGTCGGACCTCAAACAACTCACAGACGGCTTTTTCGATGTTCGGCATCGAAGTGCTGGCAGAATATGACGACGCGAACAAATCGGACAAAGTTTCGCGGACTTGGTCGACCGTGATCCGGCTTCCGTTGAGTGACTGCAGAACACTCAGGCGGTTTACAGCACCCGACAGCTTTCGCACGTCCCGAGTCAGTGTTTGGCAGACCAAGTCGATGACGTCGTCCGACAGGTTTAGCCCCAGTGGCTTGCAAAACTGGCGAGTGATTCTGCGTCGGCTTTCAAAATCGGGATAGTCCAGCGAGCACACAAGTCCCGCAGCAACACGGGTGGCGACCTCACTGCCCATGTCATGCAGTTCCATCGGCGGCCGATCGGCAGAAAGCAAAACCTGTTTGCCACTACGAATCAGATGGTCGATCGTATACTGAAATTCATTTAGGGTGGCTCGTTTGCCGGCAAAGAACTGAATGTTATCGATCGCCAGCAAATCAAGATCGCGATACTTTCTGCGGAAAACAGGTAGCCCAGATCCGCCTCTTAGAGAGTGCAGAAAGAAGCCGGTAAACTGTTCCGCCGTAAGGTACACGCATCGCGACATCCTCAAACGTTTGCGAAAATCGTGAGCGTATGACTCGAGCAGGTGAGATTTTCCCGCTCCCACCGATCCGTACACAAACAGCGGCGAGTAACGGCCCGGATTGCGGAACGACTGTTCAACCGCCTTTTCAATCAAAGGATTGTTTTCACCGAAATAGAATCCACTTAAGCCGCGAGGTCTTTGCAATGGTTGTGGCTTGGACCCTGACATCGGAATGGTCGCGGTGCACGATCCGGAAAGCCGATCCGCATCGGAAGAATCGTCGGCTAGAACTTGCTGCGAAGAATCAAACGGCAGCGAGCCAGTCTTGTCGCCAGAGCTTGCCGAACCGTTGGGCTCAACCGACTTGGATTCCAAAACGGTGTACTCGACTGTAAACTGAGGTCCGCAGACCCGGTCCACGATCATGCGAATATCGCGTCCCAGCGAGCTCTGAATGCGCTGGCTAGAAAACGGGCTATCCGCAGAGATGCTCACTTGGGGGGCTGGTGCGTGGCAGACTTGAAAGTTCTGTTCTCCATCGAACCACATGTCAAAACGATCGTCGCCAATCCTCTCGGACAGCTGGCGTTGAATGTCGGCTGCGACTGCCCGATCAGCGTCGAAATCTTTACCCGCGCTGGCCGCCGAATTCCGCGACTGTAGCGTCGGTTCGGTGGCCTTTTCGGCGGTTGATTTTTCGACAAAGTCCTGAGTCGACGACAATTTGAACATCCTGACGCATCAATGCATGCCGGGTGCTCCCAATTGGTAAAAATTGATACCAATTGACTGAAATCAGACGCAAAACGCGTCGTTTCATGAAGCCGTGCCTGGCGAATCCGTTTCCCTAGTTCGTAAAAACCAACGCGAATCAATCATTGATCCCGAAGTCGATTTTTATCGAACCTTAACGCTCGTAGGACAGGATTCTAAGAGTGCTAGCATTGCTGTCAAACGGTCACATGAGGAATCCTTCCAACTTTTCAAGAAAGGCCAAACCGGGTGCCCGAATAAGCGCATTCGTTCACCAATTTAATGTCAGTTGCCGGACCGTTTTGACGTGGAAAGACCGTCGAAGGGTGTGGATAAATCGTCGAAGCTGTCGACGCAAAATTTTTGCCTGTCGCCGTTTTAAACGGCTCGTAAAATTTGGCAACCTCTAAACGTGGGAAAATGCGGGGTGCAGGAAGAATATTTTGCCAACGTGCGGCTGACTTGCCCGGTGGCCGCTACTGCCTGTCGACCGTTATTGCCCGCTAACTGCATACCGCAGCATGTTCAGAAAAGACGGGCTGAGCTGGAAAGATCCCTGAGGATGATTCAGCTCCATGACCATCGCCACCTGCTGGACCGGATTCTCACGAGTAATTACCGCCGGGTGTTGCATCAACAAACCGGCTGTCGGAACGCCCCTCTTGTTCTGAGCCGCATAGGCGCCGGCCCAATGAGTCGGCTGAGCTTTCAGCCCAAACTGCGAGGTCAGCAGATTGACCAAACGACTTGAATCGCCCGTCCAGCCGCGAAACGTGATTCGCTGGGCTCGCTGGTTTACGTCAAAGTAATAAGTTAACGAACCGTGCAGGTCCCACGTGTTGGTTCCGGTTACGACGGCTACTCTTAGGCCATGTAGTCCTGCGTCGCCGGGATTGGTCGACACCCGCTTCCAACGATTCTTTACCCAGTTTGGATAAACATCAAACCGAATGATCTCGGCGAGATTGGTAACCGGTAGAAAGTCCGTCGGTTGAGCCGTCAAATCGGGTCCGTTGGCATCACCCGGAAACACAAACGTTTGAGTCGCACGAAAATCGGGCGTCAAGCCGGGTAGGCCAAGGCTCGATGTCGCCGACCCGTTGATGATCGGTCCTGATACAACCATGCCGGGCGGAACAGTCGTTGCTGTTGGCAGCTGTGCCACGGTCGGAACGCTCGGATTGGCGACCACAATGCTCTGCTGGTTCGCGGCAAGATTTGTAATGAGATTTTGAGTTGGGTTTTGAGTTAGATTCGCATCTACATTCGCAAACTGAGGTAGTTGAATCGAAGCAGGAGCGACCGGGTTCAGGCCGATCGGTGGTTGGATAGCAGGAGCGACTACGTTGACTCCATTCAAACCCCCCAGCGGCGCCTGTTGCGATGAGCCCGGAAACGAGTCCACCTGTCCCAGTTGATTGGGCGAGTCATTGAAGGAACCGCCACGGTAAAAGCCGCCGGGCGCAGAGGTCCGATAACCGACCTGTTGAACCCCATTTCCAGTTTGCTGGTGCCAATTGCTGTTGTAGAGCATGGGCGCTCCGATCA
The DNA here is from genome assembly GCA_937929805.1 of uncultured Pirellulaceae bacterium. Lineage (GTDB taxonomy): Bacteria > Planctomycetota > Planctomycetia > Pirellulales > Pirellulaceae > Mariniblastus. The sequence continues at coordinate 223,071 of CALFUT010000012.1, forward strand.
CGAAGGCGACCATCGAGGGATAAAGAATTGAGCGTAAAAACATTCTCGCAAACTCATTAAAAACGAAACTCGATACATACCGGTACCTTTTCCGAATCGACTTGAGTGAGCGTTTTGATTGGGGATTTTTCTGACAAGCGAACAACCATTAAAACGTTGTGATTCGTGAGGAAATGGATAACAGTCGCAGGTCTAACGACCGTACCGCGAGAAGTCGGGTTTTGACTTTTGTGTGGTCGTTTGATGTTCGAAAGTAGCACTTACGCAAGTGACCAAAGAAAACGGATGTTTGGGAGAGGAAGGCTCCGTCCGCCCCTCTTTGATGGTTCAGCTTTTTGCTCCGCGTGGCTCGGACGGAGCCTCGCCCTCCCAGCGGTACGCCCTCCCGGCGGTGCGCCCTCGCAGCGGTACGCCCTCGCAGCGGTACGCCCTACCGGCGGTGCGCCCTCCCAGCGGTGCGCCCTCCCGGCGGTACGCCGTCTCAAGAACAGCGGTGAAATTGAAAAACTAGCGTTGTCCAACTAACATTGGGCCATGGACGCATCGAATCGAGAGGACTATTCATGGCTGTTGTCCGAAGCTGCGACTCCGTTGCTTCGTCAGGCCACCGATGTGGTTCGGACCAAAGGAAACATGGTTGGCTTGGCAAAAGCGTTGCGCAAGGAGATCTCCCGTAGCCGCGCCGCGATCGTGATCGAGCAGGCTCAGTTGCGTCTTCGAGCCAGATCAAAATTCCCGAACGCGGGCGAAATGTTCTTTACGAAACGTGGTTTAGAACAGGCGACCGGACGAGGTATCGCGCTGTACAAAGCTGCTCGGTTTGCCAGTTGTGCAAACGTTGCCGATATCTGTTGCGGTGTCGGAGGCGACTTGCTTGCCCTGCACGATCGCAGCGACGCTGGCAATTACGTCACCACTGGAGTCGACGCTGACGAATTGACTGCTCTGCTTGCAAGTCACAATCTTAAGGTCGGTTGCACGAATCAAGCTGGGCAAGGACGCGTTCTATTTCAAAAGTTTGAATCGATGTCGATGGATGGACTTGATGGACTTCATGCCGACCCAGATCGTCGCGGCAGTGCCTCGAATTTTCAGCGAACGGTACACGGTAGCCGCTTCGAACCTTCACTCGACCAACTGCTCCAAGGTTCAAGCAACATCAAACTGACGGCGATCAAGGTGGCTCCGGCAACGCCGGTTTCCAATGCATGGCCCGAACAAATTGAACGCGAATGGATTGGGGACCGGCACGAGTGTAAGCAGCAACTGATCTGGCGCGGCGAACAGACGGATCGTGTTGGGCATCGAATCGCGACCTGCGTAGATGACGTGGGGGGGGCCGCAAGTTTTTCGATTCCAGAAGCGAGCGTCGACATTGTGCTTCCAGCCGCTGATTCGGTGGGGGCCTACGTTCACGAACCGCATCCAACGGTTTTGGCGGCTGAAATTAGTCAAGCTTTTGGACAGCAGTTGGATTTGCGTCCTCTGACAAAGGACGTCGCCTATTTGACTGGCGAAATCGCTGATCATCCCTTGCTACAGTCTTTTCAAGTGATTGAGATCCTTTCGCTGAACTTAAAAAAGGTTGCAGCGGCACTCAAAGCAATGGACGTTGGGATTCTGGAAGTAAAACGGCGAGGCGTCGAGCAAGCCGCCGGAGATTCATTCTTAAAACTGAAGCTATCCGGCAGTCAGCCAGCGACTGTCATCTTGACCCGATTCGACGGCAAGCGGGTTGCGATCATCGC
>CALFUT010000013.1 GCA_937929805.1 uncultured Pirellulaceae bacterium
CGACCGGATCATCGCAAGCGGAAGTTGAAGAACGAATGCGAGAGGCAATCCGAATGCACCTTGAAGGGATGCGTGAGGATGGTGTCGAAATTCCTGAACCGTCGTCCGTAGCCGAGTACATCGAAGCTTGACGGTCGCACAGCATGGTTTTTACGCAAGGCCGCGGCTTCGTCTTTTTAGAATCTTGTGATTTGCCATGTCGATCGCTTCGGTGACGTGTTTTGGTTTGCCACGCCGCGGACACCGCCTCTTTGGCAACGTGGTTTCTTTTTGGTAAGCTTATTGGTGTTGCGGCGTTTGTTGGCTTCGGTGAGAAGCGGTGTCGTAAAAACCTTCCGTTGTCGGTCGACCTACCCTTTCACGAGAGCCTTCTTCTTTTTGGCTTTTGCAACTTTCTTCGTCTTCCGCGTACCAACAATCGAACCTATCTGCGCACGTGTGGCGCCCATCGACAACAGGGAGCGTATCAATAACTCCATCGACACCGAACGGTCTGCTGTTTCGAGCTTCGCTACCCTAGACTGACTCGACCCAATCAATTTTGCCAGTTGCTGCTGCGTAATTTTCTTCTCTTGCCGCATAGCTTTGACTTTCTTGGCCAACGCGACCTTCATATTGACGAGCATTTCTTCCGCATCACTCAATTCGAGGAAATCTGCGGCCGAGCCGACTTTCCAGCCAGCAGCTTCAAGCTTTTTCTTTTTGGATGCTTTCATTCTGTTACCTCGTCGTATCTTTTAAATCGTCGCTTGCACGTGTCGATGATCTTCTTTGGCGTCTTACCTGTTTTCTTCGCAAACACTTCGGCAATCACAATTGCATCGGAATCTGTACGGTAGATGATCCGCCATGTAACGTCTTCATCAGGAATACGAAGCTCATGACACCGCTTTCCAATCGACGGCATCGGTCGACTATGGGGTAAACCAATGCTCGCTCCGCCTTGCAGCAGGCGCAAAAGCGTCCCGGCCTCAATCCGTGCTTCGAGCGAAAATGGTGGCGTTTTTATCTCGCCATGCAACCAGACTAGCGGTTTGTCGTCCCCGTTCATTCAATCAACTGTATGTCATATCCGACATATGTCAAGTGTGACATGAGGCTTTTGGTGATTTACCGGTCGGCGGCCAACATGGTTTTTACGCATTGGCCTTCGGCACACCTTGGCTCTTTGGCAACGAGCCTTGGCCTTGGTACAATCTCTGGTAGTTAAAACGTCGTCCGCTTCGTGCGAACGGGTGTCGTAAAAAACTTTCGTTGTCGGTCGCTAGATTTTTGTTACCTCAACACCCATGTCTTGACCGCCGCGCAGGACTCTCACGACTTCGATTGAATCTTTTCGCTCGACGTAGAACACAACATGGTTGGGGAAGTCCTTTACCAGTTTCGTTCTCATGCCCGCCAAATCCGGAACGCTGGTAGCGAACGGTGCGCCGCTTGCGGGAAACAACGCCAAGCCCTTGATCGTCTGTTCGGCTCTTTCGAGAAATCGCAACGCAACATCAATGCTTCCGTCCGCGATGTACATCGCGTGCGATTCGACATCTTCGGCAGCTTTGGGCCGACGGGAAACTGGTTTCAATTTTGCCACTTACTTGACGCTCTTTGCAACCACACGTTCCTTGATCGACTGCCATTCTTCATCCGTCCATGGCTCGGCAGGACCGCTAGATATGCCAGCCAGCAACGCTTGCTCAATTTCCCCTTGTTTTTCGTTTGCCGCCGCTACCAACGCGACAATGTATTCACTTGGGTTTGCGAATCCGCCGTTTTTGGCGCCTTGATCCACAAATTGCATCAAATGATCTGGCAAATCGACTGGTATATTGGACATGGGCTTAGCCTCACTGGTATGGTTCGCGACCGAGAACATGGTTTTTACGCAAGGGCCCTTCGGGCACACCTTCGATTATAGGCGACGCGAGGTGGCCTTGGTAGAATCATTTTAGTTCAGACTTCGCTCGCTTCGTTCAGGGCGGTGTCGTAAAAACCTTCCGTTGTCGGACCCTAGAGTGAACGGATGTCACGATCACCAGCGATGACTCTTGCGACTTCGATACCGTTCTCGATTGGCCTGAAGAATATCACGTAGCGACCAACCACACTGCTGCGAATCTCTGCACCGTATTCCGGACGTCGCTCTCCAAACTCTGGAGTCTCCGCGATGAGCATGCACTTCTCTTCAATCTTCTCAACCCAATTCGCGGCAGCAATAGGTTTGTCGCGTGCGATGTAATCGTAGATGTCCGACAAATCCTGTTGCGCGGCCGGTGCAATAATCAGCGTTGCCTTTATTCAGCTGACTCCAATGCCTTCTTCGCCCGTTCTCGCAATTCACTGAATACGATTTTGCCGTCGATCCCCTTACCCGCGTCCAACTCATCAATTCCCTTTTGAATTTCCGCCGCCAACTGTTGCTGACTCTTTAACAACTGGACTCCAGCTGCAACGGCCGCTTCTGCTGATTCGAAACGTCCTGATGCTACCAAACCTTCTACGAACTGCATTGAATCAGGGCTGAGCTGTACATTCATGGCTAACTCCATCCGGCGCTGCCGGGTCACACAACATGGTTTTTACGCAAGAGCCCTTCGGGCACACCTTCGATTATAGGCGACGCGAGGTGGCCTTGGTAGAAACATTTTAGTTCAGACTTCGCTCGCTTCGTTTAGGGCGGTGTCGTAAAAACCGTCCGTCAGGTGCCCCTAGATTTGCTCGTCGTCAACAGCCCCTCGGACGACGCGGACAATCTCCAAGAAGCTTTCGACTCGCCGAAAGAATATCACCTAGCTGCCAACGTACGTGGATCGAATGCCATCACCACGGCGGGATTACTATCGGGGCTTATTTGGCCCGGCGGATTTTCGGCGAGAGCCAGCGCGAGTTTTGGTCGCATTTTTAGGTCGCCATTTTTTCTTCCGCTTCAGGCCGCCTTCGGCAGGCTCAAGCGAAGCTTCGTCAATCGTTTCGTTGATGGCTCGCAATCGATCGTCTTTTTCGATCCGCGTTTCGAGGTCGACCAATATCTCTGATAGCTTTTGATAGTTTGCGCCGATCCGCTCAAGACGCGACCGTACTTCGTCGCTGTCACTGGTCAGCGTCGACGAATCGATCTCGATCTTTTTGGGGTCGATGTCTTTGCCGAAAAATGACATGGCTTCGTTGCGGACAGAGTGGGAGGGATGCGAATCTGCGTCTCCGCTATTTTCATTGCCACATGAGCTAAGGACAAGGTTGCAAGCATGCCAATTGCGGCACAAACCAATGAATCCATGCTCCACGTCGCAGTTTGTCTTGGAGTTTGTCCCGGTCAACGGAATCCAGAATCCCGTTTCCACCTCAAGCGGACACTCTCCGGCAGCCACCGGCAGCCACCGGCAGGTGCGGGCACCTGCCGCACTTGCTTCTTCGCAGGCCGATTCGCATCAAATCAGACCGCATAATCGTCACAGCCGGTCCGGAACCCGCGATCGTTTGACTGATCAAAAGCGGCAAGGATTCGCTGTGGCTCGCATTCGCTGCGGCCTGTCTACAATTTACAAGTCTGTTCGGTGAAAACGCAGAAATCTGCCGCTCATGCGAAAGGAACAGATATCTTTTCGGGCAAGAACTGTTTCCATGGTTAAACGTATTCCCTGACGTGATCACGCATTCTTTGAATCCAAGACCGATCTTCCTTCAACACCCGGGCCGGTGGTTTGGACGCATTGCGTTCGCCGCTTGGATCATCTTGTTAATCTGCATCGCTCCATACGTCGCGCAGGCGCAGTCATCGCAGGCGCAGTCATTATTCCGAGAACCTGCGATCCCGCCAGTCCGAACGATTTCCAGCCAAGTCATCGAACGAGCCAATATTCCGGTCATTCTCGGTCGAGAAAACTTGACCAGCGACACGGCCGTTGTAGATCAAGGTTTAGCAATCGAGTCGATGGAGTCAATCGACTCGATCGAACCGACCACCTCATTTTTACCGTCTCCCAGCGAACCGCAAAATTCAGACCTCGAAGCCGATCGTAGTATTGATGATCTGAGCAATGAGGAGTTCGAATCGCGCCTTCGAGCTCTTCAGCGAACTGACGATGACTCGCTAGAACCTAGCTTCGGTTCGCTTAACGATGGTCCGGCTATGACCGAGGCAGATTTCCCAACCGACCAGTCTGGGCGAGAAACGATTCGACAGCGTTATCCGGATGGGAAAAATCATATTCTTCGGCAAGTGGCTCAGGACGCGGCGGGCAACTACTACAACGATGGCGCTTGGCGGGTCTACAGCCGAGGCGGCGACGTCATTGCGGAAGGTCAGTTCGAAAAGAACCGGATGGTTGGCCAGTGGCGACGTTACCACAGTCCTCGGTCGGGCGGATTGTTCTCAACCGTTCCGTTCAACAAGTACGAAGGTCGCTTTCTTTCAGTTGCAAATTTTAAGGACGGCAAATTGGATGGTGCTTGGAGCATTTATGACCAGAACAACCAGAAAGTTTTCGAAGTTGGCTACTCGAAGGGCAAACGCGACGGGATCGCGGTCTGGTGGTATCCAACAGCAACGAAGATGCGTGAAGCAACTTTCGAAAACGGACTTTTAAACGGAAAAGTTTTGGAATGGGACGAGCAGGGAAAACTGACTCGACGGGACGAGTTCATTCGAGGCCAGCGAGTCGTGCGGCAGGTGAGTCGTTATCGCCCCAACCGGCCTAGGGAAGAGCAGTTTTTTCTCGACAGCAAAATGGTCCTCGATGGCGAGGATCAATGGTGGGAAGCCAAGCCTGCTGCATTTTCAACTTTGGGTGAAAAGACTCAGCAAGGTCCGATCCGTCGCTGGTACGAAAATGGCCAGCCTAAGATGCAAGGGCAATACGACAAAGATAAACGCGTTGGAAAGTTCACTTGGTGGCATACCAACGGAAGCCGTAAGCTTGAGGCCATGTACGAAAAAGGCCAGAAGTCGGACATGTGGACTTGGTGGCACGAGAACGGCATGAAGTCGATTCAGGGCGAGTTCGAAGATAACCGTGCGATCGGCGTTTGGACTTGGTGGGACGAAGAAGGAAATGTAAGTCGTCAGGAAAATTTTGATAAACTCAATCGCGAACAAGATGGCTCGATGGGTGAGCTGACCGATCCCGGCAGCGTGAAATCCAATCGCCAACAAGATGATGACGGACGCAAGGAGTCATCGACCTTTGACGATTCCGTCAAGGACGGTTTGCAGCCGGCCGAAGGACGCGATGATTCTGATTCGGAAATCCCGTTGCTACTGGACACCGAGGGCCTTGAAGAGATCGACCCGCTTGATGTGTCAGGTGAACTCCCAGAAGCCGTTTTTGGTGACGAGCAGCCCTGAACTTCAACGAATCACCCGAACGGCGACTCTAACTAAATGCATCAATCCGGTTGAATGTTACCGGATTCGAGCTTGGCCTTATTCACTCGCACGGTTCTTCGCGACTCTCGGTGTTGTGGTTGAAAGCTGGGAAACGCCCTTTCATGTTCGAACGTCCGAGGCCAACGGATCAAACTGAAGGTAGTCACGCAGCCACGTAACGCCAATGTAGAACGGAATCGTGTCCAGCAGGGCAACCGCGACCTTGAACGCGTAACTGGTTGCGATCAGCACGCCAAGTTCAAGCCAGTCGGCAACTTCTGGCTGACTGGTCAGGCGAACGGCAAAAAAATGAGTCACTAAGATCACGGCGATCGAGTCAACCAATTGCGAAACCAACGTGGAACCATTGTTTCGCAGCCAAAGGTGCTTGCCCTTGGTCAACTTTTTCCAAAAGTGGAACATATAAACGTCGCAGAACTGGGCAGCCAGATAAGCCAACATGGACGCCGCGACCGCACCGAAGGCAAGCTGTCGAATTTGAAAAAAAGCGGTCGGCGAGCCATTGGCGTCAACCGGAACGCCATCCACCGGAGCACTTTCAAACGCTCCTGGCAGAACTCCGCCCAGCCATAAGATGAAAACGACCCACACGTTCAAAATCAAACCAACGGTGACCAACCAGTTGGCTCGACGGCGCCCGTAGAATTCGCTGACAAAGTCCGTACACAAAAACGTTAGCGGATATGGAAGCACTCCAATTGCCACTGCAAAGGTAATCTGCCAAACGTTCCCTGACTCCAGAGTCCACGGCAGCTGATACAGCTGAATAAAGCGGCTGATGCCCAAGATATTCAGCATGGTCATGGAACCCAGAAACAGCCCTGCCAGCAATAGGAACACCCGCTCGCGTCGCGCGTGAATGTGCGAGGCCTCGATGGGGTGCAGCGACTCCGAGTGCCCGTTTCGGTCCTGTTGTGCGGGCTTGAACGGTTGGTTTGGCTTGTTCGGCAAATCAGACATTTCGTCGCCTCTGTTCAACGGGTTTCTGCTAGATACAATAAGGATAGCTCTTTCACATTTCCACCGTCGCCAACATGCGCAGGTCAATTTGGCTTGATCCGCCCGGGGTACGAGTACGCTTTGATGTCTGAATCTCTTCAAAAAACTGCGCTACACGAGTGGCATTCCGCAAACGGCGGACGCATGGTGGATTTTGCTGGCTGGTCCATGCCGGTCCAGTACTCCAGCATTATCGACGAGCATCATTTTTGCCGACAGTCGGTCGGGCTGTTCGATGTCTCTCACATGGCGCGGCTGCAATTTGCTGACTGCAAGGCTTCGCTTGAAGCGCTGGAAAAACTCACCAGCCGGCGTGTTGATTCGATGAAGCCGGGCCAGATCCGCTACTCATTGATGACAAACGATCAAGGCGGCGTGCTGGATGATGTGCTGGTGTATCGACTTCCCGATGCGAACCAAGACTGCTTCACCATGATGGTGGTCAACGCCAGCAACCGACAAAAGATTGTCGAGTGGCTTCGCAAGCGGCTTGGCCCAGATATTGTTTTCGAAGATCGCACCGAATCCACCGCGATAATTGCCGTCCAAGGCCCGAAGGCCAATCAGATTGTTAGCAACCACTGCGAGATCAATCCGGATTCGCTGAAATACTACTGGGGCACGACGACGAAGGTTTGCGGATGCGAAGCGATTGTGACTCGAACGGGTTACACGGGCGAGGACGGCTGCGAACTGATTGTTGACAATGAAGACGCGGCCGCGATCTGGAAGACATTGCATGCAGATGCCGTCGCTGCCGGCGGCGGGGCTTGTGGACTGGCTTCACGCGACACGTTGCGATTGGAAGCCGGCATGCCTTTGTACGGGCATGAACTTTCAGACGAACTCAATGCGGCGCAGGCGGGATTGAACTTTGCGATCAACTTGAAGGATCGAATCTTCCCTGGTTCAGAAACAATTGCCGCCGCAAAAGAGCAAAACACGCTACCTGTGCGAATCGGCATCCAGCTAGAAGACAAACGCGCCGCGCGGCAAGATTGCCCGATTTTGATTGACGGGAATGCTGTCGGTGTGATTACCAGCGGCACGTTCGCTCCGACCGTGCAGCGTTCTATTTCGATGGGCCTGATCGACCCTCGATTCAGCCAGCCGGGAACATCCGTCACGATCGACATCCGTGGCAAGCACCATGCGGGAAGCGTGGTTGAACTGCCGTTCTACCAACGAGAAACGTAACAAGGATAGACACATGAAACCCGAAGATTTGCTCTTTGCATCGACTCACGAGTGGGCTCACGTTGCAGACGGAGTCGCCACGATCGGTATCTCGGCTCAGGCCGTCGAGGCTTTAACGGACCTCGTTTACATGGAGCTTCCGGACTCAGGAGCATCAGTCACCGCGGGCGAGCCATTCGGTGAAGTTGAATCGGTCAAAGCCACCAGTGATCTGTACAGCCCGGTCGACGGTGAGATCATTGAGGTCAACACGTCGCTGCCGGACAGCCTAGATGTTCTGGGCACTGATCCGTACGGGGCAGGGTGGATCCTGAAAGTGAAACTGTCCAACGAGGATGCGCTGCAGAAATTGCTCGACCACGACGCCTACCAGAAACAGAACTCAGAAGGTCAATAAACCTGCCTTTCAAAGAGTTCGCTTTAAGTCAAAGAGTTCGTTTTAAGTAAGACCGCTTTTGTTTGAAGAGAGAAACCGATGTTCAATTCTCAATCAAACTCGAGCGGTGAAGCCCCCGACCAACTTTCAAACTGTGCTAGTAACATGAACGCTCCAACCTGCCCCCCGAAAGCACTCACCGGAACTGGAACTGATTTCGCCTCTCGACATATCGGCCCCAGCCCCGATGAAGTGGCAAAGATGCTTGATGCCGTCGGTGTGAGTTCACTTGCAGAATTGATGGAGTCGACTGTTCCCGCAGGCATTCACTTGACTCAGCCGATGGACTTGCCCGCGGGTTGTGCCGAGCATGAATCGTTGGCGGAGCTTCAACAATTGGCCGACCAGAATCAAACGTTTCGCTCGATGATTGGAGCCGGTTACTACGGGACAATCGTTCCGCCTGTCATTCAGCGGAACGTGCTGGAAAATCCCGGCTGGTACACGGCCTACACACCATACCAAGCGGAAATCTCACAAGGACGACTTGAGTCACTGCTGACGTTCCAGCAAATGATCATGGACCTGACCGGGATGACATTCGCAAACGCATCGCTGCTGGACGAAGCGACCGCCGCGGCCGAAGCGATGGCGTTATCCAAACGAGCTGGCAAGCATCCGTCCAATCAGTTCTTCGTGGCGGACGACGTTCACCCTCAGACGTTGGACGTGCTGCAGACGCGAGCGACTTGGTTTGGCTTCGACATCGTCGTCGCCCCGGCAGATGAATTGGCCCAGCATGACGTTTTTGGCGCTCTACTTCAGTACCCCGGCACCGAAGGGCAAGTGATTGATCTGGAACCAATGATCGCTGCGGCCCATGAGAAAAAAACGCTCGTGGCGGTCGCCAGTGACCTGCTGGCCCTGACATTGCTAAAGCCGCCAGGCGAAATGGACGCCGACATCGTGATCGGTAGTGCTCAGCGATTTGGTGTGCCCATGGGAATGGGCGGGCCTCATGCGGCGTTCCTGTCAACGCGAAACAAATTCAAGCGTTCCGTTCCGGGCCGTGTGATTGGTGTCTCGAAAGACACGCGAGGCAACCGTGCATTGCGGATGGCGATGCAGACTCGCGAGCAGCACATTCGCCGCGACAAAGCCACCTCGAATATCTGCACGGCTCAAGCGCTTTTAGCCAACATGGCGGCTTTTTACGCCGTCTATCATGGTCCCAATCGGTTGAAGCAGATTGCGAATCGCGTGCATTCGTTGGCGGTCACGCTAGCGACGAGCCTCGAGAACAGCCAGATCTCCGTTGTCCACGATTCGTTCTTCGACACCGTTTGCGTCAAAGTCAAAAGTGCGGATGCGACATTGGTGGCAGCCGCTGCCGCGGGGATAAATCTTCGAAAAATTGACGACCAAAAAGTCGGCATCAGCTTGGACGAAACGTCCACCGAGCAGGACGTGCATGATGTGGTGAAGGCCATCGCTGGCGAACAATGCGAGATCAACATGCTCTCCGCCACGACCAATACAGCACTCCCGCAAAACTTGCAGCGGACCACGGATTTTCTCACGCACGAGGTGTTCCATCGGTTTCAGAGTGAAACGGAAATGCTTCGCTACTTGAAGCGGTTAGAGAACCGAGACTACTCGCTGGCTCACGGTATGATCCCATTGGGTTCTTGCACAATGAAGTTGAATGCGACTTCGGAAATGATCCCCGTAACATGGCCGAAGTTCGCGAACGTTCACCCGTTTGCTCCTGCTGAGCAATGGCAGGGCTATCAACGGTTGATCGAACAACTAAAAAACTGGCTAGTCGAAATAACGGGCTACGACTCGGTTTGCCTCCAGCCAAACTCAGGAGCCCAAGGCGAATACGCCGGCCTGCTGGCGATCCGTCGTTACCACGACAGCATCGGACAAGGGCATCGGGACGTGTGCCTGATTCCGGTGTCGGCCCATGGCACCAATCCAGCCAGCGCCAGCATGATGGGGATGAAAGTGGTCGTCGTAAAAACGGACGACGACGGTAACATCGACATGGATGACTTGAAGTCAAAAATTGACACGCACCGGGAATCGCTGTCGACTTTGATGATCACTTATCCCAGCACGCACGGCGTATTTGAGGAATCGGTTCAAGAAGTATGCGAATTGGTACATGACGCAGGAGGTCAAGTTTATCTCGATGGAGCCAACCTAAACGCACTGGTTGGAGTCGCTGCCCCGGGTAAGTTTGGAGCCGATGTTTCTCATTTGAATCTGCACAAGACTTTCTGCATTCCTCATGGAGGCGGAGGGCCGGGTGTTGGGCCGATTGGCGTAGGCAAGCACCTGACCGAGTTCCTACCGAATCACCGGCATTACTCTCATTCGGGTGAATTCAGCCACGCGGTCGCTGCGGCCCCGTTTGGTTCCGCATCGATTCTGCCAATCTCGTGGGCGTACATCCGCATGATGGGTTCGGGCGGCCTTACCCGAGCGACTCAGGTGGCGATCTTGAACGCGAACTATATTGCGGCCAAATTGAACGGGCATTACGACGTGCTGTACAAGGGCCGAAATGGACGAGTGGCTCACGAGTGCATTGTCGATATCCGACCGATCAAGGATTCATGTGGGATCACCGAAAAAGATCTGGCCAAGCGATTGATGGATTATGGTTTTCACGCACCCACCATGTCGTGGCCGGTTGGTGGGACGATCATGATCGAGCCAACGGAAAGCGAATCGCTGGCCGAACTTGATCGATTCTGTGATGCCATGATTCAGATTCGAGATGAAATCAGAGACGTTGAATCAGGGCAGATCTCGGCGGAAGATTCCGCCTTGCACCATGCACCTCACACCATGCCCGATCTGGTCGACAGCGATTGGGACCGTGCTTACAGCCGCGAGTTTGCCGTTTTCCCGACGCCAGCGACCCGAGCGTCTAAATTCTGGCCGACCGTGAACCGAGTCGACGATGTTTTTGGCGATCGCAATGTCGTCTGCTCATGCCCACCGCTGTCCGAGTACGCAGACGAATAGGCCAGCTGCGAAGACAACTCAATGCGACTATTTTTCTGCCGCCCAATATGACCTCAGCCAGATTGATCATCGATCCGCCGATGCCCGGAAACTGGAACATGGCGCTCGACCAGGCACTGTTGGAAACGGCTGACCGGCGCGGCGAGATCACGCTTCGGTTTTACCGCTGGTCAGAGCCGACGCTGTCCTTAGGCTACTTTCAAAAATATGCGGATCGAGGAAACCACGCCGCCAGTCGCGATTGTGCGATCGTCCGCCGGTCGTCAGGCGGCGGTGCGATCGTTCACGACCGTGAATTGACTTACAGCATTTGCGTTCCTGAATCCAATCGCTGGTCGAAGTCAAGTGACCAACTGTACGACCTAGTTCATCATCAAGTCGTCCATGTTCTAGATCTGCATGGGATTTCTGCCCGTTTATTTGACGCCGCCAAGAACGAACAGGACCAGCGGACTTCGCACGACAATCAATCGTTTCTGTGTTTTCAACGACGAAGCCGAGGAGATGTCGTGGTTGCCGATTCAAAAGTTTGTGGCAGTGCTCAACGCAGGCTACGCAACGCGCTCATTCAGCACGGCAGCCTGATTTTGGGAACGTCCTCGTGTGCGCCAGAACTTTCCGGATTGGCCGAATTGACGGGCACTACGCTGAACTATGAAAAAACGTGTCGCAATTTGGCGGATGGAATCTCGGCCGAACTTCAAATTAATCTGACTGACGGAACCACGACCGAATCGGAACTCACTGCAGCCAAACGGATCCGCCAAGAAAGATTTTGCAACGATGCGTGGACCCGCAAACGGTAGGAGAAGCCAGTCGGTTTCGCATTGGCGTTCGAAGATTTTCGCAGACTAAAGGTCGATGAAAATCCCTTACACACAGTTCCATTTATTGTTGATCGAATGTTTCAACAATCAATGGTTTCAACGCCGTGTTGTGGTCAGTTCGGTCACGTATTTGTCGATACCGATCATATTGAGTCGGTCACGTAGTCCTCGAAAGTCAACTTTGGTTGAAAGAACTTTAATGTCCTTTCGCCGGATGATTTCGGGTTGAGTAAATTCTTTTGCTCGCTAAGCTGGCCCCCTCAGAGATGAGTATCAGTCATTGCCGATAAAGTCTTTATCCTCTTTCGACGCGTTTAAAGAGGCATAATTTGACTTTAGCGGCTTTCGGCCGATAATTGAGGTAGATGAAGTTTGGTGAAAGTGTTCATAGGTTCGAGGCAAGGCCGAACACACTAAATCACTGAGCAGGGTCCTGTGCTTTCTGGAGGGAAAACGGGATGAAAACAAGTTTAAGAGTCGTCGGCGGGAAGAACGACGGTCGCGAAATCGCGATCAAGGTTCGAAAATTCATTATCGGTCGCGGTGAGAAAGCTCACCTTCGTCCATCAAGTGATCTGGTCAGCCGCCATCATTGCGCAATTCGCGTTCAAGACGGCAAAGTAACGATCGAAGACCTGAAAAGTCGCAACGGCACCTACGTCAATGGCGAGAAAATTGAAGGCAAGCATGTTGCTAAATCGGGTGACAAGCTTCGGATTGGTCGCCTGCAATTGGAGATGGTCATCGATATGGCTGCCGCCGGAGCCAAGCGTCCAGTAGTCAAAGATGTCGCTGAAGTCGCCGCCCGTACGGCATCCAAAACGAAGTCTTCTGACGAATCGCTTGATGAAAGTATCACCGACTGGTTGTCAGACGACGACGATTCGCCGTCGATTAGCAACGAACGAAATCACCAAGTATCCGAAACCGTCCAAATGAGTTTGGAGGATACGACTCAAATCAAGCAGCCGGTCATACCGGACGGCAATCAGAATAGCGAAACGGGTACGGGGGAAATTGGAGAAGCTGATTCCACTGAATCGAAAGAGTCTGATACGAAAGGTCGCTTCGGCAAACTGCCTACTCGCGAGGCTGACAAACACGAAAGTTCGACGCACGCAGCTGACGACGTCCTGAAGAAGTTTTTCAACCGTCGTTAGCCAACTCGCCCGAGCCTATCAGATTCGAAAATCCTTATCGCAACCTACGCCAGCCTGTTATCAGGCTGGCTTTTTTGTTGCCTTTTCGTCGTCATCTGCTGCCGAAGCGGTTTCGATTCGCCACATCATGGCTCCTCTATCGCACGCGTCATCCAATACCGCAGTGCCAGCACTCGGTGCTGGCAGTTTGATCTTGCCGTTTTCACGGCGGAGAACTACTGTTCGGGAGATTTTTAAAGCCGCGCTAAAACGTATCCGCGCGTCGGCTTCTACCGTTGGGTTCCTAAGTCTGGATTCGCTATGAATCTTTTTTCTTTCACTGATGCTGGTTCGACGATTGGCTCAACGATCATGCGTTCGGGTGTAAATCGTCTGTTGATCGGTTGCTGCCTGCTTTTTGCGGCCGGATGTAATCTTGGCGTTCAGCAACACAATGTTTCTGGCAGCCAAGCTTACCAATCAGGGCAGTACGCCCAAGCGATTAACCAGTTCCAGCAGGCCTTGCAAGCCAATCCTCGCGACAGCAACGCGTACTACAATCTTGCTGCCAGTTATTACTCGATGGGCAAGCAATCCAAAAACAGTCAATGGTTGCAGCAGGCCGAACAACTCTATCGTCAATCCATCTCGCTAAACGACCAACACGTCGATGCCCACCGTGGACTATCTGCGCTTCTGATTGAAACCGGAAGAGAAAAATTCGCATTCGATTTACTCAACGATTGGAAAGCGCGCTATCCAAATTCGGCTCAGCCTACGATTGAGCTTGCTCGTGTGTACCAAGAGTATGGTGACAACCGTCGAGCAACGGACCTGCTGGCCGATGCGTTGCGGCTTGATGGTGGCAACGTTCGCGCACTCAAAGCGATGGGGCATGTGCGAGAAGTTCAGGGGCAAACCAATCTGGCGTTGGACAACTATCTGCGAGTCCTTCAAATCGATCCGCAGCAGGGCGAGGTCGCTCAGCGAGTCGCCACACTTCAGAGCCAGTTGGGCCAATCAAGTGCGGGCACCGTCCCCGCACGTTACGGCTCCGCCAATCCCTACATTCCTCGGTAGGCACTTGGCGACGGCACTTGGCCACGGCACACGGGCGCCTGCGGCATTTTTTCTCTCTCAACCCAAAACCCCGGCAGCCTCCCGCTTCCTCTGATTTTCAAGCCGATTTCGACTGTCGGCCCACGATTGAGGCCTTCGTTCGCGTACTGACCAGATCGAGCTTTCACGGGGCCACTTTTCACAATTTACCCCCGCGTCTAAACTGCTTCTTTCTTATTTTCGCGGGCGATTTTTTACTCGTGCCGAGTCCTCAATTTTCCACCTTTGGTCTGGAACCGAACATGCCCACATCGACCACCGAATCACGCGTTTTCAATTTTTCGGCGGGTCCGGCAACGCTGCCGCTGAGCGTCCTTGAACAAATCCAAGCAGAGATGCTTTCACTGCCGGGCGTTGGCAGCAGCGTCCTGGAGATCAGCCACCGTAGCAAAGATTTCGACGCGATTCTGGAAGACGCGGTCACCCGTGTGACTCAAGTGTTGAATGTTCCGGACACCCATGAAGTCCTGTTCATCCAAGGCGGCGGTGCTTTGCAGAATATCATGATCCCCGCCAACCTGATCACCGATTCGGCTCAAACTGCCGACTACATCCAGACGGGATCGTGGGGCAAAAAAAGTGCCGGAGAAGTCCACAACTATGGCAACCTAAACGTCGCATACGATGCGGCCGAATCGAACTACGACCACGTTCCTAGTCAGGATCAACTAAAACTAACCTCCGGCGCAGCGTACGTTCATCTTACATCCAACGAAACCATTCAGGGCGTTCAGTTCCACAAGCTCCCGGACACGAACGGCGTGCCCATCGTTGCGGATAAGTCGTCAGACATTTTTTGCGAGCCAATCAACGTAGCCGACTACGGTTTGCTTTACGCGTGTGCTCAGAAAAACGCGGGCGTTGCCGGAGTCACCATCGTGGTGATGGCGAAGGAATTGACCGAACGATCGGCACCAAAAATGCCAAGCTATCTGAGCTACGCCAAGCACTCCGCCGGTGGATCGCGATTCAATACTCCGTGTTCATTTGGCATCTACGTCACTGGCTTGGTTTGCAAATGGCTGCAGGAGGAAATCGGCGGCCTTGAGAAGATGGCTGCCATCAATGAATCAAAAGCAAAAATGCTGTACGACGTGGTTGATGGAAGCAATGGTTTCTACATCGGACACGCTCAGCCTGCAGATCGTTCGACAATGAACGTGACCTTTAAGATGGCAACGCCCGAGCTTGATGCCAAGTTTGTTGCTGATGCCGATGAAGCCGGCATGTCAACGCTAAAAGGGCACCGCAGCGTCGGAGGCATTCGAGCATCGATCTACAACGCGATGCCCGTTGAAGGCGTTGAGTCTCTAACCGCGTTCATGAAAGACTTCGCTGCCAAGAACGGTTAAGCTTTCCCTCGCTAACATTCAAACCTTTAGTTTCTTTGGCGGCACACATCCGTGAGCCGGGCAATTCCACGTTTACGGGCCATCCGTTCATCTTTTAATCTTGAAAATCAGGAAATTACCATGCCACGCATTATCGTGCTGGACGACATCGCCGAAGAGGGTTTGGCGAAACTTAAAGCCGCCGACGGAATCGAATTCGATATCAAAACCGGGCTGTCAGGGGACGAGCTTCGTGAAACGCTGGCCAAGTACGACGGAGCCGTCTGCCGAAGTGGTGTGAAGATCACCGCCGAATCCCTTGAAGGCAACAAACAACTGAAGGCAATCGTCCGCGCGGGTGTTGGCACGGATAACATCGACAAAGCCGCGGCCACCCGGCGAGGCATCGTCGTGATGAACACGCCCGACGGAAACACCGTCAGCACCGCCGAACACGCGATGGCTTTAATGCTGGGGCTTTCGCGAAATGTTGGGCCGGCCTACGAAAGCCTGAAGTCGGGCAAGTGGGATCGCAAGAAATTCAAAGGCTCTCAGCTATCTGGAAAAACTCTGGGCGTCGTTGGCTTGGGCCGCATCGGGTTGGAGGTCGTTCGTCGAGCCAAAGCGTTTGGCATGGACATTGTCGGCTTCGATCCTTTCATGCCCAAAGAGCGTGCCGAGGAACTTGGCATCAAGAAATTCGACACGGTTGCCGAATTGCTGCCGATCGTCGACTACCTGACTGTTCACACACCGCTGACCCCCGAAACAAAAGGCCTAATCGGTGACGCAGAAGTCAAGCTACTGAAAAAGGGCGCTCGCCTAATCAATTGCGCTCGCGGTGGCATTTACGACGAAGCCGCATTGTTGGCCGGTTTGGAATCAGGGCATCTTGGTGGAGTTGCATTGGACGTTTACCCCAACGAACCGTGCACTGACAGCCCGCTATTCCAACGCGCCGACACGATGTGCACTCCGCACTTGGGAGCCAGCACCGAGGAAGCTCAAATCGAAGTTGCGGTCGAGGGCGTTGACTTACTGATCAACTTTTTGACAACGGGTGAAATTCGCAGTGCGGTCAACACATTCTCGCTCGATCCCGCGACACTCAAATCGCTTGGCGGCTACCTTGATGTCGCCTACCGTTTGGGCAAGCTGATGGGACAGTGGCACGGTGGAGCTCTCACGGGTTGCGACCTTGAATTTTCTGGCGAGATCGCCGCCAAAGACACTCGTGTTTTGGTCTCCGCTTTTTGCGCGGGGCTCATCGGTGACATCATCGAAGACGCCAGCATCGTCAACGCGGAAGTTCTCTGCCGTGAACGCGGCATCGAAATCAGCCGGACAGAATCTGGCGATCATGGAACGTTCAGCAGCATCATTAACGCCACCGTGCGTGGTGACGGTAAGGAAATCCAAGCTGCCGGAACCGTATTTGGCAAAAACATGCCGCGTCTGGTTCGACTTGGCGACTATCGCACCGAAGCGTTCATGGACGGGACCTTACTCGTCTTCACACACACCGATATTCCAGGAATCATCGGTTATGTCGGCAACGTGATGGCTGAAGAGAAAGTCAATGTGGCGCAGATGGCAGTGGGTCGAGCCGGAGCAGCTGGCGGGCCCGCGATCGGTGTCTTGAACCTAGACAACACTCCATCGGAAGCTGCTCTTAAACGAGTCATTGGCCACGATTCGATCGAGGAAGCACGCCTGATTCACCTGCCGCCTGTTGGCGAGGTTCCCGAGTGGATGAGCTAGTCATCGTTGCATAGCTGCGGCACATTGGTCACTGCGGATTCCGAATCTGCATTTGAACCTATCATCTGCCGGAATCACGCTTTTATGGTTCGGGTTAAGACGGTTGCGCAAGTCGATTCGTCGACACGTTTCGCTACGTCAATTAAGCTGAGTTCTGACCAGCATGGTGCCCCGCATCGCTGCTGGTGCTGTCTCAGCCCCAAAGCTTGATTGACTGTACGCCTGAATGAATCTTCTGATTGCATTCGTGATCTTGTTGTGCCTTGGCATCAGCGAGCTTCGCGATCCAGAACTTGCCCAACACCTTGGCCAACGTCTGACGTTGCTGACGGTGATTGCGCTGTTGGTTCCCGGCGCCGCGATCTTTCAAACAGCCATTATCGGCCGCCGTTGTCGTAACCAAACCATTGACGAAGTCGCCCGTCAGCGAATCCTGAACCGGCTTTCGATTTCCCATAGCGCCGTTTGGTTGATGGCCAGTCTGGCAATTGTGTGGGGCCTTCGATGGCCGGACATCGTTCGAGTAAACTGGCACTGCGACCGCTGGCCGCTACTGGATGACATCATGATCCTCGCGCCCATTTTGATCTCCCTATTTTTTTCGTGGGCGATCTTTTACGACGTCAAACGTCTGCTTGATCGAAACATCGCGGGCCCAAACAGCCACGCGAATGCTTACTCGTTTCGGCTGGATCTTGCCGAGCGATTCCAGTTTGTTGGACTTCGGTTTCGCGTCTATGTCTTAATGTCGCTGATCCCGATTCTGGCCACTCTGCTGGTTCGAGACGCTGCGGATTTCACTCAGCGACTGCCGGAGGTTTTGCAAAACGTTTCCCTGATCGCCGGTAGTGCGATCGTGATCGCCACGTTCCCTCTTCTGATGCTGCTTGCGTGGAGGCATGGGCCGATCGAGGACCCAGAACTGAGGGACCGGCTATTCCGCTGCTGTCGAAACTTAAACTTGGGAGTCTGGACCATTCGAGCGTGGCATACCGGAAGCCAGATCATTAACGCGGTCGTCGCTGGTATTGTGCCGGGACTACGAGTCATCGTGATTTCTGACTCGATGCTGGAAGAGTTTCCACCCCGAGAACTACTTGCTGTCGTGCGGCACGAAGCTGGTCATATTCGCATGAGCCACATGCCGATTCGAATGTTCTTTCTTCTGTTTCCACTGATTCTGGCGGCGATTGACCAAGTGAATGGAGCCTTCATTGCCAATACGGTCACGCAAAAGTTCGAATCCCTCAACCTCACATCGTCTCACGCGTTAGTGGCTTCTGCGATCGCCTACGTCGCCTATTTAGTACCGACCCTGACTTGGCTTTCGCGGCAAATGGAATTTGAAGCCGATTGGTTTTCCGTCATGTCTGATCAAACGGATGACCCCGAAACGATCGGCGACGCAAACCAACGTGAAGACTTGGCAATCTACGACAGCATGACCCTCGCCATCGCCAGACTGGCGGCTCATTCGCCCGAGCAGTTCGAACGCCGCACGTTGATGCATCCGAGCTTAAAAGAACGAATGCAGCGAACGTCTCGGCTTGCCGACCATCGTATTTCCAACGAACAGCTGGTTCGCATTACCGCCAGACGCGTTTGGTTTATCCGAATCGCGGTCGCAATTTTCTCCGTTGCGTTTCTGATTCGCACGGCGATCTTCGCTTGATTTGCTCCGACAGTCACGTCGCAAATCATTGCGATCGTTGAGCAATCAGAAAATACGCAACCGCACCTGCGGAGAAGGTAACAACTGTTCCCAACAATTGCCGAGGATCCGACACGGTCAACATCACAGCAGAAACCAACGTGCTGATCAGATAGAACGCGGGGATCAGATCGATCCAATGCCAACCGCGTCCTTGCCGAACAGCAGGCAGGAACAGACAAGCAACCGAACACGCAGCGCAAAGAGACAACGTCAGCCCAAGGTAAGCCAGTAAACCTTGCAGAGTGCTCACCCACACCAGCAGCACCGCTAAACCGACTTGCAGCAACGTGGCGGTACGAGGACTCGCTTGCTGACCGTGATCAAAACGCAAAGCCTTGGGCAATATCCCATCTTCCGCCATTTTCGCGTAAACCCTAGGCGCAGCCATCATCATGCTGAACACGGAAGTCAACAAACACGCGACGATCGTCCAGCGGACAAACGCTTCAAAGATTGGACCTCCTAGAGTTTTAGCTGTAATCGCGGCGATGTCGGTCTGCCCCGCGATAACATCCATTGGATTGGCGTACACGAAAATCGCATTCAGAAGCACATAAAAAATCATGACGGTCCCGGTGGCAACCAGCAGCGAGCGAGGAACGACGCGTTTCATTTCGTCAACTTCACCGGCCAAGTAGACCGCTGCGTTGAAGCCGGAATAGCTGAGCGAAATCCAAACCAAACTGCCTGCGAATGCGCTCGCTAGAGCCAAGCCGGTTGGCCGAGAAGACAAATCTAGGTGACCGCCGGATGTCAAATCGCTAAATTTTGATGCGGCAAACGCTAGGATGCCCACCAGCAGCAACAGTTTCAGCAGAACGATTGCATTTTGCAGCAACGCCCCAACTTGAGGACGCAGACCGTGAAAAGCGCCGGCCAGCACAATGGACAAAACGGCGACTGAGCCTGCGGGCAACCAATCTGGACGAGCGGGAATCGCGTATTCCTCGAGCGTCGTGGCGGCCAGTGCGATCGCTCCACTGAATCCCGCAATCAGCGATACCCAGCCTGCAATAAACCCCAGCAAGGGATGAACCGATCGAGAAAGAAACAAGTACTCGCCACCTGATTCCGGCATCGCCTTAACCAGTTGCCCATAGCTAAACGCTCCAGCCAACGCGACCAAGCCTGCGAAAATCCACGCCCAAACGACCAATTCGGGTGAACCCAATGACTGAATGGAAAACCCGGATGTCGTGAACACCCCCGCGCCGATCATATTGGCAACGACTAGGAATGTTAGCGTCCAAAAACCGGGATGAGTTTTCATTCGAACTAGCGAGTGCTGTGTGTGGCTTAGAACTGAGGCTGGATCGTTGTATCAATCGAATGTCGTCGGGCCAAGACGCATTGCCAATCCTAAAGTGATGGTTCAGCAAAGCATGAACTGCGATCTGAACAGTGTGCTTCAAAAAACCATCCGCTCAAGCCGCCGATACGCAAGAGCATAAAACGGCTTACTAAGCGTCACAACCCGAACAACCTGCGTCACAACGGGACGGTTCCTTACCACATACGCTTTTTATGGGCGCTCAATCAGATTGAAAAAGCCACCTTTCACTGCAGCTGATTTCACCTTTTGCTCGCAGTCTATGCCTTTCCTCAACGTCTGAAAAATCATGCTTGAATCCAGTCTTATCAACGATCAGATCATCAACGCAGTCGTCCACAACCCGCACGTTGATCTTAGCACGATGCATATCGAAACGATCGGTGACAGCGTCACCATTTACGGAACGGCTCAAACATTCTTCGAAAAGCAGATGGCTCAAGAGGCGATCCGTAAGATCGACGGCGTCAAAGCAATTGACAATTGCCTAGAAGTTGTCTGGAACTAGGAACTCGCAACCGGAGCCAAACAATGGACAAGTCCGTAACGGAAAACCTCCGCGAGAACGATGCGTCTCATCCGCAACAGTTGCGTTCGATGGAGTTTGTGCAGGAATCCATTCGCACGGAAGTGAAGGAGATTAAGCGGCGCCAGAAAATCGCCCGCATTCGCAGCTTGACCGACACCACATTGATGCTGCTGACAATTTTAATTACCGTCCTTGCCTACTTGTGGCTGACGGACAAATAGCGATCTTCCTAGCAAAAACACGAAATACGAAAGCCTCAGCATTGACTGCCGAGGCTATTTTTTTGTCCATTAGGGACTCGTGATTCCCGGAGAGAGAACGGTAAAAACCTCGCGCTCGTTGACGCATTTCGGTTTGATGAAATGTGGTGCGGACAACTGAACTGGCTTGGCTTAAACTACGGAACAGGAACCAGCTCGGTTGGCTGAGACGATTCGACGGGCGCTGATGGCGAGGCAATGCCAAGCATCGGTGCATACTTTTCCGCCAGTGCTTCCAAGCCTTCCGGATGCGGGATCATGACGCTCACTTCATCGCCTTCTCTGTTTGCTTTCAAAGCGTCAAGCACTTGAGCCGCGACGGCACCCGCCTGCGGATCTTGCTGTTGCAAACCTTGCAGTTGCAAGCCGCCCATCATTTTGCCCAAGCCCAGAATCGCATCCAAACCACCTTGCAACTCTTTGGCCTGCTTCTCATCTACGCCGGTGGCCTGAATCGTCAGCAAGTTTTCATTGGAGAAATCAATCGCCAGACGTAGGTTCTTCATATTGTCGATCAGACCAAGATAGGCACTCATTTGAGCCTCCTGCGGCGTCCCCTTAACGCTCGCCTGGCCCATTTCTACTGCTTCGGCGATCACGTCCGAAGCAGCTTCAACGTCAATCGCCAATCGAATCGAATCGTCGCCTGTTTTCGCCCAAGCGTTTTGCAACCCTTGACTTAACACGTCGCGATTGGGAAGAAACGCGTAGCTTTCAGTGGCGATTTCAACCGTGGTTTCGTCGACTCGGTGCATCAGCAGATTCTCTGGATTCTTGCCGTCTGCCTTGGGGCGATAAAATGTCTTGCCGTCACGCTCGATTTTGCCACCCGACTCCGTTTCTGCCTTATCAATCATTTTGTCCGCACCCGCCGCATCCTCGAACTGCATTCGAGCGTAAAAATCGACCGGCATTTGACCGGCCGACAGAGATTGAGCTTCGGCGACACTTGCTGGTGCCGACATCGCACCGACCACCCGCAACAACTTGCTAGGATCTGGTTTCGAATCATCTGTTTGAGCAACTTTGGCCAGCTGGTCCTGAATCCCCAAAGTCGAAGCCAACTTCGATTTTTTCAACTTCTCAAAGTTAATGTCGAACATCACCGCTGAGCTTTGCTCGGCGCCCGCAGATTGAGCCGCCACGTCCGAATGCACGAAGGCTGTGGTCACGATAAACACCGCAACGACCAAAACTGAAATACGCATCGCTCTCTCCGAAAAAGTGACTCACGAACGTCAGCGTAAACCGAGCGTTCGACTCAAACCAAATACTGCTTTGGTGATCCTACGCGAATCTAAAAACCAAACTACCCAGCGATTTGCTGAGCGATAAAATCTGCTGCCTGCTGCAACGCGGTTGGGATGTTTTCAGGCTGCTTTCCGCCGGCTTGAGCCAAGTCGGGTTTTCCACCGCCGCCGCCGCCAACCGCCGGAGCCACTGCTTTTACCCAGTTGCCAGCACTCAGGCCGCGTCCAACCAAATCTTTGCTCAACCCAGCCACCAGCACGACCTTTTCAGGATTTTCGCTGGTCGCGAGGAAAATCGCCAACGAACCAGCGTCCGATTTCTTTCGGCATTGGTCCACCAACTGCTTCATTACGTTGACGTTCCCCGCTTCAAGCTGGTGAACAATAACTGTAACCCCGTCAACCGACTTTCCGGTCGCAAGTAATTCATCAGGCTCGATAGTTTTCACGTTCGCTTGCTGATCGATCTTTTCTTCAAGCGTTTTGATATCTGACTGCAAAGTCGCAACGCGTTCCGCCACGCCCGCCACCGAAACGTTCAACATACCGGCGACCGCCCGCATTACGTTGCGAACATCCAGATAGTTCGAATCGTCTATCGAAACATCTGTCGCGTCCTTATTTCCCGGAGCATTATTGGCCGATTTCCCGGATGAAAGCTGCTTCTTCAGCACTTTGACGCGTTGACTAAGTGACTCAACCGCCGACGGGAGACCAGCAATCGAAACGCCTAGACTTTTCGAAACCGAACCAGCCGCGTCGATCACCTGCTGCTGGTTTTGCCGAGCCCGTTCACCCGTTAAAGCTTGGATCCGGCGAGTTCCCGACGACACGCTTTCTTCGGCCACAATTTCGAAAACAGCCACATCGGTGGTGTTGCCAACATGAATGCCGCCACATAGTTCCTTGCTGAATTCGCCAATCGAAACCATTCGAACCGGATCCGGATACTTTTCGCCGAACAACATCATGGCTCCCTGCTGCCGAGCAGTCTCCAGCGGCAACGTTTCAGCTTTGACCACCGCTGGCTGTCCGATTTTCTCGATGGTCATCTTCTCAATCGTCGCTAGTTCTTCAGGTGTGACTGGATTCAAGTTCGAAAAGTCAAATCGCAACTCATCGTCCGTCACTTTCGACCCACGCTGCTGCGCATGAGATCCAAGCGTTTGTTGCAGCGAATGATGCAAAACATGCGTTGCGGAGTGAGCTCGCTGAATCCCGGCGCGGCGATCGACGTCGACGGCGGCGGTGACCTGGTCGGTTGCTGAAAGCGTTCCTTTGACCATTTTACCGTGGTGCACGAACACATCACCATTTTTTTGAGTGTCTGTGACTTCGAACTTGCCGTTGGCAGTGTTTAAGTATCCCGTATCGCCGACTTGGCCACCTGATTCCGCATAAAACGGAGTCTGATCCAGTACAACGTATTGCGGTTGAGCTGAAGCTGTCTCCAGCGAGTCAACTTTTTGATCGCCCGCGATCAAACCGACGACCGCTGCGGTTGCCTCGGTTGATTCGTAGCCCAAAAAGCTAGTTGATTTTGCCTCGCGTTTGATGTCATCGATTGGCCCGAAGTCACCCATCACGCTGTCCGCGATCTTTCCGCTGACTTCACTGTGAACGTCCATCGCTTTCTGGTAGCCGTCCCAATCGAAGCCAAGCTTGCGATCGGCAGCCATCGATTCGAATAACTCGGGGGGCATACCAAAAGTCTGATAAAGCTCGGCCGCTTCATCTCCCGGAACCGAAGTCTGGTTGGCCGACTTCATGGAAGCAAAAACTTTCTCAATGCGAGCCAAACCGTCGTCCAGTTTTTCCAAGAAGCTGGTTTCTTCTTTCTTGATCACCTGCTCGACGCGGTCAGTCGTTTCGACAAGATCAGGGTAGGGCCGTTTGAGCATTTCCACGACCTTCGGCACCAGCTTGAACAGAAACGGATCTCGCAGCCCCATGTCGTGCCCCTGCAAAACCGCACGACGCAGAAGGCGGCGGACTACGTACTCCTCACGATTGCTACCGGGATAAACGTTTTCGTGAATCGACAGTGCGCAGGCTCGGACGTGATCGGTAATCCGCCGCAAACGACGCCCGTTCTCTGTTTCGGCATCGTACTTCACGCCGCACACCTCGGCCGCCGCTTCGACGATCGGCATCAACGTGTCGATGTGAAAGTTGGTGCTGACTCCCTGTAGCGTGGCAGCAGTTCGCTCAAGCCCCATGCCCGTATCGATGTTTTTACTGGGAAGCGGGGAGAGGTTATTCGGTGGATCGCCCTCGCGATTGAATTGAGTGAACACGAGGTTCCAAATTTCGCATTCGACATCGGGCGTCGGGTGGTAAAAGATCTCGCTGCACGGACCGCAGACGCCATCGGGACCGTTCGATGGAGCACCCGCCGGCCAGAAGTTTTCATGCTCGTCCAATCGGCGAATGCGTGACGTCGGCAAACCGATATCGTTCTGCCAAAATCCGGCGGCTTCGTCGTCATCCAAGTAAACGGTAACACTCAACTGGTCGGGATTGATCCCCAGCCACTTTTTATCGGTCAGAAATTCCCAAGCCCAATTGATTGCATCGCGTTTGAAGTAATCTCCAAAGCTGAAGTTACCCAACATTTCGAAGAAGGTATGGTGGTACGCCGTGCGGCCGACGTTTTCAATGTCGCCTGTGCGCAGACATTTTTGCGACGTCGTCGCGCGGGTATAGTCAAGCTTCACCTTGCCCAGAAAGTGATCCTTAAACTGGTTCATTCCTGCCGGAGTGAACAGCACAGACTTATCCCACTTGGGCACCAGCACGTCGCTGGCCACCTCGGTGTGGTCTTTAGTCTTAAAGAAATCCAAATATTTTTCGCGTAGTTCGTCGGTTTTCATCGGTATCCTGCGGCATCAAAATCGAGCCCGATAATATATCTTGATGACTCGTGCCCGAACAGAACACCGTTTGACTCAACATTTGCAAACTGAGCTTCGCAAACTCGACTTCAACACCTCAGAAAGTACCGCGTCATGCCTTTTGAGCTTCACCCAGATCTGAAACGTGACGGCATTTCGATGGGAGAATTTCCACTTTGCCTAGTCTTGCTGATCAACGATTCGAACTATCCGTGGTTCGTGTTAGTTCCGCAGCTGGAAAATTTACGTGAGTTGACCGATCTGACTGACGAAGAGCATCAAACTTTTTGGGCCGAGTCGCGTGCCTTCAGTGCCGGAATCATGCAAGCGTTTAGCGGCGAAAAACTAAACGTGGCCGCATTAGGAAACATGACGCCTCAACTGCACGTTCACCACGTTGTCCGATATTCCAAAGACGCGGCATGGCCCGGACCAATTTGGGGAAAGCTGCCCTTGAAACCTTATGATCAAGCGGGAGTCGACCGAGTCAGGGAAAAACTATCCGCCGCAAAAATTGCGGGATTGGTAGATGCAGAGAACTGAGGTATCCAGCACGAAAAAAATAGCCCGCTTCAGCGTAATACTGAAACGGGCATGCATGGTCACTGGCAAATCCACCAAGTCAACTATTTCTTACTCTTGCCCTTGGCTTCTTTGGCCTCAGCGGCTGGAGCTTCCTCGGCGGCTGGAACGGCATCCGCCGCATCGACGACCGCCTCTTCCGGAACAGGTTCAGCGTACCCACCGGCGGCCAGCACTTTCTCTTTGATCTCGTCTGCCACATCAGTGTTTTCGATCAAGAAATTGCGAGCCTTTTCTTTTCCTTGCCCCAGATGAGTGCCGTCGTACTTGAACCAAGAACCGCTTCGCTGCACGATCTTGTGGGCCACGCCCAAGTCCAGCAGATCGCCTTCGTAACTAATGCCATTGCTGTGCATCATGTCAAATTCGGCAATGCGGAACGGAGGTGCAATCTTGTTCTTGACGATTTTCGCTTTCACCCGCTGACCAACTTGAACATCGCCGTCTTTAAGGGCTCCGATCCGGCGAACGTCGATTCGCACCGAAGTATAAAACTTCAACGCACGACCACCGGGAGTCGTTTCCGGGCTGCCAAACATCACGCCAATCTTTTCACGGATCTGGTTGATGAAGATCGCACAGGTTTTACTACGAGCGATCGCACCAGTCAGCTTCCGCATCGATTGACTCATCAGACGAGCCTGCAAACCCACGTGACTGTCACCGATTTCGCCTTCGAGTTCTTTCTTGGGAACCAATGCGGCAACCGAATCGACCACGATCACGTCGACCGCGTTTGACTTGACCAGCATTTCCACGATCTGCATCGCTTCTTCACCGCTACTTGGCTGGCTGACCAGTAAAGTATCAAGCGACACGCCAAGCTTTTTTGCCCAAGTCGGATCGAAAGCATGTTCCGCATCGACGATCGCCGCGATGCCACCCTTCTTTTGAGCCTCGGCAATGGTGTGCAACGCCAGCGTTGTTTTACCACTGGATTCCGGACCGTAGATTTCGATGATTCGACCGCTGGGCAGGCCGCTTCCACCAAGTGCCATATCCAGTGACAAACTGCCCGTCGAGATGCCATCGACCTTTTTGATGCCGTCGTTGCCCAACGCCATGATTGATCCGCTGCCGAATTGGGCTTCAATCTGCTGGACCGCGGTGCTGAGCGTTTCATTTTCAGCCAACATCTTGTCGCAAGCCGTTTGCTCGGTTTTGCCTTTTTTACCGGCACCTGACTTCTTGGCAACTTTGGTTTTACTCATTTTGGTCTCAGCTTTTTTGCTTGTTGGCGCTTTGCTTTCGGAACCGTTACGTGAGGGGGTAAGTGTAGCAGATGTAACCATCAAATGTGCTCCTGTGGCAGAAAGAAAACGATCGAGAAAGGCCTCATGACAGAACTTCGAATATTCCTCGACCACCGAGGATTGATACATGCGTACACTATATGACTCGAAGCCCATCGCCACAAGAGCTTTGGGAGTGCCGCAGAAGAAAGCAATCGTTCCCTCCGCCGCACAAGTATCATTCGCACAGCAGCGGACTCATCAGGTCATCCGGGGTGAGATTTTCGCGAAAATGTTGAAAAACCAATCAAAACCAGCACCCGAGAACCGCCCCGGCATCACTTGAACGGGTTATCAGAAGCGTCCTGCCAAGCCGGCAGCAAGTCTCGATCGGATTCTTTGAGCTTGTCAATCAGTATCTTAATCTCCCGACCGGCATCCGTTTTGATCGTTACCTGATCTTCGGTTCGACTGACATATCGCGCTTCAATTTTGTACTTACCAGTCACGTCGGTCCACGTTCGTAGCACCTGCGTTAGCTCCTCCTCTGTCGAGCCGCCACTGGACGGCTGCTGTTTCCGTTTGAGTTTGCGAATCGTCTTGTCTTGGATGATCAGCTGATCACGCGTCATGTCGCATTCCCAAGCGTCTGAATAATCATCCCAATGAACGTGCAGGCGCCGTCCCCGTTTTCATACAGCGCCGTGATCGGTCTCCACTTGTTGGCCCAGCAGCCAGCAAGTGCGGTGCCTTTCTCGATTGCTAAATCATCCGGCACCAACTGGGATCCTTTTGGGATTTCGATATCAATCCTGTATTGCTTGCGGCGGATCTCGCTGCGGTTTGATTCTTTGGTCGGAAACGCGGATCGGCTAGCGACTCGTTTTTCGGAAACAAGGTTCGCAGCAAACTTCTTTTTGGCAGCGTCTTGATCTGAGCCGTCAAGTTGTGAAAGGACATCTTTGGTAATCACCAGTTTGTTACGCGGATGCAACTTATCCCACGACGCGCTGTAATTTTTGTATCGCAAGTTTACTTTGTCGCCTTGGGTGTCGATCACGAAAACGTCGTGCCACCTAGAGCCGTGTTCGTTCAACAACAGCGGCGTTCCGGGCAACAGTTTGGCATCGTCGTCCAGCAGCACTGCACCGTCGGGGATAATGGCGGTGCTTTCGGGCAAGGCACGAACACTGGCTTGGAACTGGCTAGGATCCGATGTGGCCCGGCTGGCGACATCCGGATCCACCGCGATCCATTTTTCACGCGGATGACTTTCCAGCTGCGACTGGCCGTCGTACTTCAGCACCACGGCGCCCGCGACTTTAAAGCTGATGACTTCCGCGTCCTTCCACTCGCCGTACCAACCTGCTTTGACCGACATCCCCGGCACGAGTGCGGTACTCTGATCCACCGCGACATAGCCCTCTGGCAACGATGCGGGAGGCGTCGCACGAAGCTTGGCTCGAGCGATCGACTCTTTTTCTTTTTCCGTTAAGGAGCGGGCCTTGGAGCGAGTCCCGGGGTTGCCTAGACGCACAATGTTGGACACCAAATACTTGGTCGAGTGCATGGCATCGGTGACAAAGTAAACTTCAAAATCGTTGCCGCCGCCGAACATCATGTGAATACGAATCCGAGCGGTTCCAGATTTCTCTAGGCCACCAAAGCCCATCACATTCAATTCACCGCCGTTCGTTTTGCCCGAGATCCGAGCCCGATGCGAACCGGTCTTACTCTCGCGAGTCAGCTTGTAATCGACCGCCAGCACCGACCGGCCAAACTGATCACTCTCCATTCGCAGGTTGCTTAGCCTGTACATCGGAGCCTCCGCGGGAGCAACGACCAAATCTTCGGCCAACGCTACGCCATTCGTCGCCAGCACGTGAACGAGTAACAGTAAAAACTGACAGCCCAAACGGTTCATCGCGACGCTCCTATTTTCCGAACTTACCGATACCCGGATGACGTTTCCCCTAAGCCCGTCAGAGCAAAATTTCCCGCCGCGGATCTATTTAGCCTAATCATTTTTTCAACCGCCGTCAAAAATGTTTGCCTGATGCAAAAAACTGCCGGAGATGTTTTGGTTACTGATCACCCAGCAATTTAATTCGAGACATGGGCGTGTAAGTCGGGCCACCGGGATCGAGGAAACTAGAAAAAATCGTTACCGTATCGATCGTGCAGAACCCGCCGTCGTGATTGCGATGCCGATGAACCAAGTCCAGCATCTTCTCGTTCCAGCGGCCGGCTTTCTTGACTCGCCCCAAGGTCATGTGGGGCGTGTAGTCGTTGCGATCTTTGTTAAATCCCCAATCGCACAGCGTTTCCTCAATCGATCGATTCAACCCCGCAAGCGCGTCGGCACCCTCATCCACGCCGATCCATAACACGCGAGGCTGCTGAGCGTTGGGGAAGCCATCGACTCCGTTCAGCGAAAGATCAAACGGCTCATGCACTTCGATCGTCCGCTTTAATTTCTGACATAGTTCGTGGACCTCTCGATCAAGGACATCACCCGCAAAATTCAGCGTGACATGCAGATTATCGGGCACCACCCAATTGTAATCGGCTCCCGTCGCATCCAGTTTCCCGATGACACGCGATACGTTGTTGACGATTCGCGTGGGAACCTGCACGCCGATAAATGTTCGAATGTTTGCCATGCGGAGAATTTCGAGGGACTACTTGGTGACCGAAATGCGACCAAGTTAAAACGATTTGTTGCCCGTGTTCGGGCGAGCGACATAAAATTGAATCGGCCAGCATAATCGGGGCCGGCTTTACGTACGATACTGCCCCTCGAAGATCAGGCAAGCTGGCGATACAATCCTCCGTTCAAAACTCAGACAAAATATGACCTTTCATACAGGATCGCCTCGTGGCCGCAGACAAAAAATTTGACGTATTCGGTGTTGGAAACGCAATCGTTGACACATTGGCTCAAGTGGATGACGCGTTCATCAACGATTTGGACCTAGCCAAAGGCGGCATGGCGTTGATGGATGCTGACGCTCAAGCCACCGTGCTGGAAAAACTGGAAGGCATGCCGCTTCGACTTGCGTCGGGCGGATCGGCGGCCAACACGATGGTCGCGGTGGCTCAAAGCGGAGGAACCGGTGTCTACAGCGGGAAGGTTACCGCTGATACCAACGGTCAGTTCTATAAAAAGGACATGGAGGAAGCCGGAATCGGTTTCCACGTGCCGGCCGCTCCTGAAGCCAGCCTGCCAACCGGCACCTGCGTCGTGCTGACGACCCCCGACACCGAGCGAACGATGTGTACGCACCTTGGCGTTTCTACCACGTTGAACAAATCAGAAATTGACACCGACTTACTGGCCGCGTCAAAGATCAGCTACATCGAGGGCTACCTTTGGGATGCGGAAGATCCTCGTGCTGCCTGCATCGAAGCGTTCGAGCAATCCAAAAAGCTAGGTGTACGAACTTCGTTCACGTTTTCGGATGCGTTTCTGCTGGGGCGTTATGGCGACGAGTTCAAAAAGGTCGTGGCCGACTACTGCGATATCGTTTTCTGCAACGCGGACGAAGCCCGTCAGTTCTTCGGCAGCGACGACTTGGCTGACTGCGTCAAGCAAATGGGCCAGCACTGCGAATTGGCATTCATCACCGACGGCGGGGCAGGGTGCCACGTGGTCGAGAACGGTAACGCAACGCTGGTCGAAGGCTTTGATGTGAAAGCGGTCGACACTAACGGAGCCGGTGACGCGTTTGCAGGTGGAGCCCTCTACGGACTGACTCACGACATGTCGCCAATTAAAGCCGCTCGCTGGGGCAACTACTTCGCCAGCAAGGTCGTCAGCAACATCGGTCCACGCTTGCAGGATCCGCTTAAAGACAAAGTCGCTGAAATTGCGGGGTAGGGCGGGAGTCAGGCGTCAGATAGCAGAGTTGAGACTCAAGTTTCCCCGCACTGGATTTTGAATCCGCGCGGTGCATGAAACTAGGTTGCCAGCATGTCGTTCCGTGAAAACAGGATTCGGCGCGCCGTACTTTACTTCCTAGCCCCTCTTTTCGCGCCGATATTTCCTCGCCATTTTGACCGCGAGTGACAGCAGCCACTCCCTCAAAACCCGTGTTTTCCGAAGCCGTCAACAGCCCAAACAAACATTACACAACTATTACATTGGCGTGACGTTCTGCTAACTACATCCAACCCGACAATTCATATACTTCTGGTCGTTGCGTTGGAGATCATTCAAGCGCGAAGAACTCACCCTTAGGAAAAGCACATGTCAACGGTTTTACCTCCCACCGATACTTCGAAATCTGGCAAGAAAAAACGACTCTCCGATGGACTGGAAATTGCTCCTGCTGAAGGTGTTTTTGAAAACGGTGACACGGCTCATCCCGCCGACTATGTCGAACCTCACGATATTGCTGCCGAAGAACGAAACGAAGAAGAGCAAACGTTCACTCATAAGATGGTGATCCTTGGCACGGTCGTCCTTCCTCTTTTGGGCTTGGCTGGAGCCATCGTCATGGCGTTCAACAATGGCTACATCAGCTGGTTGCATTTGACCATGCTGATCGGCGGCTGGTACCTAACCGGCCTAGGCATCACGATCGGTTTCCACCGCATGCTGACCCATCGCTCGTTTGAAGCGAAGCCATGGGTCAGAAACTTCTGGACCGCCATGGGTTCACTTGCCGTTGAGGGCTCACCAATTGACTGGTGCATGGTCCATCGCAAGCACCACCGCTTTAGCGATCACGAAGGCGACCCGCACTCGCCCCACTTGCATGACGACACGCTTGCGGGAATGCTCAAGGGAGCTTGGCACTCGCACGTTGGTTGGATGTTTGAAGCCAACTGGTCTCGCACAGAGCGATTGAAGTACGTTCCCGATCTCATGAACGATCCTGTTCTATTGGCGATCGACCGAAACTACTACATGTGGGTCACCGCGACCTTGGTGATTCCAACGATCATCGGCGGGCTTGCTGACATGAGCCTGATGGGTGCGTTTCTGGGGCTGCTATGGGGCGGATTGGCTCGCGTTTGCCTGTCGCATCACATGACATGGTCAATCAACTCGATCTGCCATCTGTTTGGAGCACGCGACTTCAAGTCATCGGACGACTCACGAAACAACATTGTGTTTGGCGTTCTTAGCCATGGCGAAGGCTGGCACAACAATCATCACGCGTTCCCAACTTCGGCTCGTCACGGCCTGAAGTGGTGGCAGTTTGACTTGAGCTGGGTCATCATCCGAGCCATGCAGGTTACTGGATTGGCGTGGAACGTGAAGCTTCCGAGTGAGAAGCAAATGAAAAGTCGAGCTCGATAGAGTTACCGCGATTTAGCAATTCTCAAAGGACAGGTTTTCAACCTGTCCTTTTTTATGCGCACTCACCTTGTGTGGCAGCCGCATCCGACGAAAGTCTGAAGACTTTGCTACCAACCGCAGCCCTGACAGTCTACGGTTCTTTCAAGAACCGATAGCCCGCATCCCGAATCGTGACCAAGTGCACAGGCTTGGCCGGATTGGGCTCGAACGTTTTTCGCAACTGACGAATCACCTGATCGGGAGCCCGTGTGTTGATGTGGCCCGGCAACTCCCAGACATCCTCCAGCAATTGAGGCCGCGGAACGACCGCGCCTTCGCGTTCAATAAAGTATTTGAGGACTCGCAGCTGCAACTGAGTCAATCGAACTGGCCGGTCGTCGACGGTGATCTCGTACGTTTCAAAATTAATTTTCACGTTGGCGAATTCATAGACCTTCAGGTCCGGCGAGTCTTGAGCGATCCGCGTTGATGTTTGATTGAACATGGATAGCAAGTTTTTGATCCGACTGATCAGTTCGTCCAACTCGAACGGCTTGACCATGTATTGGTTTGCACCAACGTCGAAACCCTGCGTTCGATCTTCCGACAACGTTCGAGCACTAAGCATCAACACCGGCATATGCCGACCTGAATTCCGGATCCTTTCGCAAACTTCGTAGCCGCTCATGCCGGGCATCATCAAGTCCAGCACGACTAAGTCAACTGGATCGGCATCGTTTTCGATCGCCTCCAATGCCTCCGGGCCATCAGACGCGGTCGTGACACGAAAACCTTCAGCCTCAAGGTTGAACTTGATCCCAACGGCCAAGTGCTCTTCATCATCGACGACTAGAATGTGTTGCTTGTTTTCCGACATCTTGCAATTCAGCTTGGATCTGAAACAACTTTCGCGGGCTCGCTGTCCTCAACCGTCCATGCCCGCACGATCGATGCATCTTCCGGCAATCGAGCGGCCGGCAAGCGAACCTCGAACACGGTTCCCATTTTGCGATCACGGTCTAGGACGCGGACCTTCCCTCCCATTCTTTTTACCAATGTCCGCACAATGAACAATCCCAGTCCGGTTCCCGGTTTTTTGCGTTGAAGTTCCTCGCCCAATCGCACAAACCGCCCGAAAACTTTGCGTCGCATGTCACGAGGAATTCCTGCCCCGTTGTCTGAGATTTCGGCTACCGCGCGATCACGCTCAACTCGCAAAGTCGCGGTGACTTTCGGGGGCGAGCCCGCGTACTTGACCGCGTTGTCCAGCAAGTTTCGGAAAATCATCAGAGCATCTTCACGATTGCCCTCGATAGAACAGGCGGTCAAGTCCAATGCCACGGCCGATCGATCGACGCGGTATCGGTCGCAAACCGAATCAGCACAACGCTGGATTAGATCATGCAAACGAATTTCCTCGACGCCCAGATTTTCTTCGCCTTTGGTCACGGCCCCCGCATCCAGCAAATGACTGATCAAGTTATCCAGACGCTTGACATCGTCCATCATGTAACGGTGAAAGGTGGATCGCTCCTCGTCGCTGACCTCGCGTTTGTGCATCGTCTGTAAATAAAGCTTCAACGAAGCGATAGGAGATTTCAATTCGTGCGTAACGCTATCGATAAAGTTTGACTGCCGCCGCGACAGATTGATCGCCTTAATCGACAATGTCAGATAGGTAATCACCCCTGCCAAGACGATCGCCAAAATCAAAGTTCCAACCGACAACAAGGTCCAACTGAGCTTGGCAATGACTCCCGTTGTCACGAACACCCAACCAACGATCAGCGCGATGATCAGCAGAATCATCGTTACGCCAAGTGTGATCGGTAATCGTAGAGACCAGCGTTCGAACATCGTTCAGGCAGTCAAGTTTCAGGCTGTGCAGACTTCAGGCCGAAATATCCGCGACCTGAGCGCGACAAAATCGCACTCAAGAACCTTAGTCGCTGGACGCAGAAAATGCCACCGATGCGAACCTTTGCCCACATCGAATCGCGTCTGAGAACCACTACGGCAATGCTTCGCCACCGGAGATCGTCGCTCTGGCTCGCCAAACATTTTGTGGAATTTGGTCAGTCACGGCATGAGTCGACCCATCAACGTGGGCGACCATGACTGTCCCCGGATGAAAACTGCGAGCCGTAATCGCGGCATAGGTCGCGTTTCCATTGACGCCATCTTTGCCTTCCTGCCACGAATTGAAATCTGAAGGAGCCAATTCACCATCACGATTCTCATACAAAACGGGCGTGTTAGGAGGCATGGTCGCTGTGAACCCTGTGTGATGAACCCGCCCATCCGGCCATTCTGTGTGTCCCGTGTTTTTCGCCTGAGCCCCGGACGCAACCTGAGCAATCACATCCGCTTCTGTATTCGGAATGGCCGTGTCAGCGGGCCCGCCGTTGCGACGATAGTCCGTCCATGCATGGACCTCCGACGCCAAAAGCGTGTTGCTGGTTCCGTCCGTGATCGCGGAAATCTCTAGATTGCTGTCGGGATAGAAAACGCCATCGCCAGTCTGACGCGTGTCAGGATCGAAAACGAACCACGTGCCGAAGTTGAAACCATAATTGGTTGGGTACAGACTGACTCGACCATCGGTAAAATCACGCCGCTCGTCAGCTCGAGGATCCGAAGGGCACTGGAAGACCGCAATGCGCGCTCCATCGATCGCGGCTTGGAAATCCCAACCCAGATTCAAATTCACTTGATCGGCAATGTTGACTTGCTCAAGAAACGGCAACAATCGACCGTGGACTCCCCATGATCCATTATTGGCGGTACTTCCTACCGTCAAATCAAGCTCCGCACTTGGCGGGAAATGGCCTCGGCTGCTTTCAAAGTTCAACGCACCCAAAGCCAGCTGACGCAAGTTGTTCAAACAACTGGTGCGTCGGGCCGCTTCTCGGACTTGCTGGACGGCCGGCAAAAGCATACCGATCAGAATGCCGATGATCGCGATCACGACCAGCAGTTCAACTAAAGTAAATCCGCCACGAGACTGACCTGAAAAATTTGTCTTCTGCGAAACACTGCTGCCGATTTTCATTGCTACACACTTAAATCAAGTTTTCTTTTTCTTGTTCGCCCACGCGTCTTTGAGCGTCACCGTTCGATTGAACACTAACTGGTCAGTCGTCGAATCTTTTGGATCCACGCAGAAATAACCAAGCCGCTCAAACTGGTATCGCTGTCCAGCCTCTGCCGAAGCGAGCGATGGCTCCAGCTTACAGTTTTCCATGATTTTCAGTGAATCAGGATTGAGCAAGTCCTTCCAGTCTTTTCCCTCGGGTACGTCGCCAGGATTTTCCTGAGTGAACAGGACATCATAGAGCCGCACCTGAGCCTCGATCGCGTGTTCGGCCGAAACCCAGTGGATGGTGCCTTTGACTTTCCGCCCATCCGGGGCCTTGCCGCCCGACGTTTCCGGATCGTAAGTACATCGTAGCTCGGTGACGTTTCCCTCAGCATCTTTGATCACATCGTTGCATTTCAAGAAATAAGCGTATTTCAAACGAACCTCACGGCCCTGCGTCAATCGGAAGAACTTCTTCGGAGCGTCTTCCATGAAGTCGGCTCGCTCGATGTAGATCTCACGCCCGAAAGGCATCTCGCGCGTTCCAGCCGATTCGTCTTCCGGATTGTTGATCGCCTTCCGCATCTCCGATTCGCCTTCCGGATAGTTTTCGATCACGACTTTCAACGGATCAAGCACCGCCATCCGACGCTGGGCGATCTGATTTAAGTGTCCGCGAATGCTGTTCTGGAACAAAGCCAAATCGGTCGTGCTGTTCGTTTTGGTCAGACCAATCACATCACAGAACGAACGAAGTGCTTCAGGCGTTACGCCTCGACGACGAATTCCGCAAATCGTGGGCATCCGAGGATCATCCCAGCCGGACACGTAATCCCCCTGCACAAGCTCCAGCAATTTTCGCTTGCTCATCACCGTGTAAGTCAAATTCAACCGAGCGAACTCGCGCTGTTTTGGATGGTGGATGCCAAGCTTCTCGATGTACCAATCGTACAGCGGGCGATGGTGCTCGAATTCAAGCGTGCACAGCGAGTGCGTGATTCCCTCGATTGAGTCACTTTGCCCATGAGTCCAGTCATAAGTCGGATAAAGGCACCACTTGTCGCCGGTTCGATGATGAGCTGTATGCCGAATCCGGTACATGGCCGGATCTCGCAAGTTCATGTTGTCCGACTTCATGTCGATTTTGGCACGCAACGATTTTTCGCCGTCCTTGAACTCGCCGTCACGCATTCGCTGAAACAGATCCAAATTCTCTTCGACCGATCGTTCTCGAAACGGACTGTCTTTCCCTTCGACATTCCAGCCGCCCCGGTATTCACGCACCTCTTCAAACGATTGATCACAAACGTAAGCGTGACCATCTTTGATCAACTGCACCGCCCAATCGTACAATTGATCAAAATAGTCGGAAGCAAAATGTTCGCTGTCCCATTCGAAGCCCAGCCATTTCACGTCGTCACGAATCGCATCGACGTACTCGGTGTCTTCCTTTTCCGGATTGGTGTCGTCAAATCGAAGATTGCACTTGCCGCCAAATTCTTGGGCGACGCCAAAGCTGAGGCAGATCGCTTTGGCGTGACCAAGATGCAGATAACCATTTGGCTCAGGCGGGAACCGAGTATGAACTCGGCCATCGTTCAGACCTGCCGCCACGTCATCGGTGACCAACTGGCGGATAAAATCGAGTTTCTTTTCGGGGGTATTCATAAATTCAGGTTGTCGTGTGAAGTTTTCAGTGTGAAGAATTGATCGGGCGGACATGCCTCCACCCAAGCCGGCAACCTCTTCGGTTCCACTCTGGCGCTCGGCACCGGCTATTTACTTATGCATTCGATCGTCGCGTTTCCAGTTCAGACAAGGCAAGGTCAATCCGGTTCAGACAACGCTCGCGCCCCAGCACTTCCAAGCTGTCAAACATGCCGAAACCGCCACCTTTGCCCGTGACAGCAACCCTCAAGGCGTTGACAATGTCGCCCGGTTTGATCCCTTGAGTTTCACAAAAACCATGCAGCAACTGCTCAAGTTCATCCGCAACAAACTCTGGCGTTGTCGCGAGCAATTTCTTGAA
Source organism: uncultured Pirellulaceae bacterium (assembly GCA_937929805.1). Lineage (GTDB taxonomy): Bacteria > Planctomycetota > Planctomycetia > Pirellulales > Pirellulaceae > Mariniblastus. The sequence continues at coordinate 37,355 of CALFUT010000013.1, forward strand.
CTCACCCAGCAAAAAACCAGCTTGCTCTGGTTTGAGTAGTCGCTTATTGAACGCCTTCTCTTCAAACTCAAATTCGTCGTCCGCTTGAAAGAAGCTGTCGAAGTTTAAGATATCGCCCGCCATGTTGATTCGATCCGCCGAAGCACGCACAACCTGCTTGAGCGTCGACAATTCGTCGCAGTCGATCGGATCGGAAACAAGCCCCGCTTTTACCAAATAAGGCTGGCACAATTTAGCTTTTGCTGAATAACCAACGCCATTCATGTAGCGTTCCTGAAATGCAACTAGTTTCGTTGGATCAAAACTGGCTTCACTTTTAACGACTCGATCTAGCGAAAAATGTTTCAGCATCTCCTCGCGCGAAAACTCTTCGGTCTCGCCGTCCAGCGACCAACCAAGCAGCAGCAAGTAGTTCACCAACGCGTCAGGCAAGAAACCGATGTCACGATAAAAATCGACCAGAACCGGATTGAAAGTACTTGGGTCGACCTCCTGCCCAATTCGCTCGGCCACTGAAGCACCCGACTGATAAAGACGCTTAAAATCCTTGTTGTTCAAATACTTGTCGATTTTTCGCTTGCTAAGCTTATTTTTACTGCCGGGCTCGGCGACAAAGGGAATATGAGCATACTGCGGCAATGAGTAACCGAGCGATTGTGCGATGAAAATCTGGCGAGGCGTATTCGAAAGGTGTTCGACCGCTCGCACGACATGAGTAATTTCAAAGTCGTGATCATCGACCACGGTTGCTAGGTGATACAGGCACGTTCCGTCGGCTCTCTGGATCACATGATCCTGCTCGCGAGCCCAATCAAAACTGACCTCACCTCGAACCAAATCGTTGATCTTGCAAACGCCCTCACGCGGCATCTTCAACCGGACCACGCACTTTCGCCCTTCAGCCTCAAACGCAGCCGCCTGATCTTCGGTTTCCGCCATCCACGTTCGGCTATAAACGAATTCTCGTTTCTCTTTTTCGGCCGCTTCACGTTCCGCAGTAACCTCGGCTGTGGTCGCGTAATCGCGATATGCGTGTCCGGATTCGAGCAATTTCTTGGCCGCAGCCTGATAGTTTTCCAAACGCTGTGATTGAAAATACGGCTCGTGTGGACCACCAACTTCGGGTCCTTCGTCCCAGTCGATTCCAAGCCATCGAAAACCGTCAAGAATCGGCTGCAATGCCTCGGACACGTTCCGCTGTGCGTCGGTATCATCGATGCGGAGAATGAATTGGCCTCCGGCTTGTCTCGCCAGCAGCCAGTTGAACAAAGCCGTGCGGACGCCACCGATGTGAAGGTAACCAGTTGGGCTGGGAGCAAATCGAGTTCGGATGGACATGGGTCGGCTGGGCCAAAGTGGCTGAATCAAATCATCGTTGTCAGAAAACGACGGATTCTAAGCCAATTTGCCCATCAAGAATAGCGAGCCGAGATGCGACAACCCATGCATCCTTGGGATCAACAATTGAAAAACACGTGGGCCTCGTTGCGGTAGCAGAACGGACCGCTGATCAATTAGGCAGCCCGGTTCTGGCGACGATCGAGCTTTCGCTGCCGACGACGCTCGGCCTTGGAAAGCTTCACGGACGGTGCCGACACATCCTCGGCTACGGACGCCCCATTTGACACTTCGTCTGACTGAGTCGCTTGCTGGACCGCCAATTTCTGAGCCGCCGCCCGCTTTCGAATCTCGTCCATCCGATTTGTTGCCGCAACCGGTGGCTGCTCAGCCACCGGCGACACAGCCACGTTCGGCTTCGGTTTCGTTACCGCTTTCGGGTTTGCCTTTGCTGCCGGTTTAGCCTTTGCCGCAGGCTTTGCTTTCCGCGTTGACTTCGCAGCTGTTGCAGAAGTTGCCTTGGAAGCTTTCTTCTTGCTGGCTTTTGCTCCGGCCCGCTTTGGACTCGTGCTTGCCTTCGCCGACTTCGACTCAGGCTGGCGAACTGGCAACATCCCGTTTGCCGCCAAGTAAACATATCGAGCGTACGTCAGTACCGCCAAAAAGGCGCAGCTTGAAAAACTTAGCCACGCATTTGCTCTCACTAGCACTAAACTGGATTCCGCAAGTTGGTCGCGAACAAACGGCTCTACGGAAAGAACAGAAACCAAACCGGCCAACCAACTAAAAGCGACCAACGCCATGGCTCCGCGAGAGACTCGAACCTCCCAAATCGCCAAGGCTACGATCGCCGTCAGAACAACGCAGCCAACAAGGATAGGAATCGAAATTGGCCCGAGTGAAGGCAACACCCCTGCGGTCGCCGCCAACACGTTTTGCCCAATTTGCCCAAGATCGACGGTGCCCGTAACGCTTACCAACATGAATGCGAAAAATGACCAAAGCCAAATTCGGTAGCTACCTCGGTAGTCATCGCAACGATGCTTGCGCAGATAGTACACCTGCAAGCAGTAGGCTGCCGTGAAAGCCGACAGCACAGACGTAAACCACGACGCAAGCGTACCACCACTGCGCAGGGAAAACGCATTGACTCCTGCGTCACCAAGGTAGGCGTACAGTGAAGGTGAATAGAATGACAACGCGTTCAGAACGACAACGGCCGCAATTAGGATGAATACGACGGTCGAATAGGCGAACCAACGCTTGGGAATCAAGTCAGTGGTTTTCGGCTGGCTGCGCCGCTCGGCTCCGTAGCCGTAAAGGCGTCTGGTTTTGTTTGGTTGCGAAGATTTTTTCTTGCGGTTTGTCGCCGCTAGCGTTGTCGAATCCGGAGTCGGTTCCATGCTTGATTCATCAAGCATGACCCTTAGCCGCCGAGAATCTCTATTTCGTAGAACCATACGACTCGCTTCGCCAAACAGAACACGGCCTTTGTATTACTCTCATCGGCAGTTCCGGTGACTGAAAAAAGCGATTTTCATGACGGGAAATCCGCCGCCATAAACGCCGCCAACGCCTTCCTTGCGCGGTCTTCTGTCGAGACCGGCTGGACCCGTCGGTTCCCTTGAGACGTTTGAACCACAATGGAATTCGCACACAGTAGCTCAGCCAACACGTAACCCTCCCATCCCGAGCCACCCAACTGGCAAAGGTGGTATAATCGGTACAGCTGCCTAACAAGGTTTCGGAAACACGAAATCTGTAGTTACAAAGAACCTGACTGGTCAAACAGCGATCTAGGTTTTCGTAAATCATCGCGAGAAACTCTCACTTGATTTGACCGCTTTCTCTTCTCGATCCCAATTCATCGATTTTCATCCTGTGTCGAACCCCGATCCTAACTCGCAGTCCGCCACCGCAGCTCGCCAATTGAACTGGCCGCTGTTTCGCAAACACTTACTGGACCACTGTCGCGATGGCGTCGTGTTTGTGGATCCGCATGGAAAAATCAAGGCTTGGAATCGCGAGCTTGAATCGATCACGGGCATGACTGCTAATAAAGTGGTCGGTCAGCAATTTACGCCTGCGATTTTACAACTGAGCTGTGTTGAAGGCACATCGATTCCGCACGCGGAATGTCCCATGGCCGAATGCCTGAAAACGGGCGTTGAAGCGAGCGGCGAATACCGGATCACCGGACGAAGCGGGCGTGAAGTAAAAGTTGAGATCACCTTTGTGCCGGTCCTGTGCGCCAAAGGGCTGGTCCACGGTGCGGTTCTGCTGGTTCACGACTACACGATTCAGTTGGATTTGCAGCGACAACTGAAAGACCTGTACGAGTTCTCGACGCTTGACTCGCTGACACAGGTCGCCAATCGAAGCGAGTTTGAACGAGTTCTTGAAGAGTACGTGCGGGCACACCAGACAACCAATTTTGTCTGCAGCTTGATCATATGCGACATCGATTTCTTCAAGCAAATCAACGACAACTTCAATCACCACATCGGTGACCAAGCTTTGGTAGCATTCGCCAGCTTATTGAAGAAATTTGTTCGCTCGAAGGATGTGGTCGCCCGATACGGCGGTGAAGAGTTTGTGATTCTTTGTGCGAACTGCGATGGCGAATCTGCGGTTCAACGTGCTGAGGAAATTCGGCTTACCCTAAACAAGACGCCTCAGCCGATGCTCGAGGGGAAATGCATGACCGCCAGCTTTGGTGTGTCGCAGTTAACTTCGACAGATACCCCAACTGACTTTTTTGTCCGTGCCGATACCGCGTTGCTCAATGCCAAAGAAGAAGGACGCAATCGAGTCGTTTGCGAAACGGCTCTCGATCTAAAAGCTGGCGCCGATATCGACAAAAATCAATTCGTCTCGGATGCCGGGCTGATCTGGAAAAAGCCAAAAGGCAAAGTGTTGCTGAGACAAGAGTTTAGAACCATCACCCCTATCCCATTGGTGGTCAGTAAACTGCGAGGCTACATCGTTGAACGCGACGCAGATCTTTTGCGGATCGAGCCCGACTGGGTATCGTTTACGATCGATTGCGTTGATCCAACGAACCGCTCGCGCAGAGGTTGTTTTATTGCGGACATCGAATTCCAAGTTCACAAGGTAAACCAATCCGAAAAATCGGCTCGCAATATCGGCAAAGAGACTTATATTCAGATCACGTTACGCGAGGCCAAACGAAAGTGGTTCTCGACCAACGCAACCGATCTTGCTCCTGAAATGCTCCGTGAGATTCGCGACTTTTTGATGATTGCGGATGATGAATCACGGCTACTGGTCGACCCAGCGACCAGCTCAGACGTCGTTCGCTGATTCGAAATTTCTAAGGGCATCGACTTCAAAGATCGCCCCTTCTTTTGCTGACTTCAAAGCAAGCGATCGCGTCCTTCGACTCGATCACGTTTTGCCGCGCCTTTATCGCTTATATTCACCGTGTGGCTTTGCAGCGGTGACTCGCTATTACTTGCCGACCGTGCGGCACTCTGCCTCAACCAGTCGTTCGCAACGCCCCGGTGCTTTCGGGCGATTGTCGTTGTTAAGCTCAGCCGTTAAACTCGGGTGACCCCTTCTCGGTAAACACCAATTCAATCTCCGCCGGTTGTCGCAACGATGCGTCGGCGAATTGTGATTCTCAATAGACAAAGGAAAAATCATGGCTTACGAACTTCCCGAACTACCTTTCGCCAAGGATGCGCTTGAGCCCAACATCGATGCCAAAACGATGGAAATTCATCACGGCAAGCACCACGCCGGCTACGTCGCCAAAGTGAATGCCGCAATTGAAGGAACGGACCTTGGCTCGAAGTCGATCGAGGATTTGGTTTCCGATTTGGCTTCGGTCCCCGACGACAAGCGCGGAGCAGTCCGAAATAACGGCGGAGGCCACGCCAACCACAGTCTGTTCTGGAGCATCCTTTCCGCAGACGGTGGTGGAACTCCGTCAGGTGATCTCGCAGCAGCCATCGACGCCGAGTTCGGCAGCTTCGATGCCTTCAAGGAAAAGTTCTCGGCCGCCGCAGGCACTCGATTCGGAAGTGGCTGGGCATGGTTGAGCGTTGATGGTGGCAAGCTGGTTGTCGAGAGCACACCCAACCAAGACAGTCCGCTGATGGAGGGTCGCACCCCAATCCTTGGGCTAGACGTCTGGGAACACGCTTACTACCTGAACTATCAAAACCGCCGCCCGGACTATGTCGCCGCATTCTTCAACGTGATCGACTGGAATGCCGTGGGCGAGCGTTATGCTGCTGCCAAGTAGGGCTGCTGCCAAGTAGGCGTCTGCAAAATACGCCTCTGCAAACTTTGCGGCAAAATCGCAAGTTACAACGCCAAACAATTTTGTAGCGGGAGACCAAGCCCCAACAGCGATGGTCTCCCGCTTTTTTTGCGCTGTGGGCCAACGGACGGCCTCGTGCGAATACGTTGAGTTAATCCTTTGCGCCAAGCGCCAAGCGGCTTCATCAGTAGCAACGTCTGCTAGCTGTTCCAACCTTGAGCCACCTCGCCGGACCGTCTAAAAGCCATCCGGCGTTTGGGCGGCGTAGGCTGCTCTCGCTCCCGCCAAGATGACTCGATCTCCATACAATTTCGGTTCGCAATCTCATTACGCCATGGCTTATGTCAAAGTTGTAAATCGTTACGTCGACATGTGGGCAGTCCCCGGTGTCCACCCGACGAATTCTGACTTCTTGCAAAGCTACAAGATGTCTGATTCTTCGCACTTCACTCGCGGGATGGACGTGGTTGGATCCGTGGCTCAGCAGCAGGAAGACAAGAGCTGGGACAAGCGATGCTTGATTGGGATTCGGTCCGACATCTGGAAACCGGACGCGAAAGAGGTCAAATCCACGCTCAGCTGCCTACACGAAAAGCGTCGACGCGAGCTGAAAAAGGAGATCAAGAAAACGGGTCGTCTGAACGCCAAACAGCAATCCGAACTTCAGAAGCAGCTGGAAGAAGACACGATCATGAAGCTGCAGAGCGAGGACATCGTGCAACGTCGCCTCGTGATGAAGCTGTTCAAAACGACCGGCAAGCGTTTGAACTGGTCGGGCACCATCGAGCAAATCACGACCCAAGAGGTTCAAAATTCAATTGGATCTCGGCGCACATTGTTATCATTCGCCGTTATTTTGCCCCGGCATGAAATGATTGTGTACGTGAATCAGAATCATCGTACGTTTTCTTTCTTTTCAATTTTCACTTTCAGCTATTTCTGTGAAGGTCGAATGTGGCCGGTTTGCTTGAGACAACGCTGGGGATCCGTTGTGCCAGACTACGAAGTCCTAGTCGATTCAAAACGAATCGGCTTCGTAAACGGTGTGGTCTTCGCCATGGGCAGCGACAGCTACGTTGAATTGTACGAGCACAAACTTTGCCAAGAATCAAACTTCGTCGACCTGATCACTCTATTCGCCACCACAATTGGTTACCACAAAGCAATGCGACGCAGCGTGAGACGCCGAATTGATGCCTGCAAAAGCGGCGACTGGCAAAAATGCTTGGTTGAAGATGAAGAATTAAAGATTTTCAAAAACGGACGCGTCGCGTGACAACGTAGTGCTCAACTCCAAAAAACTTTATTGTGGCTTTCGACATGCCACCCTGATTGGCGATTTCTTTTTATTGTCTGCCACTGCTATCACTAAACCACAATGAAGTTAACGGGCTTGAAGATCGCTCTTGACGCCAAAACTTAGGATTGTTAATCACCCAACTACCAATTTGCCCAAAACGGGCACTTATCCCACCGAAACGATTCCCTTGTTGTGCGAGTTTTCAAAATGACACGTCTGACTCTATCTTTCTTCCTCGTTGGCTGCGTTGCATTTGTGGGTTGCTCAACAACCCGAACCACCGACACGGCTCGTACGGGCATGGAACAACTGTTGATCTCAAACGCCGTTGACCAAACGATGGCCAAAACAGTACTGCCGGACGTTGCCGGTCAGAAGGTGTTCCTCGAAGAGAAGTACCTTGACTCAGTCGACAAAGGCTACATCGTGGGATCGATGCGACGCAAAATATTGAACGCTGGCGGTTTGCTGGTCGACAAAAAAGAAGACTCGCAAGTCACGATCGAACTGTGCTCGGGCGCTGTCGGCACCGACAATGTCGAAAGCTTTATTGGTTCCCCCGGGTTGACCGTTCCAGGCTTGCCAGTGGAACTTCCGGAGATCCGTCTGTACGAGAAAAAGAGCCAGTTCGGCACAGCGAAACTAAATGTAGTTGCCTACGACACCCCGTCTGGCCAGATGGTCTACGATGGCAGCGGCACCCTAGCGCGAGCTGATGATGAGAATTGGACGGTGCTGGGGCTGGGTCCATTCCAAGAAGGATCCGTTCGCACTGAACTCAATCGCAACACCGCGGATACCAACTTCACCGCACGGGTGGCAAACACGATCGATTTCGATTCACCCACCTATCGATAGGGTGATCGCCGCTTCGCCGCAACAAGATCACATCGAGACAAGCCCGGGCACTTCAAAAGCCCGGCGCTCGGCTGCATTCGTTCCCAAGGACTTTCTCAGCCCGAAGTGGCATACAAGGCCACATCCCTTCAAAGAACTTTGCTGGGTTCTCTTCCGCACTTGGCCATGCTGTTTTAAACGTTATCTATCGGCGGCGACCACTGCCACCACACTTCTTGCTAGCGAGTGGACGACGTTGACGCCCATTTCGCATCCTCCTAATATCGCCGCGATTAGCGCGACTCTGGGCAATCCTGACAAGGATTGCCGGAAATACCGTTTTTTCGAAAGAAACGGGTTCGCCGGGTCCGATTCCAGAACTGCTGGGTGGTGATCTCACGAAGGTTGTATGAATCAATCGGTCACGACCAAGCCATCCGTTTCCAGAATAAGGAAACGGGAAGAAGCACCGTGCTTCGTTTTTCCGTGCACTAAAAAGTTACAGGCAAGACGCCATGCGCCCTAGTTCCACGCCAAACCGATCGACTAAATTTCGTAGTTTGAAATCATTCCGGCCACGGTTGATTCGCGGAGCGGCCGCAGGTTTGATCGCCACCGCCATCCTTGGAACGAGCGGCTGCAAGTCGGTGCCGTTTTCGCTGCCCAAACCATCGATTCCAAAGTTGGCCAAGCCCAATTTGTCCAAACTTGCCTTCTGGAAAAGTGAAAACCTGATGGCGAAAAAGGGCAATCTTCCCAAACCGCCATCACTCAGTTTTGATTCGTCTCCAATCAGGCAATCCGTTGCCTCGACCCGCAATTCGGCAAGCCGAGAAATTGAATCGCTCCGCAAGCAAATTGCAAGCACCAAGAACCAGTTAACCGAGCCAATTCGCGAGCCTTACAAATACGCGGCCAAGGACGCCGTTAATAAGTTGGCCAAGAAGAACGATCTCGATTTCAATTCGGGTTCTTCCTCACGCAACAAGTTACCGAAGACTGCCTTCGTCGATTCGAAAATCACTCAGGCTCAACGTGACTTCCAAGCAGCTCTTGCCGGCTCTTCGAAGGCGATCGACAAATCCATTGGAAACAAGGTCGCCGATCTAAAGTCAGCCGGAAACGAATTCGCACTTCCAAAATCGATCCAGTCGGGCAAAGCCAATGTTGACAAGTCCTTGATGGCGGTCAACAAATCGTTGTACAACGCTCAAGGAAATCTTGCATCCGCCGCAGGCAACGCGGTTGCGACTGCGGCTGGCGACGATCAGTTGAGCCTGTTCGAGCAACGACTTCAGCGAGCCACTCAGAAAGCGAAAGCCGCTCCGGCCGAGCTTGCCAGCGCAGGCTCTGCATCGAAATCTGCATCCAATGCCTTCGGAGGCGTTGCTCCACCGAAACCGCTGGCCACGCCCGCTGCGGCCGCGAACAATGCGTTTGGGGGAATCACGACCAAAAGTTTGGCCAGCAGTCAGCCAACACCACCTCCTGCTGCTGCCGCTCCACCGGCAGCTGTGTCAGCAGAAATGGCTGAGCTGAAAGCTCAATTGGCCCAGTTGCGATCGGATCAGCAGAAGCTACTGCAACAGCAACAACTTGCGGCATCCCGGTCGTCTGTCGGTTTGCAATCGCAAGGCTCGACTTCAAACATGGCTTCTACTCGTAACACGATCCCACCAACGACGTCGGTGGCAACGCCTGCTGCCAGTGAATTTGTTGCGAACTTGACGGCTCGACCCACTCCAAAGTATCCGCAAATGTATCCGTCGGATGCGCCGCTGCGAACCGCCAGCAGCGCGAACAATGCTCTTTCGTCGGCTCCGCAAAACGTACTGCGTGGCAACTTCAGCCCTGTCGCCAATAATCCGGTTCAGTACCCGAGCAGTCCTGCCATTACTGCTCCAGCAACGCCGTCCAAGCCAGCGACTTATTCTGGATCTCAGTACCCAAGCACACCGTACAATAGCTATGGCACTCCATCGAATAAGTACTCGGCCAACACTGCGCCGACTTACGCACCGTCGACTGGGAACACTCAAGCAAGTTTCCAAGAGAACGGTAACTCAAACCTAGTCATCACCGCCAGCACGCCCGTTGAACCTGCACAAACACATGTGTCTGAGGTAAATATCCCTGACGCGGTTCTCAAGGGAACCAGCAATTATGCTCCCGGCACCGTTCACGCCCTTCGCTAATTGGGCGGCGTTAAGTAGCCGGCGGACTTCCTCTCGCTGATTTGCAAAGTGGTTTTAGCGTGGAATCACCGGAGCAAGGTCTTTGGCTTGAGCCGAGCCCCTTCGGCATGTTTCGCGCGACCGATCGAGTTTTGTCTCCGGGAGGGCCGAGGCTCCGTCCGAGCCACCTGCAACTGTCGGTGGAATTTGGCCCCGGGCAAAGCCCATTCCAAGGCCGTGACCTTCCAGCCGCCGTCCATTCAAGAAACATACCGTTGTCCAACCAAGGGTATGGCACGTGGCAGAATGAAACCTTCCGGTTCATCGAGCAAATCTGTCGCAGTGTCAGAATCGTGATAGGCAGTTTTAAACTTGCCTTCCGCGCAACGCGGTACCGGCAGCCATTGGCACGTAATCTTTCGGCTATCGTAATGCGAATGCGCTGGGCCTGATTGAAACGGTCTGTCTTTGGTGTCAGAATGATTGATTGAAATCATCTTGAATCATCTTGTCCCCTGACTGAGGCCCGCGTCATGCCATTGTTTGAAGTTGAAACAGAAGGCCACATCATCATCACGTGGGCCGACGACGAAGGAAGTGCTCAAGCGGTCGTTACTGATTCCTTCCCGGGAGAAAGCGTCGTGCGTTTGAGCAAGCGACCGCGTGACAGCTGGGTAATTTCGAAGGGAGTATTGGGAATCACGAAACACACCGACCCATGCGGAACGGCTCGTGATTGCTTGGCCAAAGCGTCGGGCGACAAAGTTCACGCGATTCGGCTGTACATGCAGGAAACGGGTAACGATCTGGATCAAGCTCGCAAAGCAATCGAATCCAATATGGTCATGGGCTGGTAAGCCAACAGGCGGAATGGAACATTTCCAACCGCACGCGAAATACGCGGCGCGTACGAAGTATCGCCAATCGTGTTTCATCTCGCTTTCTGCTTTGAACGGTGGACGCGATTCCAATTGACGATTTTTTACCCGCAGCCGCTGACCGCATGAAGCCACTGATCTCCCTGCAGAACATCGTCAAAAACTATCGTGACAAACAGGCGCTTGCGGGCGTGTCGCTTGATATTCAGCCGGGCATTACCGGCTTGCTCGGCCCCAACGGAGCTGGCAAATCGACGCTGATCAAAATGCTCTTGGGCTTGGTTCGCTACTCGAATGGCACCGGAACCATCCTCGGGCACCCTTTGGGCCGCGCCGGGCGGCGAATCCGTTCGATGGTCGGCTACATGCCGGAAGACGATTGCTACATGGCTGGCATGGCGGGTGTCGAAGTCGTGCAGTTCTCGGCGTGTCTATCAGGCCTGCCGGACGTCGAGGGTCTGCGTCGTTCGCACGAGATTCTGGACTTCTGTGGGATGCGTCAGGAGCGTTACCGCGCGATTGAAACGTATTCCACCGGCATGAGACAGAAAATCAAATTTGCCGCTGCGATTGTTCATGACCCTGATCTGTTGATCTTGGACGAGCCCACCTCGGGCCTAGATCCAGAAGAGCGTGAGTCGTTGCTTAATCGTATCGCGTTGCTGCATCGAGAAGCTGGCAAATCCGTTTTGATTTCAACTCATATTCTTCCAGACGTGCAGGCGATTTGTACCGACGTGGTGATTCTATCGAAAGGACAAGTCGTTCTGCAGGACACACTGGCTAATTTGAACCGCACCTCATCCCCAAGCATTTCATTTCAAGTGCTGGGAGATTCCACGCCCATCGTAAATCACCTAGCTGAGCACCAATTTGACGTTCGGTTGAGACCAGATCAATCGATTTTGGTCGAAAGCGAAGAACCAAACTTGGCAGACGTGATTTGGTCTGCAGCGAAGAAAACGAGCACCGTGATCCGATCACTCACGGCCGCCAAAAATTCGTTAGAAGATGTTTTCCTGCAAACGGTAAAGGAGTCCCAGCATGCCAGTTCATGACGTTGGCTATCGAGGCTGGGATGGAAAAAAAACCAGCCCGCTGACTCGTTGGAAAATCATCACCTACACCGGCATTCGCTTGGCTCTTCGCTCGCGGTGGGTCGCCCGGCTTTTGTTCCTCGCGTGGCTACCGGTCATGTATTGGGGAGTTGGCTTTTTCTTCATCGAAAATTCGATCAACCAAGACTCGGGGATCAGTGTTGCGGAAACCGTCGTTGCGGCAGCCTCTGAAGCAACCATGGGAGCCGATATTTCTGCCGACCTTGGACTGGGTGGCAGTCGCAAAAAGATCGCCAGCATCATTCGCCGCCAATACAAGATGGTTCCCAATGTGGACGTAATCGCTTCGGCATTGGAATCCGGTAACGAGGTCGCGACTCGCAGTGTTGTTTGGGGTTGGCTGCTGATGACCTTTTTTCGGTATCCGCAAGGAACACTGATTCTATTTTTAGTCGGTTCGATCGCCCCCGCGTTGGTGTCGCAGGACATCCGCACCCGCGCGTTCCTTCTGTATTTTTCTCGCCCCATCGGACGGTTGGAATACGTGCTTGGAAAACTGCTGGTCCCCGTGGCGTTCATCTTGATGGTCTCGTTAGTGCCGGCGATCGCTCTTTACTTTTTCGCGATCATGATGTCGCCAGACATTTCAGTCATCTGGAGCACATGGGATATTCCGCTGCGAATCGTGGCGGCCAGCGTCGTGCTGGTCGTGCCAGTCGCTTCGATCGCCGTCATGTTGTCATCGCTGACTCAAGAAAGTCGTTTCGCAAACTTCGCTTGGTTTGCCGTTTGGGCGATGGGACATGGAGCGTGGATCGCGATCCTGTTTTCAGTCGCGGTTGGGAAAGGGATGAATCCGTTCGATCCGATCGTCACCAATGACCCAGTGTCTCAACGGTGGTCGTGGCTATCGCTGTACAACAACCTTGGCGACGTGCAATCATGGGTTTTTGGATTCGAGGATTTCAGCCAGATCTACGTGAGCGCAATTGTGCTGGCTGGGATCACAATTTTCTCATTGGTTGTTTTGTACTATCGAGTTTCCGCACCGATGCGAGTGTGAGAATCAGCACACCTCACACCTCACACCTCACACCTCACACTGAACACTGAACACTGAACACTGAACACTGAACACTGAACACTGAACACTGAACACTGAAAACTCCTCTCCCCCATGATTGAACTCCACAACGCCACGAAACTCTATCAAAACGTGATCGGTCTCAACGACATGAGCCTGTCATTGCCGCCGGGGACGTACGGCTTGCTGGGGCCCAATGGATCGGGGAAGACAACGTTGATCAACTTAATTTTGGGACAGCTGAAGCCTACGCTGGGACGAGTACGACTGTTCGGAAAAGATCCATGGCGACGCAGTCATCTGCTTCGTCGTGTTGGGCTGTGCCCGGCGACGGACATTTACTATCCGCGCGTGACCGGACGAGAGTGGGTAACGTATCTGACGAAAATGCATGGCATTCGCTCCAGAGCCGCAGGACAAAAAGCCGTCGCGGCGATGAAACAAGTCCGCATGGATCAGTTCATGGATCAGCCAATTCAAACGTACTCGTTGGGCATGAGGCAGCGGACAAAGATTGCTCAAGCGATTGCACACCAACCGGATCTGTTGATTTTGGACGAGCCCTTCAATGGCTTGGACCCGGTTGGTCGGCATGAGATGATTGACTTCGTGAAAGAGTGGGCAAGTGCCGGTCGAAGCGTGATTCTCGCGAGTCATGTCCTGCATGAAATCGAAGCCATCCACCCTTCGTTTCTTTTGATTTCGGGTGGCAGACTGCTGGCGTCGGGATCGCCTCAAGAAGTCCATCGAATCTTGGCCGATTCGCCGTTCAGTTTAGAAGTTCGCTGTAACCATCCGGCCAAATTGGCTCAGCTTTTGGTTGAGCAATGCAAGATCGAGTCCATCGAGTTCAATGATGATGGCCAAGGAATGATCGTCACGACTCGATCAGCTTCAAACGTCTATGACAAACTCCCTTCGTTGATCGTAGAAGCCGGCGTTGAAGTAACTGAGATGAATTCGACCGACGATTCGCTCAAGGCCCTGTTTGCGACACTGATGAAAATCCACCGGGGCGAAATAAAAGGGAACGCAAGCCAATGATCAATTGGATAATCGGCTCCATTGCCACCTTTCAGTTTGAGCTCAGTCGCTCGCTGACGCCTCAACGCCTAAGCGTGTCCGCGTTGCTGATCATGTTTCCGGCGGTGATGATGCTTCTGTTGATTCGTGGACCGCAGATGGTCAACGCGCATCTCCCAGAAGCGATTGCCACCGTCCACGCATTCTCCACGTTCGCAATCGTGTTTTTGGTTTCGATGGTTTGCATACTGACGTTGCTGCTTTGGGCACCGGCCAACATCTATTCGGAATTGGAAGGCAAAGGCTGGGGCTTTTTGGCCAGTCGACCGGGCGGACGACTGTCGACCTACTTCGGAAAATACTTCACCGCATTTCTCGTTTCCTTTGTCGTTTCTGTTGTCTCGTTGTCGCTGTGCATGGCGATTGTCAATCACTATCTTTCCATCAAAGATCCGGGCCAAAAATGGATCTCTCTTGTCGGAATTTACTTCCTTGCCTGCGCGGTGTACGCAGCAATCTTCTCGATGATCGGTACGATCTTCATCAAACGAGCCATGGTGGTTTCGGCGGCTTATGTTTTGCTGTCGGATATCTTCCTCGCTTTGCTGCCGGCCGTCGTGAACAAGTTCACCGTCAGCCTTCATCTCCGAACGCTGGGGATCAGTTGGCTGGGCTGGTTTTTGCCCGATGTCCAACACGAATTTGAGAGCGCGTTTCCGCCTTGGCCAGACCCGTGGCATCTGGCTGCATTGGCGATCATCGGCGGCACGTGTTTGCTGGTCGGAGCCATTGTTGTCACCAGCCGCCAATACGCCACGACCGATCAGACGTAGAAGCCAAAGAGAAAAATCTCGGGGAAGGCAGAGCTATAAGTTTGTGCCAATCATCGGTCACTCGTTTTTCGGCAATCGATTACGCTTTGCCAGCAAGGCGATCCACAATCTCCGTCGCCGGCGGCGGGCAATCCGTCTCGCGATCAGCCCACGCTTCGGCGCAAAAAAGACGATCAGCAGAAATTCGAAGCCAGCAATTGAAGAAATGGGACCGGCTGGCGAGATCGAAAGCGGTTGACTGAGCGCCACGCCAAGCAGTGCGGCAACCACTCCCAGCAAGGCACTCAAAACAAACATCCACGATAGCCGATCGCTCAGCAGGTTGGCTGCGGCAGCAGGCGCGATCATCAGAGCGACCACCAGAATGGTGCCCGCAACCTCGAACGCGGCCACCGCGACGATCGAGACAATCGCCAGCCAAATCGTGTGAAGCAACCGAGGCCGAAAACCAAACAGATGGCTGGTCGTTTCGTCAAAGGCCAACAATTTTAGCTCTTTGAAGAACACCACCACGAAGCCAATCACGCCGACCACGCATAGCAACATCGACACAAACGCTTTCGGGCCAAGGTAAAACCCAAACCAGTGGCAATCATCGAGTGCCGCAAACGCAAGGTTGCCATCGATAATGCAGTGAGCGTGAAAATGGACGTTTTTCAGATTCAAGCTGCTGGCGATCACGCCCACACTGAACATCCCCGAAAAAACAATGCCCAACGCCGCGTCCTGTTT
The DNA here is from genome assembly GCA_937929805.1 of uncultured Pirellulaceae bacterium. GTDB lineage: Bacteria > Planctomycetota > Planctomycetia > Pirellulales > Pirellulaceae > Mariniblastus. Next base: position 52,900 of record CALFUT010000013.1, read on the forward strand.
GACTCGACCCGTTCGAGCAATCCACTGCACCAGCCAAACCATCAGCAGTCCGCTCAGCCCCGCAGCAAGAATTAGCAACGGCGAGCTACGATCACGAAAGACTAAAAACGCGAGCACAATTCCCGGCAGCACCGCGTGACTAAGCCCTTCAGACACCAACGCTTCACGCTTAACGACCAGCATGACGCCCGCTAGCGAGCAAGCGACTGCCGTCAACGCTGCAATCAGATACGTCCACGCCAATAGACTCATTTGGACGACTCCCGAAACCGCACTTGCATCGCAGCCGATGCTCGTTTTCGACCGCCAAACAGGATGCCACGCTTAGGCGCGAACAAGATCGATCCCAGCACAACCGTCGCTCCGGCCAAGACGATGACCGGCCCGGTGGGAATGCCAGAAACCACCGCGCTGACGACCGTTCCAATCGCCGCGCAACTTGCTCCAATCACTGCCGCCAAAACCACCATCGATTCAAGCGACTCGGTCCATTGCCGCGCCGCGGCGGCGGGAGCGACCAACATGGCGATGATCAGCACCACGCCAATACACTGAATTCCGATCACGATCCCGTTGACAAAAATTCCAATCATCAGCCAATCAAGCCAACGCGTCCGGTAGCCCAAGCTCTGCGCCAGCAAGGGATCGAACGTGAACACTTTTAACTCTTTCCACAACAACAGCATCACTGCGATCGAGCCAACACCCACGATCGCGATCATGACCAGATCCGCCCAAGTCATCGATGCCGCCATGCCAAACAGGTAGCTATCGAGTCCTCGCCGACCCGGAATCGGCGGGTTCGCTTTCTGCACCCAGCGCAGCAACATGATTCCTGTGCCGAAAAAGATCGCCAGCATGACGCCCAAGCCGCTGTCAGCCCGGACGCTGGTACAAGAAACAATCCACTGGGATAAACCAAGCGCTAAAACGCCCGCAACCATGGCTCCCGGGATCAAGACGAACAGGGACTTACTGCCTTCGCCTGTTAGCCAATAGCTGATTAGAAAGAACAGCACGATTCCCAACAGCGAAGAGTGCGCCACCACATCGCCAACAAGACTTTGACGCCGCAAGTACGCAAAGCATCCGATCGAACCGCTAACGGCTCCAACTCCCATCGTGCCGAGCAACACCGTGCGAAAGGTGTGGTCTCCCAGAAGTTCCCACAAGATCATGCGTCACCTTTGACGATCGGTGAACAAATTCGAGATCGACCGCTGTACGTTTCCTCGATCAGCTGTTCCGAGAACGAGGACTCAACATCGCCGCTGGCGACAAGGGTCTGATTGATCAATGACACTTGATCCAGATACTCTCCAACGGTCTTTAAATCGTGCTGCACGACGACGATTGTCTTCCCTTCATCGCGAAGTTCATGCAGCAGTTGAACGATCAGTTTCTCGGTCGGTACATCGACACCCGCGAATGGTTCATCCAGAAAGTAAATCGGAGCATCTTGAACAAACGCTCGTGCGAGAAAAGCTCGTTGCTGCTGACCACCCGAGAGTTCGTTAATCTGCCGTTCGGCATAGGCGTCCATCCCCAGCCGCTTCAACGCCGCCATCGCATCGGCTCGTTCTCTTTCACCCGGACGCCGAAACCATCCCAGCCGCCCGTAGGTTCCCATCACCACTAGATCCAAAACGGTCGTCGGAAAATCCCAGTCGATGCTGCTTCGCTGTGGAACGTAGCCGATTGCTTTTCGGTTGGCGGCGAAGGGCTGACCCAGCACCTTGATCTGTCCAGCAAGTTTGGGAGTCAGATCTAGAATTGATTTGAGCAGCGTGCTTTTCCCGGCACCGTTGGGGCCAACCAATCCCATGACGACCCGCTGAGGAACCGTTAAATCGATGTCCCACAGCACGGGCTCGGCGTCGTAGGTGACGGTGAGTTTTTCGACTTGGATCGCAGGGACAGTCACGTTGTTGATTATCTAGTTCGTTTCTGAAGGTTGGTTAGTTTTGAAAAAGAGAGTTACCAATAGTTCGCGCACTGTTATTAGGGTTTCAATCGTTGCCTATCTCGTTGCCTATCTAAGAGACTCAAAAATAATCTCGACGTTCGACTTGAAGGCTCCCAAAAACGTATTCTGCGGTGCTTTTTCACCAATGTCATCCGAGTACAACGGTTGATCTACCAAATTCACTTTCCAATCTCGCGCGGCACAGGCTTCCTGAAGGGCCTGAGTCACTTTCGGATTGGTGATGGACTCCATGAAGATTGCCGGGATCTTTTTGTCGCAGATTTTTTCCGCAACTTCACGCATGGTGATGATGTCAGCTTCCGGATCGTTACCGATTCCCAACACTGCCAAAGTTTCCATGCCGTACTCTTGCGCGAAATAGTTGAACGCGTCGTGAGCGCTGACCAATGTTCGATTCTCTTTAGGGATCGAGGCCAACTTTTCTTTGGCCCAGCGATGAGCGTCCATGATCTCTACCATGTAAGCATCACAATTTTTGGCATACAAATCCGCGTGATCTGGATCGGCTTCGCTCAGTTTCTTCGCCAAGCCCTTGACGCACTCAGACCAGC
>CALFUT010000014.1 GCA_937929805.1 uncultured Pirellulaceae bacterium
ACGAAATCGTGGTTGAACTCAAAGCCGTTAAAGCGATTGCCTCTGAACATGAAGCTCAGCTGTTCAACTACCTGAGAATCAGCAACAAGAAGGTTGGCTACTTGATCAACTTTGGCTCGGCCAAGGAACTTGAATGGAAACGGTATGTTTTATGATTGAAGGAAACACAGAACACTAATCGCCTCTAATCTTCACTAATGATCTCCTCGGAAATTAGTGCCGATTAGAGAAAATTAGTGTTCCTTCGTCCGTGTTTCCTATTTAATCACTCAACCGGTAGATCCACTTTCCAAATAGTGGATCGCTTGAACTCACTGGTGATCAGCACGGATTTCGAATCAGCGGTGAAACAGATCGCCTCGCCCTGACTTTGCAGCGGTAACACGATCGGCGTTGGTTTCGTGCCCGCCACCGTTTCTGCCCACGTCTTGCCTTCGTTCCGCGTATAAAAATGGGCATTCAAATAGTTGCGAACAATTAACCGTCGCCCGTCGGGAGAAAACGACATCCCTGTAACGTTGCGAATTGGATAGTCGGCCAAGCGAACGGCCGAGCGTGGGGCGCGTTCGTCAGTTTTGGGCCGTTCGTCAGCTTTTAAGTCGAAGTCAGACACATCCAAAGGTAGCCGGTAGATTCCGGGCTGAATCGGGCGCAGATCGTTCGAGTAAATTTTCTCGATGAGCCAAACGCTCATCCCATCTGGAGACACGGCGGCGGCCTCGACGTTGTGAGCGCCATCAGGGTAAGTAAACTCGATGGCCGACACGTCCGATTCAAGTTTTTGCCCCGACTTCTTCTTTTTCTTCTTGCCCGACAGCGTTGGCTCGGGCAGCAGGTAGATTTTTGGCTTAGCTCGATTGAGGCTGTTGTCCCCGACGTCGGCCACCATCAGCCACGGTTCGCCGGCGTGCTGGAATGAACTCATGGCCTCCCAGTCAATGTTGCGAGCCTTTTTCAGTTTACACTTGGCTAGCGTTTTTCCTTTGGTCGACAGCAGAAACAGATCCGGTTTGTGCCCCGAGTCATTATGAGTCCAGAACGCATCGGGAGTGCCTCTGCTGATCGCAAGGCCACTGCTTTCGGTCACGTCCGATTCCTTGATCGTGCCAAGCAGTTTAGGACGCTGATTGAGCGTTGCGTCTTGAGCAACGCCGAAGCCGTCGATCTGCAGTGCAAGCATGATCGCCCAACTGGCGGCAATGATCCTCGGTGATAGAAATGCAAACATAAGCGTATCGTTTCATTGTGGGGGAAGTCGTCCATTGTAAGACAATCGTCCCGATTGTTGGTGCACTGCTGGCTTCACCAGCGAAACAACTGGGACAGTTGTCCGACACTGCCGCAAAAGCAAATCCACAATATGTTACGATTGTATCGTGTCCACAAACAATCGACGATTATATTCTTTCTGCTATCAGCGAACGAGTTCCGTTCGAGTTTCATTCGCGATCAACTAACTCATAGTAAAATGGCTCAATCTTCAATCACCAAAGACGCACTCGCGATCTGGAAAGCCGGCGTTGCGGCCGTGGACTCGCGTGCCGCCGTGGCAAGGTCAGTTCGACTTGAGAATGACTTGCTGCACGTCGCTGGCCAGACTTTTAGTCGCCACGACATCGATCGAGTCATCGTGGTTGGTGCGGGAAAAGCCAGCGGCTGGATGGCGGCGGGTTTTGAGGACGCGATCTCCGCCAGCGAGCCCGATTTCCTTGATCGGAACGTCATTGGACACGTCAACGTTCCGGACGATCAAGAGATCACGCTTCGCAGCATCAAGGTCGTCGGTTGCCGTCCTGCGGGTGAAAACCTGCCAGGCCCGCGCGTCCTTGCGGGCACGCAGAAGATATTGGAACTCGTTCAAGGAGCCACCGATCGCGACCTAGTTATTTTCATGGTGGCCGGTGGCGGTTCCGCGTTGCTCGAACAGCCGGTCAGCCCGGTCAACTTAGAAGATTTTCGCGCGGTGACCATGATGTTGTCCTCTGCCGGTGCCAACATCAATGAATTGAACGCGGTCCGCCGAGCGATCAGTCAAGTGAAGGCTGGCGGTTTGGCTGTGAATTGCAACGCTGGAAATTTGGTTGCGTTGATCGTGTCAGATGTGATTGGCGACCCATTAGAGATCATCGCGTCCGGTCCAACCGTCGTTGAGAGCGATCCGGCTCATGTGCTTGATCCGGCTAACGTGCTTGCCAAGTTTGACCCCACCGGAACGGCAACACCGCCGAGCGTCCGTGAAGTGATCGATCGAACTCGAACGGATTCGCCCGCTACAGCTTCATGCAAAATTCACAATCAGATTCTTTGCAACAACCAGACAGCGGTCGCGGCCGCAAAACAAAAGGCGATTGAGCTTGGTTACGAAATCGTGCGATCAGAAACGACGTCGGACGATAATTTGGCAGACTCGGTCGGGTGTGCCTTGGCGGATGAGTTGCTCTCGTTGCGATCGGAGTCCGGCAAGCGTTGTGTGATTTCGGGCGGTGAGCCGACGGTGAAACTGGGCGACAACCCGGGCAAGGGTGGAAGGAATCAACACTTGGTTCTTGCGGCTTTGCAGCGGCTGTTGAAATTGGGGGGCGGTGCGACGGAGGGCGATGACTCCACGTTTTGTTTACTGTCGGGCGGCACTGATGGAGAGGACGGCAACGTGCCCGTGGCAGGCGCGTGGATGGACTCATCGCTAGACGTTGGCCACCTGACCGGTGATATCGCTGCCGCTCTTGGCTCTTTCGACAGCCACACCCTGCTAGATAAACTAGGCTGCTTGATCCGCGTCCCGCCGACTCGAACCAACGTCTGCGATCTGCGAGTCGTGCTGACGGACGGCCAAAATCCGAACCTTTCCAAAGTGCTTTAACTCACGCTTTGAGTCACGAAATCCGAGGAAATGCCGGACTTTACGCTCCCCAGACCTCATGCTACCCTATTGGCCCTTGAAACGCCGCGAAAAGCTGACGACTGGGTAAGTTTGAGCTCCTGTTCGATACCCCATGAACCGCCAGCCAAGTGCAGATGCTGATCCAGCGTCGGCCTTTTGTCTGAGTGTCTAAAATCCTGACTGCCATTGATCTGTCAGGTCCACCGAGCTTCTGTCTGCGTTCAAGGTCTGGAACCATAATGGTGAAAGAAACGTTGAGTTAAACAAACCCTTAATCGAATCAACAAACGAATCTGAAAAGGCTTACAACGATGGCAAAGAAATTCGTCTACTTCTACGGCGGCGGCAAAAAGATGACCGATGGTGATCGCAGCATGCGAGAAATCCTCGGCGGCAAAGGAGCCAACTTGGCCGAGATGTGCAACGCCGACGTGCCAGTGCCTCCCGGCTTCACGGTCAGCACCGAAGCGTGTGCCGTCTACGAAGAAAAGGGTAGCTACCCGAAGGAGATGATGCAGCAGGTCAAGTCGGAACTGGCCAAGCTAGAAAAGCTTGAAGGCAAAAAGCTGGGCGATGCGAAGAACCCGCTGCTGCTGTCCGTTCGTTCGGGTGCCGCTCAATCGATGCCCGGCATGATGGACACGGTTCTGAACTTGGGCATGAACGACAAGTCCGTCAAAGGCTTCGCCGAAGCGACTGGCAACGAGCGAGCCGCATGGGACTGCTACCGTCGTTTCATCGACATGTTCGGTGACGTTGTGATGGGCCCCTATTCAACCTTGAATCACCATCACTTCGAAGGCGCTCTTGGCAAGATCAAGAAAAAGTACAAAGCCGCGCAGGACACCGACCTGACGGCAGAGCAGCTGGAAGAGCTGGTTGGCGAGTACAAAGCCATCTACAAAAAGCACGTGGGCAAACCTTTCCCACAGGATCCAATGAAGCAGCTTGAGCTTTCCATCAACGCTGTGTTCGATTCTTGGCAAACCGAGCGTGCGGTCAAGTATCGTATCCTCAACAAGATCACCGGCCTGATCGGAACGGCCGTGAACGTCCAGACCATGGTCTTCGGAAACATGGGCGACGATTGTGCAACCGGCGTGGCGTTTACTCGTGACGGATCGACCGGCGAAGCCAAGCCAATGGGCGAGTACTTGGTCAACGCTCAAGGTGAAGACGTCGTGGCCGGTATTCGCACACCGCTCAACTTGGACGAAATCGCCAACGAAAGCGATAAGGGCCTCGTCAAAGCGGGTGCTCAGCTGCTGAAGATCATGGCCAAGCTGGAGAAGCACTACAAATACCCTCAAGACGTGGAATTCACGATCGAAAAGGGCAAGCTGTACATGCTTCAGACACGTAACGCCAAACGAGTCGGCCTTGCCGGAGTTCGTTGGGCCGTCGAAATGGCGACCGGAGTTGATCAGATGACTGGCGACAAGCTGCCAAAGTTGCTCAGCCCGAAAGACGCGTTGATGACCGTCCAAGGAAGTGACCTTGAGCAGTTGCTGTTCCCAATCTTTGACGCCAAAGAAGAAGCCAAGCAAACTCCGATTTGCAGTGGCCTTCCTGCCGGTCCGGGTGCCGCTGTTGGAGCCATCGTGCTCAACAGTGACAAGGCCGAGCAACTAAAGAAGAAGAATCCAAACGCGAAACTGATCCTTGTTCGTCACGAAACTTCTCCGGAAGACGTCGGCGGCATGGGCGCTGCCGAAGGTATTCTGACCAGCACCGGCGGCATGACTTCTCACGCGGCCGTTGTTGCTCGCGGTTGGGGTAAGTGCTGCATCTGTGGTGCGGGCGAACTGAAGATCGACGAGAAAAAGGGTTCGATCTCGGTTGGCGGAAAGACTTACAAAGAAGGCGAAACCATTTCGCTTAACGGTTCGACCGGCAACGTTTACGTTGGTGAGATCCCATCCGAATCGTCACCGATCGTGGCCGCTTTGGTCGAGGGCAACAAGAAGGCCCAGAAGCACTGGATCTACAAAATGTACCAGACCGTTTCTGAATGGTCGGACAAGTTCCGCAAGATCAACGTTCGCACGAACGCCGATTCACCGGAAGATTCCAAGAACGCTCGTGCGTTTGGTGCAGAAGGCATCGGCCTTTGCCGCACCGAGCACATGTTCTTCGAAGGCGATCGCATCACGGACGTACGCCGCTTCATCTTGGCCGACACCGACAAGGATCGCACCAAAGCCATCAAGAAGCTTTTGCCTCACCAGCGAAAAGATTTCGAAGGCATCTTCAAAGCGATGGACGGCTTGCCGGTTACCGTTCGCCTATTGGATCCGCCACTTCACGAATTCCTGCCTCACACCGAAGCAGACATGAAGAAGATGGCGACCGAGCTGGGCGTTCCATTGGCCAAGGTCAAAGAACGCGTTGCTGAACTGCACGAGTTCAACCCGATGTTGGGTCACCGTGGTTGCCGTTTGAGCATCACTTACCCGATCCTTTGCGAAATGCAGACTCAGGCCATCATCGAAGCGGCCGTCAAGGTTCAGGCCAAGGGCACCAAAGTGTTACCTGAGATCATGATCCCGCTGATCGGTACCAAGGCTGAGCTAGACTTCTTGGAGAAGATCGTTCGCCGCGTGGCTGACGGAATTCTCAAAGAGAAGAAGTCGAAGGTCAAATACATGGTCGGCACGATGATCGAGATTCCTCGTGCTGCGTTGACCGCCGATCAAGTCGCCGAAACGGCTGAGTTCTTCAGCTTCGGAACGAACGACTTGACTCAGATGACGTTTGGTTACAGTCGTGACGACATCGGATCGTTCTTGCCGGATTACTTGGAAGAGAAGATCCTTGAGACCGACCCGTTCCAGCAGATCGACGAATCGGGTGTCGGCCAATTGGTCGAGATGGCCGTTCAGAAAGGCCGATCGACTCGTCCGAAACTGAAGTGCGGCATCTGCGGCGAGCACGGCGGCGAGCCAAACAGCGTCAAGTTCTGTGTCCGCACGGGTCTCGACTACGTCAGCTGCAGCCCATACCGCGTTCCAATCGCCCGCTTGGCAGCGGCTCAAGCTGCTTTGGAAGGCTAGAGCATCGTCGCAGGAATTGTCACAATTCCGAACGACTGCTAATAATCTGACAACCCAAAACGGCCTTCCATCAGGAAGGCCGTTTTTTCGTGCCTTGAGCGAGCGATTCGCTCTAGTTCATTTTGAACACTGAACAATTTTCGGATGCCATGCCTTACGCTTGCGTAAGCATGCCCACACAAGCGGGAGGTGCAGTCTTCTCAGCTAAGATCGGGAGCAACCGCTTTTGGCTGAAACACTGGTTGGCGCCGGACTTGCGACGCTCTAGGCTCAATTTACTTTTCACTGCGATAAGTCTATAGGTCCGAGGAATCAGATGAAACTCAAGCGACGCCAGCAAGCGTTCACCACGAATCACCTCAGCTTCCAGCAACTGGAGCCCCGCCAGCTGCTTGCCACGTTGGCCAACGGACAGGAGATTGTGTCAAGTATTGGCGTCGGCGGCAGTGAATCTTTTGAGGTTGAAGCGACGGATGGCCAGCGAGTTAGTATTGCCGTCGGCGAAGTCAATAACTTTGGGCAACCCTTCCTAACCATCCTTGATCCAACGGGGGCGGTCTTAGGGACTAATACATCCGCCAATGACTCTGCATCGTTGACTTTCAATGCAACTCAAAACGGTACATACACGGCGATCGTCACCGATGACGGCAACAATCAGCAACTCTCGTTCCGCATTCGCGCATTGACTTCACCTAGTCCAGCTGAGCTGATCCCTGGGCGCGATCAGGCTCTGGCCAGTGGCGAAGAGGCCACAGCAACAGTTCCACTTGGTGGATTTAACCTGTTCCCTCTTGAAGCAACCGCGGGCCAACGGGTAAGTGTTTCCGTTGGCGAGATCAATAATTTTGGTCAGCCTTTTTTAACGATTCTCAGCCCCACCGGAACAGTCATAGGAACAAACACGGACGCCAATGACGCTGCCGCATTGACATTCAACGCAACCCAAAGTGGCACCTACACGGCGATCGTCACCGATGACGGCAACAATCAGCAACTCTCGTTCCGCATTCGCACTTTAACCTCTCCTGCCCAAGTTGAGTTAATCCCCGGACGCGACCAAGTGTTGATCAGTGGCGAAGAGGCGACAGCAACGGTTCCACTTGGTGGATTTAATCTGTTCCCTCTTGAGGCAACCGCGGGCCAACGGGTAAGTGTTTCCGTTGGCGAGATCAATAATTTTGGTCAGCCTTTTTTAACGATTCTCAGCCCCACCGGAACAGTCTTAGGAACCAACACGAACGCCAATGACTCTGCCGAGCTGACATTCAACGCAACCCAAAGTGGCACCTACACGGCGATCGTCACCGATGACGGCAACAATCAGCAACTCTCGTTCCGCATTCGCGCTTTGACCTCTCCTGCCCAGGTTGAGTTAATCCCCGGACGCGATCAGGCTTTGGCTAGTGGCGAAGAGGCCACAGCAACAGTTCCACTTGGTGGATTTAACCTGTTCCCGGTTTTAATTACGGCCGGCCAAGAAGTCAGCGTTTCCGTGACTGAAATCGGCAACTTTGGACAACCGTTTCTAACTGTCCTAAGTCCTGCTGGCAACGTTTTGGCCACGAATACGAATAGTGCTGATGCGGCGTTTTTAAATTTTATTGCGACCCAAACCGGGCTGTACACGGCGATTGTGAGCGACGATCAAAACGATCAGAGTTTCTCGTTTAGCATTACGGCGACTGGCACAACGCAACTTGCTCCGGAAGTCATTCGTTTTCGGCGCGACGGTCAAACCAATGAATTGATCGACCGCCTCGCCCGCCCTGACCAAGCTAGTGTCTTCGACGTCAGTTTCAATCAGGACGTTGATGTTTCTGCCAGCGATTTCACCTTCTTCAATGAAACGACTGGGGCATCGGTAGGGATCCCGCCAGTTATCCTCGAACAGGCGTTCTCATATGATGCAACTTCATTCACCGTAACTTTTGACTTTACGCCATTTCTCCCATCGTTTTTCCAGCCCGGCCTGTACAGCATTTCCGCGCCGGCCTCGTCGATTACAGCCGTGTCTGATGGGCGGCCTTTGGTCGAAGATTTCTCTCAGCAAGTTTTGGTTGCCCTTCCCGGTGACGCGAACCTTGATGGACAGGTTGATGTTCTTGGTGATGCGTTTGCATTGGTCGGGAATCTTGGAACCACCAGCGGTGCTACTTGGCAGCAAGGAGACTTTAACGGTGACGGGATGGTCGATGTGCTGAATGACGCATTTGCCTTGGTCGCAAACCTTGGGCAAAACTTGATCCCCGCCGGATCCAGCCTTTCCAAAACTGCTTCACTGGCAAGCACACCATTGCCCACAGCCTCAAAAGCCGTCGTCATCCCAGATACAGATTCGGAAGAAGACGATAAGGTGCAAACCTTCGTTTCGCCGCTGGACGCCGTTTTCTCGGACGATGAAGAAATTCTGGTACTTGCGTAGCCGATACGGGCACCAAGTTGGCCTACCGTCACTTGCGGTGTCGCAATTCAGGGCCTACCACATCCGATTGCCAAACGGCGTTAATTGACAACAATATGGACGGTCTTCGAGTGTCCGGAGACCGCTTTTTCTTTTGTCAAACCTTTGATTGAAACCCCATGTCATCGAATCCACTGATCGCCCTAGAAAACGAAGCTGAACAACTGAAGGTTGACGGCAAGTACGACGAAGCCATCGCCAAGTTAAACGAAGCACTGGCGATCGACGAGAAATTCGTCCGCGCGTATTTGGCACTGTCGGTGCTGTACCACAAAAAAGAAGAGTACGTGAAATCGGTCGAGCTGGCTGAGAAAGCCGTCGAGCTAGAGCCGGAAGATCCGTTTAATCTTTCGGCGTTGAGCGTGATGTGCCAACGAGCGTTTGAAGGCACCAAAGATCCGATCTACATCCAAAAAGCCGAAGACGCGATGGCCAAAAGCCGCGGCATGTGAGGCTAGGGAGTCCCCCGACACTACGCACAACGAAAGCCGGTCACAATACAAGCCCGACGCGCAAGCAAGTGGATTCTCGAGCTCCCGATTCCCTCGCGCTGCGGGCTTTTACTATTAAGCAACTTCAAAACTAACACGTCGAGCTTGTAACTACAACTCATTCGATCGCCCAAGGTTGGCGATCAGAACAAACGCGTCGCCAAGAACATCCACCGCCCTGTCCGCGTTCAAGTCACCCACGCCATAGCTGTACGGTCCTGCGGAGCCCAAGTTGGCGATCAAGGTGAACGCATCCCCCAGCACATCGACTTGTCCGTCTAAATCGATGTCTCCGGGGAACGTGCCGGTTAAGCCGTTCGATGTCTGCACAAAATTTTCGATGTGAAGATTCATGTCATTCAGATCGATGTCGTTGTCCAGATCGAGATCCAACTGCGAGTCAAACGACGCCGGTTGCCCAAGATTGCCTGAGTAGAAATCGATATCCAAAACGTCCACCACGCCGTCACGGTTAAAATCGCCGACCAATCCGGGAACCGTGGACAACGCCAAGTAGATGTGCGATCCAGTATTTGGGCTGGATCGGGTTGGACTGTTCTGCGTGCCAACAAACGAGATCTCAATCCGGCCAAGCTGCACGTTGCCCGGCGATCGCAAAATCGAGTACGAACGGTTGTAGTTAATGTTGTTAACCGCGTCCAAGGAAATTGAGTCGGCACTGAACACAGTGACCGGCACTGGTGCCACGATCTCGCTAAATGCTCCGCCCGTGTCGCGGTACGTCGAAAGATCGCCCTCAGAAATCAACTGCCACTGATTCATGTCGATCAACTGTCCCGCCGCGTCGAACGCCGTCACGGTCACCGAGTCGGACCTGTCCACATCCGTCACAAACAGATCCAGCGGGAAATCTACCGGCGCGTCAAACGCGTAAGTGAACACGCTGGTTCCGTCAGCCGACATCTGCTGAATCAAAGGGAGCCGGCTTCCGTACGTTTGCACCAGAAATTCGTTGTCATAAGTCCGTGGATTTTCTGGAGCAGCCGGCGCTACAAAGGTCTGCGTATTTCGAGCCGTCCGCTGCGAAGAACCAACTCCGTCCTCATGCAAGGTGACATCGTCCGAGTCAAACGATACCGTGATCCCAACGTCGACGCCTGCCCAGTTTGAGTTCAAAACGTGGTCGCCATAAGTTTGATTCTGGTTGGGATATTCGACAAAAAGCTGAGCCAGAGATTCGTCGGCCCGCCCATGCCAGAACGCGAACAGCCCACAAAAAACGACCACCACTGACTTCAAGCGAAACTGAGACATAACGTCTCCTTGGAAGAAATTGTGAACAAAACGCTGTTCAACATCTTCCAACACCCTAACGGGGAGACCGACACGAAGCAAACCGATTCCACGTTTTAAGCATCTTTCGCGAAAGGTTTGGGTCGAACACGTGATGGCTGGCAACTGCGGCACGTAGATCGACAAGCCCCGCGTGTATCGTTCCAGCGGCAGGCTTTATTCAAAAACATTTCCAAGTGACATTCGGGCCGAAGGCCCAGACCCATGTAAGCCCAAGGCAACGCCTTGGGAAAGCCGCCAAATATAGTCGGGCCGAAGGTCCAGTGTTAACCGATGGCCCGGTCCCAAATTAGAGCTGGGCCTTCGGCCCGACCGGTAGATAGGGGATACCAATCCCCGGGCGTTGCCCGGGGCTAACATAACGTTGGACCTTCGGCCCGCTAAAACGTTCAAGTCAAAGCGTTCAAGTCAAAACTAGACCTTCGATCCGTTTAGTAATCCGAAAACCGCATTGCTTCACTTGGACAGCTGCTTCATCATCTGCAGCATTAAGCCGGTCGTGCCACCCTTTAGCGGACTTTCGCCGGCCTTCGTCAGATCCCAAGCATCGATCCAAACGTGCCGATCGGGCCTCAACCCCAAGTCATTGGCCATTCGTTTTTCGAAGTCTGGCATGTGTGCGGCTCCATAGAAAATTCCGATCTTCTTTTTTCCCGCCACGATCTGACGCTGAAGCACTTTCATGGCCGCCGCGTTTCGATCGACAACCAGCAACTGATTCAACGTATCGCCAAGACCTTCTTCCATCACGCCGGACGTTTCGAATTGCTGGGCCATCATCTTTTTCAATTCCAACGGATTGTCCAACATGTCCATCAAGTCCGCCGTCGTCATTTGAGCCACTCCGTTTTCGCCCGCCGATTTCGCCAGCTTGTTTTGCTTTCGAATCATTTCTGCAAAAGCGGTCAAGCCTACGGTCAACGCGTTGTCACCTCGCTCGGCCATCTTCTGTCCCATTTCCGTCGGCGAGAGATCCGCATGAACAAAATGAGGTTTCTGGTAATCGATTTTCTCCAGCTGCGATTCAAGGCCCAGCGTTGATTTGGCTTGGCCTTGCATCCACGAGATCAAATCGAGCGGACTTCCGGTTGATTCTTTTTTTCCGCCGGCCGGCACACGAGTCCCTTGAGGGGCAACCAGTTCGTACAGGACCACATCATAAAGATCGAACTGCTTGTTCAACTTCTGATAATAGTCACCCTCGCCGATATGAACGGCTCCAATCAAGTCAACGATCACATCGCCTTGATCCGGTTTGTAACGAGCGATCGAGGTTTGCATCGCGATCGGTTCGCCGTTGGTGTCTTTCCGAATTCGCAAAAACTTTGACTCTTGCTTGATCTCAACCGCCACGGCGGGTGGTTCGGCTTCGGCCGTCACTTGAGACCAACCGGGCGTCGCCTGAGCGGTAACCAGCGAACAAGCCAGCAGCCACAATAGAGAAGGAGGACAAGCTTTGCTTGAAGTAATCATTTAAACATTCCGATCGTTTGATATTCAATTCGAACAGACGCCCATTCGTTTGGCCGAGGTCGTTCTTGCCATGAATTTTGGGTCTTCAGGGAATCTAGTGGTTGTCAGTTGTGTGACCGACACTCGTTTGACGACACGCCGCAGGCGACCACGTTTCAAGGTTCCAAACGCCACCGCCTCCGGCTAATCGTCAAACGATGATGCTGGAGACTGAGCCGATGGGTCGACTCAATCAATCCACGGACCAAAGTTTTTCGGTCTGGCGATCGATCACTCATCAAAATACACGAAGAACCTGAATTCCTGCCGAGCAAGTCTGCACTAATTATCAACCATTTTCGCGTTAAATCAAAGTCATTGCGGTTTTCGTCTCTGATTGTGCATCACTTCGCCGGTCGACACTCGGGCTGGTTGCGAGTTTCTTGACAAACGTTTACGTTCAGAAGCTAAGTTTTGATTGACGGCGTTGTTGTAACCGAGCTGCCAACGGTACCTTGCCAAGCATTTTTGACGTTTACCAATAAGTTGTTTAGCCATGCCAGCGAAAAATGTTTTAGGCACCGATTTGCAGCCATGCTGTATGGATCCCGTGACGGGTTTTTATCGTGACGGATACTGCAACACGGGTGCCGGCGACCACGGAGCCCATACCGTGTGTGCAGAAATGACGGCTGAGTTTCTGGAGTTCAGTGCGCGTGCGGGAAACGACCTATCAACACCGATGCCCGAATATGAATTTCCGGGGCTCAAGCCCGGCGACCGTTGGTGCTTGTGCGTGACGCGTTGGACCGAAGCACTCGCGGCGGGCAAGGCTCCGCAAGTTGTGCTGAATTCGACTCACATGTCGGCGATCGAGTTCGCATCGCTGGATGATTTGAAGGCGTACGCAGTCGATCTGGACGATTGAGGCAGAAGGTAAGTTTAAACCTACCGACCATGAGGCTGAAACTTCGACAGATTCTCTCTGGATGCCGGTCGGTTTCATTCTGCCACTTGCCTCACACCAGAAACTTACGTTCCATCTCTCCAAATCTGCTCTGGAGCAGAATCTGCCGCGTGAAGTACAATGTCGCTTTGATTTTTCCTCAATCTCAGCTCGCTCGCGCTCATGGCAGACTCCTCGAATCCAAGTTTTCAAAAGCCGCTTTACGCAGGTGTCGATGTCGGCGGGACGAATATCAAAGTGGGCGTCGTCGATGACAACGGAGTCGTCGTGGATCACTGCAAGTTCCCGACTCCCAAAAATAGCTCGGATGGTGGCTTTGACGGAGCCGTCGAGTTGATGGATCGGTTGCTCCAGAAGAATGGTTTCGATCAGGATGACGTCGCGGCGGTTGGGCTCGGGACGCCCGGCCCGTTGGATCTGAAGAATGGAATCCTAACGACTCCTGTAAACATGCCCGGCTGGCGAGACGTACCGGTTCGCCAAATGCTGGCGGACGCGACAGGGAAACCCGTCACTTATTCAAATGATGCCGGAGCTGCTGCATTCGGTGAATACTGGGTTGGCGGGGGCCGCGATTACGAAAGCATGGTCCTGCTGACGCTTGGGACGGGCGTCGGAGGCGGCATTATCTACAACGGCATGTCGATCGATGGGGCTCAAGGGTTGGGTTCGGAAGTCGGACACATGATCATCGACAATTCCGATGAAGCCCGCATGTGCAATTGCGGAATCGCGGGGCACTTGGAGGCGTACACAAGTGCCACCGGCGTCGTGAACCGAACCACCGAACTGCTTCCAAATTATCCTGACAGCAAGCTGATGGATTTGATCGGCGAAACGTCAGCGCTCTCGGCGTTGATGGTATCCAACGCCGCAGACGCAGGCGACGAGTTGGCAATCCGAATCGTTGACGAAACGGCAGATTACCTTGCACGCGGGATCGCGATTCTGGCTCACGTAATCAACCCTGAGGCATTCGTTCTGGGTGGAGCCATGAACTTTGGTGGCACCAAATCAAAGATGGGGCGGCGATTTCTTAATGAAACGGTGGCCAAAGCCCGTCGCTTAGTCTTCCCTGACGCGGCCAAGCATCTGACCGTCGATTTTGCAAAACTGGAAGGCGATGCCGGTTTCATCGGAGCCGCCGGGTTAGCGCGTGAAAGCCATCGCAAAGCTTGAAACGGGCGTTGCTGCATTCCGCTGTCCCATTCCGCTGTCCCACTCCACTTCCATCATTCTGCTGCCTCCAGCGTAGCGTTGAATTCCACCTTTTTTGATTGACAGACGATCTCACATGGCTCGCACTCCGACCGAGAACATCCGCAACTTTTGCATCATTGCTCATATCGATCACGGCAAGAGCACACTGGCTGATCGCTTGCTAGAGCACACCGGCACCATCACGACTCGCGAAATGCAAGACCAAGTTCTGGACGACATGGAACTGGAACGTCAACGTGGGATCACGATCAAAGCCCGTGCGGTCGCGATGCCGGTCAAAGTAAATGGAAAAACGTACGAGCTGAATCTGATTGACACGCCCGGACACGTCGATTTTCAGTATGAGGTCTCGCGGTCGCTGATGTGTTGCGAAGGGGCCCTGCTATTGGCCGACGCGTTCCAAGGCGTCGAGGCACAAACGGTGGCGACGGGGTACGCGGCGATCGAACATGATTTGAACATCATCCCGGTGATCAACAAAATTGATCTACAGTATCAGCGAGCCGACGAAGTGGCTCGCGAGATGGAGCAATCGTTAGGTGTGGATGCGGACGAGTGTGTTCGTGTCAGCGCTAAGTCGGGCATCAATATCGATCAGCTACTCGAAGCCATTATCGATCGAATTCCTGCTCCGACGGGCGACGATAAAGCGGCCTTGCAGGCGATGGTTTTTGATTCTCATTATGACGAATTCCGTGGCGCGATCACCTACGTGCGAATCATGGAAGGAACCGTTAAAAAAGGCGACAAAGTTCAGTTCATGCGTTCCGGGACGACTCATGAAGTGGTTGAACTTGGCCAGTTCCGGCCTCAACAGACTCCCTGCGGGGCTCTGTTCCCTGGACAAGTTGGCTACTTAGTCTGCAACATCAAATCGCTCGAACAAGTGAACTGCGGTGACACGATCACGACCGTTTCTAAGCCCGCATCTGAGCCTCTGCCCGGTTACCATGAACCAAAACGCATGGTGTATTGCGGTCTGTACCCGTCGGACGGGCAAGATTTTAAGGAACTGCGCGAGGCCCTTGGGAAACTTGCGATCAACGATCCAAGTTTTGAATTCATTCCCGAATCAAGCGATGCTCTAGGATTTGGTTTTCGTTGTGGTTTTCTGGGCATGCTGCACATGGAGGTCGTGCAACAGCGACTTGAACAAGAATCGGATGTGGATCTGGTTCAGACTGCTCCAAACGTGACTTACGAAGTCATCACCAAACGGGGCGAAACGCTTGAAATCCATCGCCCCCAAGAAGTTCCCGATTCGGGCGAGATCGAAGAGTTTCGGCAGCCGATCGTACGAGTCAACTTGATTCAGCCAGAAGAATATGTCGGTGCCGTGATCAAGCTGTGCCAAGAACGACGTGGGATCCAGCAGAATACAGAATACCTTTCGGCCACCCGAGTCATGCTGTCTTATGATCTGCCGCTGGCGGAAGTAATCTACGACATGCACGATCGCCTGAAAAGCGCGACTCGCGGGTACGGCACCATGGACTACGATGTCTTGGGTTACTTCCCGGCCGACTTGGTTCGCATGGATATCCTCGTCAACGGCAACCGAGTCGATGCATTAAGCGTGATTTGCCACCGGGGCGATGCGGATCGGCGTGGCAGAGCGGTCGTCAAGAAGCTGAAAGAAGAAATCAATCAGCACATGTTTGAGGTCGCCGTCCAAGCCGCGATCGGCAGTCGCGTCATCGCTCGCGAGACTGTCCGCGCTCAACGAAAGAATGTCACGGCCAAGTGTTACGGTGGCGACATCAGCCGCAAACGCAAGCTCCTGCAAAAGCAGAAAGCGGGAAAGAAACGCATGAAGTCCGTTGGGAACGTGGACATTCCTCAGAAAGCGTTCATGGCGATATTGGATACCGGTGAGTCAAACAAGAAGTAGCCGCCCTGCCCCGCCAACAACCGCCGCTGGACATGAATGCCCAAGTGCGGCAGATAGTTGGCATCTTTGAGTTGGCCACCACGCTCCAATCAGCGGTCAAAACCGAAACGACCACCGCGTTCACGAGGGTTTCGCTTAGGCTCCTTCACCTCACCCACTTGCGCCGAGTCGTCGTGAATGAACAGCGAATGTCGGTACATTTTTTGATCCTCGAAATCGTTGTGGATCTCAAACTGACCGTCGGAACTCATGACAAGTGCTTCACCGGGCAACGAAGGAGGCATCAATTCTTTTGTCCGTCCGGTGTCCACCTCCTCGCCGCCTACGATGTCGACCATCACCATGCCGGTGTCAATCTTCTGCTGTTCTGCTTCATGGATTGTCCACGTGAGCGGGTTCAGCAGATGGGAATCCGCAACGTAGCTCAGCAAGTCTCCTCGCCGTACTTGTTGCTTGGTTGGCACCAACGTTTTGTAGACGGTCGACCAGACGGAAACTGCCATGTCAATCATCGGCTCGCCATCGGGAACTTCAGTGGATCCAACTCGGTCCATTTTCGGCGGAATCACATCTCCCGCAGCCACCTCAGCCCGAGCCCCCTTTGAGATCGTGACGGTGACTGGCTCGCTCCACTTGGTCGGGCGGGCGAACTGTAGCTCGTCCAAATCAAACAACGCGTCGACGTCAATCTCAGCTCGACGCGGCACTTTGATTTCTTGGTACCGATCGTTTCCTTCGCCTTCACCATATGCTTCGGCGACGTAATAGATGAATCGAGTCGCGTCATCCGGATCCTGTTCCTCACGAGCGCGTGCCAAGCGGGCGCGAGACTCTTTGCTTTTCATATTTGGGGTGATCGGAATCTTCGTGTAAACCTTTTCTGGTTTCTCATCAGCCGCCAGTCCTCCACGACCGGCGCGTCCGGATGAGCGGCCTCGGCTGGCCCCGCCTCGGGCGGATCGACCTCCATCACTGAAGTCTTCTTCCATGAAGGCGTCTTCCATGAAGTCGCCGTCAGAACCTCCGCCGCCTCCCCGTCCGCCGGAACGACCGCCACCGCGACGAGTCTCTTCGTCAGGCTCGTTATTCGGATCTGCCAGCCACAGCCGGACGCGATACTGATACGTTGCTCCGGGGGCGGTTTGCAGGTCAAAGAAACGCACCAGTTTGTGATCAGCGGTTGGCTCAAGTTCCTCCAACATGGCTTCGTAAGGCCGTTTGTCCGATCCGCGCCGCTGCGCGAGCGAACGCGACCGCGGGCCAGATCTAGATCCCCGGCCGGATGAATTGCGTCTTGAAATGCCCGGCCCGACGCGACGTTCGACTTGGTTTTCGTCATCAGCCGATGCACTGAAAAGATCGCGACCGCGAGTTGACGACCCGCCCTCGTCGTCGAAGCCTTGCCCATCTTCTTCAAGATCGGGGAACTCACGTTCGCTTACTTTTGGATGCAGCGAAAGGGGCTTGTAATCGACCATCGTCAATGGCGGGATGACTCCGGTCAAAATTTCATCGTAATTTTCTGGTGCGACAACTTCAGGAGCGGCAGCCGGATAGAGGCGCGTCTGTCCCTCGTGAACACGTTGAGAAATGTCCTCCCAATCTCCGGGCTTCCCGTCGACCACTTTGGCCCGTTCGATCTGAACATACTGATAGGTCGGTCGATCTCGTTCTGGATAGTACCCGGCTCCAAACGCGAAACTAGCTTGGTAGTTGTTGTACTGCTTTTTAACATCGACCACGCCGGTGACTGCGACACCATCCAACAAAAACGTTCGATCGTTTCTGGTCAGACGCGTGGCACCCGGACGAAGTCCAACGCTTTCATGGTGCTGTACCAGCGGCACATTTTCGCCAGGAATTTTGATCTCTTCTTCTTCATCATCCTGCGTCCGCCGTTGCGGGCGACGAGTTTGCGGACGACGTCGATCGCGAGGGCGTTCGGTTTCTTCATCCTCCAAATCCGCCTGAGCAGCGAAGGGAAGTTTTTCCAACGGATCCTTGGTTCGACCGGAAGTTGCCAAGAAAATAGGCGAGGTGAACGGTGTCGCGATCAGATCCGTCACCGGAAATAATTCCGGATCGCTACGAGGAGCCAACGACTTCACGGCGACACCCGTGATTCGTCTCTTGAACTCGGACGCGTCGATACCCTCGTCATTGATGATGATCGGCAACGATTCGACGGCCATCCGGGAATCCGCGATTTGATTCCATGAATCGTCTGCGTTGATATACGTACCGGCCTGATCTGCCATCGTCTTTAACTGCTGGGGCGTTGTCTCGTCAAAGACCTCAGTTTTGTACCCCGACCAGAAAAACCAACCCATCAGACCCAACGCCAACAGGATGATCAATTTCTCTGCATGGTACAGAAAGAAACTCTGGATCGTCTGCTTATTAATCTTTGGAAGTTTCATGTCGTTTCTACCGTGATTAAACCGTTGCCCCGGTTTGTATTGTTTTTGTTTGGTCTCGACGCTGTGCGCGGATCATTCAGACCGCCTGCGAATTGAATTCAGCTATTCCTTGATTGCAACTTGATATCTAAGTGGAACCACGCTGGCCGCGTCATCCGGATCGACGTCTGTTTCCTCTAGCCCGGCAGCCTGCCGGAGAAACTTCTCGCGTACAGGATTGTAGATCTTCACAATCCCGTAAAACTCAACATTGACATCGTAATTCGTCCGGATCTCAACAGGAGTCGACTTTAGGTCCAGTTCGTCAACCGTGCTACCCCCACCGAAACCACCTCGGCCACCTTCTTCCAGAAAGCCGCCTTCTTCGAAACCGCCAAAATCATCTTCGTACCCTCCTCGGCCGCCACCCAAACCACCGCCATCCTGTCGAAGGGCGCCGCCATTGAGTTGAATCCCTTCACCCGCCACGTGACGATTAATGCGAACTTGGTGAATCTCAAATGCGAAAGGTGAGTTAGCACAGGCCGCCAAGAAGTCGGCAATCTTCCGTTCGTCCATCGATAATGCAATCCGAACAGGCACTCTTTTGGAAACAATCAGTTCAATGTTGTCGTCCGGAAGCGTGGTGCCCATGATGACATCCTTTACCTCTTCAGCTGAATAAGGTTGGAAATCCTCGTCCACGTATCGACCATGGAACGGGCTGGTGCTGGCTGCCTGATCGAAATCACTGATGGGTGCCGTCGCCCCGGTCGCGCCACCTGGGAACGAGTCGCCTGAATCATCGCCGCCGCCCGCGAGACGTGTATCGACCGGGGTCAATTCTCCCAGCTGTGTTCTCGCTTCGCGACCGAAGGCCACGTGGTCAATCTGTTTGATCGTAGCCAAGTCGTTCGCGTTAACGTCTCCGTTAATCTGCCGGATGATGCCGAACATCGCTTCCAACAGCCACAAATCTTGCTGCAGCATATAAACTTGCAGCGGTGTCGGGTCAGGAGTCGGCAAATTGTGATCATCAAAGTTCCTGAATTCCGTCAGCTTTTGATACCAGAGATCTTGGTTGACTTGATCCCATATCACCGCCACCCCGATAAGGTCTTCGTCTGTCAACCGAACGCGGGTGCTTCCGCCGCCGCGACTGCTCAGTCCTCCAGACCTGCTACCGGTTGGATTGAGAAGCTTCTCTTCTTCAAGCCGTTCTTGATTGTACGTCCAGTTGGTTCTGACCATTTCACAGATCTTGTCCATCTGCTTAGGAATGTTGTTGCGGTAGAGAGTTAGAAACTGCTCCATCCCAAGCCCCTTAAAACTTTCAGGGAAAGTTTCAGGCGGATCGAACCTTCCGAAAACACGAACAAACTCAGGGCTACCAATGATTTCAGTGGGCCATTTCAAGATGGACGCCTGAGCCTTGTGTCGCAATTCCCAAGCTTTCACGATGTCGTCGACTTGTCGAGACATCTCTTTCTGCATCCCCGCTTCGGTGTACTGATTGGGATGAGCGGTGATCGATTCATCCACGTCGGTCGCCGTGACCGAGCGAATTCCTCGAGCCGCGTTGATCTGTTGTTTGACAGCGTTTGCATTTTTGCTCGTTTCACTCGAGACCGCGCTGGTTGCAACGTACCATCCGCCCAACATCCCGATCGCTAGGAACGCACTTGCCAGCCAGAACGAGTTCTTTTTCAACCACGCAATCGCAGGAGCCAATTTATCCATTTTTCTCTTCCCGATTTTGGTCGACGATGAAGGCCCGGCTTTTGAAAACCGAATCACTCAGTTGTTTGTTTGTGGAACAAGGTCCACTGATAATAGGTTGTTCAAGCCGCAATGCAGTTTGCAACATGCGGCAACTTCTCTTATTGATCTTCTGTTTCCGACGCTGCGGCTTCATCAGCAGCCGCTTGCGCTGCCTCGGCCTCAGCCTTACGTCGCTCTTCGCGGGCCAGCAACCTCTCCTCGGGGGAACGAGGCACCCACGCCATTTGAACGACAAAGTTGTACTCTCGAACGCTAAAGGTTGCTTCCGCCGTTACATCTTCCTCTTCGTCTGGGTCCGCGAGAGGTGTCACCGGCTGCCTTCCTCGGATCGGACCATGAGCGCCTGCGCCTCTGCGAGCTTTCTGGTCGAGTGCTGACGCCGTTGGATCGTAGATGATCAATTTGTCTTTAAAGTCAGTCACCCGTGTGATCGTTGGGTACAAAATGCCAAGATCTGAATACTTGAACATTCGATCAGGATCATCGCCTGCGGGCAGCTCGACATCATCTTTGTTCAACAAATTGTTGATCAATGTGTTAACAACGAATCTTTTGCCAGCGTTAAACTGCGCCATGCTCTCGGAACTATTGTGGAAATGGTGAGCTCGGATCTCGATCACCCAACCAGGTGTCTCTGTCAGGCCACCATCGCCGTCGGCTCCGTCCGAATCAACGTCGACATCGACACTGTCCGCATCGACCCCCGCATTCTGAGCCTCGTCCATTTCTTCTTCGGTAATCGAAAACTGTTTCTCAAAAACAGGCTTGATGGTCGACACCCAAGTCGACAGGTCTTCGTGAAATACGGATTCAATATGATCAATGTAAATCTCTTGGCGATCCTCGAAGCCAAACTTTTCATCCCGCGGGTCAACCGTTTGAACTCCCGCGTCCAAGACTTCCTTGATCGCCGGGTCTTGAGGAAAAGCGTGAGACAACGCTGAATAAACTTCGATCCAACCGCCCTTGTCTTCGGAAGCAGACACAAGTTCCTGCGAAATCAGATCCAACTTGTCTTGGGTCGCTTTAAGCTCGGCGTCCTTCGCCACCAACGAAGAACTTTGCGATGACTTAGATTTGACCTGACTAATTGACTCTTTCCATTTGCGGCCATCCAGTTCAAAGTCAGGATTAACTTTCCACCATGCAACGGTGCTGAAAAAGTACGAGAGCACCAGTCCAAGCGACAGCAGCGAAACCGAAGCAAGAACCCACGGCTTTTTCGCACGGATAATGCGTTCAACTTCAATCTCTCGAGGCAGCAAGTTCGTCGAGATCGCGCCCTGCTTTAAAGCTTGCAGGCAAAGCCCGTAGCATGTCGCGAACGACAGCACGTTCGAGCTAAACGAGGGCTGAGAAACAACTTCGTTCCCTTTAAGCTTGGAAAACTCGGAAATCTTGGCAACGTCCATCTCCAGCTGCTTGTTCAAATACTGACGCAGCCCGGGAAGTTTCGCGGCATTACCAAGCATGACGATTTCAGAGATCGTGGCTGTTTTCTCATTCCGCAGGAAGAACTGAAGCGAACGCTGGACCTCGTTGACCAGATCATTGAAGACCGGCCGCATCGCTTTGAAGACCGCTTTCGGGTTCTCCGACTGCCGAGCATTTCGTTTCAGCTGTTCGGCCTTGGCCTGAGTCAGTTTCAACTCGCGAGACAGATGCCGAGTGAAATGATTTCCCCCAATTGGAATGTTACGCATCCACAATCGCAAACCGTTGGTCACGATTAAGTCGGTCGTGTCGGTACCGATCGACATGACCACAATTGACTCTGGAGGATTGTCTGGGTCAATGTCTTCTGGGTCTGGAAGTTGATCGATGATATCGTGGCAGACAACGTTGAAGATCGACAACGGAGACAACTGCACCACATCGACGGCAATTTCGGCATCGTCAAATGGTTTCAACGCTCGGAATACCGCATCCCGTTTCATCGCAAACAAACCGACTTCGGCGTCCTGCGTGCGGCCTTCAACGACGGCACCGCCCAATTGCTGCCAGTCCCAGATTACGTCCTCAATTGGAAACGGAATCTGTTGCTTGACTTCGTACTTGACGATCTCTGGCAACTTGGATGGTTCGACCGGTGGCGGCTTGAAGAAGCGGGAAAGCCCCGCCTGACCGGATACGCTAATCGCGACCCGATCGCCTGCGACCTTGTTTCGCGACAGGAACTCGACCAAAGCCTCGTGGATCAATTCCTCTGGATCAGCTTCGGGCTGGCCAAGGATTTTCGGGTACTCGATAAAGTCATGCTTGTCGGCGATGATCGTCTGACCATCGGAATCCAACGTGCATCGGAGGGCCTTGAGCCCGCATTGGCCTAGATCGATTCCCCAAACGGCATTCGTTTTCGCCATCGTGTTACTTACCTGTGCCTTTTAACAATTCCAATAATCAGCTGGCCTGATAAAACCTGCTTGGCAAAGCGTCCTGTCAGATCGCGACCTTTTCCACAGAAAAGAGCATTTGGCAATCCGAAATCGCTCGCGAAGCAAAGTTTCTACCGGGAAGCGGCACAGAGTCGGGCGTTTCGCTGACAGCGGTCAAATCCTTCACCGCCAAGTCTCTTTAATGTACCCACCAAGGCTGAAATATGTCAAATTACTTGACTCAATCAGTCAATATTTGGTTGGATCCGATCCGTTTGACACAATTATTGCACACGCACGACCTCTAATCGTACACGCAAGACCTTCACGCCACCAAAATACAACGGTTACAGCTAACTTCTGATTCTTGAGACACACCACGCATGCCCCAAAGTTAATCGTGCCGCATTGGCACGCTGAAGCAGCAATGGAGATACCACACCGCTTAATGGCAGTTTGAGCACCGTTGATAATTGGTTTTTATCGTTTAGTGAATTTTTATGGCGTTCCCTGATTGTAGCCCCATCTCCCGCCAGCTTTGTCCCAAGCTTTCGGGCCGCACGGACGAGGAACCAACGCGACCCCAACTGAAGGAATAGCCGACACTTGACGAATCAACCCACGTTATCGATCGCTCTTCCCTGCCATTCGTTTGACAAATTCCCGCGAAAACTGTCCGCAAACAATGCCGCCAGCTTGCTGAAGTGCTGGACAACTTTGTGGCACCCGAGCCTGATCGCATTTTCGAATGCTCGACCAGACATTTGGTCGCTCGATTCGATCAGCCAATCCGCTGCGTCGTCCGAAAATACAAAGTGCGTCGTCAGCGTGCCCACTTTCGTCGTCAAGGATTTCGACCAGTTAGTTGATGACGGCAGCACCAATTGCATTGCCTTCCGAGACTCAGTTGACGTGAAACGTGCCGATGCCGTGCACATGTTATTGCAACGTCTTGCATTGAAGCCAATCCCCGGCAGTGACAAGCAAAGCACTTTACTCGATGCGAAAAGAGAAACTTCTTTAACGAACGACTCGAACTTAGATTCGCTCGCGATGGATTTCTTTGCCCTTGGATACGGGTGGCTGCAAGTTCGCCTTATGACTTTGCATGTTCGATACTCGACCAATCTGGACAACGACGTTTTTGATTCGGTGTTGATTCAGGCTGCATCCGCTTGGAATCAGCAAGACCACAAAACCGCATCCGAGAAATTGACTCGGTGCTTCGATTTGCTACTCGAGGAAAAGAACAACTACTATTCCGTGGACCCTGAGTTAATTGACCTAGTGCTTGTCGAACCCAGCACCGTCGATTCGAAACTTGATCCTCAGCTTTCAGCCAATCACCCGATCAACCTATTGTGCTCCGGGCGAACAGTTGAGCACATCAAAAACGCGATGCCGGAAACTTGTGACAAAATGAAAGCAAGGCTGGCGGACGGTCTACTCACGGTCGTCGGGGGGATTGAGCGTGAATTGCCAAGCTCGCTAATCCCACTGGAAAGCCAACTTCGTCAGTTGCGAATTGGCGGTCGCACGTTTGAGTCAGTAGTTCTCGAGAATCAACCGAAGACGTTTGCGCGTCGTCAGTTTGGGCTCACGTCCATGACGCCCGGGTTCTTGGAACAACTTGACTACGAGGGTGCGTGTCACATGACGTTCGACGGTGGAACGCTACCGGACGTTCACGGATCCAGCATGCGTTGGGTCGGAGAAGATGCTCAAACGATCCCCGCGCTCAGCGGCATTCCGTTGGACGCGAATAACTCTCGGCCCTTCCTTGACTTGGGCATCCAGATCGCAAAGCAGATCGATGACGAACACGTATCGACGGTTGTATTTGCCCACTGGCCCGGCAGGTACTGCGAAACCTATCAAGATTTAATTCGCATCACGAAGTACGGACCTTTGCTGGGTGATTTTGTTGGCTTGGATGACTATTTTCAGGCGGCTTACGATCCGGGCTATGGCGAGCCTTTCACGGCCGAGCAATACGAGTGCGATTGGCTCGCGCGGGCGGTTGAGCGGAAAATAGTTGATCCGATTTCTCGGTTCATGAACTATTGGAAACTGCATTACAGCGTGAGCGAATGTCGTTCGCTGATGACGGTACTCGCGTTTGCAACCGATCATCAAGATTCGGATTTCGCCCGTTCGCTTTCAGAGTGGAAAACAAACATCGAGCGAATCGAAAGCTCGGTCGATTCTCTAGTCGACTTTTCGGACGTCGATGCCCACCCCGATCAATTGGTTGTAAACAACGAAGCGGCGATCGACTCGCTTCGTGCTGAAATGGCCGGACACGGGGCCGACTTGGTGAAAGACCAAGCGAAAGAAACAGCCGAACCATCAAAAGCTGGTTGCGTCGTCAACCTATCAAGTGTTTCACGCATTTCGTATCAACCTGATGGCTCGATCTTCGAAGTGCCTGCGATGGGGTGGGTGTCGGTTGCTGCCCCACAACAGTCCACAAAAAAACGCGTGCCGGGAGGGCCGCCAGTCGACGATGGGATCACGTTGCGAAACGAGTTTTTTCAAATCATGGTTGACCCAGAATCCGGCGGTATTCGAAGCCTCCAAAGCTACGATCATCGGCAAACGCAAGCCAGCCAACGACTGTCGGTTCGAATTTCTGCCAAAAACCAAAAAGCGGTTTACGCCGACATGCGAGCAGACAGAGTCTTCGTCAATCGAGTATCCAACACCGAATCTCAAGTCGTTTCGACCGGTCACTTAACGAACCCGACAACAAACGAACGCTTATGTAGTTTTACTCAAACCCTGTCGCTGCGACGGCAAGATAGATTCGCAAAGCTGTTGATCCAACTGAGTGACGTGACGGACTTGCCCGCCAGCTCCGAGCACTACATTTGCTCTCGTCTGGCATGGCATGACGAGTCTGCCCCTATTTTTTACGGGTCCAGCGAAACCCGGAGCCTTTCAACGAACGCATGGATCGAAGCGCCAACGTACGTTCGCGTCGAACAACCCAACCATGCGATCACGTTGCTGACCAATGGCATTCCGTGGCATCGTCGATCGACTCGAAATTTGCTCGATTCGGTCTTAGTGGTTTCCAACGAGCGACAGCGTGAATTTCAATTTGGTATCGGCATCGACTGCCCCAATGACTTAAGCGCTGCGATGGGATTGTTCGTGCCTCCACGGCACTTTGATTCGCAAGCCAAGTCGTTTCAAACCGACGGGTGGCTGTTTCACTTCAGCAGCAAAAGTATCGTCAGCGTTTTCGCTGATCCCATTTTGAAGGACTTTCAAATTGTCGGCGTACGCTGGCGTCTGCTTGAGACCCAAGGGCGACGTGGTAAACTGAAGATCACGTGCCCGTTTAAAGTTGCTGAAGCAGAGCGAATGATGTTCGATGGTCGCTCGACCGGATCGTTGCCGTTCGACGGACGAGTGGTAGAAATCGATTTCACGCGCAACGAGTACTTTGAAGTTTGCATCTATTCTTCGCCCACCACCAACTAACCACATGATTCTCACCATTGACGGCCCCGCGGGTGCCGGAAAAAGCAGTGTCACCCGAAAGCTGGCCGAACGGTTGGGGTTTCAGTTTCTTGATACCGGAGCCATGTATCGAGCCGTGACGTGGGCGGCGATGGAAGCCGCAACTGATCTGAACGATGAACCCAGTTTGATCCGGTTGATGGAATCGCTGGACCTGCAACTGAGTGACGACGCTGTCATCGTTAACGGGCTCGATGTGACGGACAAAATTCGTCAAAGAGAGGTCACGCTGAAGGTTTCAGCGATCGCAGATTCGATCCCTATTCGTCAACACTTGGTCGAGCTTCAACGACGAATTGCAGCCACCGGCGACTACGTTTGCGAGGGACGCGATCAAGGAACCGTCGTATTTCCGGACGCAGTATGCAAGATTTATTTAACGGCTTCGCCTGAACAGCGAGCCCAAAGGCGCATGGATCAGTTAATCGCTGCCGGTCAATTTGTCGACTACGATCAAATTTTGCGTGAGCAGGCAATACGTGACCGACAGGACGAGTCCCGTCCCTTCGGAGCATTGGCCCGCGCGGAAGATGCGGTCGAGGTTAATACCGACCACAAGTCGATGGACGAAGTTGTTGGCGAGCTAGAACAAATTGCACGCGAACAATTCGCTGCGAAGCAGGACTGAGTAGCCCCGCCGAATCGGATTGGAGCAAAAGGCCCGACCATCGAAGAACTCAAAGAGCACGAAGTGTTCCCGTGACAGCCTTCGTGCTCACTTATTCTTCGTGGTATTCAAACCGGCAACCATCGGCGTCTAGAATTAGAAACACCGAGGCACCGAGGACACACAGCCGGTGCTCGCACAAATCTCTGTGTTCGCTATGCCGCAGTGTTTTTTTCTCAGCTAGGTTCGTAGCCACATGGCAGCTCTGCAACGGGTGAATAAAATCGGCCTTTCGATAGCTTCTTTACTCGACGCCCTTGTCGACCAAGTATCGCTCGACATCTAACGCCGCCATGCAGCCGGTGCCGGCGGAGGTGATCGCTTGGCGGTAGTAGTCGTCCGCCACGTCACCCGCCGCAAAAATTCCCTCGACGCTGGTGTTGGTGCGGAACGGTTTGGTCCAGTTGATGTAGCCCTTGTCGTTCATGTCCAGCTTGCCGTTCAAAAAGCCCGTGTTGGGCGTGTGCCCGATCGCGACGAACATGCCGCCAACGGTCAACTCGCTGATCGAATCGTCAACGGTGCTTTTTAATTTCAGCCCTGTCACGAGACTGCCATCGCCCAAGACCTCGTCCACCACCGTGTTCCAGATGATTTCGATGTTCGGATGACTCTTGGCACGGTCTTGCATGATCTTGGAGGCCCGCATTTCGTCGCGACGGACGATCATGTAAATCTTGTCGGCCCCTTTCAGGTTGGCCAGATAGTTGGCCTCTTCGACCGCCGAGTCACCAGCTCCAATCACCGCCAAAGGTTTACTGCGGTAAATGGGAAGCGCTCCGTCACAAACCGCACAGGCGCTGACGCCCTTGTTTTTGTATTCTTCTTCCGAAGGCAGGCCTAAGTAGTTCGCGCGGGCTCCGGTTGCGACGATCACAGTGTGAGCCGTGACCGGTTCATTCGATGCCGAGATAATTCGGAACCCGTCGCCGGTGACTTCGACGTCCACCACATCATCACCAATCACACGCGTGTCAAAGTTCAACGCCTGTTGCTTCATAAGCTCCATCAATTCAACGCCCTGAACGGCGTAATGCAGCACGCCGTCCTTTTTGTGGTCGGGGGCGGGCGGCAAGTTCCACTGCCGGTCCTTTGCGACCGCACTCTCGATGAACGCTCGTACGTTTCCGAATGGGAATCCGGGGTAGTTTTCGACTTCGGTGGTGTAGGCCAACTGCCCCAACGGAATCATTTCAGGCTGCACGGTGCCTTCGAAAACCAGCGGGGATAGGTTGGCGCGAGCTGCATAAATTGCGGCGGACCATCCGGCTGGCCCGCTTCCGATGATGACGACCTTTTCTGCCACGAGTTGAATCTCCAGATTTTTCAAATTGACTGCAAACGGAACGTGATCGAGTATACGAATATCGTGTCAGCTTCGTTAGTGCCCATGAATCCAGTCGTGCGTTTGTGCGGGGGATGCTACGATGGGGAAACGAAATCCGCTTGGATTTATTTCGAATACACCGAACTGGCGCATTCATGTCCACTTTCCTGATTGCTGTCGCCTCTTTCGTGGGCTTCATCGTCGCGTATCGTACGTACGGACGCTGGCTGGCGACGTCCATTTTCAATTTGGACCCGAACGCCGCCGTGCCGAGTGAGCAACTGCGGGACGATGTCGATTTCGTTCCTTCCAAGCGAAGCCTCGTATTTGGGCATCACTTTACCAGCATTGCGGGAACCGGTCCCATCGTTGGCCCAGCGATCGCCGTGTTTTGGGGTTGGTTGCCGGCTTTGTTATGGGTCGTTTTTGGCAGCATTTTTATTGGAGCCGTGCACGACTTCGGGGCGTTGGTCGTCAGCCTCCGCAACCGAGGCCAGACGGTGGGCGAAATCGCGGGAAGGTTGATTTCCCCTCGAGCCAAATTGCTGTTCTTAATCACGCTGTTCTTCGCGTTGACGATCGTGTTGGCAATTTTCGGTCTGGTCATCGCCGCGATCTTTCTGAAGTACCCCGAGTCCGTGCTGGGCGTCTGGATTTCGCTACCGCTGGCGATTCTGGTTGGCTTTATTTCTCGCAAGAATCCGGGGGCCTTGATCGGGGCAGCGATCGTTTCGTTAGTGGTGGTTTACGCCTCGGTCTATGTCGGAGCCTACTACCTGCCCATTCAGCTGCCGGTTTCCAACCCGATTGTGGGATGGACGATCATCCTATTGATCTACTGTGCGATCGCGTCAGTGATGCCGGTTTGGGTTTTGTTGCAGCCAAGAGACTTTATCAATAGTTGGCAGCTGTTCATTGCGTTGGGGCTGCTGGTAATTGGGTTGGCGGTTGCGTCATTCAGCGGGCAAGCCAATCTGTTTGACTCAGCGCCAGCGATGGCGACCGAGATGCCTGCGGGTTCGCCACCGATCTGGCCGTTTTTGTTCATCACGATTGCCTGCGGAGCAATCAGCGGGTTCCATTGTCTGGTCAGCAGCGGCACCAGCAGTAAACAGATTTGCAACGAGTGTGATTCTCAGATGATCGGCTACGGATCGATGTTGCTGGAAGGAGCACTCGCGGTCGTGGTGATTCTCGCTTGCTGTGCCGGGATCGGCATGGGTAAGTTTGAGAAAAAAACCGCCAAGGCTGGTGCGGCAACGATGGCCACGACATGGCAGCCGGTCGTCAACGCAAACCAGCAACCGTTGCGAGGCCGAGCGGCATGGAGAAGCCATTACAGCGTGGATCGACCGTGGAAGAATTTTAGCTTGGGGGACAAGGTCGGGGCGTTCGTGGAAGGGAGTGCAAACTTTCTGGCCGCGATCTACATTCCGCGGACGCTCGGCATCGGAATCATGGCGGTTCTGGTCGCCTGCTTCGCGGCGACGACGCTTGACTCAGCCACGCGTTTGCAGCGTTATGTCGTTCAGGAACTTGCTACCACGGTGGGGCTGAAACCATTGACCAACAAGTATTCGGCCACGTTCACTGCCGTCTTGCTGGGTGGCTTGATCGCCATGATCCCCAACGCCGATGGTCAAATTGGGAAAGGTGGATTGTTGCTCTGGCCGCTGTTTGGGGCGACAAATCAACTGCTGGCCGGCCTAGCGTTCATGGTCACCGCGTTTTATCTATGGCGACGTGGAAAACCTGTTTGGTTTATCGTCCTACCGACGGTCGTGATGATGGTCATGCCGGCGTGGGCGATGTCATTGCAATTGTTTGCTCCGGAAACTGGCTGGTTCTGGTCGCTCGGCGACAATTTGCTGTTGGCCACGATCGGCATGGCGACCTTGGGGCTTCAGCTATGGATGGCACTGGAGGCCATTCTCCTGTGGCCTTCCGTGCGAGGCGTCTTGGAAGAGGCGTTGCCGCCGCTGCCCTCGAAAGAAAATCTAACGCCTTCGCTGGAGTCATCCGGAGGCCAGTCTTGATCGGTCGTCAAGTTATGAAGTGGCTCCATTCCACGTTTGCCGTGATTCTATTCGTGGCAGGAATGATGCTGGTGTCGGGATGTGACTCGGGCCAGCCCGTCGGAAAGAAAACGTTCGAAGTGCGCGGACAAGTTTTGCTGGACGACGTGCCTTTGGCGGAAGCGCGAATCACCTTCGTCCCAATGGCCGCGATCGATTCGTCCAACCAAGACCTGCAACCGATGTCCTATGGCCTTACCGATGCCGACGGCAAGTATGAACTGCGTCAGGCAGACGGAACGCTGGGGGCGGTAAAAGGTCAGCACGCGGTGATGATCTCAAAACCGATCGTTGTGGACCAAGCCGAGGGGGCAATTGAATCCGGAATAGCGGCGACCGACTCGCTAGGGGACATGGTGCCCGAATTCTATCGGCAATACGGTTACTTGATGCGGCATGTGATGCCCATGGCGGGCGGCGAGCGGATGGACTTTAAATTGTCGACGATCGATCCGCTGTTGAAGTAGAGTGCAAGAAGGTGGAGTTTTGATCGGAGGATCGCAGTCGGGACAACTGCGGCTACTTTAGGGCACCGCTATTTCTCCGCGGGAAAAAGCTTGATTTCGTACAGCTTGGGGCAAAGCTTGCCAGTGACCAACATCTTCTTGCTTTCCGGATGGATCGCGATTCCGTTCAGCACGCCGCCTTCGGGCCTTTCACGTCGTGGCCATAGCCCGGTCAAGTCGATTTCGGCCGTCACTTCGCCCGTGTTCGGATCGATTTCATAAATCAAATCTCGTTGGTACCGGTTCGCGTACAGTTTCGGCTTCAGGCCAAACATTTCCAATTCGTTCAACTGCCCGACGCGCGAGGCTTTGCGACGTACCCAAATCGTTCGCTCTACTTCAAACGTTTTCGGATTCAAAAATTTGATCTCGGGAGTCCCGTCACTCAGTAGCAAACTCTTTCCGTCGGTCGTCAGCCCCCAGCCTTGGCCCTCGTACTTGAATTCGCCAATTTTGTTTAGCTCTTTATCGTAGATGAAGCCAACGCCCGCTTTCCAAGTCAACTGATACAACTTGTCGTCAAGGACCGTCAGTCCCTCAGCAAAATACGCTTCGTCCAGATCTTTCTGGATCAAGATTTCTCCCGTAGCGAGGTCAACCTTGCGAACCGATGACTTGCCATTGAGGCCCGTGCTCTCCCACAAAAAACCATCGTCGACGACCAGCCCCTGAGTAAACGCCTCGGGGTCGTGGTCAAATGTGCGGAGCACTTCGAAACCGTACTTGGGCACCTTCGGTTTCGGGCGCATGGCGATCGCCAAATAAGTGCCGCCCACAGAGATTATCAAGAACAACGCAATGAGCGACCAGTTAACCGGCCGCTTTCCGTCCATCCCGATCGACGCTGGAGCCGGCGCTCTTTTTTTCTCTGGTACCGGACCGCCAAACGGCTGTGATTTTTTCTTCTTGTTGGACATCTTTTGTCAGCCCTTAATTTGTCAGCCCACGAATCGCAATAACGCGTACTTCTTTTTGCCACTGCGAAGCACCAGCATCGATTCGCTGGCCAAGTCGTCCGTGCCAAGCGTCGTGGCAACGTCCTCACGGCGAGCATTGTTCACGTACGCCCCGCCCTGCTGGATGGTCCGGCGAGCGTCACCCTTGCTCTTGCTAAGTCCCGCCTCGACGAACGCGTCGATCATGGGCAAGCCCTCTGACAAACGAGCCATGGGCAGTTCTGAGCTGGGGACATCGGCAAAGATGTCCGCAAGATCTTGATCAACAAGGTTTGCAATCTCAGCGCCGAAGAAGATCTCTTTGGCAAGCTGAGCCTTTTTTAAACCGTCGTCGCCATGAATCAATCGTGTCAATTCTTCGGCCAGCTTCGTTTGGCTCTCTCGTTTCTGCGGTGCCTCGGATCGAGCAGCATCCAAGGCTTCGATTTCAGCGTGATCCAGCTCAGTCAAGAACCGCAAGCACTTGCCCGCGTCCTCGTCGGCCACGTTGTACCAGTATTGGTAAAACGCGTACGGGCTGGTGCGATCACTAGAAAGCCAAATCGCCCCGGATTCCGTTTTGCCCATCTTGGTGCCATCGGTCTTGGTCAGCAGCGGGCAAGTCATGCCGTACAGTTGCTTGCTCAGCATCCGCCGGCCAAGGTCGATGCCGGCTGTCACGTTGCCCCACTGATCACTGCCGCCGATTTGGAGCTCGCAATCGTATTGCTTGTTCAAGTGCACGAAGTCGTAAGCCTGCAAAAGCATGTAGCTGAATTCGGTGTAGCTCAAGCCCGCATCGCTACCCAAACGCGACTTGACCGAGTCCTTACCAAGCATGACGTTGACCGGAAAGTTTTTGCCAACATCGCGAAGGAACGCGGTGTAGCTGAACTCTTTCATCCAGTCGTTATTGTTAACCAGCAAGGCCGATTGATCTCCCGCGTCAAAGTCCAACAGCTTCTGCATTTGAACTTGGATGCCGGCGATGTTCGCTTCCAATTGTTCGGTCGACAACAGATTTCGCTCAGAACTTTTTCCGCTAGGGTCGCCAATCATTCCAGTCGCTCCACCCACGATGGCGATCGGACGATGCCCTGCTTTTTGAAAACGTCGCAGCAGCATTAGCGGCAATAGACTTCCGACGTGCAGACTATCGGCGGTTGGGTCGAAACCCGCGTACACGGTTCGGCCGCCTTCAGAAAGCCACTTGGGCAGAAAATCGTCGGCGGTCGTTTGGTGGATCAGCCCGCGCCATTGCAGGTCGCTAAAGATGTCGCTCATAATTGCCTTGGGTGAAAGAGGAGCCGGAACGTGCCGGTCCTCTGAAACTGTGCGAACAGGTAATTTCGGTACCAGAGACCATACCGGGCACCGCGATTTCATCCAAGACGTTACTCTTACAACGGGCTTGCTGATGGTGACTTTACGAGACGTGACGGCCGAAAATTGGCGAGACTGCATTCGGCTTTCGCTGCATGACCACCAAGTTGGCTATGTTGCGAGCAATGTTGCAACGATTGCAGAGTCAAAATTCAACCCGCATTTTCATTTGCGAGCCATTTATACCGACGATTTGCAGGTCGGTTTGCTCGCCTATTGCCATGAAGATGATCCTGAGGATTTGCAGCTGTTTTGGATCTTCAGGCTGATGATTGATCGCAACCATCAAGGTAACGGTTACGGAGCAGATGCCATGCGACTGGCGATCGACGAGATTAAAAAGCTGAGTGCGACGTGAGTCAAAACCATGCACAAGCCAGAAAACTTGGCTGCCGCAGCCTTGTACGCCAAACTCGGGTTCTGTGCAGCGGGGAAGCACGACGATGGCGACTGTTTGCTTGAGTTAGACCTGTCGGTGGCAGCGCCAAACGGCAACAAATAACTCCCACACTTCCAGACGATCGATTCGGTCTTCATATCTCTGAGCGACGATGTCGATCAGAAAGTTCGAATTGCGGACTCGGCACGATCGTTATTGTCGCCTTGCCGCCCCCCGCAAACCGCCTACTTTTGACCAGCTGCACGCTTTAAAGTAGCGGCGATTCCAAGTAATATGGAGGGTTTTCCGTCTCCCTTCAATTCAACTATTTTTGACTGATTCATGGCTCTTGTTGTTCAAAAATTTGGTGGCACCAGCGTTGCCGACAGTGAAAAAATTCTAGCCGCCGCTCGCAAAGCCATTCGCGCGCGGCAGCAAGGCCATCAAGTGGTCATGGTCGTCAGCGCGATGGGGAAAAACACCGATCGACTTGTGGAACTGGCCGGCGAAGTCAACGATAAGCCACCCGCGCGCGAGATGGACATGCTGCTTTCGACCGGGGAACAGGTCAGCGTCGCGTTGATGGCAATGGCAATCGACTCGATGGGCTACGAAGCAGTCAGCCTGACGGGCGGTCAAATCGGCATCAAAACCGACAGTTCTCACACCAAGGCACGTATCCATTCCATTTCGACCGACCGAATGAAGGCTCTGCTGGACGAAGGAAAGATCGTCATCGCTGCCGGTTTCCAAGGAATCGATGAGGACTCGAACATCACGACACTCGGGCGCGGCGGCAGTGACACAACCGCCGTCGCATTGGCGGCGGCTTTGAACGCCGACCAGTGCGAGATTTATACCGACGTCGACGGCATCTACACGACCGACCCACGCAAGTTGCCCGAGGCATGTCTCGTTCGCAGCGTCTGCTACGACGAAATGCTGGAGCTTGCCAGTTTGGGCGCAGGTGTGATGCACAGTCGATCGATCGAGTTCGGTAAAAAGTTCAACGTGCCGATTCACGTGCGGAACAGCCAGACCGATCTGCCGGGCTCGTTGATCGTTGATGAATCGCTCACGTCACCGCTGGCCGTCAGCGGCGCTGCACTCACCAAAGACGAAGCGTTGATCTCGATCTATCAAGTCCCGGACGTTGCCGGAACCATCATGAAGTTGTTCGGACCGATCGCCGAACGGAAAATCACCGTCGACATGATCGTGCAGAACGTGTCCGACGACGGAAAGACAACCGTCATCAGCTTTACCGTGCCACGCGATGAAATGGCGGACGCGATTGAAGCGGTGACGCCCGTGGTCGAGGAACTGGGCGGAAAAATCGGCGCTGCCGATCAGGGCGTCTCCAAGGTTTCGGTCGTTGGGCTTGGGATGGCCGAGCAAACGGGCGTTGCCGATCGAATGTTCCGGTCGTTGGCTGACGCGGGCGTCAACTTGCAAATCATCACCACCAGCGAGATCAAGATTTCGGCCTTGGTGAAGCGTGACGTCGCGTTGGAAGCGCTTCGCGTCGTTCACAAAGAGTTTGAGCTAGAGAAATTGGTCAGCAAGGAGTTGTCGCTGGAGCAAGTGGCATCCGATCGCGAGCCGGCTGATCTAGCTGAAGTGGTCAGCCGCTTGCAAGGCATCGGCATGGAAGGCTTGATGATCGACGACATCTCGCTGGATGAGACTCAGTCACGAATCACGCTGTCGCGGATCCCCAACCAGCCGGGCGTCGCGGCAAGTTTGTTCGAGCAAATTTCGGCCGCCGGAATCTTTGTTGACATGATTGTTCAGAGTTTTGCCGGTGATCAACTGGCCGATATTACCTTCACCGTGCCACGCAAGCAATTGACGGAAGCTTTGAAAATTGCCCAATCGGTTGCCAGCAAACATGATTGCGAAAAGGTCGAGCACAAAGAGGCGATCGGCAAACTGTCTGTCTCTGGAATCGGACTTCGTAGCCACACGGGTGTCGCGATCGGCATGTTCGAATCGCTCGCTGATTCCGGCATCAATGTCGAAATGATCAGCACCAGCGAAGTCCGCGTCAATGTGGTCGTCGACGGGCAGGACGCAGCCAAGGGCTTGGCGTGCTTGGAGAAAAAGTTCGCGGCCGGCTAGGAAGCGTGGTGCCGGGGTCATCGTGGATAGTTCAGCGAATTGTGGATCGCGATGTTTGCTGAGTGTCACCGATGCTCGTGTGGAAAGGCTCCTTCCGCACCCCGGTTTAAAATTCCGTCCACACCCTTTGAATGGCCGAGCCATTTACTCCGCACGGCTCGGGCGGAGCCTCGCCATCCCGAACGCCGGCACGTGTTAAGTAACGGTGAAATTAAAAAACTGGGCTGTCCAATTAGGCTCCGGAGGAGTCCACGTTGTTAGCTCGGGGTGGGAGCCCCGAGACCTGATTCAACGTAATTATTCTACGCCCCGGACGGGGCCGACCTCTGATCACGTTGGTCACTCGAACACGTATTTTTCATCAAACGTGATGCCGTGTTTGTTTAAAAAATTCCGAAACTCGTTTTTGTACGAAACGTGCTTGTGATGTTCTTTTTGATTGGCGATGTATCGAGTTACATCATTGATTGACGACTTGCTGACTGAGAAAGCACCGTATTTGGTTTGCCATGCAAACCCAGACAGACTCGGTTGGGTTTTGTGAATCCACAGGCTGGAATTTGATTTGACGTCACGTACGCAATCGGCAATCGATTGAGTCTGGTGCATCGCTACCAAAAGGTGGATGTGATCCTCAATTCCTCCGGCCGCGATCAGAACATGTTTCCGCTTTTTGAGGATCCCACCAACATACGCGTACAAATCGTTTTGGAAAGACTCGCGAATCAATTTTTCGCGTCCTTTGGTGCTCCAGATCAAATGGGCGTGAATGCTCGTGAATGACATTTCTGGGACTACCGGGACACGGTACGTCGGCCCCGTCCGGGGCGGAGAATGTCATGATACCATTTCCTCGGGGTTCCCGCCCCGAGCTAACAACGCCGGCCCCATCCGGGGCGAAGTGGATGAAGTCGCCCCATCCGGGGCGGAGAATGTCATGATAACATTTTCTCGGGGCTTCCACCCCGAGCTATCAACGTCGGCCCCATCCGGGGCAAGTGTATGCGGAATCGGCCCCGTCTGGGGACGAGGTAGATGAGGTCAGCCCAATCCGGGGCATATTGCTCGATCGCGACGACCAACGGATTGCTTCCTCGGTAGCCATCACAATCCGTGTGATGTTGCAACTGAAGATGACATCACACGGAGTGTGATGGCTACATATGCCCTACGCAATCAGCATCGCGTCGCCGTAGCTGAAGAAGCGGTATTTCTCTGCAACGGCCTGTTCGTACGCTTCGGTCATCAACTTGTCGCCGCCCAAGGTGCGGATCATGACCAGCAACGTGCTGCGGGGCAAATGGAAGTTGGTCAGCAGGCCATCGATCGCTTTGAACGTCCATGGTGGCTTGATGAATAGATTGGTGTCCCCTGACCAAGCCTGCAACGGATCGCCCGGCTCGTTGCCCAACGCCGCTGTCTCCAGAACTCGCACGCTGGTCGTTCCAATCGCAATGACTCGACCGCCAGCGGCACGAGTCTCATTAATGATGTCGGCACCTTTCTGTTCGATCGATCCCCACTCGTGATGCATTTGATGCTCGCCCAACGCGTCGGCCGTGACCGGGCGGAAAGTGCCAATCCCCACGTGCAGCGTGACCTGAGCGATATTGACGCCGGTGTCGATCAGGTCTCGAATCAAATTGCTGGTCAAGTGCAGACCGGCGGTGGGGGCCGCAACGGCTCCGGCATGTTTTGCGAAAACGGTTTGATAGTCTTTCAGATCGGCGTCGACCATGTTCCCGCCGCGAATGTAATGTGGCAGCGGAACTCGTCCGATTTGCTCCAACAATTCTTCGGTGGTGCCCTCTGCGTCCGGGCGAACCATCCAAGCGCCGCCATCGAGTCGTCCAACCAACGTCAATTTGAAACGTTCGACCCCGTGACGGTCCTGCATCGTGATCGTTTCGCCCGACTGAGCCTTTCCTCGTGTTTTGCAGAGCACTTTCCAAACGCCGCCCGGATCCGCCTCTAGGAACAAGCCCTGCCAACGGCCTCGCGTTGAAGTGCGATACCCAACCAGTTTGGCGGGAATCACTTTCGTGTTGTTCAGCACCAAGCAATCGCCCGGCTTCAGGATCTCAGGCAAGTCACGCACGTGGGCATGGTCGATCGTTTCGGTTGATCGATCAATCGTCATCAAGCGAGCGTCCTGTCGCTGAGGCAGCGGGTGCTGCGCGATCAGTTCTTTGGGCAGGTCAAAATCGTAGTGGTCGGTCTGCAGCAACGCCGGGTTCGGCTGTGCGTCTGAGCTAATTTCAGTCATGGATTTCCAAAGTTTGCGAGTGCTTGGAGTGTTTTACGATTTTTTCCCCATCGGCAGTAGCCCGGACCCGAATCTGCCCGAAGGTTCATCTAGCAGCGGTCGTGACCGTGGCAGCAAACGCGATTTTCGCTGCTCCGGATTCGATGCAAGCACTCGACAGCACTGAAAACCCCGAGTCTTTTTTCACTTTTGAGAATTTGTGTGATCGTGAATTGACGGCCCGACTCAATCGGATATGTTCTGTGGCTCGCGATACAAACTGAATTTGAAATTGGATCTGGCAGCCAGCTTCGGAGAAAATTTTTGAGGAACGGTCTCAGCGATACGTCCTCTGTGTTCACCCTTTGTTCGGCAGATGCAGTGTCATATCTGGTCACAGGATGACATTTGTTTGCCGAGAATTCTAGGCACGACGCCACGGAGTTCGGTGAACGGGTGCCGGTAGGCGATTCGTCAATCGGTGCCATCGCTTCTCGTAAGACAGGATGTTTTGCGAGTTGCTTTTGTGGCGAATGCTGACAGAATGACCGGTTCGTTTTCTCCTAAGGATCTGCGGATAAATACGTTACTTAGTGGACATGCTTGATCGTCGGTGTTTCCCGAATGATTTGGAGCTTCATCCGGTAACTTATGTTGTGCAAATCCTAACCGTTGCTGCTTCAGGCCATTCCCTTGACCACTCCTTCAACCGTTCACATTCCCGTTCTGCCGGAAGAGGTCATCGACTCGATGCAGCCTGCGCCGGGGCATATCGTCGTTGATGGTACGTTGGGCGGTGCCGGCCACACGTTGCGTTTGCTGGCTAAAGTAGGCGAATCCGGGCGAGTGATTGCGTTTGATCGTGATCCGGGCCCGGTGGAAGAAGCCAGCGAGAAAATTGATGATCCTCGTTTGACGCTGATCCATGCCAACTACGCGGATATCCCCGAGCACCTTCACGCGCTGGGGATTGACCATGTGGATTCGATTCTGCTGGATCTGGGGCTTTCGAGTGACCAGTTAGAAGACCGTGATCGCGGGTTTAGCTATCAAAGCGATGGGACGCTGGACTTGCGGTTCAATCCTTTGGCGGGCGAAGCTGCGTGGAAGTTGGTGAATCGGCTCAGCGAGAAACATCTGGCAGATTTAATCTACCAGTTCGGAGAGGAACGACTCAGCCGGCGTATCGCGCGAAAAATTGTTGCCGCACGGCAGGACGCTCCGATTCGGACATCGATTGAGCTGGCTCAATTGGTTCGGCGTTGCGTGCCGCGATCCAAAAATCACTCGATCGACCCCGCGACGCGCACCTTTCAAGCGTTGCGAATCGCGGTCAACGAGGAACTGAAATGGCTGAGTGTGGCGATGGAGCGTCTGCCGAAAGTGCTAGCGGTGGGCGGCCGAATCTCGGTGATCAGCTTCCATTCGCTCGAAGACCGAATCGTCAAACATTCATTGGCTCAACCGGCCATGAACGCCGGTTTTGACCTGAAAGTGCTAACGCGTAAGCCAATCATGGCATCGCCCGAGGAACTAGACAGCAATCCTCGCAGCCGCAGTGCGAAAATGCGGGTTGCGGAACGCGTTGCGTAAAGCTGGCTACTTTCAGGATTCAGAAGCGAAGGTTTTCCCACCTTCACAGCGTCGAATGATTCGGCTTTTGGACGCGCGTTGGTTTCTGTATAAGTCATCGGTTGCCTCTGCGCGCTTTCTGTTTTGCGCAGGGCATGTGCCAAGTCAAAATGTTTGCCTAGGGCGTTTTATTTAATCGCACGGATGCTTTGATCCATGAGAGACCCGTTCGCTCCTAATTCGAATTCATCGATGTTTCGCGACGCCCAGATTGGTCTGCTGCTGGTCGCGGTGCTGCTGGGTCTGTTCGTCTACGTCGCGTACTATCGAATCACGGGGCAGGGCAGGCCGATACCCGATCACGTTCGCATCGCTCCGATTGCAGAAGCGGTTTGGCCCAATGGTCCGCCCGCAAATCCATCGTTCGAAACGGCACAGGCCAGCAGTCCCGCTTACGCGGCCCCGCCGAACCAGCACAGCCCAAGAATAGCAACCAATCCCGCGCCGCGCGTCGCGGCGACGAACCTCGCTTCGACCAAGCCGACGATTCAAAAAGCGGTTGCGCCCCAACACGTTCCTTTGAAGCCAACTGCGCCCAAGCCGGTTGTGCTCAAACCTTTTGCACCCGAGCCAGTGCGAACGGATCGACGGGTTAGGCCAGTCGACTTTCAAAAAGTGGAATCGACATCCCAAGCAGCGCCTGAGCCGAAAAGTATCTCAAGTCACGATGAGATTTTGGACCGCTTAGGTTTAAAGCCCGGAGATAAAATTGATTCGAACAAAATCAGGCGACGCATAAGGCCCACCCGTGAGAACCTTTTCGTCGGCAACCTCGAGACTCCGATGCCGAAGATTATCGCGAGAGAGACCGTGAAACCGAAGCGATCATTAGAAACGAAGAATCCGACCGTGAACTCGTTCGAACCTCGGTCGTCGATTTTTGAACAAGAAGGCAAACAGCGTCCCGATGTGCTGAAGCGCGACCCGAATAAACAAGTCGGCGAATTCAAGCCTGATGAGACAAAGTTTGAGCCAGTCACCACGGTGCCGAAAGTTAAAACGGATTTTTCCGTGGCAGTAGGGTCTAACAGCCTCCGACCTAGAATTGCCCCTGAAATTGCTCAACCGCGAATGGTCGCGCCGAAGCCTACATTGCGGTCAGCGCCCAAGCCAGTTGACAATTCGTTTCAAGCGGCTGCAAACAGTTTTCAGCCAACGACCGATGAACCAAACAGGGTCGAAACGAAACCTGAAAAGACTAGCTTGGCTCCGCAGCAAGATATCGCCAAGTCGGCTGCCTTGATGA
>CALFUT010000015.1 GCA_937929805.1 uncultured Pirellulaceae bacterium
GTGTTGTTCGTCAGCCTTTTCATCGGTTTGACTCTTACAGACACGTCGGAGTACCAGAACACCATCGACGCGTTCCCTCGACCCGAAGTAGTTACCGCGCCGTAGCGGTTCGAGGTCACTGAACTTCGCCAACGGTAAGTAATGTTAAAACAGTCGATCAATCTGATCCCAGCAAGGCCCGAACTTTATCAGGCTAAACTGCTGTTTTACCTTTTCATTGCTTCGTTGGGCATGTTCTTCGTCGCCAGCCTGATTACCTACATCACGGTACGTGATCAGGCGTTCAATCCGGTGCCCAACGCGATCCCGGGCTCAATCTTGACTCAAGGTCCCGACGCGTACCAAAACCTTCGGATCCCAAACACGTTCTGGGTTAGCACGATCCTGCTGGTTTTCACAAGCATCTTCCTGCATCGCGCCTGCCGTATGGTTCGACGCGAGAAACAACGCCTCTTTCGTCGTTGGCTCTTGTTCGCTATGGCCGGTGCGATTGCGTTTACGGCTTTGCAAAGCTTTGGACTTTACGACCTGCTGGCAACTCACTTCAGCCAAGATGATGGGTCGACCAAAGTGTACGGC
The DNA here is from genome assembly GCA_937929805.1 of uncultured Pirellulaceae bacterium. Classification (GTDB taxonomy): domain Bacteria; phylum Planctomycetota; class Planctomycetia; order Pirellulales; family Pirellulaceae; genus Mariniblastus. Next base: position 580 of record CALFUT010000015.1, read on the forward strand.
ATGTCGTTCACGTTGTCGTTCATTCACGCCTTGCACGTTGTCGGAGGCATTGTCTTCCTCGGTTTTGTCATCTTTCAGGCGTTCCGCAATCGATACGATCACGAGCGTCATTGGGCGGTCGACAACTGCGCCAGTTATTGGCACTTTCTAGATGTCGTTTGGGCCTGCATGCTGATCGTGTTTTTGGTCACGCATTAAGCTTTTTACTGCCGCACGACTTGTGCCAGCAGCGGCAAACGTTCACGTTTTGATTGCACGACGCCACCCGGTTGTTCAATCGTGACGGCAAACATCGTCGCCTCTGAAATCGACAGTTTCGCGTCAATTGGCACGATCACTTTTCCGGTCGCAGCGATATCAAAAACACCCCCGTCAACCGGCAACGTATCATCGCGCGATTTGTCAAAAATCCATAATTGATACTGTTGTACTTTCGGGTCGTTTACTTCTAAGCCCTCAAAAACCATGAAGCCTGACTGACGATCGTCGCTCCAAATCACTTTTCCTGAGGCGTTTTTCGAGGCCCCGTCATCCGTCGGATTCGTCCACGACACCACCCGTAAATCACTCGGTTCATCCTCACGAAGTGCGGCCAACTGAGCTTCAACCGATGTGGCCGCCCCCATCGAGCGGAAGCCTGAGTTGCTCAGCAGCGAAAAACTGGCCAACGCAAACATCAGGCTGGCAGCTGTCACGAACGTCAACACAATCTCACGCATTGACCAAACCGAATCACCGCTGTGAACCGAAAGTCGTGCGTCTCTATGATTTGATAAGTTAATCGGTTTAAGATTTGAGTCATCTACCGATTTATTATTACCCGATTTGCGATCTCCAATGTAATGACCGGCATCGCTAATAATTTGGCGACGCAGATGATCGGGTAGACTTTCTGACGAGGCCTTCGAGTCCGCTTCGTGCAATGCCGCGTCGACCGCACCAACCACAAAATCAAAACGGTCTTTGTCGGAAATGTCGAGCAGCTCAATCAGGTCGTCCAGCTCTTGTCGCTCGTTTGAATCCAATCCATGAAGAGCCGCTTGGATCAGCAGATCCTCACATCGTTCACGCTTGTTGTCGGGAGTTTGCGTCATCGGCCATTCCCTCCCCCATCAGTCGCAGCAAAGTGGTAACAACGTTCACGAAGATGAATCAACCCACGGCGAATGTGCGTCTTGATCGTTCCTAGCGGCAGATCCATTCGTTCCGCAATCTGAGGGTGAGTCAGATCATCATATACAGACAGTTTGATCACTCTTTGTTGCTGATCGGACAACTCATTAAGTGCTTGCAACACCTTTCCGGCATCGTCACTCAGCTCCGCCCGCCTAGTTGGGTCGCTGCCCGCCGACTGGTCAGTCTGATCGATCGAATCAGCTTCTACCGTTTCGATACCCTTTTGCTTTTTGCGGCTCATGTCGATCAACCTGCGACGCGCAACCATCGAGACAAAGGTTGCTTCCGAACTTTTCGAGGGATCAAACCGATTCGCTGATTTCCAAAGTGAGATAAAAATTTCCTGCACCGCATCCTCTGCATCAGCTTGACGTGTCGTCAAACGCTTTGCCAATGAATAAACAAGTCCGCCGTACTGATCAATGCAATCAGATACTGCGGACTTGTCGCCTCTTCCTATTCTAACTAGCAAATATTCGGGCAAAGTTCTTTTCGTTACATAAATCACGCGAAGCGAATAATGAGAAAATGAATGTGTGACCAATCATTTACTCGGACGGCGGAAGAATAACCGCATCGATCACGTGAATTACACCGTTCGAGCAGACAATATCTGTCTTTACGATGTTTGCACCGCCAATGGTCAAACCAACTGGCGCTTTTGAACCCTGAAGTGTCTCCACCTCTGCCGCCTTCAACACATCACCTGCCATGATTTTGCCCGACACGACGTGGTACTTCAGAATTGCCTGCAATTTTTCCTTGCTTTCCGGCTTCAACAGAGTATCGATCGTCCCTGCTGGTAAAGCGGCAAATGCGTCGTCGGTCGGGGCGAACACGGTAAACGGGCCCTCGCCTTGAAGTGCTCCCACAAGATCAGCCGCCCCGAGTGCAGCTGCCAGTGTTTTGAACGAGCCCGCTTCAACCGCCGTGGTAACGATATCCTTTCCTTCAGGCATCACGATTGCGGAGACCATTTGGACGGGCACCGTTTGAGACACTTGTTCCGCAGCTTGTTGCTGTGTCGCGTGAGGGCATTGAGCCAAAACGGGGGAGCAAGTCAAAACGGCAACTGCCACACTTAACGAGAAAAACGACTTAAACATTTCACTACCTTTAAATTCAGATTTTTTGCTTGTAAAAAGTTGAATCGATCATCGTGGCCACGACGTCCAATTTACAACTGTTTACTTATTCGAAGAGCACTTCTGCTTGGATTCAAAAATCTGAAAAAATCCTTGCCCACAAAAACTCATCATTTCAAATAGCCCGGAACGAAGGCCAATCTGCCGCGTTTTCCTATGGTAAGTCGTCGTTTGGGTGAAAAACGCTCAGGCTCCTGTCTCCAAGGATTTATCGACCGCGCCGCTAGCATCGCGATAAAATCGAGAGACTAAACTTTCGGTTTTGATCGTGTGTGCGTTAGACTTCGAAATTGAATAACGTCGTCCGAACCTCACTTCGCTCCGCATGCGCTGCGCAGCCGACGATGACCGAAACCCCATCACACCGCAGGAATAATCATGAAATTGTTTCGAATCGCTCTTGGCTTGCTGACCGTCATCTCTTTGGCCGCCCCCGCCGATGCTCAACTCATTCAAGATCAACTGACAAGGCGAGGCGCAGTTGCCGGAGCGGTTATTGGCGGCATCGTCGGAAATCAGAATAACGAAGCGGCAGCAGGCATCATCCTAGGTGGCCTAGTTGGCGGCGTCGCTGGTCGCGCAATCAGCAATAATCAGGGGCGCAACTACTACGGCCGTGGCCAAGGCCAGACATACAGTTATGGCGCGAACTACTATCAACAGCCCACATACTATCCACAGCAACAACAATTCGTGCCACAGGTTCAATACTACCAGCAGCCGGTTTACTCGCCACGATACTACGGTGGCGGCTATGGAAGCAGTTGCGGTCGCGGTTGGTAGTCGAAATTCACTTCCGTTGATTACGCAAGCAAAGATGGTATCGATCTCAACAACAGTGGCTTGATCAATCAACAAGCGGCATTTGTAACAGAAAACAAAACGGGCCAGAGCACTCATTGCTCTGGCCCGTTTTTTGTTTTCAATGCGGTCTCTTGTTCGAACGTGGTTATTCGAACGAAAGCATTTTCTTGCTGAGTACTTCGTTGTACTTTTTGGTGCCTTTGAAGCTTTTCATCTTCTTCTTGATCCACTCACGGTCGACGGTCTCGTTGTCTAAGGCCAAGAAGGCCATCGCAAACGCATCTTCGTCACCAAACATCTCGGCGGAAAAACTAATGCCGCCCTTCAACGGGCACTCGGGCCACCGAGCGTACCAACGGCAGTACTGATATTCTTGACCTTCTCGCTTGTGAGTCGACAGTCGCGGCCAGATGCCGACAATGCCAGATTGATTTCGCTTGGTCATTCGACCTTTACGCGGTGTCGGTGGCGGCAGCTCCTGCAACATCTTCTTAACCCACTTCTGAGCAGCTTTCTCAGCCGCTGTCCAAGTCTTGTACTTTCGAAGTGTAAAATTCTCTTGGTAAGCCTTTCCTTGGCGAGTGATGCGAGCCATCACGCACTTGGAAACCTTATTTTTGGTAGTATGCATATGTCTGAACTAGTCGATCTTGGAATCAAAATAACGCGTCAGCAAACAAGGACGCCTGTCGCAGCGGCGTCAACACGCTGAACCCGTAGTTTAGCACACAATTAACCGATCCGTGCACGTGACGGCCAGTGATTTCTAAATTCGCACAAAAGCCTTTTTCCCAAACAGGTGCAAATCATGTCACTGTTCGATGCCAGTGAAAAAGCAGCAATGGATGCGACGAAACCATTAGCGGCACGTTTGCGCCCAACGACTTTAGAAGAGTTTTTCGGGCAGACGCACTTTTTGGCCCAGGGAAAACTACTGCACAAACTTGTAAGTAAAGATCGATTAGGTTCTGTGCTTTTTTTTGGCCCTCCGGGAACTGGCAAAACTACGCTGGCCCGCATTCTGGCGCACAAAACCAAGCGACATTTTCAACAACTTAGTGCGATTATGCACGGTGTCAAAGATTTACGAGAAGTTTTAGCGGATGCCCGCGATCGAGTGGCGACTGGTGGCCGCGGCACTTTGTTGTTCATCGACGAGATCCATCGCTTCAACAAAACCCAGCAAGATGCTTTGCTGGCCGATGTCGAGGACGGCAATGTGACGCTCATCGGAGCCACGACTTCCAATCCTTCGTTCGCAGTTAACGGATCCCTTGTCAGCCGCAGCCAAGTCTTTCAATTTCAGCCGCTCAGTGACGTAGAGATCAAACAAGTGATTCAACGAGCCCTCGATGATCCGGACCGAGGCTTGGGAATGCGGGATATCGCAATTGACTCGGAAGCTTTGGATTATCTTGCGAACATTTGTGACGGCGACGCTCGCAAGAGTCTCTCCATCCTCGAAACCGCCGTAATCGCGGCAGCAGATCCGAACGATGCGAAGGCCCAAATTCAGATCGACCTAGAATCGATGCGGAACGCAGTGGGGACGCGAGCCGTTCAGTACGATCCAACCGGCAGCGAACATTACGACTGCGCCAGTGCGCTGATCAAGAGCATTCGTGGTAGCGATCCGGACGCCGGTTTGTACTGGCTTGCCCGGATGCTCGAAGGAGGCGAAGACATTCGCTTCTTGTGCCGCCGCCTCATCATTCTAGCCAGCGAAGACATTGGCAACGCGGATCCTCATGCGCTGCCGCTAACGGTGGCTTGCTCACAGGCATGCGAGCAAATTGGTTTGCCCGAATGCCAGCTGACTCTTTCGCAGACGGTGACTTACCTAGCCTGCGCACCGAAATCGAATGCCGCCACGTCCGCCATCAGCGCGGCTCGTGCTGACGTGCGTGAACAGCGAGTGCTACCGGTTCCCAAACACTTGCGAGAATCTCACTACAAAGGAGCGGCCGAACTGGGGCACGGCAAGGGTTATCGTTCTTCGCACAAAGAGCCCGACGGAGTTGCGGCGCAGGATTATCTGGGGATCGATCGAGTCTACTACGAACCGGTCGATCGTGGTTTCGAATCTGAGTTGAAACAGCGGCTGGAAACCATTCGCAAGAAGCTGTCGGCTGATTGAAAAAGGGACAGATTTAAATTAACCCTTCCCGGTTTGCAGCAAAACGATTTCCGAGCTGCCTTCACCACGGCGGAAGGCTGGGGGCGTTTCGTCCAGAACGTGCAGGGCGGTCGACAGGAGAATGCTGTGGAACTCCGTTACGGCAAACAAACATTGAAGGAGTTGACGCTCGACACAGCCCCTGACGTCAAAATCACGAAAGCGGAAGCCACCATCGACGGTCGCCGGCTCGAAACGAAAGTGCGGCTTCAGCCTCAGCAGACGAATATTTTTTTCTCAAAAGAGCTTGATCTATCGGCTGGCCAGATATTGAAAGTAAAGCTCTCGTAGACGTTGCCTAACGCCAATGGCAATCGTTTCACTCGCGCGGTCGCGCCGTTCGTAGTAGCGGCTTCAGTCGCTTGAGCATCGCCTGTAAATACTGGCAAATTCCCTTGCAATCATTCGTCATCCATCACCCGAGGACGCCGACCCAGCAAAGCCGCGACTTTGGTCAATGTGACAGAAAAAGCTCCACTGGAACCGCGAATGAATGCCAATCGACGCGAATGCCATGTTCAATGATTCGCGTTCATTTGCGTTCATTCGCGGTTTTCAAAACAACGACCGCTGCAAAACGATTCGCTTCCACTCGGCGCTCTTCGCGTCTCTGCGTTTCGGGAATCCTGACCGTCGCCTTTCGATCCGAGAAAGCAGCCCCCGCAACACAATTAGAAAACCACGAAGAAAAGAAGCACACGAAGACCATCACGACCCCAACTTCGTGCTGTTCGCGTTCTTCGCGGTTACCTTCCAAGCCTCCGACCTAATGCCTGAACTTGGAGGCACGGAATTGACACCGCGAAGCAGGCTAGGCCGTTCGCAAGCCGCCCAATCACCTGCAACAAGCTGGCAAATTCCCCTGCAATCATTCGTGATGCTGGTGCCCGGCGTAGCACAGCTTCCTTGATTGAGACGCCCTTGTCGGTGTGTACCGAGCAGTGGTTGGCTGCTTGCTTGTCATTCATCAACCGGGGACGTCGACCCAGCAAAACCACATCCTCGGTCTACTTGACCGAAGAGAGAAACGGTTGATTGAACTCGTCCCCCGTTCGTCGCCGCCAAATAATCGGGACGACAACAGAATTAAGTTTTACTCACAATGACTTTGTCGTCCAGATTTTTGTTTCGTCGTTGATTCGGGATGAGCTCGAATCTGACTTGAGTTGATTGGTCGCAAGCAGTGTCGCTATGCATCGTCGAATTTCAGTTTGATGGAACTCACAAAAATGTGATTTAACAACCGCCGCCATTACTTCCTTGCGCGTGCTCGGAATTACGGTAATATCAAGGATAATCTGCGGTAGTCGGTGGACGTCAGGCACCAACTCTTCTGACCGAACCTCAAACAACGTGGGTTCCTTCGGAAGCGCCATATCTGCGAGTTCACGTCTGCTTTTGACCATTTCGTCGTTCATAAGTTTCAGGCCATCTACATGGCGTGTCCCAAAAACCAAATCATACTTGGCAACTGTGTGGTGTGGTTTTGCCTTGATTGGATGGAATACGACTTCCGCAAAACGGCGTTTCATTCGCTCGCAATAACGGCGCGAGAACTCAGTTATTGTTGATGGGAAATCGAGCCCTTCCAGGATCAACTCTTTCCACCAAGTTCCGCCGGCGATTGAATTCAGCGTCGCGATTTGGGTATCACCGATGACTTGCTCGTCACCACTGGTTTCATCGTCCATACCCGACAAGTCTGTCTTCAGAACTGATAGAGCTTCTCGAATAAAGCTCTGAGAGTTTAAGTTGAGCAGAACCTCAACGCTTGATCCTGAGTCTAGTGACGAATAAATACGATCAAGTTCCTCCCAAACCAACCCCCTGACCGTGAATGGATCGACATAAAGAAAGAGGCTGTGTGTTTTAGCGACCAAGGCGATCTTGTCGGCGAAATCAATAAAACTCCCGTGCTTTGCCGACGCAAATTCAAAATGTTTAAGATTTGATTCTAATTTTGCGAAAATCTCCTTGTCTTTTTCGATACAAACAACGCGCAGTTTCTGTCGAGCACGAAGATTTTTCGAAAGAGCGTCCTTCACTGCATTACAGATTATCAAAGGTGAACCACGGCTCTGGTCTTCAAACAGTCCTGGTCCAGCAAACCCATCAATGATGATGACAGGTTTCTTAAGGTTCATGATTTTCGGGATATAGGCGGAGAGATAGCAACGAAGAATTTCGTCTTTTCGCCTAGACCAATTTCGCTTTTCCTCGAAAAACTGGCCGTCTGCTTTATGTGTCAACTTACATTACCCGTTAGAGTTATGGACTTGAGCGCCCATTCTTCCTGAGCATAAGCGGAGGTTTCTCGAATCAAATCCTTTCGGACACTTTCATCCAAAGCGTATTGAGCAGGTCGATGTGTCGGCATTTCATCATAGGTCTTCTCGTCAAGCAGCCGGCCGTGGCGCTTTTTCTGAACACCGCCCCATTGCTTGAAGAAGAAGGGCACTGAAGCCTCGGCGCATTGATCGCGCAAAGACACGACCCAACTCTTTTCTAAAGGACGAGCACCTGGTCCGCTCTCGCCTCCAACGATTACCCAATCAACTCCCTTGAGCTTGATTTTGCCTAGATCTTCTAGCAAAGGTTCAACAGAGAGGAATTTTACAGCGGCGATAGACTTTCGAAGCGCTTCGTTCCTCGGGATGCCGTGCTTTTTATTTTCAACACTTACACCCCACCAAATATGCTTCTTTTTCGCGACAAATTTGAGCTTTGTCGCAAGCAATGCCGTGAGTCTTTCCGCACGTTTAGTTAGCACCTGATAAGTGTGCCAATCAGCAGATGCCATCGTCTTGGCAACTGCAACGATAAATGAGTCCGGAACATCAGGATGAAACAGATCGCTCATTGAGTTAACGAAGATCATTTTCGACTTTCGCCACTTCATCGGTTCCGCCAACTTGTGAGGAACCAATCTTAAGTCAAATCCGAATTCGTACGGATGGCCAGAGACACCGCGAAACCGTTCGGCAAACGTTTCGGCATAGCAATGCTTACATCCCGGGCTAACTTTCGTGCAGCCCCGCACCGGGTTCCATGTTGCGTCCGTCCATTCAATTTTTGATTTGCTGCTCATGGTTATTCACCTTGGTTGAACTTCACTTTCGAATGGAAGCCTGACACATCTGGTCATTGTTAGCATAACAGATTCGAACGAATCCCCAAACTTCGGTTAAAAAACCTATTTTGGCCTTGCCATCTGATTGACTCGCTAGGCTTTAGGTTTGTGTTGATTGCATATTGGATTCTGAACTTAAACGTCGCACTGGACTCACAAACGCAAAACGATTGATCCGATACACAGAATCGTCGAGGCACAAGAAACGCACGTGCGAGGGCTGGGAAGAATTCAAGCTCGTCTTGGAGGGCCAGCTCAGCACTCGCTCAAATAGTCTTTGACTCTTCCAGAACACGCTCAGTCGCTCAAGCCGCCTGATCGTGTTCATGCGAGCGAACGTTTTTCAACAAGTCTTGTATCGCCGACGAAATCGACGGATAGCTTGTGGTACGGAATCCTCGGGAACAAATGGTGAAGCGCGTGGTAGCGCAACTTGATGGAGATGGGAAACGACTGGATCGCATCTCGGTTTTGCCATCTTCATCCGGAAGTTGATTCAGGTTCAGTCCAAGCGTTGCTGGAACGCGTGCGATTATTTTCGATAAAAAGCTCGGTTTTTCGCCGAATGGCGAACCTTTTCTTGGAAAAAGGTTCATAAAACTGTACGTTTTTGACTCAAAATCGTTTATTTAATAGTATTGTTAAGCAGAATAATAGTCATTTTTTGAGCTAATTAGTGGTTTCAAAATGAACTTCACTGAGAAATTAGATAAACGACGCCAAGAGTTGGGAATGACTTTTGAAGTACTGTCTAAGCGTAGTGGAGTACCGGTCTCTACGCTGAAAGCCATCTTTAAGAAGGGCGTTGAGCATGCGACGTTTGCGAATGTTGCTGCGATTGCCGATGCGCTTAGCGTGGATATTGAATTTGCTGACGAAGTCGACAGCTACGAAATTCTCCAGCAGCAAGCTGTTAAAAAGGCTCGCGAGTTGGTTGGGATGGTTCAGGGCACATCTGGCTTGGAGTCTCAAGCTGTCGGGCCGAAGGAAATCGAAAGGATGATTTCGCAATTGGTTCATAAGTTAATGGCTGGATCCCGTCGAAAGCTTTGGGCGTAGAACCTATCCCGATACCGTTGTAGCTTCTTCGAGTCGACATGCTTTTTATGTAGGTTTTTAACCGATGGCAACTTGGGATCCCATTGAAGGCGAAACGCCGATTGACCCGTCTCATCTCAAAGACAAGTCAATCAAAACCCGCGAACAACTTAACATCGCGGAAGCGCAGAATATCCTCAAGCCAATTGTCAAATACTTGGGTGCCAAGCCATCGACAAAACTGGCCCCCTTTGATTTGAATTGGTTTCAAAAACTTCACGCGGAAATGTTTTGCGATGTTTGGGAATACGCCGGCAAGTTTCGCCAAGAAGATCTCAACATCGGATGCAAGTGGCAAAATATCCAAACGGAGCTATACAAGCTGGAAGGTGACATTGCCTTCTGGATCGAGAATGAGACTTATGACTTGTTCGAGTTGTCTGTGCGGATTCATTTCGAAGCGGTTCGCATTCACCCTTTCCTCAACGGCAACGGGCGGTGGTCTCGATTGCTCGGAAACATCTTTCTGAAACAGAACGACCATCCACTAGTTAAATGGCCAGAAGAGACGATTGGTGTTGAAAAAAGTATTGCCAGAGACGCTTACCTTTCTGCCGTCAAGAAAGCCGATACAGGTGACTGCAAGGATTTGATCGCCCTTCACCAAGAGTTCTTGGACGATACCAACTAGTGCATGTTGCACTTAACTATCGCGTCTGTGGCGTTGTGAAAACCGAGTCCAAAGCAGGGAAAAACCGCTAGACTTAAAGGGAATGCGCTTAAGTTCCACCCCTCCTAGATCTTCCGACACGTTTAAGGTCCTCGGTCGGTACCTTTTTTCATCCACCGGCTTGGCGAAGGGCCCGTACGAAACTGCATCGGCTTCACCGTTCGAACGCACTTTGGCAGGCCCTCTGCTCGTGCCTGAAAATGTCGTCGTCCGGCTACACCCTTCAAATGAGAATAGTTTTTCGACGCGTCACAGAGAAAGCAACGCTTGAAAACATCACCAAAAGGAGTGCTGTGCTGGGTTCTGGAACGGCGGTCGCGACGGCAATGCCAGACTGGCCATTCTCAAGTCGATATGCAAATGCAAACTGCCCTCGATTGTTAAATCCGTGTCGAAAAAAGCCAGATCGGAGGCTAGACAACGTTGAACCGAACAACGGGTCTCCCTCCACGATGACACGATCATTCACAGGATCGCCACCAACGAAGAGGCCGAGCGTAGCGTCAAGATTACCTAAAAAGGCAATGTCACCTTGGTCATTGATTGCTGGCTCTAGGCTTACGCTGCTGAAAACGCCCGAGTTATCCGCGACGATGGTAACACCCTGTGAGTCCGCTGTGGCGAGCGTAAAAACGCCCTCATTTATGGATACAAATGCAACGGTTCCTTGATTGTTGATGTCTACGCTGCCCACGAATGTGAATCGTGGCGTGCTGGAAGTCAGGTTGACTACTGTATCTCCTTGTCTGGTGAATACATCGCCATTGAAACCGTAGCCAACCACACCAGAGTCATTAATCGATGGACTGGACGGCGAAATATCCAGAACTTGCATCAAGGCCTCGCTCGCGCTACCAGTGAAGGTCGCCGATCCGCCCGCATCCAACCCCGCAGCAAATAAGACTGTTCCCGAATTGTTGATATCAGCGACACCAAAATCACCCACTAGGTTAGTTCGAATCGGCCCAGCTGTGTCTGCAATCGTGGACGGTGAACCACCATTCCCCGTGTAGACGCCTTGTACATCAGTGCCTAGAGTCGCTTTGAACACGACAGTGCCTTCGTTGTTGATCGCTGGGAAACGACCAAATTCTTCGAAACTTGTCCCGTCGAATGAAGCACCAAGTTCGGCAATGGTAGTAACGCTGTCTCCGTCGCCTGAGAAAATCGCTCGATTTCCATCACGCGTCGCACGAAAGGTGACTACTCCATTGTCATTGATGGCTGGAGTAGTAAACCCACTCAGTCCATCCGCGTTGGAATACAAGCTCGTGAATCGATACTCGTTCGCTTCTGCCTCGAATGGACAGAATAAAAAAACCATGCAGACGAAGATCGACGATCCCAAAACTTTAAGTTTAGTCATTTGATCTTGAAGAGATTTTGTGTCAGTAGAGTTAAACAAAACAAACATTTGCACCAGACGGCTAAGTTTTAGATAGATCCGAACCGAACGACGCAGAGAAATGACTCCCTGCTTTGGCTCACCTTAAGATTCGGAAATCAGCTGCAAAAGAATTACAATTTCTGCTGGAGGCTAATCCAGCAGAACAGACGTTAATCGCTGCCAAATGACGGTCAATGAGTAATGGGGATTTTCATGCTCGACGTTGCGTATGTTGATTGCAATTTGCGTCGTTGTCAAACATTTACGCGGGATTCTTCGCTTGCCAAGCTTGCATCGACTTTATTGTCCAAACGCGTAACCCGAAGATACCTCGGTCCGAAGCGACGAGCGGATTCGTCAAGGTCTAAGAAACGCACGTGCGAGGGCTGGGAAGAATTCACGCTCGGCTTGGAAGTGTTAGCTTAGAACCCCGCCCACAGAGTCTTTGACGCTTCCAGAACACGCTCAACCGCTCAGGCCGCCTGATCGTGTTCATGCGAGCGAACGTTTTTCACCAAGTCGCCAATCGCCGACGAAATAGACGGGTAGGTCGCATCGTGGTACACCGAGTCCGCCGGCAACTGGGCGGTCAAACGCCGGTGAGCAATCCCAAGATTGTGATACGGAATTCTCGGGAACAAGTGGTGAAGCGCGTGGAAACGCAAACCGAGCGGGCACAATAGCTCAGTCAGCCAATTGCCCGTCACGTTGGTTGAATCGAGAAACTGATCCAAGTGAGAAATCGTTTCGCCTTCGCTGGTGTAGCGATGCGCGGCCAAGGTCCGAATGTGGTTCAGCGTCAATGCAAAAATCGCCAGCAGGAAGATCTTGGGCAGACGAACAAACGGCATGATTCCGGCTAGGACCAACCCGAGCATCACCCAAGCTCGAAAACAAGTGAACAGCTCCCAAAACGTGTCCGACCGAGATTGCCCGGTCGGCTTGAGCTCTTTCTGATACTGAAAATTGATCACCAACGAACTGGCGTGAGTCAGCGTCCACTTCCGCAAGCTAGGATGAAGGAATGAAAGTGGTGTGCCGATCGCGTATCGGAAGAACACCAGAATGGGCTGCGAAACGACTTGCGTCAGGAAGATCAAAATGTCTTTGAATGACCCACTGGCCAGCGGCAGGTACTCACCATCATGTTCCGTTCCGTAGTGCCGGCTGCTGTGATGGTGCAGGTGACTAGCGTAGGAGAACGACGGCACCATCATGGGGACTCCAGCGAAAAAGTTCCACGTGCGACGAAACCATTTCATCTGGTTGGCCGGTAGATGAACCAATTCGTGAATGAACATCGACGCTCGGTACAACAAAACCCCTCCGGCAAAAAATGCTATCCAAGCAACCGGCGAAGTCATCGGCAGAGCAAGCCAAATACTCGCCAGCACGTAAGCGCTGACCGTAGAAATAACGAAATCCGTCCAGAACCGCCATGGCTTGGGCTGAAACAAATCCCCCACGATCTCACGAGCTTGAAGATAAAACGCTCGTTGCTGATCAAGGTCAGAATTTTTTGATGTCGTCGATTGGGGACGTTGATTCATCTGAGTCTCTCACGGATCACTCCAATTACCAATCAACGCGGCTTAGGAGCGGGTATCTTGTCCTGTCTTCCTTGAACTAAAAATGTGGTCTGTGGCGGTCATAGAGCAAGTAGCCTCCGGACCCATCCAACGCAAAACGAAATGAATATTTCTTGCCCGTTAACTATTGTTGTTGCTTCAACGAGTTGTGCAACAATTTTTCGGCCGATTGAACGACTTTTCATGAAAGCCGCAATCAAAATTTCAGAACATGAAAGATATAACGTTTCGCTCGGGACGGTTCGACGCTCGGCGAGTGTGCTATCACGCGAAAACCCCGTGAAAAGCGAGGTTTGATTGATCTTCGAGCCATTTCGAAAAATTGCTACGATCCACGCGGCACAGGGGAGATCCGTCGCCGCAGCCCGTGGGAAGCCTTAGAAGAAAAACCGGCCGATCATTGGCAGTAGGAAAAACAGAATCAACAGGATTGCGATCGCGATAAAACATCCTCGATAAGACTGGAACAAACCATCTGACTGGTGACGGTCCTTTTCCATTAGGAAGTAACCGCAAGTTGGGCACATGGTGCTGTCTTCATCAATCGAGCGTTTGCACTCCGGGCAATCGATCAATGATTCGCTGTAGTCTTCGGCAGTCATATCGATAACGTAACAATTTATTCGAGTCACACCAATGCAATCTCTCAAAAGCACCTTCGTCGCCGTATTGCTACTTGGCCTGTCGGTGGGTTTGTATCAGATTTCGGATCCGTCTGAATCATCGGTCGACGAGAGCCTGATTCCGGCCGTGGACATTTCTGATGGCAGTGACCTGTTAGTCGACGAAACGATTCCGGCCGCCATCAGCCCGCCGACTTTTGAGGCACCCGCTTCCAAGTCGCCAACACCGCCCGAACTTGTTTCTTCTGTCGGTGCGGAGCCCAAGTTCTCGTTTCAAGCTTCACCGCAATCGACCACGACAGATGTGGTCTCGAGCCCAGCGTTAAAAGTACCGGCTCCCACCGCTGAGAACGTGCAGTCTTTCAGTTATCCAGAGCTCGGTCGCAAAGATTTGAGTGACGCCGCGAAAGATGCGGCACTCGCTGCGACAGATGACTTTCGCCAGCGGCAGATGCTTGAGAAAGATCGTGACCAAGGCTTGATCGACGCCCTAGAGGAACAGCTGAAACAAAAACCAACGAATGAGTTCTTGGCCGATAAAATCAACGCGAAGGAGAATGAAACGCTTGAAATTCAGCCTGCCGAAAAACTAGTAACACCGGAAATCAAACCGGAAGGCCGTTACCAATTCGCATCGACCGAACCGGTGACCCCGAAAGCTCAATCGATCGGCGCAGGAGATTCATCAGTGAATCAATTGGCCAGCAGTCGGACGATCGATCTCGAAGACGATTTCAACATCAGCCTTGCCAACAGCGAGCCGGATCTTGCCTCGATTCCCTTGAACGCGGCATGGGCACAAGTTGATCGCCTAGTCGCCGACGGTCGTTATCGGGAATCATTGAAGTTATTGTCGCGGTTCTACGGCACAGAGGAGGCCGACGGCCCGCAGCGGCAACGGTTGCTTGGTTGGCTGGATGCGTTGGCGGGCAAGGTCATCTTTTCTTCGGAGCATCACTTCCGCGACCAGCCTTACATCGTTGCGGCAAACGAATCGCTGGTCGATCTGGCGAAACGATGGAATGTGCCGGCTCAGTTGATCTACAACATTAATCGAAGCGAGATTTCAAACCCTGCTTCGGTGGCTCCCGGGACTGCGTTGAAAGTGGTTGATCGGCCATTCAACGCGACGATCGATTTGAAGTCGAATGTCATGACGCTTTTCTGCGATGGCTTGTATGCCGGTCGGTTTCCAATTCGCATTGGAGTTTCCGGAGACGTGGCCAACGGCACCTATCAGGTCTTGGCCAAAGCGGCCGAAGGTTTTCGCTGGCGTGACGCTTCAGGCAACGAGTACCCGCCCAGTTCACCGCTCAATGGCTACGGTCCTCACTGGATCGGACTTTCCGGCAGCCTTTGCATGCATGCATTGAAAGGCGACGCCACAGAGGGACATCACGGTTGCATTGGTCTTAATCCAACTGACGCCGCCGATGTTTTTCAAATTCTGTCTCAGGCCTCGACCGTCACGGTTGTCGAATAATGCACAATCCGCGGTTTGCAAGTTGAACCGCAACACGTTTGCGTTAAAATCGCGGCCGCTCTAAGTTTGCACAACAATTAGCGCAACGACATCGATCTTTCGTGTATCGTTGCGCTGTTTTTATTGCGCTGTCGTTCTTTTTTCTTACTGGGTCATCGGATGAGCCGTCTGCGAATCGCTGCGTTATTTGCTGTCTGGTTTCTCGCCACGTTTTCGAATGCTGGATTCGTTTTCGGGTTTCAGCAGGCACGCGTGACCTCCCCGGAACAGGCAATCGAACAGCGATTTGCAAAAAACGAGTACCGCATTCCGATGCGAGACGGCACGCTACTTCACACGACGGTTTACTCGCCTCGTGATCAGTCGCAGACGTGGCCCATCTTGATGACTCGGACTCCGTACAGCGTGCAACCGTATGGGCCAGATCGATATCCACTCTCGATCGCTCCGTCGAAGCACGTCCAAAATGATACGTACATTTTTGTGCATCAAGACGTGCGCGGGCGTTGGATGTCCGAGGGCAAATACGACAACCTGCGCCCGAACATACCCGGGAATGACCCAAGTGACGCGAACGCGATCGACGAAAGCAGCGACACGTACGATACGATCGACTGGTTGCTGAAAAACGTACCCAACCACAACGGCAAGGTCGGCATGTGGGGAATTTCGTACCCCGGTTTCTATTGTGCGGCGGCGTTGCCTGATCATCATCCCGCCTTGGTCGCCGTTTCGCCTCAGGCACCGATTTCCGACTTCTTCTTTGATGATTTTCACCATCACGGCGCCTATTTATTGAGTTACTTTTTGGCGACTTCGACTTTTGGGTACCAACATGATGGACCCACGACACGTCAGTGGTACAAGAACTATCAGCCTCGGGTGGCGGACGCTTGGAGTTTTTACATGGGGCTGGGAACCATGCAACAGGCCGGTCGCGTCTTTGGGCCCGACAACTTTTTCTGGAACCAGATCAAGTCTCATCCAAACTACGATTCCTTCTGGCAGGACCGAGCAATCGCTCCGCATTTAAAAAACATCACGGCCAATGTGATGACTGTCGGCGGACTGTTCGATGCGGAGGATCTTTACGGGCCGCTGAACATCTATCGCCATATCGAAGACCAGAATCCGAACGCATTCAACATGTTGGTGATGGGACCGTGGAGCCACGGTGATTGGTCATTCAAGCAGCGGTACGCCAAAGTCGGCAAGATCGCTTTCGGCAAGAATGTGTCAGACTTTTACCAGCGTAAGATCGAAGCTCCGTTCTTTCGGCATTTTTTGAAAGGGCAGGGCACGTCTCCAAAGTACGAAGCACTGATCTACGACACAGGGAAACAACAGTGGTTTGGCTTCAAATCTTGGCCACCTGAACGCGTAGAACAGCAGCGGCTTTATCTGAGTGCCGGCGGGCGACTTGATCCGAACGATTCGAACGTTCGTCAAAACAAAAACGTTGCCGCATTTGATGAATTCCTTAGTGATCCAGACGACCCGGTTCCTTATCGGCAGCGGCAAGACATTCAATTGCAGTTCACCCCGCGTGGGTACATGTCGGACGACCAGCGATATGCTTCCCAACGAGCCGACGTGTTGACGTTTCAAACCCAACCACTATCCGAGGACATGACGATCAGTGGGAAACTGCTGGCTCATTTGAACGTTTCGACGACCGGCAGTTCCGCCGATTGGATTGTTAAATTGATTGATGTTTTTCCAGACGATGCCGTTGCCACTGAGGGCTCAGACCCCAGCGTCAAATTTGGCGGCATGCAGATGATGATTCGCAGTGAAATTCTGCGAGGTCGATTCCGCAATAGCTACGAGACCCCCGAGCCTTTCGTGCCAAACGAAATCGCCGAGATCAACCTTCCGCTTCAGGACGTGCTGCATACTTTCAAAAAAGGCCACCGCGTGATGGTTCAGATTCACAGCACTTGGTTTCCACTGATCGACCGAAATCCTCAGAAGTACGTTGACAACATCTTCGAAGCACAGCCCGATGACTTCATCAAGGCAACCCATCGTGTCTACCATTCGGCCGAACACTCTAGCTGGATTCAGTTTGGCGTAAAGCCTAAGTAGGATCGCCTGAGTGAAAGTCATTGCATAAAAACCTAGTTGCACAGCCCTATCCTTAAGTCGGCGTATCGCCGGGAGGGCCGAGGCTCCGTCCGAGCCGTGCGGGGCAAAAAGCTAAACTATCGAATTGGGGAGGACGGAGCCTTCCACTCCCGAACATCAATTTCGTGCAGCCAAAGCAACGCTGTCCAACTGACGACCGACAGCAGAGGGGGATTTAATTTGCCTCGGTGGTGGAATCGGCTATGATGAGGGAACTACTGTCTGATTCTCGAGAAAAGCATGTCGACCGTTCCGAACTCCATTTCAGCTGATCAATTGTTCGCAATGCCGGATGATGGGAATCGGTATGAGCTTGTTCACGGAGAACTTCGCATGATGTCGCCCGCAGGAGGGGAACACGGTTGGATCGCTTCAAGGCTTGATCGATTGCTGGGTGTCTTTGTCGACGAGAACGAATTGGGAATCGTCTTCGCTGCTGAAACCGGATTTCGAATATCGACTGATCCTGACACCGTCCGAGCACCCGATGTCGCATTTGTTCGGCAAGACCGAATCGAATCGATTGGTGATTTGAAGAAGTTTGTGCCGCTTGCCCCAGATCTGGTGGCGGAAGTCGTCTCACCTAATGACTCATCGTCTGAAGTCGAAGCAAAGGCTCAAATGTGGATCAATGCAGGGACGCGAATGGTGTTAGTTGTTGACCCTGCCACCGCGTGCATTCGAGTGTATCGCGACACGGCAAAAATTGAAGTTTTCCATGAAGGCGACACTGTCGATGCAAGCGACGTCGTTGATGGCTGGACATTAAACGTAAGCGATGTTTTTCCCAAACGCTGACGCACACCTACCCCTTTGGAGTAATTTTGGATGAATATTTTATTGCCTCGGCCGGCGTCTAACAGAATAGCAGTCGCTACATTCTTCGCTGCGGTTTCTCTCTTATCCATCCATCAAGAAGCGTCTGCTCAATCAACCTACTACTATCCAGCGAATAGCTATACCTGGCACTACGCCCCACAGCCGACGACTCAATATTACTCGGCCCCTCGGACCAACAGCTATCGGTCACCGCGACCCTATAGCGGGTATAGTTCGAACCTGCATCGGAACTTCACGATTCGCCAAGAGCAATTGCGTTCGCAAAGAACAGGCCTGCCGCCTCGCAACCGAGGCAACGTGCGTTGGGTTCGATAGGGTGGTGCTTTGATCGAATCAATCAAACGAGATTCACTCGCTGGCGACGAAATTACATGGATCGCCGTTGGTCCTTGTTCAACAAATCTCAAGCCGCCACATCATGGAAGGACAGAGATTTCCTCGCTCACGCGTTTTGAGATTACGCCAGTACGAGCCCGAAGCGCGAGCGAGTGTTTTTTTGCGGGCTGATCGATCCTCTCGCTCTCGCGTCGGGCTTGTATTTGGAACGCTTGAGGAAACGTGTTCGACTAAGAAACGTTCGCGACTTGATCACCTTCAGGCGACCGAACCACATCTCCCGTTGTCAGCGACAACTTCATCACCGTGGCCCAAGTGCCATTCGCGTCACCGCGGATTAACCAATGAGGCTGCACGCTGACGCACTGATGCACCAGTTCAAAACCCGCTTCGCTCTGACTAACCGTCTGCACTGGATAAGTAAACACACCACCGACTTGGTCGAATGTCAATCCAATGTTCAGACCAAGCCAACCATCCGTCAGAAAAATTCCTTTCGAATCGACTAGGCTTAACTGCGATTGCATCTGCCCAAGCGTCTGCCCGTCGAGATCGCTGTAGAACCGATCGTCTTGGCCGTCAGGTAATCCGGCAAAATTGAACTCAATTCCAAAATGCAGGTCTCGATCCTGAGGCAAACCTTCGATGAAGTAAGCGATTTCCAGTTCGTCACTGCCGGCGTTCAAGGTCACGCCTTTGGTGAGCGTCAATGGAATCCCCCAAGCGTTCCCCTCACGCGTCATCAAGACTTGAATACGATCCGGCTTGCGACGAATCTTCGTCTGATAAGCACCGTCGGCGAAATCGCCTCGCTCCATCGCCGTACCATTGGCGACCGAGCCCATCGAAACTTCCTCGTCCCAGAAATGATCAATCAGGCTGTTTCGCAATCGACTGTCGTAGTGCAGCTGCTTGTCCAAGTCCGGCTGCTTAAAGACGACTCGATCATGAATGCTGGCTGCTGCCTGATCGCCCTGTGACTCGCCCTGCAAAATTTTGGCGTGATAAAGCTCTTCACGGCGGGCGATGCACGCGTTCAGATTATGACCAATATTTCGCAGATCCAATTCGTAGACCTGCCCACCCGAGTTGCCTGAAATCCACGCGACTAATTGTTCGTTTGCCAACCGTGTCTCGAGTCGGCTATCAAACAAATAATCAGCGGCGGTCGCTTCCACCCATTTTTCCGGACGACCCATCGCTCGTTCGAGCAACGTTTCCGCGTCGAGCAAATGTTTGTAAATCGCGTTGCGAAGATGTGGCAGGTAAACACCACCAAACGCACCATGCCAGTACGGACAGTTACATTGCCCTTGATACAAATGATCCTGAGCGGCGTCGATGACTGCTTGGTTGACGTCTTGATCCTTTGCCGTTTCCAGCAACTGGCTGACGTACATCATGCGAGCATACATGTGATTCGTCTCAGGATACTTCACTTTGAAGTTTCGCCAGAAACCGCCCGCCATAAAGGACTCGATCGTTTTCCACTGAGGGTGCTGATCGATCGAGTGAACCAGCTCGTTATGCTCTATCTGACGTCTAACAGGTTGCGCCCATTCGGTCATTTCGCGATAGCTGGCGTCCGGAAGGTAGATCTTTCCCATCGGCTCAGTGGTCTGGATGGCTTGGTTCAAAGTCGACGTCTGCAACCACTCGCGATTGTCCGTCAGTGCTTGAAAAAAGTTCTTTAACCAGCCGTTTTGATAGACGTGTTGTTGCGTATCGGGCCACGTCCCAAACTTTTCGCCATCGTCTCCGAACACGGCAACACAACCCGGGTTGGCTTCGGCCAGTTCGCGACAATGGTCAATCGTCTGCTCGGGTGAAGCAAACGGGATCAAGTAACGCAACTGCTCGCTGCCGGGAAAGATTCGAAGTGTGCGTCCTTCCTCTTCCGCAACAAAGTAACCGCTCAACTGTTCTCGTTTCAGTCCAGCGCGAGCGAAATGACAATCGTCCAACACGGTGTATTGAATGCCAGCATCCACGATCGACGATGTCAGGCCAGATTCCCAAACACGCTCGGGCATCCACATGCCGGAAACGGTTGAGCACACATGGTCCCGCAGCCAATTCGAGAATCTACCGATCTGCCCAATGCGGTCCCGCTGAGGAATCATCGCCAGAATCGGTTCATAGAACGCACCACCGATGATCTCGATGCGACCGGCCTCGACCAGCTGGGCGACACGACTGAGATACTCCGGGTGGTTCGCCTGCAACCACTGCATCAATGGTCCGCTTGTGTGCAACGAAATCCGCAAATGATCGTACGGCTCGAAAACTTCAAGGAACGGCAGGTAGCTGTCTTGATAGGCCGCTTCAAAAACGTGGTCGAAGTTACCAACCGGCTGGTGGTTGTGCAGGACCAGACAGAGTTGAATCGTCGGATGACTCATGGAAACAAACTTGAAAATCGTTGGTGAAAACTAACACAAAGGTGTTGTAATGTATTTCGACCCTAGAATCACGAGCCATCGGAAAGAGTCGGCTAACCCTAAGCAAACGGATCGTTTTCTCAAGCCAAAAATTTACCCAGTCGGAACAACTCGCAAGAACAACGATTTTGCCGAACTGATCACCCAAATTCATCTGAGGCAACTCAGTCGCCGCTATTCGTCCCGCAGACGCTTGGCTGCATCTTCTGGACTAACTGGGTTGATCCAGATGCCTGTCCCCCACTCCAGTCCAGCCGGACAGGTTAACCGTGGCATAATTTCGAAGTACCAGTGATTGTGGTCCGAATGGCCAAACGGAGTAGTGTGCAACATTAGATTGTACGGCGGTTTATCAAGCAATTTATCAAGTCGGCGCAACACTTTGCGAATCAACAACGCTAAGTCGTCTCGCATCGGTCGATCAATCGAGGCAAAGTCTTGGTGCGAATTTTTGGGAATCAGCCAGATTTGAAAGGCAACTCGACTGGCGAACGGACAGACCACGCAAAAATTTTCCGTTTCGGCAATCACGCGCACCTTCTTTGACTTCTCCCAAGTGATTACCGATTGCATCAATGTCTGATTATGCTTAGCAAGGTGCTGCTGGTTGCGACGCAGCCGATCTTTCATCTCTTGCGATAAAACTGGTGAACCGATCAGCTGGAGATGCGCGTGGGACAGGGATGCACCAGCAGCCGACCGACAATTCATGAACAACATGGCGTGTCTGATTCCCGGCTTCTTTTTCATTTCACCAAATCGAACCCTAGCTGCCGCCAAGCTGATCACAGCTTCGGATTTGTTTAGATCTCCAAAACTGCTGACGTGCCGTGGCGTCGGAATGATCAACTCTTGAGCCCCTGAGCTGCGATTCTGATCGTACGGCCCGAATTCCTCATGCAAATCCGATAACACATTAGTATCAAACGGATTGATCGGAGCATCGGACGGGAACGCCGGAAACTTATTGGGGACAACCCGAGTCGACCAGTCGACATCCGGTTCGGCGTCGATGATCTGACGTCCTTCTTTGTCCCAGACTTCCAGCTGACTGGGCGTTTCGTGTTCGTGGCCTTTGCAGAACGGGCAAACCACGTCAGGAGAAAGTTCTTCTTCGCGCGAAATGAACTCCATCGGTCTAGCCGCGCGATTCGAAGCTATCGCAACCCAGCGAGCAGAAATCGGATCGAATCGAAAGTCAGGCATGGAAGTGAAATCGCCATAGGGTGGAGTGCGAACAAGTTCCACTTTAACCGTTAAACGAGTTTCGCACAAAGAAGATTCTTATTCGAAAATCCGAATGCGCAAGCTAGGCACTTCTTGCTGCCGTATCGGTCACCGTCACCCCGAGAGTCGCCTACTGATAACGCTATTCTCGCCCTTGCCCATCTTTGTGTTGAACAATAATTTTTTGATAAAGATCAACATACTGCCTGGCGCTGGCGGTCCATGACCAATCTCGCCGCATACCTGTTTGGATCAACTGTTGCCAGACGTCGCCTCGGTTGTGGTAAATGTCGACAGCTCGATGAAGTGCCGATTCCAATGCCTGAGAAGAAAAATCAACAAAACTAAATCCGTTGGCGGTTCGGTTTTCGATTGTCACAGGAGTCGTATCAACCACCGTATCAGCCAAACCACCCGTCTGCCGAACCACGGGTACTGTGCCGTAGGCCATGCTGTACATCTGGTTCAAGCCGCAGGGTTCGTACTGGCTGGGCATCACAAACATGTCCGCACCCGCTTCGATCTGATGCGCCTGCTGATTGCTAAACCCAAGATTCAATCCAAACTTATCTGGGTAGGATCGATGAAGGCTTTCGAGCGCGCGGTGGTATTCGGTGTCTCCTGTCCCAAGCACAACCCATTGCACATCTAGGGAAGCCAACCATTTTCTCATCACCGGTAAGATCAGCGACCACCCCTTCTGAGTCGCCAAGCGACCTACGATGCCGATCAACGGGGTACGCTCGTTTTCGTATAGCCTAAACTGACGCCGCAGGTGGGCTTTGCATTCCGCTTTACCTTGAAAAACCGTTTCGACACTGTAATTAGTCGACAGATGAGGATCGATTTCCGGGTTCCACTCCCCCACATCAATCCCGTTCAAGATTCCCGCCAGCACATCACGGCGCTCGGTCAACAGGCCATCTAGTCCACAACCTTGTTCGGGTCCTTGAATTTCTTGGGCGTAAGTTGGACTGACGGTGCTGATTCCATCGGCAAAAACTAATCCAGATTTCAGCAAATTCAAATTGCCGTAACTTTCCATCTGCTGCCAATTGAAATACTTCCGATCGATTCCGGTCAGCTGAAGATTCTGATACCAAAAGCTTCCCTGATACGCCAAGTTATGAATCGTCATCAAGGATGCGATGCCTTCATACATGGGGATGTCGGAATACTCAACTTTAAGCAGCGTCGGAATCAGTCCGGTCTGCCAGTCGTTGGCGTGAATCTGATCGGGCTTCCAATTGAGCAACCGAATCGATTCCAACACGGCTCGGCAGAAGAACGTGTAGCGTTCGCAGTTGTCTTCGAATTCACCACCATCGTCGCCATAAAGTCCGCCGCGATCAAAGTAGTTCGATTGCTCGACCAAATACACGGTTATGTTGCTGCCCGGCAAGCAAGTACGGCCTAAGGTTCCTGTGACGATCCGATCGTCGATCGGAATCTGCAGATCGATACCCGTTGGCTCAATTACCGCTCCGCAATTGTCGGAACCTCGGTACGACGGAACAAACACGATGACCTCATGCCCCAGTTGTTCCAACGCGACTGGCAAGGCTCCACAAACATCTGCCAACCCACCCGTTTTTGAAAACGGGACGACTTCGCTGCTGGCCAACAGAATTTTCATGGATATACCGCTTAAGAATCGCTCTAATTTGTGCGTGACGAACGTCGTACTTTGGGAAACTCAAAAACTGGGGTTAGTATTTCGTATCAACTGCGTTTTGGCAGTACGAAATGAGTTGCCAGCACCAAAATGGTTGTGTGCCACAGCCCAAGTATAACATCGCATAGAGCAAAAATGCCGGTTTTGATAAGATAAGCAGGTCTTCCACGGAATCGGAACCATGCTACAGCCCGCTACAACCATGCTCTGCGTTCAATCACTCGCCAAGAAAGCGCTCGTGATGGTGGCTTTTGTCGCTCTCTCGGTTTGCGGATTGTGCGGTGCTTCGGCCAGCGAGCCTGAAATTGTCTTGCACCTGCCCATGAGCACGGCTGGTCCGAACACCATGGACCCGGTTCGCGGCTCGTCGGTGTACGACAATCGTGCGTGCAACATGGTTTTCGAAACGCTGTTGGAATACGAGTACTTAGAACGGCCGTACAAACTGAAACCCTGCCTGCTGGCGGAGATGCCGACCGTGACCGATGACGGTAAACGGTTTCGATTTCGGTTGAAGAAGGGCGTTCGATTCCACGACGATCCGTGCTTTCCCGGCGGGAAGGGGCGCGAGATGGTGGCTGACGATGTCTTTTATTCGTTCAAGCGAATGGCCGACAAACGCAACTCGCCCAAGGGTTGGTGGCTATTACAAGATACGATCGTAGGCTTCGACCAATGGCGAACGGATCAGAATTCGGCTGAAGAAAAGCGGCAAGCGTTTATCCAACAGAAAAAATCAGCGGGCGAAGCGGATTACGAATCCGCCGCGCCGGTTGGCTTCGACTACGATGCGCCCATCGAGGGTATGCGGAAGATCAACGACTACGAGTTTGAGATCTTGCTCAAGCAGCCGTTTTTTCGATTCACTTATACGTTAGCGATGTTCCAGACCTCCGTGATCGCTCGCGAGGCAGCGGAGTACTACGGCAAGACGATTTCGCGTCACCCGATCGGCACCGGCCCGTTCACGTTGCGGCACGAGGACTGGGAGTCCGGCGCGTTTATGTCACTCAAACGGAATCCGGACTACCGTGAAGACTACTACCCGGCCGACCCCGGCTTGAACGAAGACGGTAGTGAGCCTTACCCGGGCTACTCGGAAGACAAGCAGCTGGGCTTCTACGAAGACGCGGGCAAACGGCTGCCGTTGGCCGATCGCGTGGAGGTCTCCTTCTTCGTCACCAACCAGCCGATGTGGCTCAAGTTTCGCAACCAAGAAATTGATTACACAACCGTTCCAGCAGAAACGTTCGAACAAGCCTTTATCAAACGAACTCAGAAACTGCGTCAGAGCTATCTTGATGAGGGGATTCGATTCACGCCCGTCCCGTTGTTGGACTTTATTTACAACGGATTCAACATGGAAGATCCTGACTTTGGCGGATACGAAGATGAAAAGAAGTACCTCCGTCAGGCAATTTCACTGGCCTACAACTATCAGGAAACGAACCAAGCCTTTTACAACAACCTGAACATCATCTACGACGGTGCGATTCCGCCCGGCCTAGAAGGGCATCCCGAAAACCATCGTGCACCGAAGAACTATCGCGGCCCAAGGCTGTCTGAGGCTCGCAAACTGCTGGCCAAAGCCGGTCATCCGGGCGGCAAAGGCCTGCCAACGCTGGTCCACTACACCAGCAAACAGCCGCAGAACGTTGCGATGGCAGAGATGGCCAAACGCAATCTTAAAAAGATCGGTATAAACATGGATGTTCGGGCAGTGGATTTCTCCACGCTGACCGATCTTCAACGAGAGAAACGGGCTCCGTTTTTTGGGTTGGCTTGGGGCAGCGACTACCCCGACGCGGAAAACAATTTGCAGTTGTTCTACGGTCCCTTCAAGTCGCCCGGCTCCAACAACTTCAACTACGATCGCCCCGAGTACAACGAAATGTATGAGCGGGCTCGCGTGATGGCTCCTTCGCCCGAGCGAACAAAACTGTACGAACAGATGAGAGACATGCTGATCGAAGACGTTCCATTCATCGGCTCGATGGCTCGTACTCGTTTCTATCTGACGCACGATCGGCTGAGAAACTTCAAACCGGTCGAAGTGTTCGCAAACTGGCCCAAGTATTTGACTATCAAGGAAAACTAGCGGCCATGTGGGCATTTACCATTCGAAAACTGATCTACAACATCCCCGTTTATCTGGCGACGGTGATGATCATGATGATGCTGCTTCGGGTCCAAGATCCGGTCGCCGGGAAGCTGAGTAAAAATCCGACTCAGGAAGAATACGACGCCACCAAGAAAGAACTGGGCTTGGACAAACCGTTTTTGCAACAGTACGGGCTAGTGCTCTACGAAGTCGCCACGTGGCGCTTCCACCGAAACATGTGGACTGAACCCGGCGTGACCGTTGGCGACAAATTACGCACGGCGGTGCCACGTTCGCTCGCGCTGACCATCCCCGCATTAATGTTGACGACGGTGATCTCGATCGTGATCGCGATGATATCGGCGTTCAATCGAGGCCGCTGGCTTGACCGGACGTTGGTCTTCTTCGCGGTGCTTGGCATGAGCATCAGCTTCTTAGTCTATATCATCTTCGGTCAATACTTCGGCGCGTTTTTGTTGCCTCGTTGGCTGGGAACGGACGTGTTCGCGATCTATGGTTACGAATCTCCGCTGAAAGACTGGAGGAACTGGCCCTACTTCATGCTGCTGCCGGTACTGATCAGCGTGATCGTTTCGATGGGTTATGACACCCGCTTCTACCGCGCTGTGATGGTCGACGAAACCCAACGCGAGTACATCACAACCGCACGGGCCAAAGGTGCCTCGCAGACGAAAATCATGTTCGTTCACATGTTACGAAATGCGATGATTCCAATCGTCACCCGAGTCATGATCACGCTACCTTTCATGGTGACGGGGTCCATTTTGTTGGAGAAATTTTTCGGCATCCCCGGCATGGGCTACGTCCTATTGAACGCGATTGACAACAGTGATTTTCCGGTCATTGAAGGCTTCACCGCAATCTTTGCCGGGCTGTTTATTCTCAGCATTATTGCGACAGACATTTTGTACGCGGTGTTCGACCCACGAGTGAGGTTGCAATAGTGAATCGGATTCGTAATTTCTTCCGCACCCGCGAGATGCGAAAACTGCTGCGGGATCGCCTGACCATTTTCGCAATGATCGCCATCGGTGCGTATCTATTCACGGGCATCGCGATCATGTGTGGCGCGATCACTGCCGAAACCTGTGATCAGGTCGTCGGCCCGAACAAATTGAACGGTTTTTACCGAGAAGAACTCCCTGAGCGACGCTACGACATTGCAACGACCAAGTTTTTACAGGCAGTACAGACGGCGCTTGGTCAGGAAGATCCACAGGCGGCGCTGGAGCAGGTGCAACTGGGCCGTGTCCGTGTGGCGGACAAATCACCTGAAGAATTACAAACAATTGTCGACCAAATCATCGGCTTGCGCGATGAACTGAACCAGAGTGAGAATCTGGACGAAGATCCAGCGATGATGCCTAAGCTGGCCGAAATGGAAGCCAAAGTAGAGCAACTGAAAAAGCCACTGACGGGGATGAACGGCTTCCTTCACAACGCGTCGCTATGGTTGGGCACCGACGCTCAAGGCCGCTCAATTTTCTTTCGAGGTCTCTACTCGATCAAGATTGCCCTGCAAATTGGCTTGGTCACCGCCACGTTTTCAGTACTGCTGGGCGCCTTCTTAGGCGCGGCCGCCGGTTACCTTGGTGGCTGGGTCGACTCGGTCATCGTTTGGATCTACACAACCTTTTCCTCGATCCCTAACCTCGTCTTGTTGGTCGTGATCGCCTACGCGTTCACCGATTTTGACTTGCAGAAACGAGTCCCCGCATTCATGAGCTCGTGGGTTGAAGGAATCGACATTAAGAACTCGTTGTTACCGGTTTACATTGCCTTTGGAGCCACGTTCTGGATTGGAACTTGCCGCGTCATTCGGGGCGAAACCATGAAGCTGAAAGAGATGGAGTACATCCATGCGGCTCGGACTGCCGGCTTCAGCAGCTTTCACATTCTGCTTCGGCACATCATTCCCAATACGGCTCACTTGATGCTGATTAACTTTTCGCTGTTGCTGATTGGTGCCATCAAGTCCGAAGTCATCCTCAGCTTCCTTGGGCTGGGCGTCAAAGGTCAACCCAGTTGGGGCATCATGATTCGCGACGCCGGGAATAACGGCGATGTTGTGACGGGGTTCTTTTGGGAGATTGGTACCGCCACCGTGCTGATGTTCGGGTTGGTGCTGGCATTCAATATCTTGTCCGACGCTTTGCAGGATGCTTTTGATCCAAAACACGTGTAGACCAGTGACCAGTGACCAGTGACCAGTGACCAGTGACCAGTGACCAGTGACCAGTGACCAGTGACCAGTGAAACAAAGCACGCGAGCAGCATGCGAGCCAAGCCCCCTCTCCCCCAAATTATTTTGCGAAAAAAGCAGCCCACTTCCTACAGCTCAATCGCAAAATGATTTGGGGGAGAGGGCTGGGGTGAGGGGGCCGTACAACCGCCGTTTGGAAAGCAACCAATTATGCCAACCCGCCAAAATCCGATTCTCACTCAACACGCTCGCGACCTCCGCGCACGTCAAACCAAAGCCGAAGCGCTCCTCTGGTCCGTTCTCCGCAACCGCAGCCTATGCAATCTGAAATTTCGTCGCCAACATCCAATTAAGCCCTTCATCGCCGACTCCGCTTGTATCCAAGAAAACCTTATCGTGGAAGTCGACGGCGGCTATCACGACGATGATCTCGTTCATGAGGACGACATGTCACGACAAGAGAAACTCGAATCGTTGGGTTGGCAAGTCTTGCGGTTTAGCAATGAAGAGGTATTAGAGGACGTCAATGCGGTCGGGATTGGCATTGCACGAAGGCTGGGACGCACGCCAGAATTTGTGCATGGAAAGAATAGAAGGAAGGAACCGAAGTAGACCCCCTCACCCCAGCCCTCTCCCCCAATATGCTTGTGGTTTGCTTTGTTGCAATTGAACGAACCTCGCACAAGCATATTGGGGGAAAGGGGGCTAAAAAAGCGCTTGCTGTTCGGCTTACTGTGCGTGACATTTCTTCCCCATTAATCCCAATGTGGAACGTTCATTAATAACTCCGAGATCCAAACCATCCGAAGCCACAAACTACCGAGCCGGATCGTGGCACGATCCTCACGCTGACAAAAACGCTACTTCCTCCGCTCTCTCCTGCTAGAATTTTTCTACCCCTCATACTTTATGGCCGAACCCTCTCCCATTCTTCAAGTTCGCAACCTGCAGACCTCGTTCAAAACCGATCGTGGCATGGTGACCGCCGTTGACGGCGTTTCTTTCGATCTGTTCTCTGGAGAAACGCTCGGTGTGGTTGGCGAAAGTGGTTGCGGCAAGACCGTCACCAACAAGTCAATCATCCGGCTACTGCCCGAACATGTGACTCGCTATGGCGATGACAGCCGGATCCTGTTCAAAGATCGAAACCTGCTGACGCTGACCGAGTCACAAATGCGAGACGTTCGCGGCAACGAGATCGGGATGATCTTTCAAGAGCCCATGACGGCACTCAACCCGGTCTTCACGATCGGATGGCAGATCGATGAAGCACTAAAATACCACACGAAACTGAACCGCCCAGAACGACGCGACAAAGCAATCGAGATGCTGCGACTGGTCGAGATGCCCAACCCGGGAAAACGTATCGACGAGTACCCGCATCAACTTTCGGGCGGCATGAGACAACGCGTCGTCATCGCCATCGCATTGTGCTGTAATCCGGAAGTGCTGATCGCGGACGAACCGACCACGGCACTCGACGTGACGATTCAGTCTCAGATTCTGCGGTTAATGGACAAACTCAAAGAGGAAACTGGGACCGCGATCATCTTGATCACGCATGACTTGGGCGTTGTTGCTCAGGCGTGCGACCGAGTCATTGTGATGTACGCTGGGCAGATCGTCGAAATCGCTCCGGTGCGAGACTTATTCCACAATCCGCGCCATCCGTACACGCGGGCCTTGCTCGACTCGATGCCCAAACCCGGTATCACCGGTCACCAAGAACGGTTGCCGGCCATCGAGGGCACCGTTCCCAGTCTATTCAACCTGCCTTCAGGCTGTCGATTTCATGATCGTTGCCAACGAGCAAAATCTGATTGCAAAGAAACGTTGCCTGCTTTGGTTTCGATCACCGAAAACGAACACGCTGCGGACGGCGATCAGACCGTGCAACACGGCGTCCGGTGCTTCTATCCATTGGAGGGCGTGAAGTCATGAGCCAACCTAAATCCGAACAGTACGAATCATCCAAGCCACTCGTCAAAGTCAAAAACCTAGTCAAGCATTTTCCTAAGCGTGGCGGAGTCTTCAACCAAGTCATCGCAAAAGTTCACGCCGTCAACGATGTTAGTTTCGAAATCCGCAAGGGCGAAACTCTCGGAGTGGTCGGCGAAAGTGGGTGCGGTAAGTCCACGCTTGGCAAAGCGATCATTCGTTTGCATGATCCGACGTCCGGCAGAGTGATCTTCGATGGAGTCGACATCACTCATCTCAGCCGCAGTCGTTTGCGACCGATTCGACGCCGCATGCAGATGATCTTTCAAGATCCAAACTCATCGCTCAATCCTCGGATGACGGTCGAGGCAACGCTTCGTGAAGTGATTCGACTTCATAAAATCGTTTCCGAAAGCGAAATGCGTTCGTACATTGATGGCTTGCTGACCAAGGTTGGGCTTAGAGTCGATGACCGCGGCAAGTACCCTCACGAATTCTCTGGTGGCCAGAAACAGCGAATTGGTATCGCTCGTGCGTTGGCGGTCAAACCTGAATTCATCATCGCCGACGAACCGGTTTCGGCATTGGACGTTTCCATTCAAGCTCAGGTGTTGAACTTGCTGATGGATTTGAAAGACGAGCTAAAACTGACGCTACTGTTTGTCTCTCATGACTTGAAAGTGATCGACCATTTCTGCGATCGTATGCTGGTGATGTATCTGGGCAATGTGGTGGAGGAGATGCCGTGTCAGGATATTCACGCCACCGCCAAACATCCTTACACGAAGGCGTTGTTGGCCAGCAATCCGATTACCGACCCGGACCAGCGAGGCGAACTGGTCGTGCTGGAGGGAGAAGTCCCCAGCCCCTACGATCCGCCAGCCGGCTGCCCCTTCGTCACTCGCTGCCCGATCGCGACTGATCGATGCAAGACCGAAAATCCACCGCTAGAAGATCGAGCCGGCAACCATCGAGTCGCCTGCTGGGAAGTAAAAGAGTAGGGCACGTGGCCATCGTCGTTGGAATTGTCCCAATTCCGGTGCGGCCAACAAGAGCTTTCTGAAAACCCTACGGATATAAACAATCTGGATTTGAAAAAATTTCGGCTACACTGAAGCGTCTGATTCTATCTGACGAACTCATTGATTGGCCACCATTATGGGTAATGAGAACCGTGTCGTCTTTGGATTCCTAGATCGTCAAGGCGATATCGACAAACAAGCTGGCGAGAACCTGCCTCATTGGTTTCAGGCGGGCAGCGCAACATTTGTCACGTTTCGCACGGCAGATTCGATGCCTAGGAACGCCATTGAGCGATGGCGTGCGGAACTGAAACGATGGCTACGGGATCAAGGAGTCTCGATCGAAAACGTCACCACGACTCAAAGCCAAACCGATTCATGCTCGCCTGAGGCCAAACTCGAATGGGCTTTCTCGTTCGACTCACTTCAACCGGGCCAACGTCAAGAATTTCTCAGGCTCCGTAATCGTGCTTGGCATCGTTTGCTTGACGAATGTTATGGCAAATGCTTATTGAGGCAAGCAAAGTTTGCAAAGATCGTTGCTCGTGCGATTCTGCACTATGATCGTCAGAAATGCGATGTTGATCGACTGATCGTGATGCCCAATCATGTTCACGTTATCGCACAGTTTCGAGCCAACACTTCGCTGAAGATAGTCAGCCAAAGCTGGATGCGTTATTCGGCAAGAGAAATCAATAAGGAACTGGGCACTTCTGGTGCATTTTGGCAACCTGAGCCGTTCGACCACATTATACGAAATCTAAAACAGTTTGAATATTTGCAGCATTACGTTGCCGATAACGCAAGAAAGGCTGGGCTCAGAGATGGAGAGTTCTTGTATTGGCAGCAAAACAACAGCAGTTCGCCCAGCGTTGGGTAGGACCGCCGCTGAACCCGGCGCAATTCCAGTTTTATCTATGGCTGGACTTTAAGCCAGTTTGGTTCCGGGGAAATCGGAATTGGGACAATTCCAACCACGTTCTCCAAGCTACCGCATTGCAGCCAGCGCCGCGATGACTTCTTCCAATGAATGTTCTGAAGATCGTAAATCCAACATTGGCCCGGAAAATGTCAACGCGTTTTCGACGAGTCGGCTTTTGTCGTTCTTGGCTCCAAACACGATCACCAGCTTGGCAACCAACGCGACTTCCACGAACTGTTCAATGCTTGAGACCTGTTTGACATCCCACTCTTTCAAGTGGTCGTGTTCTTGCAGCGAGTCATTGAAAGAACTGACGAACTCCGCCGAAGCGTTCACCCAAACCGCCAAGTTGCCTCTTTGGCGTAAATGTTCCAACAGCTGAACTATCGATTTCCCAGACGTGGGATGGATCATATCGCCGGCGATCTTCAAACTGGGCTCCAATACGAAGCGGCGGAACGACATTCGTGGATGAGGAACGGTTAGCCGTTCTGTTTGAGTCTGTTCTTCACCGTACAGCAGCAAATCGAGATCGACTTTTCTCGATCCCCACCGAGCACGTCGCTCACGCCCCAGCTGATTCTCGATTTCTATTAGGCGTAGGTGCAGTTCTTCAACCGACAGCGTCGTAGACAGCCGGATCGATGCATTCAGATACGCCGATTGGCCTGAAGGTCCTCCGATTGGTTCGGTCGCACATAGTTCACCAACCGCCGTAACCTCGATGTCAGACATTGTTCGTAACGATTCGACCACCTGCCGGAAATTTGATTCTGGATCGCCTTCGTTGGCTCCGAAAGCGATCAAACAGTCGACCATTTTTGACTACCTATGAAATCGCGAACTAGACATCAGCGCAAAAAGAAACGATGGCCGGCTTCCTGCCAGAACCATCGAATCGTCGGGCCAAAACCCGTAAAAAGGGTGGGGATCCGTCCTACGACCAAAGCCGCCGACATGTAGATCCCTCAATCGCCGCCACCCATATAACACCAATCGAAATTGTGCCCA
The DNA here is from genome assembly GCA_937929805.1 of uncultured Pirellulaceae bacterium. GTDB lineage: Bacteria > Planctomycetota > Planctomycetia > Pirellulales > Pirellulaceae > Mariniblastus. The sequence continues at coordinate 33,725 of CALFUT010000015.1, forward strand.
TTTCGCACTATGTTCGAAAAACTTTTTTGACATCAACGGTCGACCACGCGTCAACCTGTTCAACCGAATCAAAAATCTAACCGCGCACCCTGATAACACGACGAGTACGATAAAGGTAGAATCTTAATGGATAGTCATTGAAACACAATTTTACGTTTCAACGTCTAGTCGATCATTTCGCGAGGCCGTTGACCCCGTTTAACCATCACACGAAACAAGTTGTAGGCCGGAACTTTGTTTTAGCGAACCGTAAAAACAGAAAGCAGGTTCACAAAATTCGGTTGAAGTTGACTTTTTAACTTTTCCAAGTGGGTCGGCAAAGCCAATGCCTGTTTTTCATTGAAGCGTATTTTGGGGATGAGCAGTCCGTTGTCAAGCAACTTGGCAAGTAATTTTTTTGAAACGATAGCATCAACAAATTGCAAATTTTTTTCATTCAAAATGCACCGCTCGTTTTTCATTTCTTACTGCTTCGTAACGAAAAATCACACCTCAAAAAAATCGCCCGGGGGATTTGAAACAACGCGACGTAAAGCCAATGCGCGAAGCTTGTTCCGCGTTCCGTTGTTTAGTTGTCAAGATAAAAAGTAAAAATTTTGTGCCGCATTACTCGCTCGCCAACAAAGTACTGTATGTTCTACCTTGGAGCTGAATCGACTCCAAAAGCCTGTTGAAAAGCAAATCGAAACGACTCATAAAAAATGTCAGAAGAAAAAAGTTCCATCGACGGCTTGACGGATTTGAAAATCGTTCAATTCCCGCACCCGACCTTGCGGCATAAATCAAAACCAATTACGCGTGTTGATAGCCAGCTGAAAAACGTCGTAAAAACAATGTTTGACCTGATGTACGAAGCCAAAGGGATTGGGCTGGCAGCCAATCAAGTCGATCTGCCAATCCAATTGTTCGTGGTCAATGTTGCGGGAAAGCGGGAGGAAGGCGAAGAACTAGTTTTCATTAATCCCGTGCTATCGAATCCCAAAGGAACAGACGAAGCCGAAGAAGGCTGCCTGAGCATTCCTCAAGTCGGAGCCAATGTGACTCGCCCTGAACAAATTCATGTCTCGGCGTATGATTTGACTGGCAACGAGATTGACATGACAGTCAACGGAATGCTGTCGAAAGTGATCCAACACGAATACGACCACCTTCAAGGTGTTTTGTTTATCGATCGAGTCCATGAAAGCAGCCAGCGTCAGGTCGAAATGGATCTGGTTGAGTTTCAGCTTCAGTTTGATCAAATGCGAAAGTCGGGTGAAATCCCTGATGATCAAACGATTAGCAAGCGATTGGCGGAAATCGAAGCTCGATACTGTTGTTAATCGGTAGCCGGAATGGTCCAAATTCCGCAGCCGACGCATGAGCTTATTTTTTTGCGTTTGGAGTGGGAACAACTCCCGCAATCATTCGAAACGAACCATTATGAAACTGATCCTGTTCGGCACCGGTCCGTTCGCCGTCCCGTCCTTCAAATCTCTGGTTGAAGACTCGTCGCACGAGGTAGTGGCGCTTGTCACGCGCCCCATCGCCGATGCTGGCAAACGTCGTAAGACCGCCGAAAACCCAACTCGTGACTTGGGTGAATCCGAAGGACTGACGGTACTCGATCCGGTCGATGCCAATGATCCGGAATTTGTACAAACCCTTGCCGACTATCGGGCCGATCTGTTGGTCGTCTGCGACTTTGGTCAGATCTTGTCCAACGACTGCCTAGGCGCTGCAAAATTGGGGGGGATCAACCTGCATGGTTCATTACTACCCAAGTACCGTGGTGCCGCACCCATCAATTGGGCGATCTATCACGGTGATGAAAAAACCGGTGTGACCATCATTCACATGACGCCACGACTGGATGGCGGTCCAATTTTGGTGACCGCGGAAACGGCGATCGGTCGAACCGAAACCGCCGAGGAAATTGAGCCTCGGTTGGCCGAACTTGGGGTGCAACCGGTTCACGACGCCATTGCGATGCTGAAGAAGTGGGATGGTGAATCCGTCATTGGGCAACCGCAAGATCAAGCGCTCGCAACGAAAGCTCCAAGATTGAAAAAGTCTCAGGGGCAAATTGATTGGACTCAATCGGCAACACAAATCATCAACCACATCCGCGCGTTTCAACCTTGGCCAGGGACGTTCACTCATTGGCATGGCCCCAAGCAGCCTTTGCGGCTGATTGTGCATGTGGCATCCCTGACAACCAATTCGTCGGGACAGATCGTGGAGCCCGGGCAAGTCGTCGCTTGCGATGCTCAGCAGTTGGTTCTTCAAACTGGCGACGGCATGCTTGCACTTGACCAAGTTCAACCCGCCGGAAAGAAAAAGATGCCAATCGCTGACTTCCTGCGAGGTCGCCAACCCGCGATTGGCGACAAGTTTGAATGACTTTCGTCCACGAATTCTAAGATTTCGTTGAAACCGGTCAGATTTCGGCTCGCCAGCGAAAAACGATCCACGGTAAACTGTCGCCTGCTAATCATCAGTAATTTCACGTCCGCCCGATTGCGACAACCCGCCCATGTCTGCTCAAACTGCCATCGAAACCCACAAGCTGTACATCGAAACTGTTGGCTGCCAGATGAACATGCTGGACAGTGAAATGGTGGTCGCCAGTTTACGGCAGCAAGGCTACGAACTAACCGACAGTATCGACGAAGCCGATACACTGCTGTTCAACACTTGCAGCGTGCGCGAGCAGGCCGAAAACAAAACCTACAGCGCGTTGGGGCGGTTGCGAAAAGCCAAGCAAGAGATGCCGGAAAAGATCATCGGCGTGATGGGCTGCATGGCTCAGAAAGATCAGCAGCTGATTTTCAAACGAGCCCCTTACGTCGACATCATCGCGGGGCCGGGTCAACTGAAAGAGATTCCCGACCTGATCGCGAAGGCTCGCAGCGAAGGCGGCCAGCACGTCGCGGTGGGACTCGGTCGCAAAGACGGCAAAGTCGCCGACATCAAGCGCTCGCATGAGACGTTCGATCCAATGCGCGACCCTTCGATGCGTCCGACACCGTTTCAAGCGTTTTTAAGAATTCAAATCGGCTGCGACAAGTTCTGCACATATTGCATCGTCCCGATGACTCGCGGGCCCGAGCAAGGTCGTGATCCGCAAATGGTTTACGACGAAGCGGTCATTCTGGCCGATCAAGGTTGCAAAGAGATCACGCTGCTGGGTCAAACGGTCAACAGCTACAAGCACGTGGCCGCCGACGGCACCACGACGCGACTGGCGGACTTGCTGGTAAAACTGCATGACATCGACGGCATCGAACGAATCAAGTTCGTAACGAACTACCCGAAAGATATGACCTACGATCTGCTGACCACGATTCGCGATTTGGAGAAAGTTTCTCCGTACCTACATGTGCCGCTGCAGAGCGGAAGCGACGCGGTGCTCAAGCGAATGAAACGCGGCTACACCGTCGCCGACTATCGTGAAATGATGGCTCGGATTAACGAAACGCTGGGCGACGCCGCAGCAATCAGCAGCGACTTCATAGTTGGCTTCTGCGGCGAAACCGAGGAAGAGTTTCAGGAAACGGTCAATCTGGTCGAAGAGTGCCGGTTCAAGAACAGCTTTATCTTTAAGTACAGCGAGCGACCCGGCACCAAGGCTTCCGATCATTTGCCCGACGACATCCCTCACGACGTTAAAAAACGTCGGAACAACGAGTTGTTAGCGGTTCAGAACCGTATCAGCGAAGAAGACAATCAAAAGTTTCTTAGCCAGACCGTTCAGGTTCTAGTTGAGGGCCCCAGCAAGCGAGTCGATGCTCAGATCAACGGTGGCGGTCCCAATCCAGAAACAGGGTTGATGCAACTGACCGGGCGGACTCACTGCGATCGCATCGTCGTGTTCGAAGGCACCGAACGACTGATTGGGCAAACGATTCCCGTCGGCATTTACGAGATCTCCGCTTTCACGCTCATTGGCACTGTCATCACCGACCACGCCGTCTCGCAATCGCTGGTGGGGCTCAACGGTTAGTAAACCGTCGGGCAACGGTTGGGCAAGTGGCAGGATGAACTCTATCGACCGATTGATAGAATCGGTCGAGGTTTCAATCTCTTATCGGTAGGCCCTCTACCTTAATCGTCTGTCACTCTTGAATTCCATTCGGTATGCCGGAACCGCCAATCAGCTCAGCCCGTGCGACAATGACTTGCTCCGCTGGCAGTCTGGTCCAGCTGGATGACCTTTTCTACTGGATCAGGTTGTAGACAGAAGAAAAGTAAGCCACCTTAAGACCTGTTTAAGGGAGTTCGTTTTCCATTGCTTTTTTCGCTCTGCGTTTTGCCATTTTCGCGAAGCAAAGGGGCTTTTTCCGGGTTAGGATATCGATACGGTTTAGTTATTCGTCTGCCTTTGCGTCGCCGCATTTGGCCAGAAGGATTCGATGTTCCCCCTAACAGATTTAGATTTTGGAGAGAAGATGAAGAAAGTCGCTTTGGCCTTTGGCCTTGTAGTAATGACAAGCGTTAGCGTCTTGGCCCAAGAAGCCGCTGTGGAAGCAGTTGCCGATGTTGTCGAAGCAGTTGCTGACGTTGTTGAAACACCCGCTGCTGTAGAAGCACCCGCTGCCGTAGAAGCCGCCACCGAGGTAATCGCTCCTGCACCAGCCATCGTTCAAGAAACTGTTCTTGATGGTCAAGTTCTTGACGGACAAGTCATCGACGGTCAAATGTCTGAGATGACTTACACCGCAGCTCCCGCTGTTGCGGCACCTGTTGCCGATTGCGGTTGCGGTGCTCCAGCACCTGTTATGGTTGAGCCAGCTCCTGCACCAGTTGCGGATTGCGGCTGTGCACCTGAGCCAGCACCTGCCCCTTGCTGCGAGCCTGCACCTGAACCAGCTCCAGAACCATGCTGCGAAGCTGCTCCAGAACCAGCTCCTTGCTGTTGCAAGCGTGAGCGTAAGCAAGTTGTTCGAACTTGGGTATCTGGTTTGCGTGCTCGTCGCGCTTGCTGCTGCAACTAGTGACAAACGATCGGCGTTCATCGCCCCGTTTAGCTAAAAATCGAAAACGCTGCTTGAATACTCAGGCAGCGTTTTTTTATGACAACTGTTCCACAACAATTCACTTGCCATTCATTTCGCGCTGAAAATTTCAGTCAACTTACCCGCTGCCGCATCCCACTCAGACGCCGCTGATTCAAAATCGGCGTCCATCACTTTCAAAGAAGCGGGAGGGTTGGCTCGGCTGGTTACCGCGACCTGCGGGTTGAGCGGAAACTGAGCACTCGCACCCGATGCCAACCGACTTTCAATGTCAGCTTCCAGCAAACGAGCCACTACGGCTCGAGCCCGCTCTGAATTGGGGCCTCCGGCAATCAAGCAAATCGTGTTGGGGATCAACAGCGTGCCCGATTGAGATTCCGCTTGGTCCGGATAGACGATCGCCACCGGGTTGCCTTTGTCAATCTCCAGCATCGCGTCGTCGGTATCGGTCAAACCAAACGCCAGCTCGCCTCGCCCGACTTTGATCGCCACCTGCCGGTTGCCTCCTTCGATAACGGCATTGGATTTGATCTGTTGGTACCAACGGGTCGCCGCCTTGACTCCCAATCGATCAAACAGCACGGCCGCGTGAGTCGCCGACGTTCCGAACAGCGGTCGAGCCATGCCGCATTGGTTTGACCAACGCGGATCGGCCAGATCAAAAATCGAATCCGGGTAGTCATCAGCTTTGGGAATCAGAGTCGTGTTCACAATCAAGACGCGAGCCCGAGCCGCAAAACCGGTCCACGAACCGTCGGTTGCTTTGAAAGTCGCGGGGATCGCCGCTGCCGCGCTTGGCGCGTCTGGGATCCACGGTTCAAGCAATCCCAGCTGTTGAAGCCGAATCGTATGCAGTACCTCGTTGTTCCAGAAAATGTCGGCTCGAGGCCGCTTCCGCTGCTGAATCAGTTCTGTGACCAAGCCGACGGTCTTGTTCGATTCGACATCAAACTTGGGCAAGATCGTGACGTCCAGCTCCTGCTCGATTTCCTGAAGGATCGGCTGAGAGAATTCTTTGTCCAGAGCCGAATAGATAACGACTTCGTTGTCAGCCGAACCGATACATCCAAGAATGGCCAACGTGCTCGCTGACAGCAGCAAGTACGTTGCTTTGACAAATCGAATTGAGGATAAAATTGCTATGCTATCGCCTCCGAACCAAGTCAAAAGAACGCAAACCAGATTTTAGCCACGGATACTCGCCGATGAACACTGATGACAAAAAGATAATCCGTGCCCATTGGGATAGGTCTGTGGCGAGCAAAAGCGAGTCTCGATTAAGAACTCGCCCCGTCATTCTGTTGGCTTTCCTACTTGGTTGTGTCATTGGCTCAACCGATTTGCATGCCGACGACGTTGTCGTGGACGAACCGCTTGTCGCTGCGGCTGGGATTATTCGTCAAACCGGCCAGCATATCACGTTGTACACCGACGACCGCGACCGAAAAGATCTGGCCGAATTGGTCGCCGTATTCGATCTGGCGGTCAACCAATGGTGCGATCATTTCGAAGTCGATCGCAAAGCGGCAGCGGACTGGAAAGTCGACGCCTTCCTGATGGCCGATCCAACGAGATTCAAAAAGGTGGGGCTGATCCCTGACGACCTGCCCAAGTTTCCGGCTGGCTATGCGATTGGCAAAAACATTTGGCTATATCCTCAGCCGGGCAACTATTACACCCGGCACTTGTTGCTGCACGAGGGCACTCATTTGTTCATGAATCGTTTCCTCGGCAACTTCGGTCCGCCATGGTTTAGCGAGGGGATGGCCGAGTGGCTGGGCCTGCATCGTTGGGACGCTCAGACCCGTTCGTTACAGCTTGGTTATCGCGTTCAGGATCGGCGCGAGGCGGATTATTGGGGTCGAGTCAAAATCGTTCGAAGGGAATTGGCTCAAGGATCCGGCATGTCGCTGGAAGACGTGTTCGCGATCGGGCCAACCGCATTTCAAAATGTTCGGTTCTATGGATGGAGCTGGGCGGCGTGCGAGTTTTTGACGCACCACCCGCTAACTGCCAAGAATTTTTCTCGGCTCAAGCGACATGTCGAATTGCCGGCTCATCTTTTTCGCCGCAAAGTTCTGACACGCCTTAGCCGCCAAGAAAAACTGGCTCTCGCTCGCGACTGGAATCTGTTCGTCCATGAAATTGACTACGGCTACGATATCTCGCGGGGCACGCTGGCCAACGCGGAACCGCTTGAAACCGAAAACCACGGCTCATCCAATGATCAGAAGTTTCAAATCGCGGCCGATCGCAGCTGGCAGGCGACCGGCATTCAACTCAGCAAAGGCGATCAAGTCACGATTTTTGGGACCGGCCAGTATCGCGTCAAAATGACCGACCAGCCGTGGACCTGCGAATCCGGCGGTGTCACGCTGCGGTATTATCAAGGCAATCCGCTGGGAATGCTGATGGCTGCCGTTTTGCCGCCTGCCGACGAAGCCGAAGATATCAACCAAGCGTTGATTATTGCTCAGCCGGTCGGTTATCAGCAGACAATCATGGCGAATCATGACGGCCAATTGTGCTTTCGGATCAACGAGTCCCCCACCGATTTGTCCGATAATTTGGGTGGCTTGGAAGTTACGGTCCAGAAACTAAAATAACGTGCGATCGTCAATTGAAGCAGTGAGGCCAACGTTTCTACGTCCGCCTCGTTCGGGTCCATCCAACACCATTTTGAATCAATCTCATGAATTTTCTGTCATCCCACGATCCTGAAGTCTGTGCCGCCATCAACGATGAAGCCCAACGGCAACAGGAAGGTCTGGAACTGATCGCCAGCGAAAATTACACCAGCCCCGCAGTCATGGAAGCTGTCGGCAGCGTGCTGACCAACAAGTACGCCGAAGGCTACCCCGGCCGTCGCTACTATGGCGGTTGTGAGTTCGCGGATGTGGTCGAAGACCTCGCACGCGATCGAGCGAAAGAATTGTTCGGTGCCGAATACGCCAACGTACAACCAAGCAGCGGATCGCAAGCTAACCAAGCTGTCTACCTAGCGACGGGTTTGGAACCGGGCGACACCGTCATGGGTTTGGATCTGGCTCATGGAGGCCACCTGACTCATGGGATGCACCTGAACCTGTCCGGCAAACTCTACAACTTTGTGCACTACGGCGTCACCAAAGACACGCATCTGCTGGACTTCGATCAGATTGCTTCGCTGGCTCGTGAGCACAAACCAAAAGTGATCGTCGCCGGCGCAAGTGCGTACCCGCGTGAAATTCCTCACGGCAAGTTCCGAGAAATCGCGGACGAAGTCGGAGCCATTTTGTTCGTCGACATGGCTCACTATGCCGGTTTGGTTGCAGCGGGCGAGCACGATGATCCCGTCGCAGTCGCTGACTTCGTTTCCACGACCACCCACAAGACACTTCGCGGGCCTCGTGGCGGTTTGGTACTGTGTAAAAAGAAGTGGGCCAAGAAGATCAATTCGGCTGTCTTCCCCGGCATGCAAGGTGGCCCGCTGATGCACGTCGTTGCAGGGAAAGCGGTTTGTTTTGGCGAAGGACTCAAGCCAGAATTCAAAACTTACGCTCAACAAGTCAAAGCCAACGCCAAAGTGTTGGGTGACGAATTGATGAGCCAAGGGTTTTCACTCGTCAGCGGAGGCACCGACAATCATCTGTGCTTAGTCGACGTGACCTCGCTTGGAATTGGTGGAAAAATTGCCGAGGAAACGCTGGACAAGTGCGGCATCACGCTCAACAAGAACATGATCCCGTACGACGAGCGATCACCGATGGATCCAAGCGGGATCCGCATCGGCACACCCGCGTTGACGACTCGTGGTATGGGCGTCGATCAAATGAAGCAGGTCGCCGCATGGATCCACAGCGCGTTGTCTCAGCACGAAGACGCCGCGGCACTCGAAGGCATCCGCAAGGAAGTGGCCGAAATGTGCGAAAACTTCCCGGTTCCCGCGGCGGCGATGTCCACGGTTTAGGAATCTGCACCGATTACCATGTCCAGAATAAACGGTTGACTCTTGAGTTCCGCTTGTTAGTTTAAGTTGTGGGGCGGGTCATTCTTGCTCAGGAGACTTCGCGATGCAACCTAAAACGATTTACGGCCTGCTACCTTCAAACATTGTTTTACCGCTTTGCTTGCTTTTGCTGCCGGATGCTGTGTTCGCTCAGCGAGCGCGGTTGTCTTTTGAAGGGACACTCAATGGCACCATTAGTGCCGAGTTTAATGTTGGTGTGATAAATGAGCCGGTCTCTGGGTTCATCGAGTTCAACACCGGGGATCCAATTGTCCGCAGTACGGTCAGGGATGATACGGTTACCACGATTTTCGATCTAAACTCGGCCCCTCGTTTTGAAGTTTTCGCCGGTGGTAACTCGATTACATTGATTGGTTCACTGGAAGCCTTTGTTCGTGATGAACCCGCAGGCCAAACAGCGAGAAACGATGAATTTTTTGTTAGCGGCGGTGGTCGCCCCAAAGGCAATTATGAAGATCTTGCAATCAGCAACCTTTTGGTCAATGGAGCTGTCGATACCAGAACATTCGTATCCCTTGGCGCTTTCCCTTTTTTTAATTCAGAAGCTCTCGATTCAGCTGAATTGTCACAGGTGTTTAGCTTGGAGGTTGGACAACCGTTTAGTTTGGGTTTTGCTGTTCCGGCAACTGGGCTCGGAGGCGGGACTGTCGTTGTTACCAGCATTGCAGCCATCCCTGAACCAACGACTGTCGCATTTTTGACCTGCTTTGCATCCGTCCTCACCCTTTGCCGACGCCGCAAATGCTAATCCGTGTTTGAAGGTAGGGAGCTATTGGGATCGCCCATCAACTGTGCCAGTTCCCACTCGTTGGATGCCCAGAAAGTACTGACAAGCACGCCAAACAGAATCAGCATCGCCAGTACCGCTGGGTGAAGATTATCAAATCGTCGATCGGGCGGATGCTCGATCAGATTTGCGGTCGCCCACTCGTTGGCGTCCTGCCAGCCAAACCGAGTGTAACGCCACTCGGGTTGCGAATGGGAGTCGAACGATTGTTGCTTGGATTCTGTCTCCCCTTGCGCCACGGGGACTGTCTGAGCGGCCGTTAGTTGGCTCGCGCAATGGTGGATCATCGCCGCCGCTGCAAATAATGCGATCACGGGACACAAAGCAGAAGTCAGTTTTCTGATCGTCTTGATCATTTGCTTGAAAAAGATGAGTGGATGAGAGCCGAACCTTGGTTCGCGTACAACTCTCAATGCAAACACAGCGCCAACGGGGAAGAAGCTGGCGAACGGTGAAATCTCTCGCAATTTTCGTGTTGCCCAGAAACGACACGTTGTGTAAATCCGACACGCGTCGATTCAAGCGATGCAAAATTGCCTCATGCGAATAACTCGCACGACCAGAGCCTCGCGCAAACCGATTGGCGGCATTCCTCAAACGAACGCCTCTTCGTTGGAAAATCGTGTCAAAATTTCACAGGCATGGCTCATTTGGTTCCCGTGATTAAACTGTTGGAATGGCTCTCGAACGCCACTGCCATTTCGAGCATTGAAGAAACGTCCTTCTCAACAGCTTTACGACAAGAAGAAACGCCCCAACACGATGCCTGACGCTGCTATCCAACAGACGCTTCAGAATCTCCAGTCGGCCGAAGGCTACTTGGAGCTGGGATCGATGTTCGAAGATCGCTGGTCACTAGATCTGCCGCTGCGACAGGTCATGGCGGATTCGGCTATGTATCATCTGAGTCAAATCACTCAGCCGCGCGGGCACCGGTCCACGGTGCTGTACCTCAAAGGTCAGGCGTGTCGGATGGCCGAACGGTACTCGCAAGCGATCGAGTGGTTCGACCAACTGACTGAAATCGAACCGGACAACATGCCCGGCTTGCTGGCGGTTGCTTGGTGCCACAAGCGAACTGGCAATCTCGCATCTTCCATTTCCGCGATGGAACAGGCAATTGCGTACGAATCTGGCAACGCGATCGCTCATTACAACCTCGCCTGCTATTTGGCTCTCGATGGACAAGTTCAACCATGCGTTGGCCGCTTGGCGGAAGCGTTGAAGTTAGAGCCACAGTTTCGTGTCTACATCAACGACGAAACTGACTTCGATCCTGTCCGCGATCATCCAGACTTTCAATCGCTGGTCAGCGTATCCGTCTGAGCGTTTGGCCAACGCCACTTCTCACTTCTGGCGTGGCAAAAGTTCCGCACACAAAGCTCTATCGACGCAGTGCGGCCTGAACCTAGTTTCCTGTTCTCAACGTGATTCCATCTGTCTTGCTGTGGGCAGTTGTGTCAAAATGTCGTCAATGCGCACACCGCCGTTTTTGACTTCCTCCGCCACCTTTAGCCTCAACACCCGTCATTCGAATCATGTCCAACTCGACTGAATCTTCATCCAAGTCTGATGACGCCAAGAATTACTGGCGATCTAATTTGACGCTCGTCGCCGTGCTGTTGAGCGTGTGGGCGATCGCCGGTTTCGGTCTGAGCATTTTCTTTATCGAATCGGCAAATCAAATCAAAATTGGTTCAGTCGGTTTTGGATTCTGGATGGCTCAGCAGGGATCCATCTTCGTCTTTGTCGTGTTGGTGCTCGTTTACGCACTTGCCATGGACCGGATCGATCGAAAACACAAATTGAACGATTGAATGGCCGATCTACCGCATCGGTTCGGTCGTCAAACATTGCCGTTCTGACCACACGCGACCGACTCACTCAACCACAATCCAACTGACCTATGCTCGACTCCAATTCCTTGCTCGCTAGTGCCGATCCCGCACTTCCTTGGACGTGGGCATTCATTGCGGTCACGTTTGGGATTTATCTTTACATTGGTTGGCGTAGCCGAGTCAAAGAAACGGCCGGGTTCTATGTTGCGGGGCAGGGCGTTCCCGCGATCGCCAACGGAGCCGCCACAGCTGCCGACTGGATGAGTGCCGCATCGTTCATCGGCATGGCCGGGCTGATCAGCTTCAGCGGCAGCGACGGATCGGTTTACCTGATGGGTTGGACCGGTGGCTACGTTTTGCTGGCGTTGTTGCTGGCTCCCTACCTACGAAAATTCGGGCACTACACGGTGCCAGATTTCATCGGAGCCCGTTACTACAGCGAGACCGCTCGGATCGTCGCCGCCATCTGTGCGATCTTTATTTCACTCACTTACGTCGCGGGGCAGATGAAGGGCGTTGGCGTGGTGTTCTCACGGTTCCTAGAAGTCGATCTGGCGGTCGGAGTCTGTATCGGGATGGCCATCGTTGGGTTCTTCGCCGTGCTCGGTGGCATGAAAGGCATCACGTGGACGCAAGTCGTTCAATTCTTTGTGCTAATTCTGGCGTTCATCATTCCCAGTGTTGCGATCTCATCCCAGCTGACGGGTGACTCGATCCCTCAGCGCGCGTTCGCCTTTAGTGACATTTCGGCTCGCCTGAACGAAGTCCTGATCGGTTTAGGACACGAGGCCTACACGACGCCGTTCACAAAATTCGGCAGCTCGTGGAACGTGTTCTTGATCACGGCCGCGTTGATGTTCGGCACAGCGGGGCTTCCGCACGTGATCGTGCGGTTCTACACCGTCAAAGATGTTCGAGCCGCTCGGTACTCGGCCGTCTGGGCCATCATCTTTATCGCGATGCTGTACACGACCGCACCGGCACTGGGTTTGTTCGCTCGATACAACTTGATCGACAGCATGCACGAATCGACGATCGAACGAATTGAGGTGACCGTTTCGGGAGAGGATCCAAAGTCGTTTCCTTTTCCTGCTCAACGAGCCGAAGCCTTCGCGGTCATTGAAACGGCTCAAGCCGAAAACACCAAGGCATCGAAAAAAGGCTTGAGAGAGCCAAACTCAATCGTTTACTTTCTGACCTCGAAGTCCGGGCAACCGCTCGACTGGGCCACTCGCTGGCAGAACACGGGCCTGTTGAAGTTTGAGGATCTGGATCAAGACGGTCAAATCAACCTGACGCTTATCCCACAGACCGACCGAAGCAAGAAATCGGAACTGGCCAAGATCGACCGCGACATCATTGTGCTGTCGACCCCAGAGGTCGCTACGCTGCCGCCTTGGGTGATCGCGTTAGTCGCCGCTGGAGGATTGGCTGCCGCTTTATCCACCGCCGCCGGCCTGTTGTTGGTAATCAGTTCATCGCTGGCTCACGATTTATACATTCGATTCTGCGAACCCAATGCCACCGAGGCACGAAAGTTGTTCATCGGTCGCGTCGCGATCATTTTTGGAATTGTGGTCGCCGGATATTTTGGGATTTACCCGCCCGGCTTCGTGGGCGAGGTCGTGGCGTTCGCTTTCGGATTGGCTGCCGCCAGTTTTTTCCCGGCCATCTTTTTGGGGATCTTTAGTAAGCGAGTCAACCGAGCCGGCGCAGTGACGGGGATGATTGTCGGATTGGTTTTCACGATCACCTACATCGTGCTGTGTACGGCCGATAAGGTCCTGCCGTTCCTGTTTGATGCGCCGCTACTGGCGCAAGAAAACTGGCTGTTTGGAATCTCGCCTCAAGGCATCGGCACCGTAGGCATGGCGATCAACTTTGTGTTGACGTTGGCCATCAGTTCCGTCACCGCCCCGCCACCGGCGGAAGTCATCGAGCTAATCGAAAGCGTCCGCATCCCATCCGGCAGCGGCAAAGCGGTAAGTCATTAAAATCCGCGGTCGGATGATCGGATTCAAAACCACGAATGAACACAAACGCGCACTCATTTCATGAGCGCTGAAATTCGTGTTGATTGGTGTCCATTCGTGGTTGAGAAATGCAGCAACTTAAAGTTGCAGTCAAACAAAAATCTTGGCTCATTCTTATTGGCAAAGCTTGCGAACTATGCGGGCGTTGTCTCGCGGCAACAGCTCTTTTCACCGAACGAACTTTGACACGTTCTTCACAAGGGCCAGCTTTGGGAATCTTTTCACACAGTCGGTTGCATAAAAATATTTGGTGTTTGGATCGATTTGCTTTAGACTTGTATTCCGCGGCAGCTCTTTATGGTCGCGTGGCGGAATGAACTTTCTCGATTGATCTCAAAGGACCGACGTCTATTTCTAACTTGAACCGAGAATGCTCACACTTCTCGAGCAGTCACGGTTCGACCTCTGTCAATTCGAATTGACGACGTGTCCTTAATCGCCTCGATTTCATCCTCCATGCGTTTCTGCAAACGGCTGCTGATTCAGTCCGACGTTGAACCAAGGAGAAAACCGATGGCCACCACAATCATTCCAACTATTTCCTGTGCTCGGGATTTCATGACCACCCGGTTGACCACGTTGCGGCCGGACATGGATGTTTTTCACGCGATCGAAATTTTACTGAAGAGCAAGATCTCCGGCGCTCCTGTTGTGGATGAGAATCGAAATCTATTGGGTGTCTTCTCGGAAGCATCGTCGATGAAAGTTCTGACTGACGCGGCGTACGAAGGCCTGCCAACCAACCGGGTTCACGCCTTCATGGATTCGGACCCCGTGACGATCACCCCAGACACGCAATTGTTTTCGATCATTCAATCAATGATTAACAACAATCGCCGACGCTTGCCGGTGCTTGAAGGAAATCGTTTGGTCGGCCAGATCAGCCGTCGCGATATCATGCGAGAGTCATCTAAAATTCTCCGCAAGAAGGGCGACCGAGAAAGCACATTGCTGTATCTCTCGGCTCTTCGCGAGATGCAGGACACGCCGACACGAATCAAAAAGAGTCATTGATTGGCGCAACGATCGTTGAGCTTATATCGGTGCCAAGCGACAAGGGGCCGCAAAGACGGTAGGTTCCAACACACAAACCCCCTATTCTGATGGGCCGACTAACTGCCCCCGGGGTTTTTCACCTTGACTACGAACGTCCGTGGGATACACTTCCAAAGGCAACGAAACCGGTTTCAGAAATGGTTTTTCGGCGGGTTCCCGTCCATTGCCGCCGATGTCCGTTGTTTCCCGTTCAGGCACTTCATCGCCACTTGGCGTATGGACCGCACAAGTCTGTATGCCGGTTTTTTGTCTGGCAGTTATTTCCAGCCCGCTGACCCACGTGGAAGGCAAGCTTAAACCTACCGATCAGGAAACTGATACTTACTCCCCATATACCGGTGGGTTTCATTCTTCCACTTGACCTAATGATTCTTTCGAAAGGATCAACCATGTTTCGTCGATTGACTTGCGCCGTAGTTTCGAGCCTGATTCTGACCGCTGGTATCCATGCGGACGAAGCAAGCGATTTCAACGGCGACTCTGCGTGGAACACTGCGGACTTGGATCAACTCAACGCTGCAATCGAAGACGGTTCGACCAACTTAGCTTTCGACTTGAATTCGGATGGCAGTGTCGACATGAGTGACCGCGACACGTGGCTTGCTTCAGCCGCGGCAGCAAATGGATTTGCCGGCCCGTATCTGGTAGGTGATATCAATCTCGATGGAACCGTCAACGTATTGGGTGATGCCTTCACCTTGGTCGAAAATCTGCTCTCCTCGACTTCCAACTGGTCCGACGGAGATCTAAATGCGGACGGACAAGTGAATGTGTTGGGCGACGCATTTGCTTTGATCGCAAACCTGAATCGAACCAACGCCGACATCATCGCCTTATTCAGCGCCAATACTCAACTGGAGGCACCGACTTCCATTGAAACGCCAGATGCTTTGATCACTAGATTTGCAGACCGAGCGCGTGATCGACATGCTCGCGAGGGAAACTTCGAAGCTTACGACCATTATCTGTCGTGGTACTGGGAACAGCGAATGATGACCGTCGAGATCATCGATCGCGTTGGCAGAAACGGTGGAAACGACATCACGTTTAACTACACAACTCAACGTCCGCTAAATCCGGCTGAGTTCCGCACCTTCTTTCGCGGCATCACTACCGTCGCCGAGTATAACATTAACCAAATTGCGACCTTCGTTTCCTCAAACCCATCCGACATACCGGGCGAAATCGACTACCACTACACTGCCACAGTTGATCGAAACGGACAGTTCAATCGACCGCTACAGTTGGGTGACCGAGTCGAAATGGAGATCAGTCAATTCCTCTTGGCTCCTCGAAACGGGCGAACCAACTACTATGGCACAACCATGTTGTATGTTGTGGGCGAGGGGATTGTTCCATGGGGTACTTCGGAAGATCTGGGGATCCCTGTAACAACTCCCGCCAACATCAACCACGCCTTGGATTCTCATCCGTTGCCGTCCGAAGCATTGTTGGGCGGACTAACAACGCTACACCGTCAGTATTCGGCCGAGCCAGACAACGCGTTCAAGCAGATCGCAACTAATCTTGCTCCGATCAACGGCTACACCTTCATGCTAGGTCGACGATTGCACCATACCGATTTCGGAAATGGTACTCACTCGGAGGCCGGCAATCCACGTTTTGCGGAACATGTTGGCAAACTGGGCTCCAAGTATATTGCTCGAAGCTGCGTTGCCTGCCACGTGAACAACGGACGGGCGATCCCACCAGCGATTGGCAACCCGTTAAACCGGTTCGTTGTCAAAGTCGGATCCAACCCTGCTGGTTCTCCGGACCCTACGCTTGGATCAGTCCTGCAACCACGAAGCACCAGCGGAGCGGGTGAAGGCCAGGCTTCTATCGGCAGCTACACAATGATCAACGGATCTTACGCTGACGGCACGGCCTACTCGTTGCGAAAGCCCAACTACGCTTTCACCGGCTCGTCACCATCGCATCATTCGGCTCGAGTCGCTCCTGCTTTGATCGGCATGGGTCTCTTGGAAGCCATCCGTGAAATCGACCTGAGTGCTTTGGCCGATCCCGACGACGCAGACGGTGACGGCATTTCGGGCCGTACTCAAATCCTGACCGACCCGACGACAGGCGAACAACGAGTCGGTCGATTCGGATACAAAGCCGGAACGATCACGGTCAGCGACCAAGTGGCATCGGCATTAAATACTGATCTTGGTGTTGCAACATCGGTGTTCCCGATCTTCGATGGTGAAACGTCAGCCAGTTCCGTGGAAATTGACGATGAAGAGCTGAAACAAATGACTCGATACGTTGCATTGCTGGGAGTCCAATCCCGTCGCAACTTGGATAGTCCTCAGGCCTTGCAGGGCGAAGCATTGTTCACCACCGCCGGTTGTGCCAAGTGCCACACGACCGAGTTCACGACCAGTCAGTATCATCAGATGACGGAAGTTCGAAGCCAAAAAATCCATCCCTATACCGACTTGCTTCTGCACGACATGGGCTCTGGCTTGGCCGACAATATGGGTGAAGGTGTCGCAACCGGGGCTGAGTGGCGAACGGCACCACTTTGGAACATCGGCCAGACGGCTGGCGTCAATGAGTCGGGCGAAGCCTACCTGCATGATGGGCGGGCTCGCACTCTAGCAGAAGCCATTCTCTGGCATGGTGGCGAAGGCGAAGCCGCTAAAGAATCGTTTCGCACGATGTCGGCTGCCGATCGAGCCGCACTGATCGCGTTCCTCAAATCCCTGTAAGTTGCAGGCTGCATCTTGAGCCGCTGACTTTCACGCTCGCGTAAGCAATCTCACGCAAGCGTGAAGCAGTTTGGCCAACAACTGACAAGGAATGGTGCTGAGGATTCACTATCGGTTGCCGACAAGACACCCGGCTCGATACAAAAAATGCAGTAACGTGAATGTCGATCGAGTTGCTAAACGGAGCGACAGTTGCTAAGCGGAGCGACAGTTGCTAGACGGAGCGACAGTTGCTAGACGGAGCGACATAAGTTAACGCAGCAGCGTTGAACACTTCGACGACACTAAGTCGATCCATCGAGCTGTCATTTCTGATCCGTCACCCAATTGTTGGGCTCAATTGCCGGCGTCGAATTACGCCGGCAATGTGCCGAACTGGCAAAGCCCCGCGTTCACCTGCGTGAACCGTTAATCGGGCAGAGAGAGGCCGCCATTATTTTTCCCTTCGGGCAGCTAACACTTACAGCGAACGATAGGACATTCCCATTGCGAGTGCTGTCAATGCTTACCATCAACCTGCCCCCATGACCAACCATGGTTGAAGCAGGTTTCGACAGTTGAGAGCAGAGCCAAACTTGAACGACGTGCTTCGGCGATCAAGGCAATCGCAAACAAAAACTGATCGCAGCTTGGCTCTGTCACCGCCCGGTTTTTATTGAGAGTTGTCTGCCCCAAGATTACCAACCAATCGGAAAGCGTCTCCCAACACGTTGACCGTTTGATCTGCGTTCAGATCTCCCTCACTCCAACTAGTAGCACTGCTTCCAAGATTACCTACCAGAGCAAAGGCATCACCCAGAACATTCACGACTCCATCAAGATTAATGTCTCCGAACGCAGTACCTGCAACACCGTTAGAGGTTTGAACCAGAGTTTCGACGTGTATCGTCAGATCCGCGTCATCAATCGTGCCGCTTGCGTCAAGATCAAGCTCTGGGTTGAAAGAAGCTGGCTGTCCGATGCTGCCGTTGTAAAAATCTAGGTCCACTAAATCAACGACCAGATCATCATTGAAGTCACCCAAAACATCAGTGACCGTTGCTTGACCCGTCACCACGCTAACCCGACGGATGTCGACATCGGTACGCGGAGTTGGGTCACTGGAATTACCAGATTCAGGGAACACACTTTGAATTTGAACTTGGAAAAGTCCATAGTTGATGGCCGCCTCATCCTCAGTTGGTTCGGACGCGAAAGATGTGGCGGTGAAAATAAAGCTGTCAAGGTCGATTTCAACAACAGTAAATTCGGAGTCACCCGCCGGAAGCGCCGTTAGATCAATGGTGTACTGGTAATCTTGGACAATTCTTCCGCCGTTGGCCGCGAACCCGTCCTCATCGGCCAGAATAATTCGGACATCTGTCGACTCGTTATTCTCTCCCACACGAATTTCGACCTCAATAAACGCTTCTTGATTGGTGAAGTTTGGAAAGATTTCTTCGAAGCTTGTGTTGACGCCAGCACCACCAAAGCCGGTGACATCCATGGTGAAGTAATCGTTCTCGACAACAAACCCTCCGTCGCCGAAAGAATCATAGGTGAATCCGACTTCGGCAAATTGCGTTAAGCCCATCTCGAACAGGACTTGTCCAGAACTATACGAAGTAAAGGCAAGACTGGCCAACAAGGCAAATCCTGCACGTCGAAAAGATGATATCATTGTGAATTCTCCAAAAGTGTAAAAAAACGATACAGTTAAAAGCTGATTTATCGTTAGCAGCTTTTATTAAAATTACAGATCTCAAAAAAGTAAAAGGGTTTCAGCAGCAG
Organism: uncultured Pirellulaceae bacterium; assembly: GCA_937929805.1. Lineage (GTDB taxonomy): Bacteria > Planctomycetota > Planctomycetia > Pirellulales > Pirellulaceae > Mariniblastus. Next base: position 52,932 of record CALFUT010000015.1, read on the forward strand.
ATAATTGGTTTTGATCAGACTTCTATATTCGTATCCAAAAGCATTTCAACGCATCCACTTCAGTTCGGGGATCAGGTTGATGTCTTAGAGGCCCAAGCTGGTGTGAGCATTTCGTTTATGAAACACGGCCTCCTAGCCAGTCCGACAGGTTGACTCTCGCACCTGCAAGGACGCCTTAAAAATAGGTAAGTCGTGAGGTTTGCCGGCGATCACGTCAAGTAACGCCGCTGATGCCGCCATCCCCATTTCGACTGACGGCTGCCGCATCGTCGTCAAAGAAGGGACTAGGAAAGCCGTCTCTATCTGGTCGTCAAACCCAATTACCGAAACGTCTTCTGGGCATCGGATAGAACGCTGATACAAAGCCCTTCGAACGCCCATGGCCATCATGTCGTTGGCGGCAAACACCGCAGAAAAGCCGTCGCCCCGTTCGAGAAACGAACTAATTGCCAAGACTCCTGATTGCGGAAAAAAATCGCCTTGGAAAATCAAATTAGGAATCAATTCGATTCCCGAGTCCTCAAGAGCTTTGGCGTACCCCTTGAACCGCTGTTCAGCGTCTTGATGGTTTGGGCTGCCTTTTACGTGGGCGATCCTACGGTGCCCTTGTTCGATCAAAAATTTAGTCGCTTCGTAAGCAGCTGAAAAGTTATCGATGTTGATGCAATAGTCTTCCCAACCCTGCATTTCTCGACCGACCAAAATCAACGGAATTCGCTTACGCAACTTCGTCAGTTCGCCCTCTGATATTACTCCGCCGATTAAAACCAGACCGTCGATCTGGCGGTCCAGAAGCGTGTTGATTACCTCAAGTTCTCTGTTCTCTCGCCACAATCCGTCGACCAAAATAGCGGAATACCCACTCCCTTCGAGCCCACGAATGATTCCTTTGGCAATGTTGTCGTAGAGGGGACTTCCGATGTCTTGGGTCAGAACACCAAGAGTCATCGAACGACCACTAACCAGCCCACGAGCTAAAGCATTCGGGCGAAAGCCCAACTCATCCATAGCCTCGATCACTACCTTCCGCTTACTCTCCTTCACGACGACTGATTTGTTAATCACCCGCGAGACCGTTGCCGGTGAAACGCTGGCTCTCTCCGCGATGTCGAGAATAGTTACCTTTCGGTTTTGCATTGGCCAAGAACCCAGCGTTGTTGTTCGGAATCAGATTTAGTGAGTGCGTAAGCAAGGTTGTTTGGTATCAAACAAAACGACCGCAATCACTCGGACGGCTACCGCCAGAAGTATATTCTGAAAAGCTTTTCATTTCAATCGTCTGAAGCCCGTTTCTACATCAAACCGCACATTGAGGCAGTCGCAGCGACTCAGAAAAACAATTAACGGTCGATTAACCCCCATTAGAACTGGCTGTGATCCGCATCGAGGCAGTGTCCTCAATCGCCGCTGACGCAAAAGCACTAATTGGATCGGATTTCTGGGGAAACAAAGTAGAAGCTCACCACGGACCTTAGATTCAGGAAAGTGCTCTAAAGCCATGCGTTTATGCCATCAAAGTGAATCGAAAAGCCCTTAACGGCCTTTCCAGACATACTGTCTTCCACTCTGTGTTGTCGTCGGTAGCCGCACGCGACCCAGCCGCCGATAAAAACAGCGGGAATCTTTCAAAATACGAGTGCTGAAAACCTTTTCAAAATTTGGCGTTTCCGGTATAATTCGATCAAAGTTGAGCCACCGATCAAGTGGGAAGTGTTTGCCGTTTTTCCTTGATCTTTAGGTGACCGGCCAGATTCAGGCCGCTTGTTCGCTTTTTAACCCTTCCAACATACGTTTTTTAAGGTTCCAGCCAATTTATTTCGCGCCAACGTGGCGTTTTCGCCCGAGACTTGATTGATGCCGTGACTCAGCAGCTACGATTTTCTGGCGGCTTGGCGAGCATGGAATCCAACTTTTAGTTTTCGTTCGGTTTTGACATTTTGACCCAAATTGATTGAGGCTGGCATTTCGATTAGTGACAACGCGATGGATTCGCCTTGCTAATCATTTTACACTTATCCACATAACAGCGGCGAGTCTTTAATTATTAGGAGATCGAAATTTCGAGAATCCTTTGTTTATCCTTTCAACTTGACTCCGGTTCTGCTGACCGTTGAGGCTTCAGTACCAAATATTTTTATCTTGTTCCCATTAATTTAATCGTGAGTACAAAAATGGTTTATTCCTTTCGAAGGCGGGCCTTCACTCTGGTCGAACTGCTCGTCGTGATCGCAATTATCGGCATTCTGATTGGGATGCTACTTCCTGCCGTTCAGCAAGTTCGTGAAGCGGCACGACGGGCGTCATGCCTGAACAATATGCGGCAACTTGGATTGGCCGCTCTCAACTTCGAGTCGGCTACTCAGCACTTCCCAACAACTGGCTTCAATCGGGCCAGCGTTTACTCGAACGACAGCTACAGCCGAGAGAATCTGGGTTGGGGCTTTCAGTTGTTACCATTTGTTGAGCAACAAGCTCTTCATTCGTTGCGTGTTCAGTCAACTTCTCCGATCACCAACGAGATGAGATTAGCTCCTGTTTCGTTTTACAATTGCCCGACGCGTGGTTTTGAACGGATGCTGGTCAACGAGAACACCGGCGCGACGTGGGCCTTGATGGATTACGCAAGCTTTGTTCTAGATGGCTTTATGACTCGCGCGGTGTTTGAAGACACGGGACTGCGTTGGAACAACGGAAATTCCACCGGAGGTTCGTTTCAGTGGGAAGATGAAGCAGAACTAAAGGATGAGGCTGCTGAGACTTGGGTTGGGATAATCGCGAAGGGGGGTCACTTCGATGGGGACTCCGTACAGCTACACAGCACCGTAGGTTTTGGGGATATCGTTGACGGTTCGTCAAACACGATGATGTTTGGCGAGGCCGCGACAACCGAAGACGGGTACCAACCAACCGTCGGCCCCAATAACTGGCAAGGCGAAAACGGAGTTCTGTACGAGGGTCAGTTCGATGCGTCCAATTGGTCGATTGTTCGAGGCTGGAGCGTTGCGGAAAAAATCATTCAAGATGGCGAACAAGGCAATGGGAACGCTGGTAACCGTGCCTTCGGATCGGCACATCCCGGTAATTTCAATGTCGTGCTTGGAGACGGTTCGACGCACTCCTTCAGTTCCACAATTGAAGTACTGCCTTTCTATCAAGTAAGTCACCGGTCAGACGGTTGGGTTGTTGACATTAACGAATTCTAGAGTTCGTTTGCCTGTGCCATGGTCGCTGGAACGCGACATTTAATTGCCGATGATCTGCCAAGACATCGGCAATTCTTTGTGCAACTGCCTTAAGTGACCTCAGGCTGCTCAAGCGACTGCCCTTTTATCTCAATCCAATCCGGACACTTTCCAAATTCTATGACTGACATGCGCTCTCACTGTTCTACCGTTGTCAAATGGTGGTTTCTCACTTTGCTTGGATTGACTTTATCGACTGGTTGCGGTGACGGTAAGCTGGCGGAAAAGATCAAGTCAAATAACCAATCGAATCTCCAGATCCTTTCCAATTGCTACCGTTTGTACGCAAGCTTTAATAGCCGCAGTGGCCCGCCTGACGAAGAAACTTTCAAGGACTTTTTAAAGAACAACGAAGATATCGAGCGCAACCTAAAATTGATGGGTTTATCAAGAGACTTGGTTGACGACTACTTCGTAAGTGATCGTGATAACGAGCCGTTCGTGGTCTTGTATGGCAATTCGATCGCCCCAGGAAGCAATGATCCGCTGGTATTAGAGCAAACCGGGGTCGATGGGATCCGCGCAGTTGCTTTGACCTCCAAATTGATCGAGGTCAACAAAGAATCCGATTACAACGAACTGCTCAAGGGCAAGATCCCAAAAGCGTTTCGTGATTGAGTTGATGGGCAGCGAAGCTTGGTTGTCCAAATCGTTGCGCCGCCGATTCAGATTGTGTTCTTCGTGACTTTTGCCCGTTTGCTCAAATTGTCACTTGTCGAGTTCAGCCGTATTCCTTTGTCACTAAGAAAACGTTCAATGTTTTTTGCTCGGTTCACCACTCTCACGATAATCTTGGTCGCTACACTCGCGGAAAACGGCGTAGCTCAATCCGTTGAAACTTCTCAAAGTCGTCTGACGTTGGAAGATTTGGTCGCTTCGATGAGCATCGAAGAGAAAGCTGGTCAGATGACGCAGACCACCGTCGACGTCATCTTGAAGGATGAATCTCCAACGGAGATTGATCCAGAGAAACTTCGCGTGGCAATCGTCGATCGCCGGGTCGGATCGATCCTGAACGTAAAATGGATGGCCTACACGGTTGACCATTGGCATTCGTTGATAACGGCAATTCAGGACGCGGCCACCAAGGAGACCCCGAATAAGATTCCGGTCCTATACGGCATCGATTCGATTCACGGCGCAAACTATGTCAAAGGTTCGACATTGTTTCCGCACAATGTGGGCGTGGGAGCCAGTCGCGACGTGGCGTTGGCGAAAGCGGCTGCGAAAATCAACGCGGCTGAAACAGCGGCAATGGGCGTGGCTTGGAATTTTGATCCTATGCTTGGGCTCGCCCGACAACCACTTTGGTCTCGGTTTGAAGAGAGCTACGGCGAAGACGAGCATCTCGCAACGACGCTTGGCCGGGCAGTGATTGAGACTTACGAAGCCCACGGTCGTGACGGAAAATCATCGCCGGTGGCCTCGTGCATGAAACACTTCATCGGGTATTCGATGCCATTAACGGGTAAGGATCGCACCACCGCATTGATCCCCGAACGATTTTTAAGAGAGTATTTGCTTCCGCCGTTCGCCGCTGCCGTTAAGGCCGGTGCGTCGACGGTGATGATCAACTCAGGCGATGTCAACGGTATTCCCGCCCACACAAACTCTCATTATTTGAAAACCATTTTGCGTGATGAGCTTGGGTTTGAGGGCGTCGCGGTCACTGATTGGGAGGATGTCATTCGACTGCACACTCGACACAAGGTGGCAGCAACTCCGCGCGAAGCGGTCAAAATTGCGGTCATGGCTGGGATCGACATGAGCATGGTACCGTTCGACTTTTCGTTTACCGATCACTTGATTGATCTCGTTAAGTCCGGTGAAATTCCGGAGTCACGGTTGGACGAGTCGGTTCTTCGAATCCTACAGTTGAAGCAAAAATTAAACCTGTTCGACCATCCTTACCCAAACGCGGAACTGAAAGCCGATTTGGGACGGCCAGAGTATCAGCAGGTTGCGCTAGACGCGGCGCTGCATTCGCTAACGCTGTTGAAGAACAAAGACAATGTCCTTCCGCTTCCAAAGACGGCAAAGATCCTGTTGGCTGGACCGGCCGCTGACAACCTACCAGCAATGCATGGCAGTTGGTCTTACTCTTGGCAAGGGAGAGACACGGGGCAGTATCCCGAAACCACTCTCACATTAGCCAAAGCAATGGAGCAGGCATTCGGTGAAGAACAAGTGACTTGCATTGCCAATCCAGATTTCGATCACACTGACAATGCAGACGCGGAAGCCTTGACCAAAGCCGCTGAGGGACATGACTACATCGTTTTGGCGCTCGGAGAAAATGCTTACGCCGAGACTCCCGGTGGAATCGATGACTTAATGCTTGAGTATGACCAGCTTAAACTAATCGTTGCAGCGAAAGAGACGGGGAAAAAAGTCGTCGTCGTGATGATGAGCGGTCGTCCTCGGGTCATTGGTTGGGCGGAAGATCAAACCGATGCTTTTTTGATGGCGTACCGCCCTGCTTCAAAAGGTGGCGAAGCAATCTGCCAAGTTCTTAATGGAGAGTTCAATCCTTGCGGCAAGCTACCATTCACGTGGCCACGTGGAACCGGAGATGTCGTAATGTACGACCACGGCCACACATCCAAAATCAGCGAGCCGTTCCCTCCCGGCCCAGTCACCACCGATGCTTTCAATCCGCAGTGGCCATTTGGGGCGGGTCTCAGCTATAGCCAATTTAGCTACTCAAACCTGAAGGCAGATCGCGAAACCTTCAGCGGTGATGACCAAGTGACCATCAACATTGATATTACAAATTCGGACGAAATGGCCGGTTGGCACGTGGTAGAGCTATATTCTCGAGATTTATTCGCTTCCGTCGTGCCTTGCCAGCGGCGTTTGCGTATGTTTAAAAAAATCCACTTAAACGCGGGCGAAACCAAACCAGTCGAGTTCAAAATTGACGCAGCCGATCTTTCCTTTATTGATCGCAATATGAAGCGTATTACAGAACCGGGTGGATTTTTGATTATGATTGGCGATAAACAGTTAGAAATAGAGTTCCAGTAACGGGACTCGATATCGAGTTGAAATTACAATAATGGATACTCATCCCTCCCCATTGCCCACCAACCTTGCAGGATCACAAAATGGTTGTCTCACGATTTTTTTCGGTAGCACTTTTGGCCTGCATGTCTCTGGTTCCCGATTCGGTTCATAGTCAAATCGTTCTATTCGACGGGTCGAGTGGAGCCCCGGGTTTTTCTTACGGTGATATGGTCCTATCGGTCGGCAATTCTTCCTTTACGGTGGATGCTCCAACGGATCTCGATTCTGCCAACGGTCGCTTTGGCGGCGTTGGTCTTGGTGTTGATCCGTTTATCAACTTTGAAAACGACGAAGCATTTTTGAAGATCGAGTTTCGTCCGCTGGCAACAAACGCGGCATCCTCGTTCCGCCTGCTTCTTGCCGATGACGATGGCAATGGAATTCGAGATAACTTCGAGTACGTTGTGGATATCTCAACAGCGACAGCCATCGCTGATGGTTCAGGGTTTCTTTCTGCCTCGATTCCAATCTCCGATGGAGATAGTGCCTTTCGGCAGGCCAGTTTTGGATTCAATCCCAGCGCAGACTTCGTTGAAGATTTTGGGCTTGCCGAATGGTTGCTTCAGTCCAACTATGGGGGCTCGGCGCGTTTAAGTTTAGAAGTCCGCCGCATCGAAATCGAAACCGCCCCAGTCGCGCCTCCAACAGAGTTTCTGGCACAAGCCGATGCGAGAATCGAGCAACACCGAAAAGCAGATCTTGCCGTACGTGTCGTCGATGCGTCCGGTAGACCGGTACCCGGTGCAACCGTTGATGTTCAGATGCAACGGCATGCCTTCCAGTGGGGGACCGCCGTTCAAGCCCATCGGATTAACCGTTCAGATTCAGACAGCAGAAACTACCGACAACGTTTGCTTGAAAACTATAATTCGGTGGTTTTTGAAAATGAACACAAATGGCCAGCGTGGGAGGGACATTTTGGCTCCACCTTTAGTCAGGTACAGTCGTTTACGGCTCTCCCATGGATTGCCGCTAACGATCTTTATCTCCGAGGTCACTACGTGACTTGGGCGACGTTTTCTGGCCGAGAGGGATTCGTGTCTGGGCCCGGCGTACCCGAAGGCTCCATCGCAAATCTGGAATCGGAACTTTTCAATCACATCGACGATAAACTTCCTCCGCTCGAATCCTTCGTGGGCGAGTGGGATGTTATCAACCATCCCATCGGTTGGGCTCCCCCAACCTATGAAGAAGAGTTCGGTACTTCTTTCTATCGAGACATTATCAACTACACACGGACGATCACTAATCATGATCTTTGGATCAACGAGGACAATGTACTGGGTGGAAATCGATTTCGCCAAGGATTGGAAACGCAAGAAGAATACGAGCGAATCATTGAGTATTTGATTGCCGAAGGAGCAGCTCCAGATGGGATCGGTTTCCAAGGTCACTTTATCGAGGAGTACGGACGCAGTGACGTACCCATTGAGGATATTTATGCGAGCCTAGAAAGATTTGCTGCGCTGGTCCCTCGTTTGAAAATCACGGAACTTGACATCGATGTGGGTGCCGACGAAGCCCGACAGGCCACGTTGATGCACGATTACTTAAAGACCTTCTTCAGCCATCCCGCCGTTGAAGGGGTTACCGTCTGGGGATTTTGGGAGGGACAAATTTGGCGTCCCGACACAGCTTGGTACCGACTTGATTGGAGTGAAAAGCCTGTCGTTTCAACGTATCAGTCTTTGGTTTTCAACGAGTGGTGGACAGACGAAAGTGGACAAACATCCGAGACAGGTGAATTCTCGGTTCGTGGATTCAAAGGAGACTATTTAGTGGAAGTCTCAGTCGGTGGTTTCTCAGACGTTCAATCGGTTAGTTTGCTAGACGGGGAAACAATCGAAATCACCGTTCCGTTAATCGGCGATTACGATCAATCGGGCAGAATTGACGCCCCGGATGTTGATTTGATGTTCGCTGCCTACGGGCCCGCATCCAATGCGCCTGAGTATGACTTGGATGGCTCGGGAGTCGTCGATTTCGCAGACGTTGAATTTTTAGTGACTGAACTTGGGCAGACGATGCTAGGAGACCTAAATTTTGATGGGTCTGTCGACGTGCTTGGAGACGCATTTGCGTTAGTCGCAAATCTTGGATCGTTTGACGTCGGTTACGCAGACGGCGATATCAATGGAGATGGCACAGTTACGGTGTTGGGAGATGCATTCTTGCTCATCGCCAATCTCGGGCAGTGACGATAGCTGGCTCATCACTTGCTTACCTCTTACATATCGCTTGCACGGTGAGAAAAGCAAAAGAGTCTGATCTGCCGCACACTTTGTGCCGTCCGATTTGTTGCACCGTCTATGTTGGGATACCATGCCTCACACGTGCGTGAGGCATGATGTTACCGGTCTCCAATCAACGGCGACCACCTAAGAACCCGGCTCGATACAGGAAGTACAACAAGGTCAACATCGAACTGACGAACGAAGCGACATAAGTCATCGCGGCAGCGTTGAGAACCTTGTCGATCCCTTCACGCTCCATTGGGCTGACAATGCCGGCTTCGACCACCAACTGCTTGGCTCGATTGCTGGCGTTGAACTCGACGGGCAACGTAATGAACTGAAACAAACACAGCAGGCTGAACAACGCCGCACCCGCGACAAAGACCCACTGGCCGAATACTGATCCGCCGCCCATGAAGGCGAGTCCGATCATCATGCCGTACCGCCCGAACTTGCTACCGATGTTCGCCGTCGGCACCAACATGCTCCGCCAGCCCAATGCCGCGTAACTGGTGGCGTGCTGAATCGCGTGACCGGCTTCATGAGTCGCCACGCCAATGGCAGCGATCGAAGTCTGATCAAAAACCGGCGTCGACAGTGCGAGTGTTTTGTTTGTCGGGTTGTAATGATCGGTCAGCGAACCATCGACTCGCACAATACGCACGTCAGAAATGCCGGCGGCATCCAGCAGTTTCTGAGCCGCTTGCTGTCCGGTGTAACCTTTCTGGGATGGTACTTTTGAATATTTGTTGAATCGGCTTTTAACCAACCACGCCGCTCCGCCAGATAGAGCCATGCTGGGAAGCAGAACCATCAGGATGTATCCCATGCTGCCCATACCAGGAATGAAAAATGCGAGCATATTCTAAATCTCTCTAACTCTGAGGAAGTGATAAGGCTGGAACGTGAACAGGCCACGCGCCACGCTTTACCCAATTTTCGCAGAATCAACCAACCGAATCAAATCCAGTTTTCTTGCGTGCTGATCGAGTTCGGTTATCCGTTGAAAATAGGGGCACTGGCATCGGTTTGGACAGTTTCGCAATGGCTCCTGATTTGAGCCTACCGCTCCGCATACGTCGGAGAGGAAAGGCCTTATTCAGCACCCGTGCGAACCACGCTCGCTGAGATCAGCTTGCTTGGAAGAGTAAATCTCCGTCTGCACCCGAACGAACAACAACATATTGCAATCGACTTGCTAGTGAGGGTAATTCTCCGTCCGCACCCGGAGAGGTGATAAGGCTCGGAGAAAAGATCGGCTCAGACGGAGCCTCACCCGAACCACTTCATCCCGAAGGGATAAGTTTAGAAACATAGAGTCACGGAGCCAGTGTCCGGCGCTGCTCCGTGTTCTCCGTGACTCTGTGTTTTGATCAATCAAGTCAGGATTTTGGCTCAAACCCTTAACCTTCCTTCGCACGCCAATTCAATAGCGCATCAAGGAAGCCCTGAATGTCGCCATCAAGCACTCGCTGAAAATCGCCCACGTAGTGACCGGTGCGAACGTCTTTGACTCGCTGATCCGGATGCAAAAAGTAGTTGCGGATCTGTGAACCAAAACCAACGCGAGCTTTGCTCTGATAGTTAGCCGAGTTTTCGCTTTCGCGTTTCTCCTCTTCCAACCTAGCCAACTGAGCCCTCAGCATCTTCCACGCTTGAGCCCGGTTCTTGTGCTGACTTCGCTGGGTCTGACATTGAACCACAACTCCGGTTGGCTCATGTGTCAAACGAATTGCACTGTCCGTTTTATTCACGTGCTGACCACCGGCTCCACTGGCGCGGTAGGTGTCGGTACGAACGTCTTTCTCGTCGATGTCGATCTCGATCGAGTCCGAAATCTCGGGCGTCACGTCGACTGCCGCAAAACTGGTCTGCCGTTTGCCTTCGCTGTTGAACGGACTAATTCGAACCAGTCGGTGCAGACCCGTTTCACCTTTCAAGTAACCGTACGCCATCGCACCGCGGATTGCGATCGAGGCGCTATTGATCCCAGCCTCATCGTTATCATTTCGATCAAGCAACTCAATCGAGTACTCGTTCGCCTGCGCCCAGTTGCTGTACATCCGCAGCAGCATCTCGGCCCAATCGTTGGCGTCCGTTCCTCCATCACGCGCATGAATCGTCATGATCGCGCTGTTGGCGTCGTTGGGACCATTGAGCAACGCCTTTAGCTCCAGACTGTCCAGCTCTTTCTCGATCGATTCCAATTCACTCCGAACGTCGGACTCGATGGATTCGTCCTCGTCCGCCATTTCGATCAACGCCGAAAGATCTTCCTGCTTCCCCAGCAACTCCGTCATCGGCGCGCAGACGGACTTGAGCGACTTCAGTTGCCCGACGACCTCCTGAGCCGTTTCCTGATTGTCCCAGAAATCCGGCGCACCCATCTTCGCCTCGATCTGGACGATTTCTTTTTGGCGAGATTCGTAGTCAAAGAGAATCTCGAAGCTGGGTGATGCGCTGAGTGATCTCGTTGGAACGGTCGAGCAGTTCGGAGTCCATAAGGCCAATGTGTCTGGTAACAAGGATTGCGGAATCGAACATCGATATCCGCCAAACCGAGAATCATAACCAAACGCTGGCTGGCCGCAAACAGTCGCTCGGCGGGCGGACGACACAGCGGCAGAGACGGTTGCGATGGTTGTCCGCCTTGCCGAAACGGGTTTTCAATGTCTGAACCGGCACAATTTGGCTCCAGCGACGCAAATTTCGATCCGGCCTGACTACGAATTCAGTGTTTCAGTTATATTATAAGTTTCCGACCGCCGGCGCCCGACCGGCTCTCGTCAAAATTCGTATTTGTGGGAATCCTACATGTCAACTTCGTCCAAGCCCAAACCTGAAGCGGAAGAACCAGCAGAAAACCCAGCCAGCGAAAACGGTGCCGCACAGCAGGAATCGTTCGATGCCGCCACGGCGAAAATGGTCGCTCAGTTCACTCAGAAGCGAGAAGAGAAAGAAGTCGATCGGCTGTTTCGAGCGCTTGTGAAGCTGGAAGGTTCCGACTTGCATCTAAAAGTTGGCAAACCTCCCATCGTACGAGTCAACGGTACCCTCAAGCCGCTCAACCGAGGCCCGATCGAAATCGAGGAAATGGCCCGACTGCTGTTCCCGATGATGAACGAGCGTAACCGCAAGATCTTTGAAGAGGAGGGCGGTGCCGACTTCGCTTACGTCGTGGAAGTGGACGGCGTCGATTGGCGTTTCCGTGTGAACATGCTCAAACAGTTGGGCAAGATCGGTCTGGTCGCGCGTCGCGTCAACAATCACATCCCGAACTTCGAAGGCCTGTACCTGCCGGCATCCATCGAGCCGCTTTGTCATCACGAACAGGGCATGATCCTGCTGGCGGGCGTCACGGGTTCCGGTAAGAGTACGACCATCGCTTCGATGCTGAACTACGTGAACCGACATTACTCCAAGCACATCCTGACGCTTGAAGATCCGATCGAATTCACGTTCACCGACGATAAGTGCCTGATCAACCAGCGAGAAATCGGGATCGACGTGGTCGACTTTGGCGTCGGCATGAAGCACGCGGTGCGTGAAGATCCCGACATCATTTTGGTCGGTGAGCTTCGAGACGAAGAGACGTTCATGACGGCGATTCACGCCGCGGAAACCGGGCACCTTGTGTTCGGTACGATTCACGCGTCCAGTGCTCCTTCCACGATCGGTCGTATTCTGGACTTGTTCCCAGAGGAAATGCACGGCGCGATTCGAGGCGCGATTGCGATGAACATGAAAGCGATCGTCGCACAGAAATTGCTCAAGTCGATTAAGCCCGGTGTGGGTCGTGTGCCCACGTGTGAGCTGATGACGTTCAATCCGACCGTCACAAAATTGGTCCTTGAAGGCAAAGACCATAACCTGCCCGACGCGATTCGAATCGGCGAAGAGGAAGGCATGCAGGATTTCACCAAAAGCCTGTACGATTTGATTCAAGACGACTTGATTGATCGACCGACCGCTTTCCAAGTGGCACCGAACAAAGAAGAGCTGAAAATGCGTCTCAAAGGCATCAACGTTTCACAACCTGGAATCATTTAATGCGAGCGGCAATTGAGAATTTTCCAGTCACTTCGGCTGGCGCTCGAGGTTCCAAACGATGGGTGCGCATGCTTCAGTTTCCTAATCGCCTTGAGTGCCGACGCGCGGCCTATTCACGCGTGTCGCGACGCGTTGCCTGTCCGATATTCATCGCCACCCTTGTGGCGATTGTCGTTGGAGTTTGTCCGCTTGAGGCGTTGGCTCAAGATGCACCGGCCCCCACGTTGCCTGATCTTGATCGCGGTCCTGGCGGATACCTGTCGCTAACCAAAATTGGCCTGATCGCGATCGTGTTTCTAATCTGGGTTCGCTTAGCCGATTGGATGAATCGTGACTCAATTAAGCTATTTCGACGATTGGACATGGACCCGAATGTCTGGAACCCGATCAACGTCGGTAGTTTTCTGATTGGCTTTCTGTGTGCGATTTCAGTGCCCATGTTTGTGGTGGGCTATCCCATCTTTGTGGTTGCGGCGCTGGTCCCACCGTTGGCCTATTTTCTGACACGACGGTCGAAGATTTCAGAAAACCCGAGCGTCGCTCGAGCCCTCTCCGCCAAGGGTGGCGACGCAGGCAACATCGAAGCTCTGCCGCAAGACGATGGCGTGCAAGTCGATTTCTCGCCGGCTGGAAGCGATAACAACGAACAACAAAGCAATTTAATTCAGGCTCGACAGAGCCCGGGATTCGTTGACGCGAAACAATTTCTTCACGACACGATGTTCAAACGGGCCGAGCAAATCATGCTCGATTTCGGACGCGAGCAGGTGAAATCCAAAATGTTGGTCGATGGCGTTTGGCACCCGCTTGAGCCGCGCGAGCGTGAGGCGGGCGATGCGATGCTAGTCAGCCTGAAAGCAGTCGCTGGATTGAACCCGGCCGACCGGCGGAATCGCCAAGAGGGATCGTTCGGCATCAAAACGGAACTGGGCAAAGCAAATTTGAAACTGATGTCGCAAGGCGTTAAAGGAGGCGAGCGCGTTGTCATCCGCTTCATCGCCAAGGCAAAAGATCCGTTAACGCTTGCCGAGGCCGGGATGTTTCCCGAGATGTCAACAAAGATCAAATCGGCGATCAACGGCAATGGATTGGTCATCGTGTCCGCGCCTCCGGGAGCCGGTTTGACGACCTCATGGCAGGCAGTAGTTGCCGCAAATGATCGTTTGACTCGCGACATCATCGCATTGATCGACCCTAGCGAACAGGATTCTCGAGTTGAGAACATCGTTGTCAAGGAAGCCGATGCGTCTTCCGCCGAAGCTCAAGCAGCCGAATTGAAAAAGTTATTGTTGACTCAACCCAACGCGTTGATCGTGCCTGAAGTTGCCGACAAATCGATCATGGACACGCTGGTCTTGCAGACTCAGGACGAGCGATCGGTGCTAACCCGCGCCAAAGCCAAATCAGCATCCGAAGCATTGCTAAGAGTCTACGCGAAAGCCGGCAACCGCGAAGCATTTGCCAATGCAGCGCAGCTTGCAACCTGCCAGCGGTTGGTGCGACGACTGTGTGACGATTGCAAACAGAAAGTCAAAACGCCTCCGAAAACGATTCAGCAACTGGGCGGCGATCCCAAAAAGCAAAACTGGTTGTACACGCACTGGCGGCTACCGCCGCCTGAGAAACGAGTCGATGAAAAGGGACGCGATATCGAATTTCCTCCTTGCACCACCTGTGGTGGCCTTGGCTACATTGGACGAATCGCTGTCTTTGAACTGCTGGAAGTCAACGATGCGATCCGCGCGACGCTCAAGTCACAACCAAAGGTGGACGCGATCGAACAAGTCGCCAGAAAATCTGGCAAAGCTTCGATTTCTCAACAGACCTACAAACTGGTGCTGATGGGCGTGACCTCCTTGGCCGAAGCTCAACGAATGCTCAAGGCCGAACGTTAGAAAAGCTGACGACCCAATGATGGGTTAGCAAACCGACGAAGCGATTCTTTCTCCGCTCCATCAAACCAACTCAACCTGCCAAGATTTTCCTCCATGTCTGACGATTTCGAATATTCCGGACCCGCGATTCAATGGACGCTTGCGGGTGACGATGCAACTCAGCAAGAAGAGAACCTAGACAAGGTTGAGGAATCGCTCGGTTTTGATCACGCTCAGCAATTGGTCGCCGATACCGTCGCACGACAGGCGCTGACCACGGTGCTGGACTTCACCTCGAAAATGGTCGCACAACGCGCTCACGTGGATGGCATTTGGCACAAGCTACCGCCGATGGATCGTGAATCGGGCGATCAGATGCTGGCGACGCTAAAACAGATGGCGGGCCTGAATGTCAAAGAACGCCGACAGCGCCAAGAAGGCAGCTTCACGGCGCTGATTCGAAAAATCAAGTACAAGGTTCGACTCGTTTCCCAAGGCGTAAAGACCGGTGAACGCGTTGCGATTTATCTTGATTGGAAACGCCCGATCCCTGAAACACTCGACGAACTGGGCATGCGGCCAAGTGCGTTCGATCAATTGACGGATGTTTTGCGAAGCCCGGACCTAGGCATGTTCTTGGTAACGGCTCGACCCGGCGAGGGATTCACTACCGCGTGGCGAGGCGTCATGAACGCTTGCGATCGTCTGGTGCGAGACTTCTACGTAATCGAAGACGCGACGAATGTCGAACCTGAAATCATCAACGTCAAATCCATCACGTTCGATAGCGAAGCGGGTGAGGACGCGATGACGCCCATCCCGAATCTGTTGCTCAAGGAACCCGACGTTCTAGCGTTTACCGATTTGCCAGACGGCACAATGATTGACAAAGTGATCAACCTTTCGTGCGATCATGAGCTGCCTGTTTTCACGCGAATCCCCGGCAAGGGTGCGGTCGACGCGACGCTCAGCATGATGGTCATGAAACCCGATCGCAAGAAGTTCGCAAAGCTTCTGACTGGCGTGGCCTGCATGAGATTGGTCCGAGTGCTTTGCGAAAAATGTCGGGTTGGTTACAAACCGCACCCGTCATTGCTTCAGAAACTAGGGCTCCCGCCCGGTCGGATTGCTCAGCTTTACAAACCGTTCATCTTCAAACCCGGCATGTTGGATGAAGATGAAAACGAGATCGAACGTTGCAAAAATTGTTGTGGACTCGGATATCGTGGTCGAACTGGGCTGGTCGAATTCCTAAAGATCGACGACGAGTTTCGGCAAGCCATGATTTCAAAACCGAAACTGGAAACGTTGTCCGCGATCGCCGCCAAAAACGGTCACATCACCTTGAAACAGGAGGGCCTAGTCTTGGTTGCCAAAGGAACGACCTCCCTTGAAGAATTACAACGCGTATTGAAGGCTTAAACGAATGTTTACTCTAGCTGGCATCGTCATTTTTCTGGTCGTCGCGGCAGCCAATTGGTGGTTGGGGCTGTGGAGCAATTTGCTTTCCTTGGTCAACTTTTTGTTGGCGGCGTTGATTGCCAGCAGCATCTACGAGAACGTGGCCACGCTGCTGGCCGGCGCGAGTCCTAACATTAAGACTTACGATTATCTGCTGGAGTTTATCTCGGTGTGGCTGGTGTTCTTCGTGTCGTTTGCCGTTTTGCGTGGCATCACGGAAGCCCTATCGGCCTATCGGCTGCAGTTTGACAAAGTGACGGAACTGATCGGTCGCTCGCTGTTGTCAGCGTGGCTAGGTTTTGCGTTTCTTCAGTTCACGATGTTCACTTTCCACTTGGCTCCGATCGCACCAAGTGATTTTGCGACTAACCCACAAGAATCGGTGCTTGGGTTTGGGCCCGATCGGATGTGGTTGTCCTTGATCCAAAGTCGGTCGCGGGGTGCGCTTTCGGCTGACAAAGCTTCCACTCAATTCGGACTAGCCAAGGGTTATAACCTGCCCGTCCATCCGGACGACACGGATCTAAACGCTCGCGTGTTCGACCCCAACGGCCAGTTTATCCTCCGGCAAACTAAACGCCGAAAAGATCTGGCCGGTTACCCGACGCTGCGGAAGGGTTCTTAGAAGAACATCGAGGGAATGTTTCTTGTTGAAACAGGAGCCAACAAAGGAAACGGAGATACGTTCTCTAGGACGACCAACCGAGCCCTATCCCGGAGGGATTTCAGCTTGTAGCCGGTGATAAGCGAAGCGCCATCACCGGAGAACAAGATATTGAAAATGCATCCTGAAAGGATGCCAGCGTCTTTCAGGCTGGCATCCCGTTGGGATGCAATCATTCCTTACTGGCTACCGGTGGTATTCACTGCGCTCGACCACCGGCTACAAGCTATCATCCCTTCGGGATCGGATGGCTGTTGTGCTCCAAGAGCATGAACGTGATCGCTGAATCGACTGCCGCGTCTACCATCCTGTTCATCATGTTGATCCTGTCAGTTAGTCGGTCGCGCCTTTCTTATCGTCGAACCGAATCAACGTAGAAGTTTGGGTCAACTTCAATTGAACCGATGCTCGCTGAGAATCGGACAGCTTGCGGTTTCTCGCGAGGGAAGATCCGATACGACTTTCCATTGACGCTGACCGCCAACGGATAATTGAAGCCGGGCACCACGTTTTCATATCGGTAAATTATCTGGTTTCCGCGAACTTGAAAAACGAACTGTGGGACTTGGGTCGTACGAAGATACTGGTCGAAAAATGCTGACAAGTCGATTCCTGTTTGCTGGCTGATGTAATCTTCGACCTGCTTCGAGGTAACCGTTTGATAACGGAACTTGGTATTGAGTCCCGTCAAAATCTTTCGCCATTCTTCTCGATCGTTCACGATGTGCCGCAACGAGTGCAACAGGTTGGCTCCTTTGTAGTACATATCACCCGAGCCCTCGTGATTGACGCCGTAAGTGCCAACGATGGGGCGGTCGTTCTTGATCAGCTTGCGCAATCCGATCACGTAATCCGCCGCCTGCTGTTTTCCAAAATGGTATTCCACGAACAGGCTTTCGGCGTAGTTTGTGAAGCTCTCGTGAATCCACATGTCGGCCGTATCCTTCATCGAAATGTTGTTCCCAAACCACTCGTGGCCTGATTCGTGAACAATGATGAAGTCAAACAACATCCCCACGCCGGTCCCGCTCAAGTCTCGTCCCTGATATCCGTTTTGGAATCCATTGCCATAAGTCACACTGCTCTGATGTTCCATCCCCAGATAAGGTGCGGCGACCAATTTGTAACTGTCTGCGTAGAATGGATACTTGCCAAACCAGTATTCAAAAGCCGCCATCACGCGAGGCGCTTCTTTGAAATGTTGCATCGCGCGGTCACGCTGGTGATCCAAAACCCAGTGTTGCATGTCGAGCGTCCCGAACGTTCCTTCGTACGTTTCTGAGAAGCTCACATAACGCCCGACGTTCATGTTGACGCAGTAATTATTAATGGGGTACGTCACCTGCCAATGAAACGTGCGCGTTGATTTCGTTTCGTTGATCTCGGTTCGCAACAGGCGGCCATTGGCCACGCCGGTCAGTGAATCGGGCACGGTCAAGCTAATTTTCACCCCGTTGTCCGGCTCGTCAGCCCCGTGGTCTTTGCACGGCCACCAAACACTGGCTCCAATCCCTTGGCAGGAAGACGCGATAAACGGTTCGCCTTGCGAGTCACGAGTCCACGTGATCCCGCCGTCCCAAGGCGGATTCTTTGCCTCCAACGGCCGGCCTTCGTAGAAGATCTCGATCTCAGCTTCGACTCCCGCGTTGATCGCTTGAGGAAATTCGATCAGGTAATAGTTTCCATGATTGCTCTCACGATCGAACGTTAACTCACTGGTGCCGTACCTTACCCGAGTGATCGCCAACGGTGGTTGCAGATCAATCTGCATCTGCTGACCGGCCGCTTCGGACTCGAACTTGATCTTGTTCGATCCTACCAATCGCTTCGTCTCGGGAAACACTTCCACGGACAAGTGGTAGTGCTTCACGTCCCACCACGCTCGTTCTGGCGTAATCGATCCACGTCGAAAATCGGCCTCCGAGAACTCACGTTGTCGGCCGGCCACCGTCTGAGCCTCGACCGACTGGCCTACCAGCGCCAACCCGATCACGAACAATCCAATCAATAACATCAAACTTTCCGAGTAGAAACCGGGACTCGCAAGAGTATAACATTGGCGTGCCGGTTCTTTTAGTTGGTGGCGTCTGACTGGATCTAAGCTCGATGCACACGCTGGAAGAATACAAACGCCGCCCCGACATTTAGCCTTGTCACTCGGATAAAAAGATGAACCACGAGAAAATCAATTACGTCGAATTGCCGGCAAAAGACTTCGAAGCAACCAAGACGTTTTTCGGTGAAGTGTTTAGATGGACGTTTGAAGACTGGGGCGAGGAGTATTTGGCGTTCCACAACGCGGGGCTTGATGGCGGTTTCTACCGATCTGAGCTAACATCGACGACCGCCGCCGGAGCGACCTTGGTCGTCTTTTACAGCGAGCGGCTTGAAGAGACACAAGCCAAGATCGAGAGTGCGGGCGGTAAGATCGTGTTGGAAACGTTCGAGTTTCCCGGCGGTCGCCGGTTCCACTTCAGCGACCCCAACGGCAACGAGTACTCCGTGTGGTCGGATACATAATTGATTTCACCACACAAGCGACGCGCCATCGTATAAAGACGCACGACTGGATCTGGGTTCAATCATGAATCCTACAAATACCGGCTCGTGTATTCGTGAGGATTGGTGTGATTCGTGGTCAAACCATTTTTGATTTGATGACTTTCATGGATACGCCGGCGCAAAAAAACCACGAAGGTTCGAAGGTCGCAGCATTAAACTTCGTGCTCTTCTGTTCTTCGTGGTTTCCCGTTGTTTCAAAGCAGGCTGGCGATCAACTATGACTTCGCCAGCAGGTTGGTCAGTCGGCCTGGGCTGCCCATGGCGTTGTAACCGCCGTCCACGTGCATCACTTCGCCCGTCATGCCGCCAGCCATGTCCGACAACAGGAACGCGCCGGATTCGCCGACTTCCTGAAGCGTGATATTTCTGGCCATCGGAGCAACGTGCTCGTACATCTTCATCATTTCACCAACGCCCGCTCCAACACCGGAGATCGTTTTCACGGGGCCGGCACTGAGTGCGTTGACTCGGACGCCGTGAGGGCCAAGATCGTAAGCCATGTAACGCATGGATGCTTCCAAGGCCGCTTTGCAGATTCCCATCACGTTGTAGCCGGGGACGATCTTTTCGCCACCAAAATAGCTCATGCACAAAATTGATGCGCCGTCGTTCAGGATCGGTTTGGCGGCGTTGCAGACGGCGATCAAGCTGTAGGCGCTGATGTCCATCGCCATTTTGAAACCATCTCGGCTTGTCTCGATCGTGTCGCGATTCAGATCGTCGGGCGATGCGAAAGCCAGCGAGTGCAACAGGAAATCGATTTTGCCAAACTTGTCGCCGGTGGTTTTCATGACCGCCGCGATATCGTCGTCACTCTGTACATCCATCGGGACGAGAAATTCGGGCTCGTAACCGTCGGAGAACTTGCCGATCGCTTTTTCGACTCGTCGCTTGTTGCGTTGTTTTTCGTCGTCGGGACGATCGGGCAAATGGCTGAAACCACACTTACCGCCTTCGGCGATGATCTTGTTCGCGATGGCCCACGCGATCGAACGATCGTTAGCGACGCCTAAAATCAATCCTTTTTTACCTTCGAACAAACCTGTCAACGGATTCCCCTTTTGTGGCAAACAACATTTGCTGTGATTGTGATCGCGAGTCAAAATGACTACGCTTTTTGTTACTGAACGGGCATGCACGCAGTTGGCACTCGTGTCGGAGTCACCAGCCGATGCAAGCTGAAAATGGCTCAGCGGTAAGCGTACAGTTTCGCCGTTCGACACTATTTATCAACCCGATCGACCCTTTTTCATTCCATCTTACAGAGGCTCGCATGTCAGATCCCGCTATTCCTGAAGGAATCAGGCGAGGCAAAAGCGGTCCCGAATTGCTGCCCGCGCTGGTCCAAGTCGCTTGCGCCGAGTCTTCGTCGGACGACTTTCTGGCCGCCGCGTTGAAAGCGATCAACGGACATTTTGGCACCGACGCGGTGGCGTTGATCCGAGGCACCAAAGGTCAGTGGCGAACGATGGCTCGGTCGGGGCCGAAAATCAACGCCAGCAATTTGCCAACCGAACTACTGGCGGACGTGTTGGATCAAGGTTCGACCGGGCAACAGGAATCATGGGCGGCGACGCCACTTCAATCGAAAAGGGCAGGGCAGTTGCTGGTTCAGTTGGCCGGTTCAAATCAAACGCCCTCGTCGGCGGAGGAACTTGAATCGGCGGCGGCCGCACTGTCGCTGGTCACCAGCCTGAAACGATCGCAGCTTGAATCGAGCAGCGAAGTCGAACGACTAGAAGCGTTGCTGGAGATGACATCGCAGTGGAACCAATCGAAAAACACTGACCAACTGTTGGAGCAGATGGCGATCACGGCGACTCGTTTGTTGGCCTCCGAACGCGCAACCATTTTCCTGCTGGATACTTCGAAACAAACCTTGATTGGAAAGCCAGCCCTAGGAGTTGAATCGGGCGAGCTTCGGATTCCGGCGACGGCGGGACTTGTAGGGCAGGTTGTCAAATCGGGACAGGCTCAGCGGGTCGATACTGACGTTTCGGACAAACAAAATCTGGTTCATCGCGATGTTGATGCGAAGCTGGGTTTTGAAACTCGTTCGTTGTTGTGCGTTCCGCTGATCAATTCGGCCGGCAAAACGATTGGTGCCTTCGAGCTAATCAATCGGCTAAAAGGAAACTTCAGCGACCACGACGAGGCCGCGTTGACCCAGCTGGCGGCTCATGCGGTGATCGCGATCGAGCAGACACAGCATGTCGAACAGCTCGTTACATCGAAACGGAACGTCGCCGAGGTCGCGGCGGAGAAGGTTCAGCTGATCGGCGAATGCCCAGAAATTCTGGCTCTGAAAAAGACCGTTGCCAAGGTCGCCGGCACCGAATTGGCGGTGCTGATCACTGGCGAAAACGGCACGGGCAAGGAAGTGGTGGCTCAGATGATTCACTACTTGAGCGACCGGCGTGATGAGGTGCTCGTGGCGGTCAACTGTGCGGCGATCAGTGAAACGTTACTCGAAAGTGAATTGTTTGGTCACGAAAAAGGCGCGTTTACCGATGCACATCAGGCGAGGGAAGGTAAGTTCGAGTTGGCCGATGGTGGGACGCTATTCTTGGATGAGATCGGAGACATGAGCCCCGGCGGGCAATCAAAACTGTTACGAGTGCTCGAGGAGAAAGTGGTCGTGCGTGTGGGTGGCTCGACGCCGATTCCAACTTCGGCTCGGATCATCGCCGCGACCAATCAGGACTTGCCAGACTTAGTCAGCGAGAGCAAGTTTCGTCAAGATTTGTACTTTCGGTTGAACGTGGTCACGATCGAATTGCCGGCGCTGCGGGATCGAGGCGACGATGTTCTGTTACTGGCCGAGCACTTTCTGGGCGACTTCTGTCGGGCCGCAAAACGAAAGACTCCCACGATGTCGGCGGCCGCCAAGAAACGATTGGTGGGTCATTCATGGCCGGGCAACATTCGCGAGCTACGAAATCTGATGGAGCGACTGGCGTATCTGTCCGAAGGTGATTCGATCGGTGCCGAGGACTTGGACTTTGTGAACGCTCCTGCGAATCAGGAATCGGCCATCGCGATGGATCAGCCCTTGGCGGACGCAACCAAAGAGTTTCAGGTCGACTACATCCAGCGTCACATCAAACGATGCCGAGGCAACATGACCGATGCGGCGGCTCGGATGGGCCTGCACCGCAGCAACCTGTACCGCAAAATGCGGCAGTTGGGCATGAGCGGCGGTGAAGAGGAATAGCAGTTTTGCTCCCAGTTTGAAGCGACGTGAAAATGACGTTTTTCCCAAGAAGTCTAACGCCGGATCAGGTCGGAGGTTGTCATCTTGGCGGCCAATGAACTTCCCTCCAGCACGCCTGTGACAAGATCACGCTTGGTGCCATGGAGCTTTAAAATCTCTTCCTCGATCGTGTCCTTGGAAAAATTCTTGCAACCGTCAGTTTGACTCGGCGACATCGCGGAAGCTGGTCAGCTTAAGCTGGCCGAACGGATTATGCATTGGGTTACCTGCTGCGTCGTCGGTCGAGGCTTGGATGCGAGTGACCGTGAACTTCGGCCCGGACAAGTCAGCGATCACGTGACCGTCGTCAATCGGTTTGTCTCGCGTTGCAAGATAGCCCATCATTTCCATGATCAGCCCTTCGTTAGCGTCGGCATCTGACTTGGTCATCCGGATTTCCGGTTGACCCAACACCTGCATCCCCATCGTCCAGACCTCAGCCGGATTTGAGATAATGCTGACGTACGCGAAAGTCATCGCATCGATCCCCAGATCCGACGTCAACTCCAGCCACTTTTGGCCAGAATGAGCCACGCCGCTGTTGTCGATAAACACGCCAGCTCCTCCCGCCGAAATGATCGCCGCAGCCGCGGTCATCATCCGAGCCGCTGCCTCGACACTGCCGCCGTCGCCGGTCAGGCAAACGTTCACTTGGTAATTTCGAACGCATTCGACTTCCACGTGCGTTGGTGGCGTTCGACAACACTGAGTAAAAATACTGAAGAACTGCGCGTCTGGCGGCAGCAGATCCAGCTCGACCTCGCTGCCATCGGGTAGTTTCATGGAATCGGGTTGGAGCTGAAAGCCGTCCGGAATTTGTTCGATCAATTCTCCCGGGTGCTCCCAGTTGCCGGGAATCCTGAAAGTGATTCTGACTTCTTCGTTTGTTGCAACCAAAACTGGCTCCCGAGTGTGAACGCGATAGTATGATTTTCTCTGAACATGAACAAAACTGCAAACGTCAGCCAAAGGCGATCACGACAGACAAAGCCGTTGATATTCCGTCACGGCGTAGTCTTTTCGCAGTTCGTAGTGGGCGAGGTTGCGAGTCCTCCCACCCCTAGTGGAGATTATTGAACTTTCGTGTGGTGGCGGAATTTTACCAAAATCTACTTCGTCTCCAGCCCAAGACCAGATCGAAATATCAGGTTAGAATACGGGCATGGTCGAGCCACACAATGGGACGCGGTGATCGACAGTATGATCGAAATGGTCCGGTGGAATAATAGCTTTTGTAAATCTTTGACACGGATCACATCGGTGTTTTTGAACTCTTGAAACATGGGCATCACAATCCACTATCGCGGGACGCTGGACAATGTAAACTGCGTTGAGCAAATGGAAGATTGGTCAATGGATGTGGCGTTTGCACTTGGCGGCAAAGCGACGGTTTGGCGATCATTCGCGGACCATGATCCGTCACGTATCGTACGTGGCGTGATGATCGAGATGACGCCGGGACAGGACACGCTGAGTTTACTGGTTTCGCCCGAGGGTCATTTGACGCCGCTGTTCCAGATCGAGGAAGCGGAGCAGACCGCGTTTTCGGAACCACCGTGGTGTTTCGTCAAGACACAATTCGGTTCGCTGACCGGACATGTGGCAATTGTCCATTTGCTGGATGCTCTCAAACAGCGGTACGCAAACAATCTGGAAGTCAGCGACGACGGGGAGTATTACGAAACTCGCGACATTGAAAATTTGCGACACAAACAAGAGTTTCTCAATGGGGCAATCCGTTCGATGGCCGACGGATTGCGAGAGCACGGGCTGAGCAAAGAAGCAATGGAAGATCCCAATATCGTTGCCAAGCGTATTGAACGAGTGGCGATGCTGATTCACCAGAAAATGGGTGGTCAGGCAACTGATGCAACGAATGCGGCGACCGACGAATCTGTCGAAGTTGCGTGGAATGAGCGCTCGCTTGAGGAGGAAGTTCGATGGATGGACGAACAACGTCGCATCAACAATTTGCGAAACGAAAAGATGGTCCGTCGGATCGCCGAGTCCACGTCAGAAGGAATGTCTTCGGATGAAGCGTTCAGGTTGGCCTTCAGAGAAGAGGGTTTCCAAGAACTTGGTGAGTGCGACGCGTCGAACGTGGAAGAATCTTTCGCTGAGCACGCGTTTCCGGAAAGCAAAACGGAAGAGAGCTTTAAGCCACTTCCTGATTCGTGGGACGAAACTGATGTATCAGAAGTCAATGAGAAACTTCCTGCGGTCAAGTCAGCCGAAACTTTTCTGCAACACGTGATGGACTTGCAGCAGCAGTCCAACGAGAACAAATTCGCCACGACTCTGCTTCGGGGTGCGATGGACATGTTGGGCGGCTTGGTTCAAGCGACCGGCTCTTGTCCGGATGACCGCACTGGTCGCGCACACGCCATAACGCAACTCAAGCGAGCCCTGTCCGGTCACGCCTTCGCTCGCGGGGCAGTCTTTGGGCTTTCGAGTGAAAACGTAATTGCCAAAGAACTATCCGACGATCTCAACCATCACCTCGAATCGATCTTGGCTTCAATCCATGATCTGCTGCGCGAAGCGTGGGACGAAGCCGACTGGTAGTGGAATCGTTGGCTCGACGTAGACAGCGAATATGCGATAATCGCGATTTCAATTTGCTCTCGTGTTCTTCCGAAGGATCGAAAATGACCAGCGAGCCTGAAAACAAACTGACGCTCAAGGATCGCCTGTCACGCCCGACCTATTTGCAAGCATGCAAACTGCTTGGCGACGATGGCAAGCCGTTGTTGCAGCGGGGCATATGAGGTCGATATCGCAGACCGGGCCAAGCGAGCGAAAACTGAAAAGTTCAAGCTGACTTCACAATAGCCGAAGAAGTCGTGGGGCGACTACATCCAGCGTCACATCAAGCGTTGCCGCGGCAACATGACCGACGCGGCGGCTCGCATGGGCCTGCACCGCAGCAACCTGTACCGCAAAATGCGGCAGTTGGGCATGAGCGCTGATGATGGGGAGGCCAACTGTCAAAGCCCCTCTTGCCAGCCGTCCAGCAATTCGCGCTCGCTTTGACAAAAAGCTTGCTGGCCGGAGGAGATCCGAGAGCTTGCAAATTTGAACAACCGAAATGGCCGGTAACCGAATGAAGCCACGTTGGACACCGATGCGTCTTGGATCGGCATGCGACCGTCGTGAAAATCCAAGTGGACCGCGTCCCCGATCGCTTGCAGGGACGACATTTTGATTCCCGATTTGCCCGACTCGGCATTCTGAACGGTTCTTCGGGAGACGTCGGCCAAGCGTGCGACTTCTGTTTGTGACAGTCCCATCTTCTGGCGAGCCACTCGGATCAGCTTGCCTGAACTGATCGAAAACTCATTTCCCATTCAATATTTCCCCTCAATTGCTTGTTTTGCGCCTAGATTGCGCCCGCATTTCGCTTTTCGAAAGATCTTGGGCGTGTTAAGTTCAGCACTTGAGTATAGTTGCGGCGTTCCCGGTTGCCACTTCTGACAATAGGTGAAAGCAACCAGCACTCCAAAGGCGTACTTCCTTTTTGCGGCGGTCTTTGAAAGCATCGCCACTACGCGTAAACACTTTGAGGATCAGTCAATGAAACGGTACAAGCAAATCGCCAAGACACCACTCGCACGTATTTCCGTAATGTTTGGGGTCGCTGCTATCATGGCCTTCGCGATAGGTTCGAGCCGACCAAAAACAGCTGAAGATCAAATCATGGAGGCATTTGGTTTGACGTCCTGTCAACTGACCGCAATTGATCAGCTCGATAAATCTGAAATGGCCATCACGATGAGTGGCCAGAATTACACGATCGACTACGACTTCGTTTCCAATCGGTCGAAAAACTTTCGGCTTCTAGTTTCAACCGAAAGCGGTGAACTTGAGGAAATCGATGCGCCACCAGCGAGCACCATCCGGGGCATTCTGCGAGGTGTAGAGGGCAGCAGTGTCGTCGGCTGTGTCAATGAAGACGGGTGTTGTGCAAAAGTCACGATGCCGTCAGGAAAGATGTATTTCGTTGAGCCGGTAAACAGTGTGATCGACGATCCTGCATTCGCCGACTTTCATGTTATCTACTCAAGGGAAGATCTGGCCGAAGCCCCAAAAAAATGTGGGTGTGATACGTCAGTTGTGGAGCATAACCAACCTGAAGCGGCCTCTTCCGCATCTGAAGACACTACGGCCTCAGGGATCGCTGAAGACACTACGTTGGAAGTCGCAGAACTCGCGTTGGAAGCTGACTTCGATTTCTTTTCCAGTGCTCGAGGGGGAAATTCGATCAGAACCACGCTCGATTTGATGGAAACTGCTTTGAACTTCTCTAACGAACAATATGGAAGGGCGGGGGTCCGTCACGTCGTGAGTGACTGTGTGATCCGCACCACTCGCGCTGGCAACCCTTGGACGACCAGTAACTCTGGTAATTTGTTAAGCCAGTTGCAAACGTTCTACACCACTGGAGATGGCGTTGGGACAATTTCTGGCGATCTGTGCCACTTATTTACGGGACGATCCCTAACAAACAACAGCGGATTTTCCATAGCAGGAACTGCGAGGGTAATTGGATCTGGCGGAGTAGTAACCGCTCCTGTCGTGTGCACACCTTCCTTAGCTTTTGCCTTGACGACCATTCAGCGGTCGACAATCCAGCAGATCGCCACAACATTTACTCACGAACTGGGGCATAATTGGAGCTTGAATCACTGCAATTGCACCGGCAACATCATGAACACCCCATCAAACGGTGGCCTAAGTTTTACCTCCGGTTCGGTTTCCCAGTTGGTCAGCACTCGAAACAGTTTGACCTGCCTTGATTCAATTGGCTCTGGCGGTTTCGGGAACAACGATAATTGGAATAATTTGATCCGAATTGACACTCCCGATTTTGCGATCAGTACTCGCGGCAACTTCAATGCGACAACACAACGTGATGAGCAGAACTTAACCAATACGGGCTCCACACTTTGGTGGTCTGTCACTCCTGACTCAAGCGGCACAATAGTGATCGACACTTTTGGCAGTGACTTTGATACACAATTGCATGTTTACGAATTCGTCCGCGGTAGTGGATTCGCCGATTTGAGGCTCGTCGATGACGATGACGATACTTCTGGGCTTCAAAGCCAAGTAACATTCAATGTTACCGCTGGGACACGATATGATATTCGCGTTGGTGGATTTCGCTCTTTCAACTCGATTGGACCCGGTAGCCAAGGAAATATCGTTCTCAATGGTTCGTTTACGCCAGCTGACGATTGCGGACCCCATGTCACCGTGGTCAATCGAGTCATGGTGGTTACCGGAACGATTGCTCCTGACAGTATTACGATTACGCAAAACGCCGGTTTTCTTGACGTCAATGTGAACGACGATTGCATGGAATCTTTTCCAATGACAGGTATCGATCACATCATGATTGATGGGTTCAGCGGCGCAGATTTGATCGAAGCCGAGTCCGTGGTCGTTACTACTGAGATCCGCGGTGGTAGCGGTGCGGATACGATTATCGGTGGCGCACTGGAAGATGACATCAGGGGTGGACCTGGACCAGATGTCATTTTTGGTGGTCCTGCTGATGATCTATTATGTGGCGGCACGGGAAATGACACCGTGCAAGGTTCGGCCGGAAATGACGTACTGTTGGGAGCAAACGGCACGGATTCTCTGTTCGGTGGTGCCGGGGACGACGAGATTTTTGGCGGTATCGCTGGAGATATGCTTGTTGGCGGAAGTGGAAATGACCTGTTGGTTGGCCAAGTTGGTAATGACGTCCTCGAAGGTCAAGGCGGCAATGATGAGCTACGTGGACTCGGTGGACCTGACGAACTGTTCGGTGGCCCCGGTAACGATACGCTCACGGGTGGAGAAGCATTCGATTTACTCGACGGCGGCAGTGGCGTTGATACATCCGTCGATAGAGGCGAGATCGAAATCGGAATTGAGAACTGACCCGGGTGTCGTGTTGAATCTCTTTATGGGTGTCGAATTGAATCTGTTTATTCTGCTGCGCGGGTCGAAGAGAGCCGGCACGCCTCGTCAATTGATAACGGTCGAGGCGGCGCCGGGTTGAAATTCACCTAAAACTAACGGAAATGGGCCAATTTTGGGCCTCGACTGGGGCGGCGACAGTCGATAGGATACGTGGCTCGAAAAATCAGTTTTGGGCAGCTTGATGCTGGTTCATACTGTTTTTCTGGCGGCCACGACGTAGATTCCGGCACGCGTGGGCTGCCACTCCTACGGGCGATTTGCCCGGCTGTTGTTTACAGCCTCAAGTAACAAAAGACCGGATACGGATGCAAAAATGTACGCAATTATCGCTGACGGCGGACGTCAATACAAAGTCGAAGAAGGTCAAACGCTGGAAATCGATTTCCGCGAAGTGAAAGAGGGTGACACCCTGACTTTTGACCGTGTGCTGGCCGTTGGTTCAGATTCTGGCATGAAGCTGGGCAAGCCAACGGTCGAAGGTGCTTCCGTTTCTGCCAAAGTTCTGGGCGAAACCAAGGGCGATAAGATCTACGTTCAGAAATTTCGCCGTCGCAAGAACAGCAAACGCCGCACTGGCCACCGCCAAAAGTACGTGAAAGTTCAGATCGCTTCGATCGCCTGATTTGTTATCAGATTCAGGTGGTTTGCTCGACGTTTTGCGGGATTCCCCGCTTGGTCGCTGCCTAATCCTAAGGCGATATCGGCCGTTTTCGTCCAGATTCTGCACAAGCGTGCGCGCGGACGTTGGAATATCTGCCCAACTTTTGGTTGAATTCGGTTGATTGGAGATTCGACTTACTCCAAATCGATCGATTCTCAGGTTATGATGCCCAGAAATTACGCGTCATTCTGGCTTCCCATACCTTTTTGGGCTTTGATTATTCTCAATTGCTGTTGAAATAGTGAGCAGACCACTAACTGCTTTCTTTTTGCGCACCTGTTGCCCATTGTGCATGAACGCGACCACCAATATGCAGAAAAATCAGCTTCGGGGACCGATCGAAGGTTTGATCGGTAATTCGGAAGCGATGCAAGATGTATACGAACTGACTCGGCTCGCCGCGCGTAGTTCCGCATCCGTTTTGCTTTTGGGCGAAACCGGTACCGGTAAAGAATTGATCGCATCGGCACTTCATCGGCTAAGCGACCGGGCTAGCGGTCCTTTCGTGCGAGTTAATTGTGGAGCGTTGACCGAGAGTTTGCTGGACAGCGAGCTATTCGGGCATGTAAAGGGTTCTTTCACCGATGCGATTCGCGATCGAACGGGCCGATTTGAAGCGGCTCACGGCGGCACGATTTTTCTGGACGAAATTAACTCGACCTCGTCGACGCTGCAGGTGAAATTATTACGTGTCCTGCAAGAACGTGAATTCGAGCGTGTGGGTGACACGCGAACGATTCAGGTAGATGTTCGTGTCGTCGCCGCCAGCAATTGTGATCTTTCGAAAGAAGTGGCCGAAGGTAACTTTCGCGAGGATTTGTTCTGGCGACTGAATGTGCTTCCAGTTTACCTTCCACCGCTCAGAAGACGGGGACGGGATATCGAATTGTTGGTACGTCACTTTTTAAAGGTGTATGCGCAGTCCAATGATCGGCAAATTGACGACATTGAACCAGAAGCACTTGCGGCGCTGCTTGCCTATTCTTGGCCTGGCAACGTCCGCGAGCTACAAAACTATATCGAACGAGCAACCGTTTTATGTCAGGGTAATCGGCTGATCCCTGACCTATTACCCGATGCGGTGATTGGTGATTCAAAAGCGGCTCAGACAGCGGTTTTTCGACCCACCGACGACCAAGCTTTGATCCGCGAGTTTGTCTACAATCGCTTGAGCAAGGCAGAAGAGGAAGATCAAGATCTTCACAAGCAAATCGTGGAGCCCGTCGAAAAAGAACTGTTGCAACAGATCTTGCAAAACTGCAATCAGACTCAGACAAAAGCGGCCACACGACTAGGAATCAACCGAAACACGCTCTACAAGAAGATGGTTGAATACGGACTGGCCAAGACGAAGGCTTCATCCGAAACCACTTCCTGATTGATTTTCTGGATTCTGTCGAACGCGATTTTCGGCTCTCTTTTTCAGGTCTCTTTGCGGTCGTATTTGAAAATACATGGACTGGCTACACAAGATTACGGTTACATGCTTCGCCGCTAGTTACGCGGTCGCATTGGTGCTGGAAATTTCACGAGTCTTCTTTCACGCGAACTTTCGGCGCGCCATTCGAATCGGTTTTATGACCGCCGGTTTGTTCGCTCATGTGGTTTATTTGGTGATGCAAAACCGCCTAGAGTTCAATGCCAGCGGAATCTGGATGGGCAGTTGGTTTGATTGGTGCCTAGCAGCGGCCGGGTTGCTGGCTGCCGCATACTTGTGGATCGCTTTTCGGCAATCTCAATCCGTGATTGGGTTATTCCTACTACCTTTGATTTTGGCTTTGATCTTCACGGGCTATCAGTTCGATCACGATGCTCGTTTTTCGACCAATCAAGCCCGATCGGTATGGAACATGGTCCACGGCGGATCGCTGTTGTTGGGCACCTCGGTCGTCGCACTAGGATTCGTGTTCGGAATCGTTTACTTGATTCAATCGCGTCGGCTAAAAACAAAATCTATCCCCTCCAAGTTCTTTCGACTGCCCTCATTGGAGTGGTTACAGCACAGTTGCGAGCGATCGTTGGCGGTTTCGGTGGCGATGCTGGGTGTCGGCTTTATTTCTGGGATTGCGATCAACTTAATCAATCGACCAACCACCCAAGAGATGTCGTCTTCCGGTACGATCGCTTGGTCCGACCCGGTGATTTGGTCATCGTCTATTCTGTTTGGCTGGCTGCTTGTGTCGCTGATCGTCAATCGATTTTACCGACCTAAGCGACAGCGTAGAAAAGTTGCGTACATCGTTGTCATGTGTGCTCTATTTTTGATGCTGGAACTTGGGATTGTCTGGTGGTCGGGACACGCATCTGGTAATTCAGTTTCCGCAAATCAGGATGACTTGCCGACTGTGGAAAAGGTGATGGGAGGTACCCCATGAACCTGCAAATTATCGGTTGTAGCCACCATCAGTCGAATGTCTCGATCCGCGAGCAACTGGCTTTTTCGGAGGCCCAGATCAAACCGTTTCTGGAGAAGTTTTATCTTCAGTTTCCAAACTCCGAAGCCGTTCTCCTTTCCACGTGCAATCGAACTGAGTTCTTTGCCGCCGGCGAGTCCAATCAATCTCTACCCAGCCAGCAGGAGATGGTGAACTTCCTTGCTGGCGAACGGGGCATCAGTTGTTCTGAGATTGAAGACGGGCTGTATCGGTTGAACGATCGCGAGGCAGTTCGGCACTTGTTTGGCGTTGCTGCCAGTTTGGACAGCATGGTCGTCGGTGAGACTCAGATTCTGGCTCAGGTTAAACGCGCCTATGAGCTGGCGATCGAAAGCAATCGACCCATCCCGTTAACGCATCGAGTTTTTCAGTCGGCGATTCAGGTAGCCAGACGTGTTGCCAACGAAACGAAGCTGCATTCAAATCGGGTCAGCGTGCCCAGTGTCGCGGTGAATGTATTGGCCAAACAGATTTTCGAACGACTGGACAACAAACGAATTCTTGTCGTTGGAGCCGGTGACATGGCAAGTGAAACGCTCGCCTATTTGAAAGGGGAGGGTGGCAGCGACATCGTTGTTGTTAACCGAACGCCCGAAAACGCTAAGGCGCTGGCTGATCAATTTAATGGCCGAACAGAAGGCTGGAGTCAACTTGCGGACGAAGTCGCGGCAGCCGACCTGATCATCAGCACGACGGGTGCCACTGAACCGGTCATTGATGTGGCGCTGTTTGACTCGATTGAGTCACAGCGAAACTTGAAACCTCTTTTCATGCTCGATCTCGCGGTGCCTCGCGACGTGCAGCCAGAAGTCGGTGAGCGCCAAAACGTTTACTTGTACACGTTGGACGATCTTCAGAAGGTGTGTGATCGGAACCTGAAGTCACGGAAAAGCCAGTTCCCGAAAGCGGTGAAGATCCTAGATCAAGAAACGGATCGTTTTCTATCTGAAATGCGTGGCCGAGCCAGTGATTCGACCATTGTCGCGTTGCGTGACCAAGCCAATCAAACCAAAGAAGCGGAATTAACTTGGCTGATGAATCGCATCGGTGACGATATCAGCGACGAGCAACGGGCCACGATTGAGCAGGCGTTTCACCGATTGGTGAATAAAATGTTGCATTCGCCTTTGAAATCCGTCCGAGACGATTCTGAGCAAGGATCGAACAGTCTGCTTGAGGCAGTTCGCCGATTGTTTCAGCTTGGCGACTGAGTAAAAGAAGGCGGAAGTGGAAGGTCGGGAGTGGGAGTTGATAACTCATTTCTCAACGACTTGTCGGGCAAAAGGCTCCTACGGCTGGCTTTTGGATGCGTTCTTAGGGGAACGGCGATTGAGAATTTACCCGCTACATCGGTTGAAGTTCGAGGTTCCAGACTACTGGTCGGTAGATTTCATGCTACCAATCGCCTTAATCATCATCCCACTCATCATCGTCGTCGTCCCACTCATCATCATCAAGTCCGTCGTCATCGACCTCTTCCCACTCGTCTTCTAGGTCATCGTCGAGTTCTTCATCATCTTCTTCTGAGTCATCATCCTCATCGGTGTACTCGTACTCATATTCTTCGTCGTCGTCGTCTTCATCGTCGTCTGAGTCATCATCGACGTACTCGTACTCGTCTTCGTCATCAGCGTCGTCGTCGTCCTCTTCTTCGTACTCGTATTCGTACTCATCATCGTCGTCGCCTTCGGCCTCTTCATCCTCTACTTCTTCTGAGTCGTCCTCGTACTCATACTCTTCGTCGTCTTCAGCTTCGTCCGAGTCGTCGTCATCTTCATCGACGTATTCGTACTCCTCGTCGTCCTCTTCATCGTCGTCGACTTTAGCGAAGATCACCGGCGCATACTGGGTGAGACCCGCTTCCAATGTATCGCCACAAAAATCTATGGCTTCCTGATTCATGAGCAGAAATTCCGTTTCCAAGTTGGAAGTCGGGGCGCACGAGTCTTCGATTTTCTGTTGTTCCATTACGAGGTTCACGATTGAATCTCCATCGGATCGTTGTTCAGCAAAGTTGTGACGAAATGGTCGCGTGACAATTATGTTTCTTCTGTGGTCGATTCGGCAAGTGGCAGGTTCGCCGGGTCGTTTTCTTCTAGTAGCCCCTGACCACACAATTCGGCGGCATCGGGTAGATCGCTTAATCGGTTCAGGCCATAGCGAGACAAAAACTGTTTGGTTGTGGCATACAAAAAAGGTCTTCCAAGCTCTGGACTGCGACCGGCAATTTTCACCAATCCTTTCTCAAGCAACTGCCTGAGCATCTCTCCGCACGTGACACCTCGGATCGCTTCGATTTCCGCTTTTATGATCGGTTGTCGATAGGCCACCACGGTCAGCGTCTCAAGCGCCGGCGTTGACAGGCGAACGGTACCTGGCACGTGATCGAGCATTCTAATCCAACGTGAGAACTGAGGTCGTGTCAGCATCTGATAGCCGCCGGCCACACGTTTAACTTGAAACGCCTGCCCGACTTGATCGTAGCGTGAATTCAGTTCGCGGATTATGGTACGCGCTTGTGTGCCGTCTTCAAGGCCCGCCATCTGGCTGATTTTTCGGCTGGCAAGCGGCTGTCGCATAAGAAACAATATTGCCTCCACTCGTTTGGTTGCCTCGGTAAGATCCAGCATGATGATTGATTCGGTTGGCTGATCCGATTCCTAGCTGAAAGGCGAGCGGTTCGGGTGACTGTCACAACGCATGACACTGCACGAATATAACTTGATTTCGGCAAAATGGCTGCCGTTATTCATCCGCAATTTTTACTTATTCAGCCAGCTATTTCCGCTTAAAAAACGGAAATTATTCGCTTTTTTCGCTTCGTTTTGCTCATGATTCATGGTCGACTCAATAAGCTTAAACTTGGATTGGCCCAACTGCTTGTGCAATGGTGCCGGTACGATGATCAAGGGGACAGAAAGGTGCCTTGAGCCGTGCGCAATCAAATTTGGTAACGCTTGCCGATATGAAATCGAATAACTCAAAAGAATACGAGTCTGGTTACGTCGCCGAACGTCCGATCTTGCTGGTCGCGGGTCTTTTTGCGTTGGCTGCTATCCCGATCTGCATGCTACTGCTGCTGGCCTACGGGACGGTTCGGGGGTCCGAGTTTTCACCTGACGATTTTACGCGTCGACAGTTTGCGTATCAGCAGATTCCTTGGCTAAATTGGACGGTCTCCGGAATCGAGTACACCGATATCACTCTGGAATTGGAACAAACTCTGACCACCGATCGCCTGATCCGCCGCAAAACACACTCTAAGGGTCAAAAGAAAACTTGGCATTTGTTTTACGATTCTGCCGTGCCAGATTCTCACGCCTGCGACGCTCGATTTTTAACGACCTATCTGGATTTTGCTGATTGGGATTCGACGACCGCAACATCGACTCCGTTCTGGCTGAAGTGGAACAAGAAGTTTCCTCAGTCAGCAAGAATCTTCTGGCCAACGGTTGCCGATCTAGCACGAAACGAGATGTACCTGACCATGCCCGATGTGATGCGTTTTGCTTTAAATACTGCCGAAGATCAACCTAAATTGTTTCAAGATAATTTGAACAAGGTGACAAAACAGTGTTGGATTTCAGCTGGAGAGGCTGATTTTCAGTCTGGGGAATTTCAACGAGCCGCAGAACGCTTTTGCCGTGCTGAATTGATTGATTCATCGAGCGAATCGAATAAAAGAGCGTCCAACCAGTTAGCCGATCTGATCGAACAATGTCGAAGCAAGGTCGATCAGTTTACCGATATCCGTTCGCGTGCAGTCGATTCGATGGACGAACTAAATGATGAAATCGCCGACGCCCTGTCCAATAAAGCTAACTCGCAAAAGGATGACCTGACATCCGAGAAAATCAAAGCGGAGGCGGACGAGTCTTCGAAGCCGTAACGTCATGAATTCAATCTACTTGGATTACAACTCGACGACTCCGATCGATCCGGCTGTCGCTGCCGCAATGGCTCGCTGTCACGCGGCTGGTTACGTGAATCCCGCCAGCCAACATCAGTTGGGACAGCAAGCTCGAACCGAACTCGAGTCAATCCGCACATCGATCATTCGTCAGTTGGGTGGTTCTTTTCGCGGGATGGACACCGACACCCTGATTTTTACCAGCGGCGGAACAGAAAGTAACAATCTGGCAGTGACGGGACTTGCGCTGGCAAACTCCGATGTCGCAAAACGGGTGATTTTATCGCCTGTCGAACATCCAAGTGTCTTGGCGGTCGCCGACTACCTGAAGGCTCACGGGTTTCAAGTCGTCACGATTCCCGTTGACCGTCAAGGCGTTTGCAAGCTGGATCGATTACGTGAATTGCTGGCCGAACCTACGGCACTGGTCAGTGTGCAATTGGCAAATCACGAAACGGGAGTCCTGCAACCCGTGCCGGAAATCGCCAAATTGTGCCACGATCACGGAGCCCTGATTCACACTGATGCTGTTCAAGCCGTCGGCAAAATTCCTGTCAATTTCAGCCAGCTTGGCGTGGATGCATTGACTTTGACCGCGCACAAATTTCATGGGCCGCGAGGGATCGGTGGGTTGTTGGTGCGACACGGTGTCACTTTGCAGCCGATGCTCTTTGGCGGGTTCCAACAGATGGGATTGCGACCGGGTACCGAGGACGTAGCTTTGGTGACCGGGATGAATGCCGCTCTGGAGCTTTGTACGGACAACACGGAGCAACTTCGCGAACATCTATGTTCATTGAGAGATCGTTTGCTGAAGCTGTTGCTGGATGAGATTCCCGATTTGGTGGTCAACGGAGGAGCCGCGGAAAAGGTTCCTCAGACGTTGAATGTGTCATTATCAGATGTCGATAGACAGGCCTTTTTGATGGCCGCCGACATGAATGGGATCGCTATTTCAACCGGATCCGCATGTGCCAGCGGATCGAGTGAACCTTCACCGGTTTTAATGGCAATGCGGGCGAATCAAGCGACCATTGAGGGCGCCGTTCGAATCAGCGTTGGCCGCACAACAACAGCCGAGGAAATCGATCATGCCGCCGCCACTTTTTCCCGTATTTTTCAGCATTTGAGCAGCAAAAACAAAGCCAACCAACCCAGTTCAGCCGGTCGTGCTGAAGGCTGAAAAATGGTACAATTCGGGACTGGTTTTCCGTTGGAAAATCGTTCGTTTTTCATCCCGAATTCACCGCCGTCGATCGCGGTTGTCGAGTACCCAATTCATGTCTTCGGTTGCGACTGAATCCGTCTTCTCAGTTCCACTGAACCACTTCCGTTGTTCGGACGTGGCGTCGCTGGGTTGCGCTGAAGAATCGGCCGAGCAATTGAATCTTCCGACGGGTCTGAATCGGTTTGTGGGTGATGAACCAAACCAGTTGCTGAAGGTGTTCAATCAGGCGCGGTCGAGCGAAATCCCAGAGGCCTCAACGCCTTTTAACTGGTCAACAGGTTCGACTTGGCCGCTCGTGTTGTTTGGACCATCGGGAACGGGAAAGACGTCGCTCGGACTGAGCTTTTTGGCCAACTTAAGCCAGTCAAAATTTGGCCAGTCAAATGTTCACGCGTCTGATCAGCCAAGGCAATCATCTCGATCGTCTAATCTGCAGCCGGGATATATCACCGCTTCTGATTTTGATCGACGGTTTCGTGCTTCGATCGAAACGGACTCTGTCATTGAATTTCGGTCCAAGCTGACAAATCGAGCCGGTCTGTTAATCGATAACCTGAACGAGCTTGCCACCAAGCCAGTGGCCCAACAGGAAATCGTGCATTTAATTGACACAATGGTCGCAAAAAACCGACCCATTTTGTTCACTATGGGCCAATCACCCTACGGAGAAACTCAGTTGATACCGCAGCTGGTTTCTCGATTAGGATCCGGATTAGCATTGCCCGTATCGCCACCGGGCTCCCAAGCAAGGCAAGAGATTATTCGTGAGCTTGCTAACTTGCATCAATTGAGATTTACGAACGACGCGTTGCTGGTACTAGTTGAACGAATGCCGTTCCCCGTTCCCGGAATCAATCATCTCTTGATTCAGTTCAAACTGTCACTTAGCGAAGCAGAAAAATCGCTGCACGCTACTGACAATTCTTTGATCGATTCTGATCGAATTGTTCAATGGCTGTGTGCCGGCAGTTCAAGTATCAACGACACAGAGAAACTAATTCGTAAAGCGGTTGCCAAAGAGTTCAATGTAAAGGTCGCTGATCTTTCTAGCCAATCACGGAAACAGACAACCGTTTTGGCTCGTGGAGTCGCCATCTGGTTGAACCGGCAACTCATCCGAACCAGTTTTAAAAAGATCGGGCAGCAATTTGGTAACCGGGATCATTCGACCATCATGCATGCGTGGCAAAAAATTGACTCGCTAATGAGTAGCGATCACGCAAACAATGACAACGATCGATCCATTCAATTGAAAATCGAAAAGCTCAAACAGAAGCTGACTCTACAGATGACCACGTTACTTCCTGTCGATGGAAAACCTGTTCAAAAAATGTCAACCAATGTTGGCAATAAAACAGTTGCAAACAATTCAAAGTAATTTCAAAGTTAGTGACATTTTTGTCGACTCGAAACAGACATGTTTCAAACACGTTTTTAACGACTTATCCACACACCAAACTCATCCGTTTTAGTCCAGCGTTTTCGATACTTTAGTCTCGTTTAAGCTGTTTTGTTCCCAGTTATCAACAAATTTTCGAACCGTTTAATACTAAGACTTAAAGAAATACTATTTCATCTAAGGACACGCCCTTGGAAGCTCGTTTGAAAACGGGAATCAGATCAGGTCGTGAAAAGGACAACCAGTGAAAGTAAAAATCAATCGAGAATCGTTTCAGAAAGTGTTTCAGGTTGCCGCCGCGGTTGCACCTGCTCGCAGTCCAAAAACGATTCTTCAAAACGTGAAGATGGACGTTACCGAAAAAGGCGGCCTGCTGACTGCCACCGATATGGAGGTTGGCGTCCGACTGAATATTCCTGATCTAGATGTTGATACCGTTGGTACAGCAGTGATCCCGGTGCAGCGATTGAATATGATCTTGCGAGAATCTTCTGACGAATTCTTGTTCATCGAATCGGATCCAGACAAGACGCTAGTAACGGGGCAGAGCAGTCGATTCGAATTGCAATCACAAAATCCGGATGAATTTCCTGAAGTCGCTGACTTTGAGGACAACGACTATTTTGAAGTGACTGCCGGCGTAATGCGAGAACTGATTAAGCGCACTTTGTTCGCGACCGATTCTGAAAGTAGTCGCTATGCACTGGGTGGCGTGTTGCTGGAAATGGAAGGCGACTCAATCGTGGCGGTCGGCACCGATGGTCGACGTTTGGCGAAAATGCAGGGCGCTCTTTCGAAAACAGGTAATCCTTCGGCAGGATCAGCAACGATCGTGCCGGCACGAGCGATGCAATTGATCGAGCGTATTCTTCCTGAAGACTCGGTAAAGATACAGTTGGCCGCTCGAGCTAACGATCTATTGATCCGGGAACCGGGTTGCGTGTTTTACACTCGCCTAGTCGAAGGCCGGTTCCCAAAATGGCGCGATGTGCTGCCGGATCGATCCGATTCCAATCGAATCGATATCCCAGTAGGACCGATGTACTCGGCGCTGCGACAAGCGGCGATCGTTTCTAGTGACGAGTCACGCGGCGTTGATTTCACTTTCAATCAAGGCTCTTTGGTGCTTAGCAATAGTACGGCCGAGGTAGGTCAGTCGCGGATTGAGATGCCGGTACCTTTCGATAACGACGAACTGACAATCACATTGGATCATCGGTACGTGGCAGATTTTTTAAAGGTGCTACAGCCCGATAAGACGTTCACGCTCGATATCGAAAATGGGGATCAAGCTGCCTACTGCGTCACTGACGATAACTATGGATATGTGATCATGCCGCTGGCAAAAGACCGTCGATAAAATTAGCTGATAGCACGAAATAGCGATGCTGATCATTAGGTGGCAAAAAGGAATCGAGATGACTGACAACTGGGACGAAATCGATTTCGAGAACGCTCATCAGTTGGTCAATCAGCGACGGCGTTACAAGCGAAAGCCAAAGAAGCCGGCGAACTTGCTGTCGCAATTGATGGCCAGAAAAGGATACGGACAAGAAAAATCGAACAACGAACTCCAAGAAGTCTGGGAAAGAATCGCGACACCGCTTAAGGATTTCACGAAAACGGGTACCGTCCGGCGTGGTGTTTTAGAAATCTTTGTGACTAGCCCGGCAATCACACAACAACTCGAATTTCAAAAGAAACAACTTCTAGCGGAACTGAACCGTCAGTTGCCGCAAAATAAAATCCGCGAAATCAGATTTCGCATAGGGAATGTTCACTGACTTATGAGCCAAGATAAAGCAAACGATTACGGTTCCGGTAAACTAAAACGGCTTTCAGATATGGAGCACGTTCGTAAACGTCCGTCGATGTACATCGGCGACACGACGATTCGCGGACTCCATCATCTGGTGTACGAAGTTGTTGATAACTCGATCGATGAAGCGATGGCGAAGTTTGCCACGAAGGTCAACGTGACAATCAACACGGACGGGTCCGTTACAACCACCGACGACGGGCGAGGCATCCCAGTTGGGCGACACGATCAACTAAGTGACGAAGAAGGTCGCGAAATCACGACGTTAGAAGGCGTGATGACGATGCTGAAGTTTGGTGGAAAGTTTGGCGAAGCGGCAGACGAAACCGAAGACGATGAAAATCCCTACAAAGTGTCGGGTGGTTTGCACGGTGTTGGTGTCACGGTTGTCAATTTTCTATCCGAATGGTGTGAGGTCGAAGTCTACCGCGACGGACAAGTTCACCAGCAAAGTTACGAACGGGGAGTACCAACAGGGCAGGTCACCAAAGTTGGAAAAACGGACAAGCGTGGCACCAAGACCACGTTTAAGCCTGATCCGCAGATCTTCCCGGTTACTAAGTTCGAATATTCGATTCTTTATAAGCGGCTGCAGGAATTAGCATTCCTGAACAGCGGCGTGCGCATCATCTTCAGTGACGCACGAAACGGTGAAAAGGATGAGTTCTTCTACGAACGCGGAATCATCGAGTACGTGGAACACCTGAACCGATCCAGCGATCCGATTCATAGAGAAGTGATCTACACGCAGGGCGAAAGCGACACGGTTGGCTACGAACTAGCCTTGCAGTACACGACGGACCTGACCGAAAATGTTCACTCCTATGCGAACAACATCAACACGCACGAGGGTGGAACCCACGTCTCTGGTTTCCGATCCGCTCTGACACGTACGTTAAACTCGTACGCCAAAGCCAATAACTTGATCCCGAAAAACCTCTCGGTGACAGGCGAGGATTTCCGTGAAGGTTTGACAGCGATCATCTCGCTGAAGGTGCCCGAGCCTCAATTCGAAGGTCAGACCAAAACGAAACTTGGTAACAACGAGGTCGAAGGCATTGTGTCGTCGGCATTTGGTGAATTCTTCAAGACGTTCCTCGAAGAGAATCCCAAGGAAGCCAAAATCGTCGTCAAGAAAGGTGTTCAAGCTGCGGAAGCTCGTGAGGCTGCGAAAGCTGCTCGTGATAAAGTCCGTCGCAAGTCCGTGTTGGGCGGCGGCGGGCTACCGGGCAAGCTTCGAGATTGCCTCAGCAAAGACGTCGATAAGTGTGAAATCTATCTGGTCGAAGGTGACTCGGCCGGTGGAAGTGCAAACGGCGGTCGCTTGAAAGAATTCCAAGCGATCTTGCCACTACGGGGTAAAATCATCAACGCGTACAAGGCTCGTGAGGACAAGGTTCTGGCCAACGAAGAAGTCCAGAGCATGATCAGCGCGTTGCGAGTTGGAATTGGCGAAGACCAAGACCTGAGCCGTCGCCGCTACGACAAAGTCATCATCATGACGGATGCCGATGTCGATGGATCGCACATTCGTACGCTGCTGCTTTGCTTCTTCTATCGACAGATGTACCAACTGATTGAAGCTGGACATGTGTACGTGGCTCAACCACCGCTGTTCCGAGTCAAAAGCAAAAAGAAAACGACCTACGTTCAAACCGAAGAAGAAATGCGGGCTCAGTTGCTTGAGCGAGGTCTTAAGGATATGTCGTTTGATGATCGCGAAGGCAATTTGGTCGAAGGAGAAGATATGCGTCGCTTGACCACAACGCTGGCCAGCATGGAAGACGCGATCCAAACGCTCGAACGGCGAGGCGTTAGCTTGCGAGCTCACGCGAATCGGATCGACCCAACCACGGGACGTCTGCCGCTGTTTCGTGTCTTCTTGGGAAGTCAAGAACATTGGGCCGCCAATCGTCAGGAAGTCGACAAATTTGTCAAGGAAAAAGAACAAGAACTTGGCACCGAATTGACCGTCAACGATGACGAAGCCAGCGAGTCGGATGAAAGCTCGACAGCCAATCGGTTGAAGGTCACGGAATATCACGAAGTCAAGACGATTAACTCCGGCTTGAAGGAATTGGAAACGCTGAATTTGAGCATCGAGTCCATGATTCCGATTGAGCGAACCGGTACCGAGGAATCGCGATACGTGCTCCGCCGAGGCGACCAAGAAACCGGCGTCGAAGACCTTCGGTCAGTTGTTGCAGCGGTACGTGCCGCCGGTGAAAAAGGGATGCATGTGACTCGCTTTAAAGGTTTGGGCGAGATGAACGCGGAAGAGCTCCGCGAGACAACACTCGACCCGGAAAACAGAACGCTGATTCAGATTACGATGGACAATGCTGCCGAAGCCGACAACATGTTCCGCATCTTGATGGGCGATAAAGTCGAACCCCGCCGTGAATTCATCGAAAAGCACGCGTTGGATGTGCGTGAACTGGACGTGTAGACAAGTGGCAGAAAAAGCCGACGTACGAGAGGGGAACGCTCCGTCCGCCCCGCTTCGACGATTGAGCTTTTCGGAGGGTTTAAACTTGCTTTCAGCCTTCTCGCACAGCCAGTATTTCTAGGCCACGGATTTTCACCGATCTACACGAATAAAGTAGGGCGGCTTAATCCGTGTGAATCCTTGCAGGTTCGTGGCAAATTTTACTTGAGGAAGACCGATGAACGAACAAGTCGCTAAACTCGGACCCTCCATCGTCTGGACTCACTTCGAACAACTCAATGCTGTGCCTCGACCTTCCAAACAAGAAGAACGAGTCATCCAGTTCATGCGTGACTTTGGCGAATCACTGGGTCTGGAAACGATCGTCGATTCGGTCGGCAACGTCATCATCAAAAAGCCGGCCACCACGGGCATGGAAGATCGACAAACCGTGATCCTCCAATCGCACTTGGACATGGTGCACCAAAAGAATGCCGACACGGATTTCGATTTCCAGACACAGGGCATCCAATCGTACATCGATGGCGAATGGGTCAAGGCGAAAGGTACCACTCTCGGTGCCGACAACGGCATGGGAGCCGCATCGATGATGGCCGTTTTGTCATCCACCGATATTCAACACGGCCCGATCGAATGTTTGTTTACCATCGACGAAGAAACCGGCATGACGGGAGCCCAAAATATTGATCCGGGTCTGCTGTCGGGCAAGATTTTGCTCAACACGGACACCGAAGACGAAGGTGAATTATGCATCGGCTGCGCGGGCGGCATCGATTCGACCGTCACAATGGACTACACGTCCATGCCGTACAGTGCGATCGAATTCGAACATGAAACGATCAAGCTGTCGGTCACCGGTTTGATGGGTGGCCACTCAGGTTGCGAGATCCACCTTGGACGTGGAAACGCGAACAAGATCATGAACGAGCTGCTGCAGACGACAGCGATCCCGTTTGGGGTCACGGTTGGAACGATCGCGGGCGGTAGTCTTCGCAATGCGATCCCTCGCGAGTCATTCGCGACCATCGTTGTCCCAAAAGATACGGTCGACAGTTTTCGCGAGTCAATCGAATCACTGGCCGAACAATTCAAGAAAACGTTATCCAAGACAGACCCGGACCTAACGGTCACGATTGAAACAGCGGCTGCACCCGAAACGGTCATGGAGCCCATTAGTCAGCAGGTTCTGTTGAACTCGTTGGATGCGGCGCCCAACGGCGTGCACGCGATGAGCCCAGATGTCGACGGGTTGGTGGAGACATCGACCAACCTTTCCATGGTCAAAGTGACAGATGGTAAGGTTACGATCGACTTTTTGACTCGCAGTAGTGTGGAAGCAGGCCGAGACGAACTGGCTTCAAAGATCCGATCAACGTTTCCGGAGAAGCATTTTCAAGTCGAAGACTCCGGAGCCTACCCCGGTTGGAAGCCGAACGCCGATTCCGACATCAAGCGATTGATGATCGAGATTTACCAAAATCTTTACGGCAAGCAGCCCATCGTCAACGCGGTTCACGCGGGACTTGAATGCGGCATTTTGGGCGGGCGATATCCGGGCTTGGATATGATCAGTTTCGGCCCGACGATCAAGCATCCCCACAGCCCCGACGAAAAGTGTCACATTCCCAGCGTCAAAAAGTACTGGGACTTTCTTGTCGCGGTGCTGGAAAAGATCCCGGCGAAGTAAAAGAGTAGCGGGCCACAGATTTGCGCGGATTAACACGGATTTACGGTGCGCTAATCCGTGAAGTCCAGCAATCATCCGTAGCGTAAAATTCGTCCACCTACTTTTGACAGGATCAACATGATGGACAGGATATCCTATGCGCGGTGGATCATGTTCATCCTGTAAATCCTGTCCAAAACAAAGGCAGGTCTTTTCGTCCAAGGCGAACCACTGATCGACACTAATCTTTCATCTCGACGCTACCGTTACGAGTCTT
Organism: uncultured Pirellulaceae bacterium; assembly: GCA_937929805.1. Taxonomy (GTDB): domain Bacteria; phylum Planctomycetota; class Planctomycetia; order Pirellulales; family Pirellulaceae; genus Mariniblastus. The sequence continues at coordinate 97,155 of CALFUT010000015.1, forward strand.
TGATCAGTGCGGATTAGCGGTGATTAGTGTTCTTTTTTCAACGCCGGGTGCTCATAGTAAGGCCTACCGTTTGGTGCGACGAGTGATCATACTTGCCGCGAATAGCGAAAGCAGAGCGATGCTTGATGGTTCAGGTACCGCGGCAGCAACCGGGTTGGCGACGATTAGTTGTGATGCGATTGCTGGATCAGAAAAAGAAGCTGTAAACGTATTGAAAGCGTCAGCGGTTCCGGTCCTACTCGACGCACGCAAACTGGCTCCTACGAAGAAACTATCGCCAGGGTCAACGCTGAACGAAACGGAGCCATTATCAACCCCGCCGGCAGTATCACCGTCGACAAACAGAGAATCGTTACCCAACGGCTCGGCAAGATTTTCGAAGTACCAAGTCCCAAAATCGGAGAAGTACAAGGGTGCAACAAAGGAATCCGCGCCAAGAACTCCAAGCGATGCGGATGTCGATTCATCACCAAAGGTTCCACTATCTAACACCTCGGCATCAAGTTCAAAATCAATCGTGATGGTGGTACTGACCGTACCATCATAGGTGTATCCCTGCACGCCAAAGGCCGAAGCCGATCCACCTTGTCCACTCGTGGAAAATGATAACGCCTTAAGTTCTGGCAGATAGGTTTCGGGTGCGGCGTAGTAAGCACTCGCTTGAGACAATCCGTAGGTGGTGCTAATCGCATTTGCAATACTGGCAAGCTCACCTCCGTCAGAGTCGAAGTCAGCATCACCGGTACAGAAACTAGGGCAACTAGAAAACGTGCTTGCTCCAGCCGACACGCCGAAACCGCTTGGAAGAAGGGACTGGCCAAACGACTGCGATGCCGAGTGAAAGTTTAGGTAGCAGATTAGAGCAAGCGTCATCGTAAACGCAGTTGAGGATTTTAGATTGCGCATCGGATTGAATCCTGTGAGAGAGAAAAATCGAACTCGCTGATGTTAACAGAAACTAGGTTGACTTCCATGAAAATTCCGGGAGCAAACGTATAACAAAATGATGGCAAAAGCTCAACAAGATTGCGCTCGTCCGTATCGGTGTCCGCATCAAGTACGATTCTCAATTCGTCATCATCAACTCAAAAGCTTACCCATAGATAACCCATTGCTTTCGGCGCAATCGTGAACTGAAGCGTGGATGAATAGCGGACCACAGATTTGCGCGGATCAACATGATGGACAGGATACTCTCACCGCGGTGGATCATGTTCATCCTGTAATCCTATCAAAAAAGAAAGCTCATTTCGTCCAAGGCGAACCACTAATCTTCACTGATCGACACTAATTTTAACTCAGCGCGACAGGTCACGAGTCCTTGATTGGTGCGGATTAGGGTTGATTAGTGTTCGTCCTCGCTCTGTTGGCGTTAGTCCCAGCGTCGCAGGGAACCATGTCGAAACCAGCGTTTGATTTGTTTCCAACGGTCCTTGGATTCTTGAGTCGCCATGTTGGTCTTGCCGATGGCCATTCCGCCCGCATCCGGGCTTAGGTTTTGCTTCCCGCAGGCAACGCAGAAGGTAGTGCCGCTTGGCAACGGTTCACGACACCCGTAGCAAGTTCTGTCGGTAGAGATTTCATTTGAGTCGCGATTCTGATCCACTTGTTTGTTCTCCATCAAATCCAGCCGTACAACGGTAGTTCGATGGAGTGATGGGAATATTGGAGAAGCAGTCAGCGGAATTCAGTGGGTCGATTAGATTGGGCTGTCTCTCCCTATTTTTTGAGTTCGGCAATTGTTCTAGCAAGGTCCTCAGGGTTGTCGTTCCATTCCAGATAGAGTTTGTCACCTAGCAGCGGAAGTTCTTGCAATACGGTTTCAGCATCCCCAACGATCAAAGGAAGGATTTTGTGCTGGCCATCAATTTCCCGTGCAATCGCGCTGTTGAGTTCTTTCATCGGCCAAGCCTTTTTTACGGAAGCGTCAGAAATTATGGCAACGAAAAATTTCGCTTGGCCAAGAGCTAGGTTAATTTTCTCAGTAATTGAATCGCCCCAACTAATATACTTTTGATCTACAAAAGCCTTTAGGCCAACTGCCGTACATGCTGACTCAAGCGGTAAAGCGACAGTTTCTTTTTCTTCACTAGCATGACAAATAAACACATCGAAACTATCAGCTTTCATTCTTGCACTCACAATAAATTTCGGTGGTTGACTATCCACTTGGCTGATTTGGGCCGCCAGATTGTGGAATACTACATCGTCGTTTCGAATCATTTTCAAATACGCGAGCTTTCCATAAACGACTTTCTTGAAGTAGCTGCCATCATTGTCTTTGGGGAGATAGACCTCATGTTTGGAAAACTTGGTTACGTACTCCCGTTCAGCATTTGAAACGCCAAACTTTTTCCAAGCATGAATCATTGCCCGAATCTGCCTAATGAACTTTCGCCGCACATTTGGAAACTCATTGACGGTTACGCCGGCAACTTCTTGACGTACGCTTCTGATTTGCATGCGGACTTTTGCATGATTTATGCGAAACCCTTCCGACTCAATGGCCTCAGACAATCTTCCCCCAACTCTCGAACCCATCGTTACAGGGTTGGGTTCATCCAATTCCGCCAAGGCTGAAGGAAAATTTTTCTTGTTGCTTGAGAAAGTCAGATCATCAGCGTATCGAGAATATTTGCAATGATAGCGTCTCGCGAGCCTTGTCAAGCGACCGTCCAACCCTCTTGCAATCATGTTTGAAATGACTGGTGAAGTACATGCGCCTTGAGGTAGCCGGTTTGAAAAGGTCAGTAGCTGAGCAAGTACCGAAGCGGTGTTCTCTTCGATTTCATAGGGCTTAGAAATGAATAGCCCACGCACTCTTCCAAAATTAATGGAACCGTAGAAATCTTCGAGGTCCACGTTGAGGACGTATCGAGAGTTTGTGTGAGGTCTTGCGTTTGTCAGTACGCTGCGGCCTTTGATAAAGGCATGTGCTGATGGTTTGGGTTGATAGATCTGGTCCAAAACCGGTCGGAGCTTTTGCTGAAGTATCGAAATTCCTTTTGTAGGTTTGTCGATCGTCCGAACGCCGCCAGTTTTTTTAGGGATCTCGAATGAGTTGTATCGATTCGCTTCATGCTTAACGTAAAGTAGATAGCGAATTCTTGAGTAAGGGACTTCGAGAAGGCTTGCCAAGTCATTGGGGCCGCTCATTTCGTTGAAAGCCTTTACAGCCTGGTCTAGCGACTTGTCAAGGGTTGGTTTGATTGTCAAAAGAGACCTCTTTCCTCGCACCTTATCTAGGATCGGGCTAATGACTAGCAGGTCAATAAACTCGAATCGCTTAAAGCCTAACAGTTTCGTTCTCTGCTGCAGGATCGACAGCAAATATAGAGGAAAGAGGCCCTCAAAAATAATAGCCGATGCCTAACGAGCGTAAAAGGAGAGACCGGTACTGGTGGTGTCGCGGTAACAGCGCGCGCTGATGCCCTTGAAGTACTCCGCAAATGACCACACTCGCTCCAACGCGTCGCGGATCTGGGGCTCGGTAAACTGAAGTGTGACTCAATAGCTGGCCTCAGATTTGCACCGATCGATGCAGCGTTAATCCGTGGCTTACAATTTGTCTACCTACTTTTGACAGGATCAACAGGATATTCTCTACGCGCTGGATCATGTTCATCCTGTAATCCTGTAAAAAACAGAGGCAGGTAATTCTGTCTGAGGCTAACCACTGATCGACCCGAATTTTCATCTCGACCGACCGTCATGAATCCTTGATTAGTGTGGATTAGCGGCGATTAGTGTTTTTCTTCGCTCAGCTCCCATCGTGTGGGGTTAGCCGGGAATTCTGACAGGATCAACATGATGGACAGGATGTTGTCTGCGCGCCAGATCATGTTCATCCTGTAAATCCTGTCAAAACAAAGGCAGGCCATTAACCCTTGCAACGCAACCCGTAGACAACCCATTGCTTACTGCGCCACAACATCTTCGAATTTCCAGTGGGACTCGCTAACAGTGCCATTGGCGTCGTGATAACTGCGGGCACTGATGCCCTTGAAGCATTCAGCAAACGTCCAGACTCGTTCCAATGCGTCGCGAAGTTGCGGCTCGGTGAACTGAAGCGTGTCACGCTCGGCTGGGAAGTTCTCAGCAAGGTTGAACGGATTCTCGTCCGGCGGAATTTGGGTCTCGGCAAAATCGATCCAAGTACGAAGCGAATCCATGGCGACACGGTGATCGTAAAACATCAATCCAATCGAGGGCTGATCCGTGTCGGCCGGACCAAACAACTTCCGATCCGCCTGTGGCGTCGTTAATCGTAGTGCTTGGTCAGGGTGCAGGTTCATCACGATCCAATTGTCGTTGATCAACGAGCCTGGCTGGATCGACGAGTCGACTTGACCAAAGTCATGCAAGAAACTCCAGCGGAAGGAGACGTTACCGTTCTTTTCAATTCGATTGGGCGGAAGGATAAACGCTTCTTCGACGTCTTCTTCTGGGAAATGCTTCTTCGCTGAGGACAATAAATCACTGGCTAGTTTCCAATACTCTTCGCCAGTTTCGATAACAGCCGCCGAGTCTTTGGTACCAACCACGAATGCCGGGAAGGGCAGGGGAAGCGGCTTTTCAGCGATCGGCATATCCGGATGCCACGGGTTTGGACCCGAGATCGCATCGACGAACAGACCGACTTCTTGTCCATCGATCGCCGGCAGCAGCTTGGTCTTATTGATTTCGTCAAATCGTTCGAACAGCGATTCGACATCGGCAAGGAACGACTTGATGGTTTCGAAGTCGGGTTCCGCAGCGTCGTTGTCGTCCGTATCGTCAGGACTTTCGTTACCAGCGAGATCCGTACCGTTTTGACCGGAGACGGCTTGCTTGGCCGAGTCTGCATTGCTCGCCGCACGATCCGAAAGCTCGCGGTTAAAATCGTCGAAGGCGTCGTCTTGGCTTGCTTCGGCGACGGCATTCGCCGCTTGTTTTGCCGCATCTTGTGCCATCTTGGCTGGTGAACGCCCGTCTTTCATTTCTTTCTCGATCGCATCAAGTGCAACGTTGCGTCCGTAACCGTATAGCTTGGAGATCCATTTGGATGAAAGTTCGTACTGTTCGGTCAGTCGGTGCAGCGAGCTGCCGACGAATGCGATCGTGTTGGGGCCGGCATGTTGCGCCAAGTTCAAGGTTTTGGAACCATCCAACATCGGATGCTTTCCGTCGAAACGAGAGTACCCGTGCAGCCCATCAGCTTGCAGCGTGGTGAACCCATATCGCAGGGCTTGCGGAGGCATGAACTGGTTAAAATCGGTGATGAACTGTTCTGCTTCGGTTTCAATCAAGGAGGCCAACCGCTCCTTTTCATCGTCCGGAAGTTCATCGATTTCATTCAAGATGGGTCGGACCATGGGCTGAAGCTGCCCAAAAAATTTCTCAAGCGAAAACGAAGCCTTGGCATATTCATCGCTCATGTAGAAAACGCTGACCACTTTCTGATTTTTATCAACGGCCGATCGAAGCGGCTTGAGCGACTCCAGATCGATCAGTTTGGCTCCCGGCGTTGATTGGTCACCGAATTGCGTCAGACGCGTCTGGTCTTTTGCGAATCCCAGCACCAACAGGTTATCGATGACACCCACCGCGATGGCCGCTTTCTTATCAGTCACAGCGTCGCGAATCTTCAGCGCCATTTTCCGTTCTTCAGGCTCAGCGTCCTCGAGCATTTTCTCCCACGGCAACTTAGACATGTCCAGTTGGGCCGTCAGCAGAAAGTTGTCATCCTCTTCGACGACTTGCCACGACTCGCGGATCATGTCCAGCTCGGGCGGCAGGTTTCTCATGCCCTGCTCGGCAAAAGATCGAGCCAATTCCAGCATCCCGCGAAAACCTTGTGGGTTCTCTAACCGCGACCCAAGGATCATGGTGGGGCAATCAATCGATTTGGCAGTCTTGGCGACAAAATCGATCAAAGCAGCCTTTTGTTCGTCGTCCAAGTTGTCCAGATCCATGTCGCCACCCAGAGAAGCTTGGTTCATGAACTGAACCTGAACTTCCTGAATCGCATTGATGGCATCCAACGCGTCGTTGTCGACGTACAGGAATAATTCGTTGTCGATCACTTGGCGAGCAATTTGCCAGACGGATTGAAAAATAACGTTGTCAATCGACTCGCCGTATCCCTGCAAGTACTGGGCGAATGGATTTCGTCGGTTGTAGTCGTCGTAGCCGCGGGTGCGGCCTCGGCGATACGCTTTCTTCATTCCACGAGCCACATCGCTACTTTTGATGGACTGGTAAGCGTTGCTTTCGAAGACGGCGTCAATCACGGCCTCGTGATTCATCGTGGAAATATATAAAGCGGCTGAGTCAGGGACTCGCATCAGCGAACCAAGCTGCGACGCGTCCGGTTGGACCGTCGACGATTCGACTTCTGGAGTGGCAACCTGAGCAATCGCTACATCGGATTGAGCCACGATCGAACTGACGAAAGTAAAAACAAGGATCCAAAATGTTTGTTGAGTTGATTTCATGATCTTGAGCCGTTGATAGTTTGCCGAAGAGGTTGCTTTTCTACGATAGACGTAGCTGCGGTTGATTTATTCGAACCATTTTAGAGGAACTTGGCATTTATCTTACCAAATCCGCTGAAAACCTTGTTCGCCTCACAAAAATGGCCCCAAGCAGCTGGCTTGGGTTTTAACGCTGAGAATCCGCCCGAGCCAAAGAACTTCGTTGCAAACAACGCCGGCGCGTCGTCACCGGGCGACTAGACGGTTGGTAAATGGAACGGGCCGGTAAGACTTCGTAGGTCCAGTTTTCGCGACAAAATCGTGATAACGTTCCCGGGATCTACCGATTTTGGGGAATGAGGACTCTTTGGAGTCAATCGCCGGACCATGATCGCTCGATGCGGAAATTGATAGGATCCATTGTTCGATCCGTTTCTTCCCGTTTTGGTGAATTCATGGCCAAAGCCGATCCTCCAATCTCAAATCAGTCGTCATGGTTGTCTGCACTTGCCGTTTTGGCAATTGTGCCGATGATCGTCATGGCGGGATTGTTGGCCCGGTCGCCCAATTTTCGAACGATCGATCAAGAAGTCCAACAACCGTTGACCTACCCGCTGGGCGGCGATTTTCTGCAAGAGTACGTTGGCGGCCGATTGATCCTCGACGCAGTAAACGGCAGTCAGTTGTATGACGCTGAAACTTTCAAACAAGTTCAGCATGATCCTGACGCGGTTGGATTCACGTGGGATCCACAGCAATTTTTTCCGGCCGTCTATCCACCGTATTGGTACGCGGCGGTTAGCCCATTGTCTAAGTTGTCTTATTCAACAGCGACCCGAGTTTGGCTGGTATTGATGACCGCGGCTTTGATCGCGGCGTTATGGTTGATGAACCGATACGCCAACATCCCCGCGCCGATCCTGATGCTGATGTGCCTTTCGGTGCCGATTATCCAGAGCTTAAACGGAGGCCAAAAGGGAACGCTGTTGCTGCTAATTTTGACGATCAGCTACGTGTTGCTAAAGCAGCAAAGAGACTTGTTGTCCGGGCTTGTTTTTGCGTTGATCGCGTTTAAGCCTCATCTGGCGATCGCGATTGGTTTGTGGATGCTGGCCAGCCGAAACTGGCGATGGTGCGCCGGGGCGATTTTGGGCGTGGCGGTGATGTTAGGCGCGTCGTTCGTGACCAGTCCTGACTTGATGAACGGCTACGTGAACGTGGTGCTGGGCTTTGGGGACTATGTTCAAAGCGGCGGCTACAACTTGCACGAGAGCTTTTCGCTGTGGAGTTTTTGGCAACAACTGGCCGGGAATCCGACGCTTGCGAAAGTGTTGACGGTTCTCAGTTCCATGTTGTTGCTTGGATCCTCGCTGTGGTTCCTAGGTAAACCGACGAACCAGTCTCGAACCAGTGGTTTGAGGTCCTCAGCACAACTCGATCGATCATTTGCGGCGATGGTGATCGTCACGATGCTGACGTCGCCGCATCTTTATACATACGATCTGACGATGCTGCTGCTTCCGATAGGGCTGCTGACAAAATTGGCACTCCAGCCAACGTCTGCCATTGAGGATTCAGCGCCGAAGCAAAGAGATTACTTAGCGTGGCTACCGGTTGGCCTGCTGGTGTTGGTGATGTTTGCCAGTGACGGGGTCACGGGTCTCGCGTTGTCATCAGGATTCCAAGCGGGCGTGGTCTTGTTGCTGACCGCATGGATCGTGATTATGCGACCTTCGTTCGTGGCGCAACGATGTGCTTCTTGACGGCTTCTCGATGACTGATCGTGTTTCGTAGGAAACCATTTTTCAACGCGAATGCCACTTCGCACAACCCGATCGCTCCTTCGTCGGTCGGTCGTTTGCCAAACCAAGTAAAATCGTACGGTGCGTAACCGAGATCGGACATGGTTTGGGTTAGCGAAATCAAACTGCTGGGGTGGTCGTCATCGCCCAACATGTGAGCCTCCAAGAAAACCAGCTCGCACTTGCCCCATGCATTGTTGCCACCCAGAAGAATCTCGTGCTCGAACCCTTCGGCATCGATTTTGATGATGTCAGGCACACAACCGATATGCTTTTCGATCAAGTGATCCAGCGAGTAGATCGCGACTTCTCGTTGTTCGTATCCGGACAGTTCGGCTTGCTCGGTAGAAAACGCAAAGCTGCTGGAAACCGTGTCGGGGACCACAGTGAATAGCATTTGGCCATTCTGTTTTCCAACTCCGGCTTGAATCCATTTGGAGTTTCCATCAGTGGAGCAGAAACGATCCAGATGCGATTTCATCTCGGTTTGTGGTTCAATCAATGTGAACGCTGTATCAGGGAAGACAGCCCGAGCGTCAGCGCTCCAGCGTCCCTTGTTGGCACCAATGTCAAGGATATGCTTGGGCTGAAAGCCACGCTCGGCCAAGTTCAGCATGGTTGCCGATAGTTTTGCTTTGGGGAATTTGCTGACGTGGTTCAGGCGATAGTTGAACCGAGTGCGAAGCTTGTCAAGAAATTTCATGTGCCGGTCGCATCCATGCGGGGGCCAGAGAACAGTTTTGTCGAAACAGACGATACCGCCAATCGACTTGCGGCAACAACGCTGATGCGGCGTTAAAGTGCTAGCGGCCAAGAAAGCATGTCCGATTTGAAAGAACAACGCGCGATATTTGCGCACTCGACACACAAAAACCGACCGGCTTTATGAAAAAGCTGGTCGGTTGTGATCGAATCGTCGATGGCTGTCGGCGGTTATGCCAAGCCTTTGCAGCGATTGAGGCAGTTCAAATCATCGAACGCCACTTTCAGTCGGTCGACGAATGATTGCTCGCCCTTACGCAACCAAGCACGCGGATCGTAGTACTTCTTGTTTGGCACATCATCACCGTCCGGGTTGCCAAGCTGCGTCTGCAAGTAGCCTTCGTTCGCTTTGTAATACTCAAGGACGCCTTTCCATGTTGCCCACTGCATGTCGGTGTCCAAGTTCATCTTGATCGCACCGTACTCGATGGCTTCGCGAATCTCTTCGCGTGAAGATCCCGAACCACCGTGGAAGACGAAGTTGACAGGCAGATCGCCCGTGCCAAACTTCTCTTTGATGTGCTCTTGCGAGTTCTTCAAGATGATCGGTTGCAAGCTGACGTTACCCGGTTTGTAAACGCCGTGAACGTTTCCAAATGCCGCAGCGACGGTAAAGCGATGCGAGATCTTGTTCAGTTCTTCGTAGAAGTAAGCGACTTCCGAAGGCTGGGTGTACAGCTTGCTGCTGTCGACGTCTGTGTTGTCGACACCATCTTCTTCACCGCCCGTGATACCAAGCTCGACTTCGATCAGCATGTCCATTTTGTTCATGCGCTCGAAGTACTTTTTGCTGATCTCGACGTTTTCTTCGAGTGACTCTTCGGACAGATCCAGCATGTGCGAACTGTAAAGCGGCTTGCCCGTGGCAGCGTAATGCTTCTCGCCGGCGTCCAACAATCCGTCGATCCATGGGAGCAACTTCTTGGCACAGTGGTCGGTGTGCAGCACCACTGGAACGCCGTAGTGCTCGGCCATGGCATGAACGTGTTGGGCACCCGATACGCAACCCGCGATCGCGGCAGCTTGTCCGTCATTGGAAAGACTCTTGCCGGCATAGAACGATCCACCACCGTTGGAGAACTGAACCATGACGGGCGAGTTAACGGCGGCAGCTGTCTCAAGGACCGCGTTGACACTGTTGGTGCCGACCACGTTGACGGCCGGCATCGCATAGTTGTTTTCGTTTGCGTGACGTAGCAGACGGTCGAGTGCTTCACCCGATACGACACCGGGCTTGATCTGAGAATCGCTCATGAATTTGAATTCTGGTTGGAGGTGATTGTGGACAAAACGAGTTTTTGGAAACCGTTACCAAACCTACTATTGTCGCCGGAAAACGAGAATTTTCAACGGCGGGAGGAAACTCGGGTATAGGCGTGTCAAGCACCACTGGGACATTCTAATGACGACCGAACCGATCGAAATCGGCGGGACCTTGAGCGTTACAGGTCGGTGAAGAAGTCGCTGACTACTCACCCGCTTCTAACTGAGCCCGCATTCGCTGCTGCATTTCAAACATCTGTTGCTGGACCTGCTGCATTTGCTCACGCATGTTTTCCATCCGGTTATCAAAGTCTCCGCCAAGGATGATACCGGGTCCAAACTGCTTGAATTGCATATCACCGAACCCGTTTCCAAAACCGCCGTCTAAACCTCCAAAGTCAAATCCGCCAAAACCATCCGGCAAACCGCGTTGCATCTGATTGGCCGTTCGTTCAACGGGCGCCACGTCCATACCGATCTCTTTGCCGCCACGCATGACCGTCAGAGATAGTGGCGCGTTACTTTCACCAGCTTTCTGCACCATGCGGACTAGGTCTTCCTGCTGCGACAGTTCTTGATCGTCGGCAAACAGCAGTACATCGTACTTTAGCAATCCCGCAGCAGCGGCGGGCGAGTTTGGCCCAACCGCATTGACCAACAACCCGGTGTCTTCCGTAAGACCCAATTGAGCCTGAAGCGCAGGAGCCACTTTTCTGCAATGCACACCGATCATGTACTTGTTAACGTTTCGTTTTGCACTGAACATTTTTGGGAAACCGTTCGGCATCGCAGGCAGATCAAACCCCGCACCACCGTCGTTGTCCGTGATGATTTCGTGACGGTTACCGTCGGCATCCACCACAATCGTTTTGCTGACCACTTTGGTTACTTGCTGCCCATTTTGATTGACGGACTGGGTCGATTGTTGGACGGAGACACTACGAGCGTTGCTCAGGTCGATCTGTTGTTCGTTTCCGTCGCCGTCCGTGTAAGTCAGCATTCCGTCTTCTGATTTCAGCAGGGAGTTGTTGGCTCCCGGTTTGGTGTCTGTCACATCGTTGGTTTCGACTTGGCCCACCTGTGGTCCAGCCATCAGTCTCGCACCCTCGACGCGTTCGCCGTCTTGATTGACGATTTCAATTTCGGACTCCTGAGCCAATGCCGAAATATTCGACGAGATCGCCAGCGTTAGGACGACTGCCGCAAAAACAAAAACTTTTATGGAAGCCAAAACGATGGAAGCCAAAGCGCGATTGGAAAGAAGAGAGAGTTTCATTTTCAAGATCCTTGAAATGACGCGAGATAAAGTGGTTTTCCTAAGTGGCCATCACTGACCGGAGGAAAAATTAATCGTCTGGACAGGTACAACAAAGGTTCGACCGTCTTCTAATCGACCCGAAAGGTAATCAACGTCTTGCTGTAACCGGTAACCGGATTGACGAAGTCGCCGAATTTCCTGTTCGGACGGGCCAGCAGCAGCAAATACGTTTCGTTGCGATGGCGGTAGTTGATTCAAACGACGGGCGCTATAAATTGGAACAGAACTTTTGCCGATTCCCATTGCGTCGGTCAATTCCAGTTCGTACTCGGGCGTCAACCCAGCCAGCGTTTGATCGACATCCGCGGCGCCCACTGTCGGGTCCGTTTGATGATTGTCCGCCACCAAACCGGTCGTCGAACTGGCCGTTTCATTGACCGCAACACCAGACCCGGCAAAATACCCAACCCCTGCTGCTAAAAGCAAACCGGCGGTCAGCGCCAGCCACGAAGGGAAACCGGCACTGGTTGAAGTCCGATCCAAGTTTGCTTTCGCAGCAGTCTCGGGCTTGGGAGGATCGATGTTTGAAGCAACCGATTTTTGTTCCAATTGCTGAAACGAGCGTTGCCAAATCCGATCTTCAACAAACGCCATCGCAATTCGACGCCATTGGTCTGATTTCGCATCGAGTGAAGTCAACAGCTGTCGCGTCGCTGGCAAGTCAAGCTCGCCATCGACCAGTTTCTGCAGTTCGTTTTCGTCGATTTTGGAAGACATGGTTCAAGTTCACAAAACAGAATTCTTATTCAATTGTTTTCGTAATCGTTTTCTTGCCCGGTCCAGTCGGTACTCAATCGCCCCGACGGGGACACCCAGATGATCCGATAGCTGTTGGTAGGTCCAGTTTTCGACATACTTAAGTATCAACATTTCTCTATCCTGAACGCGCAAGCTTTCGATCGTCTTTTGGATTGATTTTGTTTCCTCTTGGTCGATCAGCCACTGCAACGGTTCCGGTTGACCGTCAGTTGGATTCAGTTCATCGGTTGGACGAGCTTGCGATTTCCGATTCATCCGACGATGAAAGTTCACCGCCTGCCGGACCGCAATTCGGTACAGCCACGGCGCAACTTTTTCGGGATTCTCGGGTGCAGCGGCTGTCTCGGATTTTCGAGCTGGATCGACCTGACGCAGGACCTGAACGGCCAAGTTCTGAAACAAGTCCTCGACATCGTGACGATTCCCGACCCGACACCGCAGCACTTTCAGCAGCCACGGTTTGTGACGCTCCAGCTCCGCCGGCCATTCGATTTCCGGTCTCGCTTGATGGTCGTTGGCTGACAGGCTCAATTCAGACATGATGAACACGTCGTCCCGTTGATCGTAACTTTGGTTGGTTGCCCATTTCCTTCAGGCAATTAGTTAGTCGCAGCCACCGGTGGCATTCGGGTGGAAAAAGAGAAATTTTTGAGAGTTTTTCGGACCGTCGTTTCAGCAGGACGGCGAACCCAGTCCGTGAGCAAGCGACCAATGCAAGCAATTGAGACAATGGTTCTACAATCCGCTACTTCCGAGCCGACTGCAGCTTGGGCGATGACTTGGCACCGATCCAGCGAGCAATTTTGCCTTCGAGCCCCGTTGCCCAGCCACTGCGTCCGCTGGGAGAGAATTGAACGGCGTGAAACCCGTGGTTGGAAATTCGTCGCCACTTGGCTCCCAAGTCGGATGACAAATCCGTTCCATTGGGACCAACGGCGATCAGGTAGACTTCTTTTCCGTGGTTCAGTTTCGCTACGCAGCTGCGATAACCAGACGGAGGCACTCGCGGCGAAGGAGTCGACCAAGTCTCTCCACCATCATTGGTAACCGCATAGTTGCTATCGGTTAGTTCAGGTTTCTTGAAGTTACCGCCGACGACGCACCCGTGTTTTCGATCGATGAAGCAAGTCGAAAAAATGCCGGACGATTTGTTGGTGCGAATGGGGGTTCGCCAGTCGGACCAAGTGCTGCCATGATCGGGTGAATATAGAACTCGGCTGGTCAGATTTACTCGATCACTAGAACCGTTGGCCAAAGCAATCGCCAATCCTTGATCGCCCAACGTACACATGTTGGTGCCACTGGCGGCAAAACCAGCTTCACCCGGTTCGATTTTCGGCATCCGCGATCGAGGCAACGGCCGCCAAGATTTTCCTCCATCATTGGTACCGACCAACAGCAATTGACCGTCGATCGGATCACTCATCGCGACACCGTATCGCTTATTCCAGAACGCAATGGAATCGAAGAAGACCTGAGGATTTTTGTTTTCGTAACACAGCTTCCAACGACCACCACCGTTGGTTGTGCGATAAATACGACCGGGCGATCCGGTGCTGATCACAACCGCAGTACCCTCGTCAATCGCTTGGACGTCACGAAAATCCAGTTCCTCAGCACCCTCGATTTGATTGACTCGCCAATTTTTTCCTCCGTCGTAGGAATGAGCAACCGTGCCACGCGAGCCACTGGTCCAGATTTCTCGATCGTTGAACACACACAGACCGCGCAAACTGGCTTTCGAATCAATCGAGACGAACTCCCAAGGAGAACGGACCGTCGATACGGTATCTTGATCGATGCGAAGCTTTTCAACTTCCTGTGCAACACAAGTTGAACGGGTGGAGGTCGCAAAACTGAGCGGAATGAACAGACAGAGCAGACAGGGGAACAACAAACAGAGAAGTCGTTTCATGGTGGGCGTTGGAAGAGGAGAAAAACGTGGGACTCCCACTATATTCATCCGCACTCACGAATCAACCTCGCAATCCGAAGTCACAACTCCGTCGCAGTTCAAAACCTACAAAACACCGCGAGAAGCCGGATAACTGCCCAAAACGGTCAATTGCTTGCAATGAGCTTTTGCTTCGCCAATGACGGTGGCCACTTCCGGATCCTTGCGATGACCGGCGATATCCACGAAGAACGTGTAGTCCCAATTGACCTCGCGGCTGGGCCGTTTTTCGATGTGAGTCAAATTAATACCGTTGCGCTTGAACACACTCAAGACATCAACCAACGAACCGGGCCGGTGATCGGCCGTGAACATGATCGAGGTCTTGTCGTTGCCCGAGATCTCCGTTTCTTGGCGCGAAAGAATCAGGAATCGCGTGACGTTGTTCTGACGATCTTCAATTTGTTCAAACAACGGATGCAGGCCATAAATCTCGCCTGCCAGAGAACTTCCGATCGCTGCCGCTCCGCTGGACGGATCTTTATCGTAAGCCGCTTTGGCATACTTGGCCGCAGCGGCGGTGCTTTCGGCCGGAATGCGTTCGGCGTTGGGGTACTGAGTCGACAACCAATTTCGGCACTGAGTTAACGCTTCCGATTTCGAGTAAATCTGCTTTACAGCTTCCGGTTTGCAATTGGCCAACAGGCTAAAGTGAATCGCCAACTGGACTTCACCGTAAATGTTCAGCTGATCGTGATAGGTCAGAAATGCATCGAGTGCCTCGATGATGCCGCCGCCGGTGCTGTTTTCGATTGGCACCAATCCATAATCCACGTGACCACGAGCCACTTCTTGGAACACGCCCTCGATCGCTCGCAAGTCTTCGAATTCGACGCTCGAACCGAATTGTCGCGTCGCGGCCAGATGGCTGAACGTGCCGACGGGGCCTAGGTAACCAATTCGCAGCGGCTGCTCCAGTGCAAAGCTGCCGCTCATCAGTTCACGGTAGACGCCTTCGAGCGTTCGATCGAGAATCGGGCCGGTGTTGTAATCTTGGATTTTGTCCAGCACCGCTTTCTCGCGATGGGGCGCATAGATCGGAGTCCCGCTACCCCGCTTGCGGTTGCCGACCTCGACAACGTATTCGGCTCGTTGGTTGATCAATTCGACCAATTTTCGATCAACGGCGTCAATCTTGTCGCGTAGGTCCTGCAGGTGGTCGTCGTTTGGCTTGGCAGTCATCGATTGATTCGCGTGTCGTAGTGTTTGGCCACAAATTGGCTTTCGGCTGAAACAAGTCGCCTATTCTAATCGGAAACTGGCCAATCTCCATAGCGTGTTGTCTCATGCGAGTATTGGGCGTCTGATTCCCATCTGTCGAAGCGGAATCCACCAAAATAGGTTTCAACAAAAAGGCTTGTTGCCTTAGTTTCAAATAAAAGCCGACCAAGTCGGCATAGCGCGGTTACGGCAATTACGTTCCGCTGCGGCCTTGCAGCAGAAATCGATTTGGTAAACTGCAACTTGTTTAATTCATGCCGTAACTTGTTTTAGCCATGCCGTAACGGCGTCGTTCCTCCTTGTTACGGCCTACATCTGCACAACAGTTTGATTTCTTATGCTGATCGTCATCTCGCCGGCTAAAACGCTGGACTACGAAACTCCCGTCACCATCAAAAAGCACTCGCAGCCGCAGTTCACCACGCGAAGCGAAGAACTGATCGATGTGTTGCTTGATTACACGCCCAAACGGCTCAGCAAGCTGATGTCGATCAGTGACAAGCTGGCTCAATTGAACGCCGATCGCTACGAAGCGTGGCAGCCTAAAGCGACCAAGACGAATGCTCGCCAAGCGTTGCTGGCCTTCAAAGGAGATGTCTACCAAGGATTGGATGCGTATTCGCTGACGGATGCCGATTTTGAGTTCGCCCAAGAACATCTGCGGATGTTGTCGGGGCTCTATGGTGCTCTTCGGCCGCTCGATCTGATGCAGCCCTATCGGTTGGAGATGGGCACCAAGCTCAAAACGGATCATGGAAAAGATCTGTACGAATTCTGGGGCGACGATATCACGGCGGCGTTGAACAAGCAGCTGAAGAAAACAAAAACTCAAACGTTGCTGAACCTTGCATCCAACGAGTACTTCAATGCCGTTCGTCCCGACGTGTTGAAGGCGAACATTGTCTCGCCGGTCTTCAAAGATCTTGCCAAGAACGGGCAGCACAAGATCATCAGCTTCTATGCCAAGAAGGCTCGCGGCACGATGTCGGGCTGGATTATCCGCAAGAAAATCACCGACCCGAAAAAGCTGACCAAGTTCGCAGAGGACGGGTATCGATACGACGCCGATTCCTCAACACCTGACAAACCCGTGTTTTTGCGCGGTTAAGAAGAGTGGCGGCACGCGTAGAGCTTCCCTGCCATGAACCGGTAATTTCCGTCTCGCATTCCGTCCGCCAAATCAGACGGGAATCGATTTTGGACAGGATGAACATGATCGACAGGATATTCCCTGCGCTCCATATCATGTTGATCCTGTCAATCCTGTCAAAATATATCGATCTCAGCGCCGAATTCCTCAACGCCCATCAAGCCCGTGTTTCTACGCGGTTAGTTTCGGCGGTGTCGATTCGCAGTTGCGATTGGCCCAGCGATTGCGGAGTCTTTCTACCGAATCAAAAACCTCGGTAGATCGTGCCCGCCAGTGTTGTTTTCGCAACACGGAGCCTCGTGTTGTTGCGTTTTCGCAACCTTCCGGACAACCATGAGTCCCAGCATGTCAAATACGCTATCAATCCAACAAGTAAATCAAGCATCACTCAAAGATTCGTGTAAAACGCTAGTCGGACGTGCGATTTCTATTGCTTCGCCAAGTCGAACGCGAGAGCTATTTGCGTTTCCGGTAAGCCATCCAGAAGGTTTTCGTGACAAGGCAATCATGGCGTTTTTGAAGCGTCGGGCCATCCACCTCCACCAAGATTCATTCTTTGAGAGACTGCATCAGGAATTTTGGAGCGGGCAGGGCGGGGCCGTTTTTGCAGACAATTGTGATCATCGGTTCAATGACCTGTTCCTTACGAAGCAAGCCGAGGACTTTCAGCGACTACAAGAGGTTTGGCTCCAGCAGTCACACCCAAATATCGTTGAGTTCGGATGTAATTCTGGGCTGCTGTTGAACCATCTGACAAAAAATCTAGCGGACGTTAAGGCGGCAACTGGAATTGAACTGAATGCCGATCAGGTTCGTCGCAATCAACAGTCAGACGACTTTGACTCCCGCATCAACTTCCTTCAGGCTGACGCTGGCCAGTGGTTGCTGAAGTATGGGCAAAAGAACACGTTGTTTGTGACCAATGGCGGAGTGCTAGAGTACTTTCCGCGAGAGAAGTTGGATGCCATGTTGGCTCACGTTGCCGCAAACATAAAGCCCGCTACGTTCTTTTGTGTCGAGCCGGTCGCGGAGGACCATGATTGGCAAGTTTCCAACGAATCGATACCGTTTGGCAACGAGCTATCGTTTTCGCACAACTACACGGATTTGTTCCAGTCAAACGGGTTCCAAATCGTTCACCAACGTGCCGTTCCATTTGAAGATTGGAAAATGGTCGCGACCATCGCAATGGTTCGGTGAAGTTAGAGTTGCAAAGCCGGAGTTACAAAGCCGGATTTGCAAAGGTCCAAATTGCAAGGACACGCATCATTCTGCTCGGCTCCAAACGTTAGGTAGTCCGTCGGGGTCATAGTCGACGAAGATCACGTTGGGGTTACAGCAGACGGGGCAGTCCTCCACGTATTGCTGCTGACTACCTTCGCTGTGATCGATCGGAACAACGATTTCTTCGCCGCAGCTGTTACACACGTAGCTGGCCTCGTCGTTCAACTCCGACAATTCGTCGTCCAGGTCGTCGCTGTCTTCAAAGTCATAGTCCATGTCGGTTGATCATCCTCAAATCGGATGATTTCGAGTCGTGTTTAAGTTGCCAAAGCTGGCGAGTCGCGGTCGGGTCAAAAGCTGTTTCTTTATCGTACCCCACAACCACGAATTCGACATGCCCGAGGGACACACCGTTCACCGACTTGCGAGGGATCACACCAAAGCGTTTGCCGGCCAAAAGCTGATTGTGGACTCGCCGCAGGGCCGATTTGCTGACGAAGCGAGTCTACTGACCGGCAGGAAAATGACCAACGTGTTGGCTCATGGGAAGCATCTGTTTTACGAGTGGTCGCCCGGCCGAGGTGCCCGCGCCGGGGCCAATCTGGTCCATGTTCATCTTGGCCTATATGGCAAGTTTCGGCTGCACAAGAACCCGGCTCCCGAACCACGCGGTGCCGTTCGCGTTCGGATGATCGGGACGGAAAAGACCTTCGATTTGAACGGTCCGACTCGCTGCGAAATTCTGTCGAAGGCCGACTATCAGAAACTTCTTGATCGTTTGGGCCAAGACCCGTTGAAGCAGGATGCCGACCCGGAAGTGGTTTGGAATCGAATCAGTAAAAGCCGGGCGGCGATCGGGACATTGTTGCTGAATCAATCCGTGATCGCTGGGTTGGGCAATATCTATCGAGCCGAAATTCTATTCCTGTTGGGAATTCATCCGGAACAGCCGGGTGCGTCGCTCAGTCGGGAGCAATTTGATCAGCTTTGGCAACTAAGCGTTGATCTGCTGGCGATCGGAGTTCGCTACAATCGAATCATCACGGTGGATCTTTCGCAGGCAGGCAAACCAGCCAGCCGATTGAAACGAGACGAACGACTGCTGGTCTACAAGAAAACTCGCTGCACCGAGTGCAACGCGAAGATCAGAAAATGGGAACTTGGTGCCCGCACGATGTACGCCTGTGAAAAATGTCAGAAGTAGTTAGTAAAAGCTAAAAGCGTTTTTCGAAGCTTCCAAAATACAAGCCCGACGCGCAAGCGAGTGGATTGAGACACACGGACAAATCCACTCGCTTGCGCTTCGGGCTTGTATGAGTGGGACCTGAAAACTCGCGTTTCGGGCTCGTAGCAGTGCAACTTCAAAACGCGTTGGCGACAGATCATTCGTTCTCCACTAACGTTTCGGGTTGCGATCCTATCGTTGTTTCCTAAAGTGCTTGACTATGCATAACGAGCTTTATTCTCTCGGTTGCCCAGTTTGGTCGTGCCCGCATTGGCGAGGAAGCGTGTATTCGGCCAAGGCACCCAAAACGAAATGGCTAAATCACTACTCGACCGTATTTAACACCGTCGAAGGCAACAGCACGTTCTACGGAATACCGGCACCCGAAACGTTTCAGCGTTGGGCCAATCAAACCGCTGAGGGATTTCGATTTGCTCTGAAATTCCCGCGATCCATTTCGCACGAGGCTCAGCTGGTGGGAGCAGAAGTGCAGACGGATCAGTTTCTCTCTGGGTTGAGCATTCTCCATCAAGCGAACCGGCTTGGACCCACGTTCCTGCAGCTTTCACCAAATTTCTCACCCGTCGGATTTGCCGCACTGGAATCCTACCTGTGTTCGCTGCCGTCCGAGATGCCGTTTGCGGTGGAGGTCCGGCACCACGATTGGTTTGCTGAACCGGCCGAGTCTCGTTTGAATTCGTTATTGCGTGAGCTGCAAATGGATCGAGTCATTTTTGACTCTCGGCCGCTCTATGAGAGTCCACCCAGCACGCAGGCTGAGCAAGTTTCACAGACTCGCAAACCCAAGGTTCCCATCCGGACGGATGTCACGTCAGATTTCCCCATGCTCCGCCTAGTTGGGAGAGACGACGTTTCGTTGGTGCAACCGTGGATCGATGAATGGGTGCCGATTGTCGCTGGCTGGATCGGTCAGGGGCTTCAGCCGTTTGTCTTCACCCACACACCCGACGATCAGTTCGCACCCGAGTTGGCTCGTGATTTTCACAACGCGTTGGCAAAAGTAATCGAGCAGCTTGAGCCACTGAATCGATGGCCGTTCGAGCAACCGAAACAACAGAACTTGTTTTAAAAGCGTTTGTTTTAGCAAGCCGTTGCGGCTTGGCGCACGCCAGAGATGGGCTGCTTTTTCGAAACGTATAACCGCTAAATGATTAAAGTTTTAGTCGCCCGATTCCCGATTTTTCGCGCTGACTTAACAAAAACCGGGTTTTCGTGATCGGTGAGGTTTCTGGCACGGCTCATGCACCGCAATTGAGTGTCTTTTTCCTTTTGCGTTAGTCCAAAACCGTACTCTTGGTTCCTCCATGATCCGTCATGCCCTTGGTGCCCGCCGCCGCAGCGCACCCATCTATTTTTTTGCCCAAGCAATCGTTCTGGCTGAGAACGAGACAAGCGCCAACCATCCGATTCTGATAGGATGTACTTCTTCGCGCTTCCGACGCTGTGAATCCAGACTCACGATCTGCGGTGCAACACGTAGCGTCCACCAAATCAAGGCGGATGGACCGCGAATGATTTGACGATCCCATGTTCTGCCATCGAAGCACGAGCGGCGTGGGGTCCTCCTGCTGCCGTGCGGAAGCGTGCCGGTCCTTTGGTCGGCACGCTTTCTTTTTCGAACACTCCCGCGTTATGGCTTTTGGCGAAGTGGGCGTCGTCGGCTGAATTTGGTATCTTTCATGCATTGGCGCAAGCCGAACCGGAACACCGGTTCTCAATGAACCCAAAGACTTCTTTATCTGCGTGAAAGTGATCGATGCCCGAGAACAATGCTCAGCTGACCCACACCGTTTATTTTGAACTCAAAGATCACTCGGCCGAAAAGTGTGAACAACTGGTCGAGGCGTGCTACAGTCTGCTTTCGCCGATTGAAGGAGCGATCAGTCTACACGCAGGCGTGCGTGACGAAGAATTGTCTCGACCGGTCAACGATCAGCAATTCCATGTGGGGTTGGTCGTCGTGTTCGAAAGCCGCGCCGCTCACGATGCGTATCAGACTCATGAGAACCACCTGAAATTCCTTGAGCAAAATAAGGACAATTGGGAATCGGTGCGAATCTTTGATGCGGCGGCGCGAGTGTAACCGTCTAAAGTCAGCCCATAGCAGCCATCGCCCGTGTAGGGATTACGCGAAGTGCGTTTATTCCTTACCGCGATGGCGATGCAGATCAGCTGCCGACGCGTACAACCATTTCGTCCAATGGTTTGCGAACTTTTTTGTAGTGCTGATGCTTGTCGTCTTCCGCTCGATAACCAATTGGCAACACCAAAGTGGATCGAAGTTGATGATCTGCAAGTCCTAGAATCTGATCGTATTGATCGGGCAGGAAGCCTTCCATGGGGCACGAATCGATTCTTAAGTCCGCAGCCTCGGCCAGCATGGAACCCAGCGCGATGTAAGCTTGTTTGGTTGCCCAAGCTCCAATCATTTCGTCATCCATTTTGCCGACCGTGCCAAGAATCATGTCCAGATAAGGATCGAGTGAACCTTTGGGCATGTCGCGTTGAGACTCCATCATGGCCACGTAGCTGGACATGTAGTCGTGGTCCAAGTTTGTTCGGATCGCGATCACGATCACGTGCGAAGCTTCGGCTACTTGGTTTTGATTCCAAGACACGGGGACTAATTTTTCCTGCAAGGATTGATCCTTGACCACGACGAATCGATATGGCTGAAGCCCGAAAGATGACGCCGTTAAGTTACCCGCGTCAAGAATCGTTTCAAGATCGTTTTCGCTGACGACTTTTTGATCGTCAAACTTTTTGACCGCGTAACGCCAGCGAAGATTCTGTTGAAGAGTAGAAGTTGTCATGGATTCTCGGAATGGAATAAAAACTGTGGACGGAACGATTAAGATTCGGGCGATGTCTAAATGAAACTATTTCGCCTTTTTGATCTCTTTCAGTTGATCGTGTTCCGGCATCTTTTTGTAAAACGGGTCCAGCGGATAGCAGCCGCTAATGATGCCATTTCGCGGTGCAGTCGTGCAGTCACTGAACGTGCGGCAGACTTTCTTTCGCTGCATCACGTTTCCAGCCAAGGCATCAGCGGGAAGTTCTGGATACGACAACACCATCCGGCCCAGCCCAAGTGAATCGGTCATGCCGTTTCGAACGAGGTATTGCCCCACGTTGGGCAACCACTCTTGCAAATAAGACAAACCCGAACTGATCATGATTAGATCGGGGAACTGAGCTTTCAGTTTCGCAACAGCATCGATTTGCCGGGCGACACCCACCAGCGGATCTTCTGGTGGCTGATAACCATCGGAAGGAGGAAAAATTGCGGGGCGTTGAATGTGAGGGTTGTAGTAAGGGCTGCCGACGGTGGTGCACAGCAAGTCGATGTTCAGCTTCTGCAAAAGTTTCAGGAAGTCCATCGGTTCGGTCAAATTCATACCTTCCGGCGTTCCGTCTCCACCGAATGCATACGGATAGTCTCCGCTTGCCGATGGAACTCCGGTGCCATCGGGTCCGGGCTCAAACGGCGAGTAATCGAACACGCTCAGCCGAATTCCAATTTGTAAGCTTGGGGCTTCGGCTCGAATCCCGGCGACGATGTCGCGTAAAAATTTGGTGCGGTTCTCAAAGCTGCCACCAAATTCACCTTCTCGATCGAAACCAGAAAGCAGCTCATGGCCCAAGTAGCCATGACAATGTTTGACGTCGACGAATTGGAAACCAATCTTTGCCGCCAGTTTGGCCGACGCGATAAAATCGTCGATTAGCTTCTTTAACTCATCGTCGGAAAGGATGGCGGAATCGGGGTCGACGCTGAACCGCTTGTCCAAAACCGGATGACGGTAAGCAGTTCGTGGCTCGAGCAAGTCTTTGCGATTGGGTCGAGCAAAACGGCCGGAGTGAGTCAGTTGCAAACCAACGACCAAGTCATCCGTTCCGCCGAACGAGTCTTGATGAGCGTCGACCAAAATCGTTCGAAGCTCCTCCAGCCCGCCAAGCGTGGTGTCGTTGATCATCAACTGGTTCGGATTGGCTCGTCCTTCCGGTTGGACGGCAACCGCTTCCCCACCCCAAATCAGTTTAGCGCCTGACAAGCCAAAATTTTTCCAACGTCGGCGTGTCAGGTCGGTAGGTTGCCCGTCCGTGGTTCCGTCCCAACCCTCCATCGGCAGAATGGAGAATCGATTTCCGATTGTCCCAGCGGTGGACTCAATCGATTGAGCCAATGGGCTGTCAGGGCCGGTTTGTAGTTCCTCATCAAACGGCAGTTCAATGCCGAGCGATTCGACATGCTGTCGGAAGTCATCTGCTGTTTTGAGTTTTGAAACGCGAGGGTAGTTGCTCATGGAGAATGTGGGGTCGAGTGGGGCATCGTGTGCTTAGTTATCGAAATCGCTTGTTTCAACGTTCCAGCCAAGGATTTTCATTCCTCCAGAAAAGACTCAGCTTGCGCCAAAATCTTTTCCAGATGTTCAGCGTCGGTGGCTGGGCGTTCGGCGCTTTTTGGATGAGTCAGATCGGTCTTCAGCCAGCCTCGCAGTTTCAAAAACATCGCCGCGCTATGCTTGTAGGCTGGAACCGGATCACGAAAAGCGAAGAACCCAAGGTACTGAAGGATATCGTTAAGCTGGTAGAACCGCGAGTCGCCGCTTTCCCACAACTCGTCTCGCGTTGCAAACCAATCGGGACAGAAAGTGCTTAGCCCCAGCAGATAATCACTGCCGTAAATGACCATGTCGATCGCCAGATCGTTGCCGGTGAAGACTTTGAAGTCAGGGCGAACTTCGTTCCTCAATGCAATTCGCTGCCATTCAAGTTCTCGGCTGAGCGACGAGTGTTTGGCTCCGATGCATTGCTTGATTCCCATCAAGCCTTGATAGGTTTCCAGCGAATAGATGCTGCCAAAGGGAGCAAACATTTTGCCCAGTTCAAAAGCGACAAACTGATCGGCATGTTTGGCGATCGAAGCGTAACTGGCCACGATGTCATCATCCGCCTGTCCGGTCAGTCCGAACGTCTGAAAGATGACGGGGATCCCGCCATGCGATTGAATTGAATCGATTTGTTGAGCGTACGCGTCCAAGTTGAACGCAGCGCCGGGCGAGTCCGCGACAAAGGCTCCGGCAACATATCCGGTTCCAAAACCACCGTCACCCGCAATGCGTTGCGTGCGTTGAAGGACTTCCACACGAGTCGCTTCGTCGATCAAGTTCGCGTAGCCGGTGTCCATATTGACCGCTGGAATCAAACCGGCCTGACACGTGCGTTCGACATGCGCATCAAAGGACGTCCAGTC
>CALFUT010000016.1 GCA_937929805.1 uncultured Pirellulaceae bacterium
CTTGGTCTTGGGCTTCATGAGAGGGCTCAAATTGCAAGGTTTCGAAAAGTATCCTTCAACTTCCTTGCAATCTAAACCATCAACCTAAACCAAACCAGGCTGCTTTTACCCAACCGAAACTCATTCCGCAGGGACGACTACCCAATCAAGAAGAACAAAGGCCTACGAAAAAACGAAAAAACGCGTAACAGAATCGAAACACTAGAAAATTCTTTTCACCTCCCCAGGGTAAGGCTCCGTCCGCACCCCGGTTTAAGGCTCCGTCCGCATCCCGGTACAACGCTCCGTCCGCACCGCTTGGATGGTTGAGCTATCTGCCGCACACAGCTCGGGCGGAGCCTCGCTCTCCCGACGACACGATCGCCTGGAAACCGACAGTGAAATTGAAAAGCGGACGCTGACCAAACAGGAGTCACGGGAAAAATTGGCTCCCTGCGAACCACCTATCCAAATGTTCCGTTTAGGCAGTTTTGGGCTGCCTTTCGGGCGGTGGCGGTTCTGCCGCTTGTTCGTAGCGAATTCCGACTGTTCCGGTTCCAGCGGTTCATCCCCGCTTCCCCCGATACCGATGAAGATTACACGCGTGTCCGCCAACACACGAGAAATCGCCTTCGGTACGGGCTACCCATCATGGAACGTCCGTTTCAACCGCCGCATAGCGTATTTCGATAATCAGGCGGATTTGCCGAGTCCAAAAGAAATTGCCAAGTGGATTTGCACGCACCGTGAAGTATAATTCAGTGGCTTTTCAATCGCGCAGAACGAGCAATCGTTGCGATTTAGCTATTTTGACATTCGATAAATTGACGACGTTTTGCGAGCCTCCCGGTCGCAATAAGCGGCGCTCATCTGAGCGACGCTGAAATTCGTTTTGATCGCCGGTTTTTGATCGGCTCTAGTTTTGAGGTGCTGCAATGAAGTGGATGGGCCAAACGCTGACGCTGTTGATTTTGATCATGAGCATTTGCTTTTTCGTGATCTCGATCATGGTGGGTGCCACGCACCGAAACTGGAAAGAAGCCGCCACGAAAGCGAACCAAATCGCTTCGTCTGCCACGGCTCGCTTAGAAGAAGCAAAATCTCAGACCGGCGAAAAGCAGAAGCTGCTGGCCGCTGAGAAGTTCTCTCGCGCGATGCAGATTGCACAATTGGAATCGCAACTCAAACGAGCCAACGAAGAATACCGAGCCAAAGAAGAACAGCTGCGGAAGGAAACCGAACTCGGTCAGCAGCTGATCTCACAGCTTGAGCAGGCGGAAAAGCGATTGGCTCAGCAGGATCAGGAAGTTTCCACGCTTAAGAATAGCAACTCAAAACTGGTTGATGAAATTGCGGACAAGTTCGCGATGGTTCAAAACCTGACCAACCAGCAGTTCGAGCTTGGGAATCGGCTGGAAGCGGTCGACCAACTCAATCAAGACCTGACCGAAAACCTCGCAATCAAAGATCGCGTCATGAAAGCCAACGGCTTGACTGACACGGACTTCACCGACGACATCACGCCGCCGATCGATGCGTTTATCGTAAAAGTGAACGATCGAGGCGACGCCATCGGCATCAGTGCCGGTACCGATGATGGTTTACGAGTCGGTCACGAGTTTGACATTTATCGCGGCGATCGCTACGTCGGGAAAGCCAAGATCACTCGCGTTGATCACGATGTCAGCGTTGGACGTACGATCAAGGACTTCATGAAGGACCGCGTACGAGAGGGAGATCATGTCACAAGTAAGTTCTGATTTTGACGAACCGCTGCTTGACGATGCTGATCTGGTCGACGACGGATTCGGAGACAGCGACTTCGGCGACGGCGGCTTTGATGATGGCTTGGAAGCCCAAGAATGGGACGACAGCGCCGAAGGAGCAGTCGCGAAGGCGGCTCCCATCAAGAAACAAGGCTTCAGCATCTACACGGTGATGCTGATCATGTCTTTCGTCTTCCTGACGGCGGCGGCCATTATGATTTTTATGGAACTGGGGCGATTGAAGTAATCGCCGATTCGATTTCGGACTAACTACGCTATGGCAGATTCAGATTCGTTTTTTGACGACGATGATTTGATCGACGACAGCTTTGCTGGCGCTCCGTCGGAAGAACTGCTGCGCGAATCCGAGGGTTCTTTCGAGAACCTGGATGATGTGGGGCTCGATTCCGACACCCCCGACGCTGCCATCCCGCAGGAAGAATTGATCGCCAAGGCTCAAGAAGAAGCCTCGGTGGAAGATGACCAGCAGCCAGCAGAAGCAGAAGCCTCGGAAACAGCGGAAGCTGCCGTCGCGACGAAGCCCGCAAAGAAAAAGAGCCGTTTCAATTTCGGGGCAATCGACACCAGCGAGATCACCATCTTCGATGCCGCGCTGTTGATCTCATTGATCTTCATCTCGCTGGCAACATTGATGATGTTTTTTGAACTGCGTCAGTTCGGAAACTTCCCGTTCGACGGATTCCCGTGGCGTACCGACAAGTTTTAGGATCTGCGGCCCGTCTTCATCGCTTGCGTGCTTCGCGAACGACCTCAGGCCGGGAAACTCGAACCGCCGATGAACCCATCGCGAATCCATCCGGCGACACGACCACCGCTCGAATTTGGCAACGTCCTGACGCGGATTCCGGCACCTCGATCACTTGCTCAAACGAGCCCCGCTTCACCGGCACATTGATCTTTGCCACGGTCCGCTGCTGAACCTGACGATAAACTTCGTCGTACTGGCGAAAGGCGAAGTCGGATGACTCGTACTCTCGACGGCGTTTGGGTCGCTTCAGAAATCGGTCGCGGTCGTAAACGAGCTCGATCTGCAGTTCACCATCGCTTGGAGCCACACCTTCGACCGACAGGTTTGTTCCAGCCACCACTTTGTCCTTCACGTCGATTGATAACCGTTGGGGGCGAGCCAACTTAAGCAGTGGGTCGCCCAGCAAATGGATCAGCTTCGCATGCTCCAGCCGTTCAAGTGGAAGCAACTGCGGGAACGGACTGAGCGACTTCCCCATTTCTTCGATCAGGCGTCGGTATCGATCGCCATCGGTTTCTGATCCTTCCTCGCCAGCCATCCGCCGCAACGAGACCCGAACCAGTTCTCCCAACGTGGGTGCCTCGCCCTCGAAAAACTCCTCCATCATCTCCAGCGATAACCGACTCATCGCATACGGCATCGTCACCCGCGTCCCGCACAAAACTGCGATGGGACCGCCCGGGCGCATCAGCATCGTTTCCGCCAACCCGTCCTGACAACCGTCCGTCGCGCCGGTGTAACATGCCAGAAAGATCGCAATTGGACTGCCTTGAGTGCACGACAATTGACGGGCACGATTTATATCCAGAATGGGATGCGATTGGTCGGGAAGGTGAACGTGATCCAGCTGACAGCGATTGCCGTGTCCGACATAAACCCAAAACAAACATCCTTCGTTGAATCGGTCAATTGTTGTCTGGCTGAAACGTCGTGGGTCGGGACAGTAGGGGCTCGACCAACTGCCGTAAGTCATTGAAGTCTGGTACTCGGCCGGAACCAGATCGGTAATCATCTGCTTGGCCGTTTGCTCGACCACCGCGTCAACGACTCGGCCAAGCCCTCCGACTCCCGCCACTAAATTGATCCGCCGCTGCCACAACGATTCCCGAAGACTACGATTCGCGTTCGTCTCATACGCGATGACTCGATCCATGAACTGCGTTAACTGTGTCGCTGAATCAGCCGGAATGCGACCGATCGTGAGCTCAGGCAAACCATCAAAATCGAGGTCCGCATACGTGTTGTCGGTCGCAATGTCTTGGTCGGAGCCAAAGAAGACGTTGACCTGAGCCGGAACAAAATCGGTCGCGACCAGTTGCTGAAAACGAGCATACTGATCCGCCGAATCACCAACCAGCAACACATGTTTTAGCGGATGAGTGGCCGCCACGATCTGAATCTGCTGCTTGATCCCCGCAGCGATCGGGGCAGGGGACTCGACGCGAATCTGATAGCCCTGCTGCCGACGATACGCCAACCATTTGGCTAACGCTGGCTGAAAATCGACGGGACACAAAACCAATGTATCGACTTTTGGGCCACGAAGATCGTTTGCTGGATCCGAAATGAGCTGTGCATCGGCTCGCGTGCCAAGCAACAGCAGACAAAACAAAACGATCGCGGCCTTTATGCATTGATCGATCATCCACTGTCCTTGTTGATTCTTGAGCTCTTTGTTCATCGCGATATTCAATTCTGCTGGCCTGTTTTGCTGCCAGATCCTTCGCTCGTTTCGTCATTCTTTGTTTCTTCTGAAGCGTCGTCGCTGTCTTTGATAACGCCATCCTCAGTTGCATCGCTTTGGTCGGCAGGAACTCCGTCGCTCGAATCATCTCCATCTTTTGTGGCACTCCCATTTTCGGCCGCTGGTGCTTCAGCCTCAGGGGGAGCAGCGTTGGCAGCCGGAGCGCTCGCGGCGGGTGCACTGGCTGCAGGAGCGTTCGCAGCGGCGGCCGCCTTCGCAGCTGGTACCTGAATAACCAGCGTGCTAGACCAGAACACGGGATACTTTGCCGTCGCCTGGTCCGTGCCACGCGGCAATCGCAGCTTGGGTTCCGATTCTTCTGTAATTGTCTGCTGCTTTGCAAAACGTTTCGCTTCCATGAGTGCCTGACTGCTTGCGAGCGTTTTTCGTTGCCGAAGATACTCGCGCCCAATCTTCAAACTGAGACCGCCACCCGTGTTCCAGCGACTGATCAAAATTTCATCCGTTCCGGCAGCCATCAAACCGCATGTCGAGAGAAATAGATCGTTTCCCTCCAGCTGATTTTTCAACCCGTTCCCAGCGTCAGCCTGAAACCCGGGCATAAGCACTGCCTTGGGCCCGAGCCAAGGGAAGGCCACCCACGAATTTAAGGATGGATTATCTCCTTGAGCAAATCCCGGTGGAACGGGAACAAAGCTGAGTGGTTCCGAGCGATCAATGTTCAAACCACCCCACACCAACCATTGATGGACGAGGCTGGCAAACAGCCCGGAATCAACTGGCAACTGTTTTACCTGAACGATATCAGGCTGTTGTTTTTTAAGTTCTGCGACTTGGGCTTCGATCAGTTCGACTTGACCACGAGCAGACATTTTCCCAGCCAACACCGCGGTCGTTGCGTTAACACTCGCCGCTGCGGCGGGACGCTGATCCCCCAAGGCAGAATAAAGCGTGGGGGAGTAACGAACCGCAATCTGGTCGCCCAGCATCCGCGGATCTTTCTCTTGTCCGCCGACAGGAAACAGTTCCACAGGCGAGTACCACAACCAACCATCGGGAACGATTACCAGTTCTTTTAAGTCCGTCCATTCGGTCAAATCAACCCTTGGCCAGATCGTCTCCATCAACTTCCGAGCCGGCTTTTGCCATTTGTTCTCATCCAGTTTTTCTGGTTCCAGTACGTTGTCCGCAACTTGCAGCGACTTGATGTACGCATTGACAATCGGCTTGAACTTCCGCCGTGCCACTTTGCTTAGATACTGCACGCCTTGATCGCTAACCATCAGACTATGGTAAGCATCGGCGGTGGCGACTCCCACGATTGCCCGCTGACCGGGCCGAATCGACTTAAGCCACTTCTCGGCGTCTCGTTGCGGAGGAAACTCCATCTTGGCCGGCTCACGCAACAGTGCCAGTTTTGAAATGAAAGCTTCTTGCTGAGCCGCAACCTCAGCCAACTGGGGCAACAACTTGGCCTGCTGACGAAGTTCGTCCGATTTTGGATCGGGGACGACGGGCAATGCCGTCAGCTTGGCGTCAATCTGATCCGACTGACGCACCAAATCTTGATAGGCCGGATGCTTAATAAAAAGGTCACTACGGCGAGCCAACGTTTCCTTGCTGACAGCGAACGAAGACGCGTTAAGCATCCAGCGGAGCGACAACAAACGGCCCGCCATCGGAAGGTTGGCATAGAATCGGTAACGCCGCAGCCTTTCTGATACATCGATCGCACGAGTATAGTTTTTTCGTGAGACGACAATTTCGAACCATCGCTCTAACGCATTCACTCGAGAAAACAGCAACGCAGACATGGCCTCAAACGGATCTAGCAGCCACTCGTCTTCGGAGGGATCATCTAGCAGGACGCCGAAATACTGATCTGAACTACGTTCACCAATGGAACCGTTGGCAGAAAGCGTGTTGATCAACTCGATTCGAAAACGAGACAATGATCCGTTGCCACTTTGGTTCATCGCGGCGTTTAAAAGTGAATTGCCGGACGCAACATCTCCATTCAAAAACGCGGCGGCGGCCGACACGTATCGATATCGACTGGCGATCACGGTCTTGGGAAGCGATTCTCGTTTGACCAACTTGGCTGCCTGCCCAAGCACACGATTCGCGTCCGCTCCACTGCCCGCTTCGACCAAGCACTCGGCCAAGCGAACCTGCAACATCGCGTTCAACCAGTTAAGACGATCGTTAGACCAACCGATCGCATTCTGCAACGGAGGAAAAACGGATCGATTCTTTTTTAAGTGAATCATCGTCGCTTTGCTGAGCGATTCTTCGACGATGTCGAACTGGTCGAAGATCGCGGCAAGGTAACTGGCTTCCAATGCCAACTTTTGAGCAACGTCGTCGCCTCCGGTTGCCAATGCGATGTCGGCCATCGTTAAATAAGCAACGGGGCCGAGCGAGTGGTCATACTTGCCTTCAAATAAGACCGATTTTTTCAAACGGTCCGTCGCATTCTTCCAATCTTCCAGCGATGCCGCGGCGACGCCTTTCAAGATTCCGTTGTAAGCACCGACCGCCGTGGAAGTGTTGGTGATCGTGCGTCGCAGACCGTTGACCAACTCAGTCGTGAACGGATGGTACTTGCACGTCGGACCAAGAATGACTCGACGCCGGTGCATGGCCAATGCCGTACAACGCATGATTTCGGTCACATCGACCTGCCGAAGCTCAGCCGGGTTGTAAACGCCGCCCTCTTGGAACGCTCGCAACGCATCAAGACGACCAAAGAGCATCAACATCTCGCTTGGCAACCGCGATACGCGAACTTTTCGCTGCGGCCGGAACCAGTTAACTCGAGCCCGATTGACTTGGACGTTGTCTTCTTGAACTAGGCGAGGCTTTTGAAGACGATCCTGCCATTTGAGTTGTGTGTACTGAAGGTACAACTTCAGCGAGCGATCGTACAACTCCAACGCTTCGACATAGTTCCCAAGATGAAAATGGCACTCGCCCATCATCGTCCACGCGCAGACCGAGTCCAAAAACCGCTGGTCTCCAAACCGATACGCCGTTCTGGCACTGGAAGTGAACGATCGCAAAGCAGATCGATAGTCCGCTTGATAAAAATCGCGGAAGCCTTGGTAGTAAGTCAGCGATGGCAGTCGGCTACCGCTCACTTGAGCGACTGCGGAACCAGCTAGCGACAACAAACCAGTGATGCCAACTAGGAATCCGAAGCACATCGCCAAAAACGGCGATTGTCGGTGAATCGCTCCGCGACGAAAATCTGTTTCTTGTGGTGGTCGATTCATCTCACTACCGTTTGTTTGATGGTTCTCGCGACCCAAAACCTGTCGCATTCTCAGCGTGCGGTACTTTCGAGGGACAATTTCTACGGTAGCAGGACACACCAATCGTCGATGCCTCAATCCGACTACGCCTCAATCTGCCCATCTTTCGCCTTCCTCCTACACCAACACAAAACGGGGGTTCAGGACGCCACATTTGTTAAGAAATAACGACTGAGCCAAATTTTCCGGGATTAAGCCAAAGAATGGCCGACCCTGCGACGATACCTTTTGTAACGGTTATCGTGCGGCACGATTTGCTGTGATGGCGTGCCACGAAACCGCAACTGGAGCTAAACCATGTCTAAGACAACCAAAAATCGGTCCATTCACATTGCCTTGGGCGTTGCCGCATTGCTTTCAACTGCCGTGACGACAGGATGTCAAGTCAGCGTGGCGGGTCAGACGCTGCCTAGTTCATTCTACCATCTGGATGACGTTCAGTATTTCCCAAAGGGTCCCGAATTCAAGCTGGCTCGTGAAGCTGCCGCCTTAAAAGAGGCTAGGGCGGAAGAAGCGGCAACCCGACGTTAGACATTTCGCAAAAGACTCGCCACGACAGTTGTTCCGCGAGTCCTAGGCAGAAGGCAAGTTAAAACCTACCGCTAAATAGACCGAAGCCTCGAAGGATTTCCTTAATTTGCCGGTGGGTTATATTCTGCCACTTGCCCTAAACAATCTACATCGCAGCAGCCCGTCTTGTTGAGTTCTCAGCAGACGGGTTTTTTATGCGCGCGTGCCCCGCGAGGCTTCAGGGTGCAGGGTGCAGTGAAGCTTGAACTCGGAGCCCTTAACACGTTTCGCGGTTTCCCAGTTTTCAAAATTCCGCATTCCGCATTTCCGACTTCACGCTACTGCGCAAGTGCCACAGTACTCGAAAAGAGCAACCCACTCGGCGACCGCAGTTTCGTGAACGGCAGGATCTGGCGTTGAGGACGATGCGGCTTGCTGGCACGCGTCAACAAAGTTGTTGTAGCTCCAGCCACCAGCGATCTGCTCGTCCAGTGTTTCAAAAACTGGGTGTGGCCCAACTTGCCGGCCCCAGTATTTGCTGTTTCCAAAATCGCCTTCCATGCGATGCATGATCCCGTGCCAGTAACTTCCCTCGGGCGAGTGAATATCTTGGCTGATCGAATGGGATCGATCGAGAAAATTGTGCAGCAGCCAAAGGCCCGACAGGCAGCACTCGGCCATGCTGTCATCTATGACGCTGGCATTGAAAACGTCAGCGGCCCCCATGCTGCTCAGTTTTTCTAAGCCACCCTGAGCCGCTGCTCCACCGGTTTTTCCATAGCCATGAAAAGCTTCCTCACTTATGAGTTCACTGGCCGCGGTTGATAGAAATGGAAAGCTGGGCAATGTGAGGCTCCAGTTTGGACGTGCGGGCAACGAGCGATGAGCAATAGTTTAGCCGAGCGGTTTGGCGATTGAAATCGCCCAGCAGCGTGACCTTGGGTGATCCAAAGGCTTGCGATTTGCCTTGTTGCTCCCGTGCGCGACTCCTATACTCCGCCGCCCACTAACGATGACGATGCGCCGTGAAGGAATGGACGGACCGGCGTGTGTCACTTGGATCGTCAGAAATACCGGTTTGGTTTGAGCCCAATTTTCCCGGAATTCGAAACTGCCACCGATGCGAATTTGCGGAATCGACCGCGAACATCGTGGCCGCTACGCGCGCTCAAATTCTTCGCGTGGTGGTTGGCTGCGCTGACCTTTTGCAATGTCTTTTGCAATGCCGTTTGCGATGTCGCGAATGCTCAGGAAGTGACCTTTGGACGGCCCTCCAAAGCCGTTCCGATTCGTGTTCAGTCCGAACAAGCAACCGGGTGGCAACAGGGGCAATACGAGGTGCTGCATCTTTCGGGGCCGGTTGAGATTGAGCAGCGATCGATTACCGCGTC
Organism: uncultured Pirellulaceae bacterium; assembly: GCA_937929805.1. GTDB lineage: Bacteria > Planctomycetota > Planctomycetia > Pirellulales > Pirellulaceae > Mariniblastus. The sequence goes on from CALFUT010000016.1 coordinate 9,435, forward strand.
TGCGAACGAAGCTATTTTATGGGTGCAGAAACCGGGCGACGGAGTAAGCCAAGAACCGGACGCGTACAAAGTGATCGTGTATCTAGAAGGGCAAGTCCAGATCGAGATTGCGCGTGATGGCCAGAGTGACCTGCGTGACGCGGAAGTGGAGCGCGATCGTCTGGTTGATTCTCAATGGCTGGGTCGCTTGTTCACGTCCTCCACGGTTGACCTTGATCAGAATCTTCAGTCGCTTAACGCGTCACCGGCTCCAGCGATTTTCGATCGAGCGCAACAGGCGTTAGAAAACGGAGCCAATGGCTCGGTTCAAGCCGTTCAATTTCAGACGAACATCAGTCCATCGCCGCAGGCAGCGCCGCTGCTAGTTTCGCCCCAAACGGGTGCGGTCATTCAGAGCCAGCCGTTTTCTGCCGGCAACGGTTTGCCATTTGATGGCAATGCGATTCCCTCAAGTCCATCGCAATTTCAACAGCCGTTTGCAGCGCCTCAGTCCGTCGTCACGCCTTTGCAGGACGCTGCACCTGCCGGTTCAGCATTGTTCCTAAGTCCTCAGGCCGCAGCACAGGCTCAGCCGCAATCACTTTCGCCAAACGGTTCTGCAGCGTCGTCTCCATTCGGTGTCGATATTTCGGCCCGAGATTCGCGTGTGTCGTTGAACATCAAATCGTTCAACAATCCCAGCAACCCGAATGAACGGGTGTCGATCGGGACCGGCGGCGTGCGAGTCGTGATCAATGATCCACAGCTGGCCGGAGCCGAAGTTTTCGCGGGTGACCGGAGTCAACAGCTGGTGATTTTGGCGGACAATGTTGTTCAGTGGCAAACAACGCAACCAAACGGCAGCCAGCGGAGACAGTTTTACATCGAAGGCGACGTCGTGTTTGCCAAAGGACAGCGAGTCATCCATTCAGACCGCATGTACTACGATGTTGAACTGCAACAGGGCACGATCTTGAACGCTGAGGTTCTGACGCCGGTTCCGGATTATCGCGGGTTGGTGCGATTGAAAGCGGGAGTCATCCAGCAAGTCGATGCCAATAATCTGCAAGCCTATGGTTCAGCGTTCACGTCCAGTCGGCTGGGGGTGCCTCGGTACTGGCTGCAATCGGAATCGATTGGGATTAATCGAACACAGGTTCAAGCGACGGACGACGTGACGGGCCAGCCGCTGTTCGATCCCCAAACGGGACAGCCACTCAGCGAGGATCAATACACCGTTGATAGTCAGGCGAATCGAGTCTACGTGGCCGGGGTTCCCGTTTTCGCGTGGCCTCGTTTTCAAACGACGCTTGACGATCCATCGATCTATTTAAAGCGGTTCGGGATTAACAACGATAGTATCTTCGGATTTCAAGTCACGACAGGCTGGGACATGTACCAGCTGCTTGGCATTCGCAAACCACCCAAGGGGACCGAGTGGATTGGGATCTTGGACTACCTGAGCGACCGTGGGGTAGGATTCGGCAGTGAGTTCACCTACCAACGCGACGGGCTTTTCGGGCTTCCGGGACGTGCGAGAGGTAAATACGAAAGTTGGTTCATCAACGACTCGGGGCTTGATCGGTTGGGGCAGGACCGATTTGGTCTAGTTCCTGAGGAGGATTTTCGCGGTCGCATCAGGCTGGAACACCGCCATGACTTCGCTCCCGGTTTTCGCCTAAGAGCGGAAATCGGCTACATCACGGATCGGAACTTTCTGGAACAGTTTTACGAACGCGAGTGGGACAACGAAAAAGATGCGACGATAGGTTTGTGGCTTGAGCGGAATCTTGGCACGATCAGCGATCACTTGATTGCCGACATCCAAGTCAACGACTTCGTTGCTCAGACCAGTTGGTTGCCTCGATTTGATCGTTTTCGAATTGGACAGTCGTTGTTCAACGATCGAGCTGTCTGGCACAATCACTCGCATGTGGGGTACGCACGGCTTCGGGCTGCAGAAGCTCCGACCGACCCGACGGATCTGGCAACTTTTGACCCATTGGCGTGGGAAGCGAATGTCGATGGCGTTCGAGCCGGGACTCGGCAGCAGATCGATTTCCCGATCCCGTTTGGGCCATCCAAGATTGTTCCGTACGCGTTGGGTGACATCACGTATTGGCAAGAGGATTTGTCGGGCAACGATTTGACACGTGCCTATGGCCAAGTGGGTGTCCGAGCCAGTTTGCCGATGTGGCGAGTCGATCCCTCGATCCAGAGCACGTTGTGGAACGTCAACGGCTTGGCGCACAAGGTGAACTTCGACTTAGATATTTCTTATTCGGATGCATCGCAAGATTTGGCGGATTTGCCGCTGTACGATCCGCTTGATGACGACTCGCAAGAACATTTCCGAAGACGTTTCGCTTTCAATACGTTCGGAATTGTGCCCGGTGGCAACACGCCATTGGAATACGACGAGCGGTTTTACGCGTTGCGTTCCGGCCTTCAGGGCAACGTGACGTCACCTTCGGCGGAGATCGCGGATGATTTGGCGTTGATCAAGTTCGGCGTGCGACAACGCTGGCAGACAAAACGCGGGATGCCGGGCCGAGAACGAATTATCGATTGGATTACCTTTGATGCTCAGACGATTTTGTTCCCCGATGCGAATCGAGACAACTTTGGTGCTGAACTGGGAATGTTCGACTACGATTTCCGTTGGCATTTGGGCGATCGGTTCTCCGTTGTGTCGGACGGCTACGCGGACTTCTTTGGCGATGGTTTGCGAACGGTCAGCGTGGGAGCCAACTTGAGCCGCCCGGGTAGCGGGGATTTTTACCTTGGGCTGCGTTCGATTGAAGGGCCCATTAGTAGCAACGTGATTACGACCGCGTTGACCTACCGGATGAGCGAGAAATGGGGAACCAAACTGGGTGGGCAGTACGACTTTGGTGAAGCCGGTTCGATCGGCCAGTCCGCATCCATCGTTTACATCGGAGAATCATTCTTGATGCAGTTCGGCGTGAACTACGACGTCAGCCGAGACAATGTCGGGTTCCGATTCGGGTTCGAGCCACGGTTCTTGCCGAAGCCAACTTTGTTCCGTCCGGGTGGAGTGGCGATTGCTCCTGCGGGATCGCGATGGCTTGAGTAGAAGTTCTCATTCGGAATTCGTAATTCGCGCAACCACGAAACAGATGAAAATCCGCTTCACCGAACACCGAACACCGAACACCGAACACCGAAAACTGAAAACTGAAAACTGAAAACTGAAAACTGAACACCGAACACTGAAAACTGAACACTGAACTTTCCCTATGTCCACCGATTCACCCGAACCGATCAACGTGGTCACCACCAGCGATCGCTTGGAAACGCTTGAGCAAATTGCCAAGGATGCTGTTTCGCAAAAGTTGGCCGCGTGTTGCCAGATCGTCGGTCCGGTCACCAGCCACTACGTCTGGGAAGGTAAGCCAGAAACGTCAACCGAGTGGCAATGTCAGATCAAGACCACGATGAGTGCCTACGAGAAACTGGAAGGCTTGATCAAAGAGCTTCATCACTACGACGAACCCGAGATCATCTTTTTCCGCATCGACGGCGGCAGCGACAGCTATTTGCAATGGCTATGCAACTCAATTGATGGTTCGTGATAGACCGCGTTCAGAAACAGCCCGAAGTCTTGAGGCGGCAAGTTTCTATCCCGACACGTTTCTATCCCGACAGGGATTCAAGCGATTAGCCGGGGGTTTGAGCGCAGCAAGCACCCCCGGTTGAAAAACGCTTCCAACCGACCCCGAAGGTGGTCGCAGCGGTCAGTTGCTGTGACCACCTTCGGGGTCATACCTGCGTTCACGTTTCCGGTGGAGTCGCTTCGCTCGCCACCGGCTATAGGCTGCAACCTCTTCGAGGTAAAAATCGCGTAAGCCAAGACGCAAACGCTGCGATCGCCGCTCTAAGTGTTCTTTCAGGCGCTCAGTTTCTTCGTCACCTTCAGCGCCGCCACCGTGTTCTTGACCTCGTGAACGCGGATCACGTGAACTCCCTGCTGAGCCAACATCAGCGTGATCGCCAGCGTGGCCGAGTCGCGGTCTGCTTCTTTGTCGCCCAATAGCTGACCGATGAATCCCTTCCGAGAATGTCCAACCAGAATTGGACAACCAAGCTCGACAAATCGAGAAGCATGCCGCAGCAATTGGATATTATGCTCATGCGTCTTCCCAAATCCGATTCCCGGATCAAGACAAATGGAACCTTCATCAATTCCCGCATCCAGCAACCGCTTTTTCCGTTCGGCAAGATATCCATAAACGTGTTCCACCACGTTGTCGTACTTCGGATCGTCCTGCATTGTCTGCGGCGTTCCCTGCATGTGCATCGCACAAACGCCCACTTTCGATTCGGCCGCGACCTGCAACATCTTTGGATCGCCCTCAAGCCCCGTCACATCGTTGATGATCTCGGCTCCCGCCTCGATTGCCGCCTTCGCGACGGCCGCTTTCGAAGTATCGATCGAAATCGGAACCGTTCGCAGGACTCCGTTCTTCATTCGCTCAACTAGCCCTTCGATTACCGGCACGATGCGATTCTGTTCTTCGCGTTGATCGACCGGTTCGCTGTAGGGTCGAGTACTTTCGCCGCCGACATCAACGATATCGGCTCTGTCCTCGATCAATCGAATCGCCTGCTTGATCGCCGCGTCCGTCGAATCGTATTTTCCTCCGTCGGAAAAGCTGTCGGGGGTGACGTTCACGATCCCCATGATGGCCGGACCGGCATCCAAGTGCAGCGTCTGTGTTTTGAGTGACCAATTCAATGGGGAATGCGGAATGGGGAATGCGGAGTCTGAATTCATGTTCTTCATCATACTCGTACCGGCAAACTTAATCCTTGGCCGACCACGCAAACGATCAAATTTTGAACAGGAGGAGACAGAGCGAACGGAGTTGCCGCTGATTACATCACTCCGTTCTCTCTGTTTTCTCCTGTTCAAAACCAACCGTGAACCCGCCGCTCGCAACCCATTTTTTGACTCATTCCGCAAGCCAATTCGGCTCATTTTTCAGTCGGTTTTTCCCGAGCGACAAACACGTTTGGCTCGTTGTGATCGAGCCCAATTTTTGATAGAATTCGCGATTGCTTTGCGGGACCAAAAAAGCCGGTTTTTACCCGTTTTTTTGCGGCCCAAACAGTTCTCAAACCAATTGATTTATCGCGCGAATTTCGCCCGCTCGAAAGGCACAGAAATTGTCTGCTGATCTCCCCGAAGACGATAACGAACGAGACGAAACCAACCCTGCCGATGGCGGAGGTGACGATGGAGGCTTCAACGCTGGAAATATCGAAGGCTTGCCCATCGAGGAAGAGCTCAAAGCCAGCTACCTGACGTATGCCATGAGCGTCATCGTCTCCCGTGCGCTGCCTGATGTTCGAGATGGCTTGAAGCCGTCGCAGCGTCGAATTTTGGTCGCCATGAACGACTTGAATCTGTCTCCGGGTTCATCCCGCGTCAAATGCGCGAAAATTTCGGGCGATACCAGCGGTAACTATCACCCGCACGGTGAAAGTATCGTCTACCCGACCTTGGTCCGGATGGCTCAAGAATGGAACATGCGTCACACTTTGGTCGACAAGCAGGGTAACTTTGGGTCGATCGCCGGTCTTCCTCCCGCTGCGATGCGATACACGGAAGCTCGCATGTCGGCCGTCGCATCACTGATGTTGGAAGATTTGAAGCTGGACACGGTCGACTTTACTCCGACCTACGATGATCGCCGGCTCGAACCGACCGTCCTGCCCAGCAAGTTCCCCAACCTGCTGGTCAATGGATCGAGCGGTATCGCCGTCAGTATGGCGACCTCGATTCCTCCGCACAATCTTGGCGAAGTCTGCGACGCGGTGGACTTGGTCATCCAAAACCCCGATTGCACCGTCCGCGAGATCATGGAAGTCCTGCCGGGTCCGGACTTCCCGACCGGCGGCATCATTTGCGGTCGAGCCGGAATCATTCAAGCGTACACGCGCGGCCGCAGCACGATCCCCGTTCGCGCTAAATGCCATATCGTCGAAGGAAAACGCGGCAAGTCCGAGATCGTCGTCACCGAGTTACCGTTCCAGCAAACAACTGACCCGGTCGTCGAAAAGATCGCGGCACTGGTCAAAGGCGACAAAGTCAACGGCATTGTCGGCATCAAAGACTTGAGTGACTTGAAAGAGCCGGTCAAGTTGGTGATCGATGTCAAAGCCGATGCCGATCCAGAAGTTGTGCTCAATCAACTGTATCAGTTCTCGCCGCTGCAAACGTCGTTCAGCATGAACTTCATGGCGTTGGTCGACGGCAAACCACGAGAGCTTTCGATCAAGGACTTCCTAACCGAGTTCCTTCGCCACCGGATTTCCGTCATCCGCCGCCGGACTCAGTTCTTGCTGGCTCGAGCCCGAAAGCAAAAGCACACCATCGAAGGTTTGCTGCTGGCGTTGGCCGACATCGATGAAATCATTCGCATCATCCGTGCCAGCAAGACTCAGGCGGAAGCCAAGGTCGGCTTGATGGGCATCGAATGTCCCGCATCCATGATGGAACGTGCGTTGGGCGAAAAAGGTTTCAACGTCTTTAAAGAAGAGCGGGGCGAATCCGACACCTACACCCTGACCAGCGTGCAGGCCGACGCGATCTTGAAAATGACGCTGGGCCAGTTGGTCAACCTAGAACAGGAACGACTGGGCAAGCAACATGCTGCCTTGCTGGATGAGATCCTAGAATACCAGCGAATCCTGTCGGACGACGACAACATCCGATCGATCATTCGCGACGACTTGGCCGACATCAAGAAGAAGCTGGCCGATCCGCGCCGCACCGAAATCTCGGGCGTGGAAATTCGACACATCGATCTGGAAGACTTGATCGAGGAAGAGGACATGGTCGTTTCGATTAGCCACAAAGGCTACATCAAGCGGACTCCTGTCAGCACCTATCGGGCTCAACGTCGCGGCGGCAAAGGCATCAAAGGCGCGAAAATCGAGGACGAGGATCCGATCGAGCACGTGTTCGCAGCCAGTACGCACGATTACTTGCTGTTCTTTACGACCTTCGGCACCGTCCATTGGCGCAAGGTCCACGAACTTCCGGCGCTCAGTCGTGAGAGTCGTGGTCGAGCGATCGTGAACTTGGTCCCGCTGGCCGAAGGTGAATCGGTCGCCGCGTGCCGAGCGATCCGCGACTTTAGTGCACCGAATCATTATCTGATGATGGCCACCGAAAAAGGCTTGGTCAAGAAAACGCCGCTGGCCGATTACGGTCGTCCTCGGCGAAACGGAATCATCGCGATCAAGCTTCGCGACGACGACAGCCTGATCAAGGTCGTCGTTTGCCAAGAAGGCGAAGAGATCGTGCTGTCTACCGCATCCGGAATGGCGATTCGATTCGCCGAGTCTGACGCTCGTCCGATGGGTCGCAACACCAGCGGCGTGAAAGGGATCTCGTTGGTCGGAGACGACAAAGTCGTTGGCATGGTCGTGGCCGATCCGGAAGCGACTCTGTTGACCGCCTGTGAAAAAGGGTACGGTAAACGAACGCTGTTCGGGCCAAACAAAGCCGACGATACCGATGACGAAGAGTCCACCAGCAGCAGCAACCGCTATCGGGCTCAGAAGCGTGGCGGGAAAGGTGTCCGAGACATCAAGACCACCGATCGCAACGGTCCTGTGATTGGCATCCTGCCGGTCGCCGAGGAGGACGAAGTGCTGCTGATGACATCCATGGGCAAAATCCAACGGATCCGCTGTGCCGACATCAACACGATCGGCCGTAACACTCAAGGCGTCCGCATCATGGGCCTTTCCGACGACGACAGCTTGGCCGTGCTGGCCAAAGTCCCACCGAACGATGACGACGAGGAAGGTGAAGATGCTACAACGACCGGTAGCCCAGCACCCGACGAAAGTGTGACCGATTCACCCGACGTTGCGAGCTCAACCGCGACCGCTGAACCTGACGCTACGCCAGACGAAACGGAAGGTAAGTAGCCATCACACTCCGTGTGATGCCCGCCAAAAGTATGTAGTCATCACACTCCGTGTGATGAACATCACCTGAACATCACATGGAATGTGATGACTACTGACAAACAAGTAAGTAGCCATCACACTCCGTGTGATGAACAACAACTTCAACATCACATGGAATGTGATGACTACTTACTCCAAGTCAAGTACTCCCCCGACTTCAAATTTGCTTTGCTCGGGTTCTTGGCGATGTAGTCACGATAGTAGTGGAACTGGCGGTCGCTGCGTATCAAATGGTCAAAGCCGTCCTGCTGCCAAAAACGTCCCTTGCGGTGCAAAGAAGCGTTGATCTTCGTGGCAGTAAATCGCTTCCACGATTCACATTGCTTGAGCATCCCATGCTCGTCTGCGAATGCTGCGAGCAAGTGAACGTGGTTTGGCATCACAACAAAGTCGGTCAACACGTAGCGATCACCGTCGAAGTACAGCAAGCTATCAGCGACGATCTTTGCAAGCTTCGCATCCCGCAACACACAATCGCCATGGCATTGATCCAGTTCGTCATGCCAACGCGACGCGAATCTACCTTGGAACTCATGTTGTTTTGATGACCCAAGATTACTCAGTTGAGCCTGCCACTGATCATGGTTTGGATCAACTCCGTGCGAGCGCAACCAGTCATCGCGCTCTGCCAGCCAAGCCTCGACAACACTCCTTGGCATGGAATCAAACGTGCGAAAGGTGATAAACGCGAGGCTTCCGGCCTGCGACCAATGCGGCAGTTGCCGCTGCACGACCTCAAAGTCTTCACTAAACTGAAAGAATTGAAGATCCACGGCTGACCCCATCGGAATTCATGGCACTCGGCATGATTTTCGTTTCGAGTGTTACCCGTAAGTAGCCATCACACTCCGCGTGATGTCAACCGGACCTACATCACATGGAATGTGATGACTACTTACAAACACTCCGCACTGAACGGGCGGCAGGCAAGTACTCATCACACTCCGTGTGATGAACAACAACTGCGACATCACATGGAATGTGATGACTACTTACTGAAATGTGAAAAAATCACTCGATCAACGACTGCAGCAGGATGCCGCGATCGATGTTGTGATCCACGCCAGGCTCGTAGGCCATCGGGATCGAGCGATCAAACATAAAGAAGCCGCGACTTCGCTGCACGGTTCCGGTTTCGGTACCGTACTCGATCGGATTAGGTCCATTCATTCGGAAGTCATTCGTTTCGTTATCCCACTCAAAATAGCCCACCGTCACCCAGATCGCAAAGACGCTGGATCGATTCGTGGCGACGCCACCAAGTCGCTGACGCAGACCATTGCGAAAGTATGAATTGCGGTCAGTATTGTTAAACGGGTTAACGACCTGATGGTAGGACAATCGATAGTCGGTTTCATCAGACAGGTTTCCCGATGTGCCGGGTGTACGATTACTATCGATTCCACTACGGAACAGCCCCACATTTGCAGTTCCCGGCACGGCCCCTCCGGTCGCGACGTAATTGGCTGCCACCGCTGGTCGAACTGGACTGTCACCCAACGCTGCCCGCCACGCAGCAAAGTCAAATGCCGATGCGTACGGCCCCAACATAATGCCTCCACCGGTGTCTTTTGCACCAAGCAACGCGTCCCAAACCGACGCGGAGGAAATAGTGTTCAAGTTGACTTTGCCTGGGTAGCGATAGGTCGAAAGCTCGTCAAATGGCGGTGACAGTCGATAGCCGAAATCCGCAAGAGCAGCAGCGTTGTTTAGGACTCCTGATGCTGGAGTTTCCACGTACTCGTCGACACTGGCAAATCGCGACGGCACTTCCACAAAATCAAACACTTGGTGCATCCGATCCGATTCGATAGAACCGCCGGTCACCGCATCCGCTTCAAAATTCAGCAAATGTGGGAATGCGGCCGCATTTGGGTGAATGATACCCCTGAGGCTATCGCTCAACGGATTTTCAGAAAACGCATCATGGTTCTTTGCCGAGTACGTATCGCCAATCCCAGCTCCACGTACATCGAACACTCGTGTCAGCCAATGAGCCGAAGTGTAGGGAACATTGACCAGCTCATAGCGGTTGGCAAAAGGTCGATTATTCCAAGCCAACCACGGGAAAGGGTTTGCGTCCCCTGCATTGATCGTTGCATCCGAATAAAAATCGTTCCGTTCGCCAAACGAGTTTTCTAACTCAAAGCCAACGACTTGGCCGGTGAGTGGAGTTCCGGACGCTGGATCGACATCGCCCAGCACACCCGTCCGCCACAAACGTCGACGTTCCCTCGCGTTGGGGCTATTCTGTTCCGTTCGTTCGTAGGAACTCAATGCGTCTTCGCTGTGCGGAGATTCGACCACGGCAGGCATGATTGCAGCCGACGTTTCCACGCTTTGAGGAACCAATCCATTGAAAACAAACAAATCAATCGCCGAGGAATCAACGATTCGGTAAGGATTCGTTTGAGCGTTGAACGGAATCTCCGGGTTGGCTAGTCGCTGCAGGTAAACGACTCGGTATCCGGAAATCAAACCACGGTGGTTCAACGGGTGATTGGCCCATTCTGTGTCATCGTCGAAAACTGCTTGATCGATCGGGCGATCAATCGTCAGCGGAGCCCCACCACCGTCGATAAACTGAAAACCATCATCGATTGCCTGTACATCCGCACCGCCAAATTCCGCGTTTGCCGCCGCCGCGTATCCAGCGACCGGATCAGTAATTCCAAACGAGCGCGGCGTCCCGGTGCCATTCTCATTCAACGCGATCGCAACAATATTAGAGACCGGCGTAGTTTCGCCTCCAGCATCTTGGGTAGTAAAAGATTCGCTGGATGGATCAAGCACAAATCGTTGCGTATTTGCCAAGTCGGTTGGATTGACTGTACCCAACGTTGCGTCAGTATTCGTCCTGCCAATGTAAGTGGTGAATGCTCCACCCGATTCTTGTCCCGCACTGCCAATCACCGCATAGCCACCGGGCTCAAGGATTGAGCCATCAATCCCGTTACCAGCCGGAAAATAGACCTTATTTCCGTCAAACTGGGGCTGTCCACTCGCGGCACCGGTTGGCTGTACAAAGTACGCGATTCGAACCAACGCAGGCGAGTTGTTCGCGTCTGCGATGGCATCATCGACTAACTGCTCGATCATCGGATCGTCACGAACGTCTTCAGCATCGAGCCTCTCCGTGTTGTCACGAACTCTAGGATTGGGCGCGGCAGAATCTGGGTCAAAAACGACTAATCGCCAGACGGGGTAATCGTCATCCGCAGCATCGCGAGCCGCCAGCTCGATGCCTGTTGTGCCACGGTAAATCTCTTGTGGTTGAAGAGCACCGGTTCCTGTCGATGAGCCCGGAGGCACAATCCATGGATTGTAAAGCTCAAAAAAGGCGGACGCATTGGGGACTAGACGGCTGTCATAGTCCTCATCTTTGTCAGTGGTGTCCGTTGTTTTCGAGGCGGTATTTTGACTGGGATTCGCTTCCGTAGCCAAATCCTCCGTCCGGACATCGTGCAACGCGATCGTTTCAGTGATAAGCAGTTCCGGACGTTCCATCCCCCAAGCAACGAAGTAGTTAGGCTCGGCGGTTGCCCCGAAATTCGGACTGGTGAATCCACCCGCCATCCCTTCATCGGTAGCTAAATCTCCATCCACTTCCCAGCCGTCAAATGGATTCAGATCGAATTCCATCCCAGTCATAATCGAATCTGGATCGCGGAAGTCGACCACGTTGACGCACCATTGAGCCAGCATCCGACGATGTGCCACGATATCCTCTTCTGCGGCTGTACCGCCATTGTCACTGCCATCGAAATCGAAGAAGTCCGTGGCAGCATTAATCGCGCCGTTGCGAGACGGATTTTCGGTCAGCAGAATCGCCAACACGAACAAACGGCGGGCAAAATTAACGCGGGCAAAATATCCAGAATCGGTTTCGGTGTCGTCATCGACTCCATTGTTGTCAACATCCAATTTGATGTCGGAGCCATCGATTCCGACCACGAAGTCTTCCACTTCATCTGGCTCGTCCACAACCTCATCCCCGTCTGGATCTCTGCCGTCACCGAAGATTCGGTTGATGTTCATCGGCAGACCTCGCCGCACTTCAGGAGATAGCAGCTCACCCATCACACTGGCGATCTGCGCCGCGTCAGTCAATCCACCGGCAGTTGTCAAAGCATCATACAGCAAACGATTGATATCTTCCGGGATGGCCGGCACTTCATAGCTGTGGGTCGTCAGCAGCTTCCGCAAAAACAATTTTTCATCATCGGTAAGCGTGCCACCGCTGCCCAGCACGTCGTGCAGAACCGTATTCGCGTCGCTCTCATCACCATCCAGTCGAGCATTCAAAAGGGCCGAGTCTCGATCGCCGGGCCGTAGGACACGTTCCAGTTCATCGACTGTAAAAATACTATCGTTGCTTTCACCAGACCCCAGCAGGTCCACCTCATAAGGCGAATTGACCACCGTATTGACCGCTGCATCCGGCGCAAGAGCGACGGCAGGCATCGTAGCTTCAAACCATTCCGTGGCTGTTGGGAATGATTTGAAAAAGCCAAGGCCAGCTCGCCCATTCAAGTCGAACGGCGACGAAAAATGATTGCCCAGCAATCCATCGTCAATCGTTCCATTGGCCGCCAAACCATCCGGATAGCCCGCGAAACGGTACCGGGACCGGTCATCAAAACCGTCCAGTCCGGCGAAGCTCTCAGCGTTCAGCTGATTTCGATTCGCGTAACGTGCTTCCAGCAACAAAGTTGCGTTAGGTTGCGATTGCAAAACGGGGGCTAGGCTGATTTCCGCTGGCCCAAAACCGAGCCCTTGCGGGAACTGAGCCGGCGTGATTGGTGGTCCGTAAACATCGGTCGTGTCAATCACAAGGCTGTCCCGCGAGTTTCCATGGGCATTGATATTCAACCGCCCATCCATGTCCAGAATCAGGAAGGAAACCACCGGTTTGATGTATTCGCCATCGGGTGTCGAACGAACCTGCATTCCGGTATCAATCCAAATACCATCGTTGATTCCATCATTGTCGTTGTCGACGTGGCGAGGCCCCAGCGCAGCAAAAGCTTTGAAACTCGTATGCTCTGCGACACCGTCACGCACGCCACCGAAACTGGGTGATACTTCCATGTCGTTATCATTCAAAACGTCGTCTCCGCTTACGTCAACAAGTCTGGCCAAGGCCATGTTTTGAAAGTCAAAAGCGTCCCAAGGCTCATTGGTCGATTGAGAGTTGGGTACTTCCGCACCCGGCACAGCGCGCACAAAGTATTCTTCCTGCATGTCCCCTCTGTCCTGCTGAACCCGGTTTGGACTTTGTGCGGAGGCATCGAAGGCGGCCTCGTCAACAGCCACGGTCGAGTCGAAACGCCCGGCACCCGTACCCGCGAAGGCTTTGCCGTTAATGATGACTTTCGCGTCAGCCATGTCGTCTAGCGGCCCAGACAGGTCGTGCGTCCCGCCAAGCGGATGGATAATCAAGTCGGTGTCACCGCCACCACCGGTGACGCCCAGAGGAAGGTGTTGGATGATACGCGCGGTCAATCCTTGAAAATCACCGGTCACAAATGTCAACACTTGTCCCGCGTAATGGCCGGGAATGCTATTTGGAATTCGAGTCAAATCCTCCCGAGCACCCGTCAGCAAGTTAACGGTGTCCGGCGGAGAGGCGCTTAACGTCACCACTAGAAAAGGCGTGTCGTTTGGAGTCGCACCACCGTAAGTTTGAGGCACTCCATCAATCGTTGCTTCAATCCCGAAACCGTACATGTCGCCCAGTAGGTCGTGGCCGCGAAGGGGATTGCTCTCGTTGTCCAAACTTGGTCCGCGGACGGCTTCCAAGAATGACTGCATGACCAACTGCTGACCTTCCTCACGAGTCACCGCCCCCGCGTTGACGCCGCCGCTCGCGTTGCGACGCTTGGCCGCGCGCAGGTAGTCGTTGCTGACGACCACGAACGTGGTGCCCATCAACAAGAACAGCACAATCATGCTGATCACAAACAACAGCGTGACGCCACGTCGACGAGACGAAGCTGAATTCGGAGGTCGGAATTCAGAGGTCGGAACTTGATTTTGGCGGACGTTCATGGGACTGACTCGAACGATTATGAAATTCAAAGAAGAGAAGAAGGTGAAAGAGGGGGTAGGTTTCAGGGTTCAGGTTTCAGGATGCGATGAAAAACGAAAGCCGTGTTTTTTGAACAGGAGCCGTGTTTTTTGAACAGGAGGAAACGGAGGTAGCAGAGAATGAAATTCGGGATGGCTCCCTTGCTCTGTTCTCGATGGAAACTCCTGTTTCGTTTGAAATTTGTTTACTCTCCGTGCTCAGGTTCGTCGTAGTGGCTTCAGTCGCTGGCCGATCATCGGTACTGGAAAAAAGCCTGAAGGCTTTACTACGAACCTTGTTGTTCAACTGATATGACTACTTTGCTAAAGCGTGATCGAGTCCTCGAAAACGTTAACCACGTCTCGCAAGTGAACGATGTAGGTTTTGATTCGTGTAGAACCTCCCGAACCATCGGGACCAAAGTCAAAGGCAGGTCCGTCAAGCGTCAGGCTAGGGAGATTGGCCCCTCCTGCTAATCCGGTGCCCTCGTCGATATTGGCGACACGGTAAAACTGAATCTGCTGGCGGGCCTCGGTCACACCTCGGAAGCCTGGCGGCAGCCGATTGATCATCATTACCCAGTCGTCGCGACGAACACCGGGAGCCTCTGGCGTTCCAGCCACGTCGAGAGCATCTTGATTCCACTCGGGCGGACTGTTTGCATCCCAATCAACTGGGCATAAAACGATCTCGCCACCTTGGAAGCCACTCGGCAGCCCCCCAGGAATCGCTCCTCGCGTCGAAACCATCGCCGAAAGCATCAGCGATCTTAGGTTGACATTGGTATTAGGATCTACCACATCAGCTTGGTTACTGGGCCGCGGAATTCCAACGGGATTGTTGTAAAGGTTGAACGTCCGATCGGCGAAGACCAAGGTCACGCGGCGATAGATGCCTCCTAATTGGTCGTCACCCGGGATGATGAACATCGCCTGAGACAATCGGCCCCCGTCAGTCTGACGACGAAGAATATTCCCAGCTGGATCGCGATCAAAAATCTGGAACGGTTGACCCGCTAAATCCCCATCGTCCGTGTCAAACTTGCTGAAATTGAGTGCATCGGTTGATTGGAACAAACGCTGAGCAAGCGAGGCCGTCATCACCGCCCTGCTGCTAGCCCCACTAGTCAGGCTGGCTCGTTGAATCCGCAAGTTACGGGGCAACGCCGGATTGACCTGACCGAAAAACGGATAGGTGGCCGACGCAGTTCCATCATTCTTTAACAACCGGCCCCGCATCCTTCCGGCGTCAGGGTCAGCCGCGAGGATTCCGTCACCAAAAAATCCAAAGTTGTTCAGCACTTCCGCGTCCACCTGATCGCCCACGTTCGTATCCAAACTAGGGGCAGCCGCGTCGTTCGCGTCGATCCAAATGGGATCAATCATCAGTGCGAAGCCAAGGGGTGAACTGAGTGTCTGTGTTCTTAAGGTTGCAGGGTCTCCGGGAACTCGATTCGCACGACCGCGAACCCAGCGGTCAGGATCATTGAATCCCATGACTTCGAACGTGGCACGTGAGTTGATGGCTAGGTTGCGAGCGTCATCCAGATCCAAACCCGATTGAGCTTGTTTGACCGCAAACGGGATCAAGACCAACGTGCCGAACACGCCGATCATCGCCACCACCACCGCCGTCATGACCTCGATGATCGAGATGCCGGAGCGGCTTTGACGCGAATGCGGAGTGCGGAATGCGGAATGCGGAATTTCGCGGTTCGAGTTTTCAGTTAGTTTGAGCATGAAAGAGAGTTTTCAAAGGGAGGGTGAGGCTCCGTCCGAGCCATTTTCGGTTTTCGGTTTTCGGTTTTCAGGGTTCGGTGTAAGTAGTCATCACACTCCGTGTGATGGGCAGTCGGGCGGACATCACACGGAGTGTGATGACTACTTACTTCTTATTGACTCGCACTCTGGCCAGTCGAGGCAGTGCGGCGAGCTTCCGTGACTAGCTCGCCCAGTGTCGTTCCACCGGCTGCGAGTGGCGGGTTGTTGTAACCGATGTTGACTCCACCTGACGTATTGCTGATCGTCACCCATAAGTTGGTTTCATCGTAAAGAGGGCGTGCATCCGTTCGCTGCTCCACTTCAGATGGCATCACAAACAATGCCAACGGGCCGGTGATAGGCTGCGGAGAATCCAACCCAAGCGACGCCGTATTATTCCAATTTCCACGGTAAGTCCGAACCGATGAAACGCCTCCTGTTGAATCGAACAAGACATCGATTCGTGAATACTGAGCCGCCAACCTAGCTCTTTCCGCTGTAGAAGTTTGGTCGGCTTCCAAACCCGGTCTCATGACTTCGAAGAAAACTGGGCGTACCTCGTGTGTCGAAAGCACCGACACTTCACCGGAACCATC
Source organism: uncultured Pirellulaceae bacterium (assembly GCA_937929805.1). Taxonomy (GTDB): domain Bacteria; phylum Planctomycetota; class Planctomycetia; order Pirellulales; family Pirellulaceae; genus Mariniblastus. Next base: position 25,850 of record CALFUT010000016.1, read on the forward strand.
TTCCATCGGAACAACCGGCCCCGACAATCGCAGGTCAACGGTATAACCTGGTGGTAGATCCGTGATGCTGGAACGAAGAAGTTTGGGTTGACGCTCGATGACATAGCTGACGGAAGTCCCTGCGGACGGCAGTGGCGGCTGAGTCGGTTTGCGATCGAGAACCAGCTGCAAACTTCCCCCACTAGGCAAGGGGGAGACATTTGTGATTTGATATGCGACCGAAGATGTAACGGTAACAGGCATCGGGGGACTGCCAGCTTGGTTGAATCGAACAAAATCACCCGCTCGAACCACATTCTCCTCAGGCGTTGACTGATCGTATTCCAATGGCAAAGGAATGAGCAGTGCTCTTCCGCCGCCGAAAGTGCTTGTCACGGTAGCCAGAGTATCGTCATCCCCAATGAAGTTCGGGACGGCTCGCGAAATGGAGATGGTGGATACACCAAATTGGACTCCATTCACGTCAACCATGTTTGGGTTGCGAAACAACGTGACGGCGGCGGCACCGTCGCGGCGAGCACGATCACTGGCTTCGGCAAATTTGCTGCCGACGACCCGAGCGGCTTCACGGATGCCACGATCCTGATTGACCGTTCGCAATCGAGGCAACATCAACGCGGTCAAGGCAGCCATGATCGAAATCACGACCAGCAGTTCGATGAGGGTAAATCCTGATTTGCCCGCATCATTTTTGTAGGCTGGATCCGACGCTCGGGAGGGGAAGGCTCCGTCCGCACCCGTTCCATGGCTAAGCGTATTGGTACGCGCCGCTCGGGAGGGGAAGGCTCCGTCCGCACCCATTCCATGGCTAAGCGTACTGTTACGCGCGGCTTGGGAGGGGAAGGCTCCGTCCGCACCCATTCCATGGCTAAGCGTATTGTTACGCGCGGCTCGGGCGGAGCCTCGCCCTCCCGCTGAGCCTCGAACCTTCGTTGACGCTGGCAACTTCAAACCCGCACCCGTTTGCTGGTTGCGTGCTTCGCTACGCATGACTTGGGAGGGGAAGGCTCCGTCCGCACCCATTCCATGGTTAAGCGTATTGGTACGCGCGGCTCGGGAGGGGAAGGCTCCGTCCGCACCCGTTCCATGGCTAAGCGTACTGGTACGCGCGGCTCGGGCGGAGCCTCGCCCTCCCGCTGAGCCTCCAACCTTCGTTGACGCTGGCAACTTCAAACCTGCACCCGCTTGCTGGTTGCGTGCTTCGCTACGCATGACTTGGGAGGGGAAGGCTCCGTCCGCACCCATTCCATGGCTAAGCGTACTGGTACGCACGGCTTGGGAGGGGAAGGCTCCGTCCGCACCCGTTCCATGGCTAAGCGTACTGGTACGCGCGGCTCGGGCGGAGCCTCGCCCTCCCGCTGAGCCTCGAAACTTCGTTGATGCTGTCAACTTCAAACCCGCGTTGAGATTGAAGAACGAGCGTTGGCCTTGGTCAACTGGCTGCGTTGTTGCTTTTGTTTGATTCGATTGAGTCATCATCATTCCACTCCTCGCGAAATACGTTCGACTACGGGCAATGACTCGGGGATCCGACTTGAACCCACCACGATTTGCAAATCACCAAGTGCCATCGGGTAGCGTGGGTCAAGCGGAACAAAACCGTTGCTGTTTGAGCGAACAACATTGTCAACGACCGTAGCGCCAAATTGCTCGATGTCGAACAGCAGCGGATCGCCCCACGCATCAACAACTTCTGGGTAAATGTCATCATCCGTATTGCCGATCGCAGAGTTACCCAGCAGTTCGACCGCCGACTGACCATCGATCTGAATCGAGCGAAGGATTTCATGCAGGTACTCGCCGGGCAGATCCAGTTCGTTTGTATCTACAGGGGGCGTGGTCGCATCCACCTGCCGCCGGAATTTTCTGGCCCCACCTGAGGTCACGCTGTTTAACACCGTCCTCAAATCCGTCGGAGGAGAACCAACTTGGGCTGTGTAATTTGCGTCAAGCCATTCACCAAACGACGGCCCCATCATTCCAAACTCACCTTGATTTTTCGCAAGATTCGTTTGTGCAAACGTACTATCGGCGGACAAACCAAAATTCGACCCAAACTGACCGGCGAATTCGTTTTCAGAATATTCAATCGGTTGACCGGTAGGAAATTGTCTCACTGGCCGCGGCATTTCCGAATCGATCAATGCCATCAAGACTTGACGGCGAAGGTACTTGAGCTGCAACCGATCGTTCCTTGGAGCCGTTCCACCATCAATCGCGATACGGTTCATTCCCACAAACGCGTCCAAAACCCGATTTGAGATCGGCAACCTTCGTACTTCGTAGTCTTCCATCTGAAGTTGCAAGATCGAGGTGATCTGGCTGATGCGAGCCTGAGTGGCTGAGATCTTGGCGTCGTTGGACGCTCCGGCCAGCATGGTCAGCGACATCGCGGTCAGCACACCAATGATCGCAATCACAATCAACAACTCGACAAGTGTGAAGGCCTTTTTCAAATTCGGAATCCGGAATTCGGAATTCGGAATTTCAGGTTTCGAGTTGTGGAAAAATTGAATCATGAAGAGAGTTTTGGAGGAGGGAGGGGTATTTCAGTGTGCAGTGTGCAGTGTGCAGTGTGCAGTGAAGTCAATTTTCGTGTGGTTCGTTTGTTTCGTGGTCGGGGAAATTCAAAGGTGATTTTTGAACAGGAGGAAACGGAGGTCGCGGAGTCATTCCGTTATTCAATTGTTGGACGATGGGCCACAAAGACAACGGTCAAAATTCCGGAATAATCGCTTGACTTTTGCTTAATCTGTTTTCTCTGCGAACTCCTGTTCCAAAATAGGCAGCCCTCACACGGATGTGATGCGGATCGGCCATTACACGGAGTGTGAAAGAGGCAGGACATCACACGGAGTGTGATGGCTACTTACGCTTGTTACTCGTTTTCAATGACAAACAGCTCCAGTCGACCGTCGGCGAAGTTTGCCATGTTGTCATAGCCAAATTTGATAAAGTTCGAATCGGTCGAAAGGGCAAAGGCCTGCAGATGCTCGACATCGCCCGCTCCAGAAGGGTTTAGTGGTACGCCGGGGTTTCCGTCCAAACCAAAACTAATCAACTGAAAGGTTTGAGGGTTTGCGAAGTCGTCTTGCACCAGATCTTGTCCAGGCGTTCGACCTCGAGTGTCGCGCTCGCCTCCGGGGATCTGAGTGATGTATGCGAAAGGAGCAATGTTGTACGAAGCCGCATCTCGGTAGCGATAAATCAAATCACCATTGCTTGGGCCGTTAGGTTGTTTGTAGGCAGCGACAGTTGCAAACTCAGTACCAACGTTGATCAAATCAAGCTCACGGAAGTCGACTGCCCCGTTTACACGAGTGACATCGGTTGACGCATCGCTAATGTCTGCGGTCGGGTCAGGGCCACTTCCATAGACAAGTTGATCAGGCTGAAATTCAAATCTCACATCCCGCTCGATCTCAACATCCCCGCTCGGTGTCGGGATAAAACGCGCAGGTCCATTAAATGGCTCGATCAAAGTCGGACTGCCGCCTGTAATAGGAAATTGCTTGCTCTTGCACAGCCCCGACAACCAGAAGACCAACGAACTCTGCTGATCTAAGTGACGTCCGATCTTGTTCCACCAGACGACAATTCGCACGTCTCCACCGACAAAACTGTTCCTTTCCTGATGACTTGGAGCAATGCGATTCAGGTAGCGAAGAAAATCGCTTACACCCGGATCAGTAGCAACTGTGGCCGTCACATTAGGAAACTGCTCAAAGCTTGGCGGGTAAAAACCGTACTCGGTGCGAAAGGATTCGATCGCTTGCTCGATCTGAACCATCTCAGTCCGCATCGCAAGTTCGCGAGCAGAACTCATGGCTCCATTGATCGCCGGTAGCAATAGGCCGACCAAGATGCCGATGACCGTGATCACGATCAGTAGCTCGACCAAGGTGAAACCAAGGCGGAATTCGGAATTCGGAATTCGGCGTGCGGAATGTTTCAAATTCGAAGTTCGGAAGTCAGAGGTCGGAGTATTCATGATTGACTCAAAGGGCTGATAAGTTGAAAGGGTTTAGGTTTCAGGGTGTAGTGGTTTGTAGTAGCGGCTTCAGTCGCTGACCGCGAATCGTTTTAAAAAATCCTGAAGGCTTTACTACCAACGGCGCTGTCGGTTTTCGGTGAAGCAAGTTTTCATATCGTTCGTTTGTTTCGTGGTTATACGAATTTCCGAATTCCACCCCTCCGAATTCCGAATTGGCATCATCCTGTTAGGCCGCCGATGATGCTGATCAATGGCATGAACAGCGAGGCCACGATGAACAGCACGACCAGACCAAGGAAGATGATCATCAACGGTTCGATCATTTTCAGCATGCCATCGGTTAGGGTTTCCACTTCTTGTTCGTAGTAGTCGGCAACCTTGTACAGCATAACGTCCAGTTCACCGGTTTCTTCACCGACGGACACCATGTTGATTACAAGATCTTCGACGACTGCCTTTTTGTAATTCAGGTAGTACCACGCGACGCCAAGGATACTCAGCACGCCACAGCCGTAAGCGACTCCCTGCCACATTTCTGGATCGACAAACAGCACCATCAGCGGCGGCAGTGACATCACGGCACAGAAGAAGAACGCGGCAACCGGATGGAAGCCGGGGAACGAATTTTCCTTCATCGGCACGGCAATCGTTTCACCCGCGCGAATGGAGTCGGTTACTTTGCTGTAAAGTTTTTCGTACATCGCGTTGCCGGATGTCTCGCGGGTAATGGTCAGTCCCTCGATGATCGGAACACCGCTGGCGACCAACGCACCGAGCGTTCGTGTGGTTCGGGCGAGGTTGGCCTTTTCGACCAGCTTGCCCATGATCGGCAGCTTCAGCAGGAACAGGTGCCAGCCCATCCGACCGGCCTTGAATTTACAGACCAGCGTCACAAACAAGACCATTCCGATTGGGATCAACGGGAACAAGAACCACAACTGACAGACTCGGCTTGAGATCTTCATCAGTAAGACGGTCATGGCGGGCAGTTCGATGCCAAATTCCTCGAACATTTCTTGGAACTGAGGAATGATGAACAACATGATGAAGGTCAGGATACCGATCGTGAAAAACACGACCATGACCGGATACATCATGGCTCCGATGACTTTATTTTTTAGTCCTTGGGTTCGTTCTTTGAACTCGGCCAATCGCTGCAGAATATTTTCCAGCGATCCACCGGCTTCACCGGCCTTGATCATGTTCACGTACAGCCGATCGAATGCTCGAGGAGCTTTCGCCATCGCCTCGGACAACGAAGCACCGCCCTCGATTTCGTCGCAGACGTCAATCAACGAGTTCTTCAAGGCACCCGGTTTGGCTTGGTCTTCTAGGATCTTCAGACTGCGAAGAATCGGCAGTCCCGCGTCTTGCAAGATGGAAAGCTGACGCGTGAACGTCACGATCTTTTTGCCACTGGCACCGCCAAGTGCGAATGTCTTTCGACCCTTGCCGCTGGAGTCGCCTTTTTTCTTGGCGGCCTTCTGTTGCGTGATTCGCGTGACGAAGTATCCCATCTCGCGGATGGTATCCTGTGCCTCATCCTGAGTGTTGGCTTCGATGACATCGCGAATTTCCTGACCCTGCGGGTCCATCGCTTCAAATTGAAAAGTAGGCATGGGATCGATTCCCTAGAAAGAAGGGGTTTAGATTTTTGGTTTTGCTGGAGGTAAGTGTTTGACGAGAGGGAGTTTTCGGTTTTCGGTTTTCAGTTTTCAGTTTTCAGTTTTCAGTTTTCAGTTTTCAGTTTTCAGTTTTCAGTGTGCAGTGTGCAGTGTGCAGTGTGCAGTGAAGTAAGTTTTCGTGTGGTTCGTTTGTTTCGTGGTTGTGCAGATTCCAAATTCCGAATTCCGACCTCCGAATTCCGACCTCCGCATTCCGCATTCCGCATTCCGCCTTTGATTTAACCATCAAGGACCGTTTCACGAATGACTTCTTCGGCGGTGGTGGTTCCGTCGAACGCGAATCGGATGCCCATGTCTCGCAGTAGCTTCATGCCCTTCTTTTGAGCAGCGTCTCGCAAGACGTCGGTCGCCACGTTTTCCATGATCAAGGCTCGCAGTTCGTCGTCCATGATCATCAGTTCGAACAGGCCAATCCGGCCCTTGTATCCAGTGTTGTTGCAGTTGCCGCAGCCGGCACCTCGGTAAAACGATTTGCCTTCGCATTCTTCGGGCGTCAAACCAAGATCGATCCGCATGTCTTCGGTGACCTCGTTTGGCTCACGGCACTCGGGACAGATGCGACGCACGAGCCGTTGCGCCAAAATCGCTTCGACCGTGGCGGTGATCAGGAAGGTGGGAACTCCCATATCCTTCATCCGAGTCACCGTGCTGGGAGCGTCGTTGGTGTGCAAGGTGCTGAACACGGTGTGCCCAGTCAGCGAGGCTTGGACCGCGATCTCTGCGGTTTCGGTGTCTCGAATCTCGCCGACCAAAATCTTGTCCGGATCCTGACGCAGAATCGCTCGCAACGCGGACGCGAAGGTCACGCCGATATCGTGGTCGATCGGAATCTGAACAATCCCGTCAATGTCGTACTCGACCGGATCTTCGGTTGTGACCAGTTTGTCTTCGATCGTGTTCAGTTCGTTCAAGGCCGAATACAAAGTCGTTGTCTTGCCGGAACCGGTGGGGCCCGTCACCAAAATAATTCCGTTCGGCTTATCGATCACCTCGCGGAACTCTTCCATGATCGCTTCGTCCATCCCGATGTTCCCCAAATCCAGCGACACCACGCTGCGATCGAGAACTCGACAAACGACGCTTTCGCCAAACATGGTTGGCAGCACACTGACTCGCAAATCGACCGGGTGCCCACCCACCGTCAGCTCGATCCGGCCGTCCTGTGGCAGACGACGTTCTGAAATATTCAGGTTGGCCATCACCTTGATTCGGGTCGTAATCGCAAACGCGAGGTGACGTGGCGGCGGAACCAGTTCGAACAACACGCCGTCCGCCTTGATGCGGATGCGGAACTCGTCTTCGAACGGTTCGAAGTGAATATCGCTGGCGTGTTCTTTAATGGCTTGCAGGAGCACGATGTTCAACAGCTTGCGAACCGGAGCACTGTCGGCCAGTTCGGTCACGTCGCTCAAGTTGATCGGGCCACCACCGAGCAGCTTCTCTGACGCGGCTTTGAGTTCTTCGTCCGACTGCAGGTCGTTGATGATTTTCTCGATGCTCTCGACGTCTTCGTTGAAGAACTTATCGATCCCCTTAAGAATCTGAGCCTCCGACGCGACCAACAACGCGATCTCGTAACCCAAGAAGCGACGCAATTCGTCCTGCATCGCCAAGTTCTGAGGATCACAGGTTGCCAGCGTCAGCCGATTGTCTTCCAGCTTCAACGGGATGACTCGATACAACTGAGCCATCGAATCCGAAATCGCTTCCCGAGCTTCTGGTGGTGGCGTCACTCCGTCGATGTCAACGGTTTTCAAACCGAACTGCTCGCCCAACGCTTGGATCAGTTCTTCGTCCGAGACCAAGCCCATGTCTTCGGCAATCCGACCGATCAACTGGCCCGGATTCTGACTCTGTTCTTCGACCAGCATTTCCAGCTGATCATCCGAAATGAATCCAAGGTCGACAAAAATTTGACCGAGTTTACGAACGGCCATGGGGTTTTCCGTGGGGGTTAAAAGTTGAAATAGGGTTCAGAGCTAAGACAAACGCTGTACAGCAATGGTTTTTAAATGCGGAATTCGGAATGGGGAATGTGGAATATCAAAGGTTCGTATTCCACATTCCGCACTCTCCATTCCGCATTGATTTCAGTCAAAATCCTCTTCCAGATCGCCGTCTTCCAGTTCGTCGATGTCGGCTTCCATCTGGCGTCGGGCGGTCGCGATTCGTTTGGCAAGGCTGTCAGGATCCTGAGCCTTACCTAATACGGCTTCCATTTCGGCTTTCTCTTCGGACCAAATGTCGAACAGGCAGTCGTCCATCAACTGCATGCCAAACTTGGCTCCGGTTTGGATCGCCGAGTTAATTCGGAATGTTTTGTTTTCTCGAATCAGGTTTCCAATCCCGGGCGTCACCACCAGCGATTCAAACGCAGCGACTCGGCCGCCACCAATCCGTGGCAGCAGCGTTTGAGCCAGCACGCCAATCAGTGATGTCGACAACTGAGTACGAATCTGGTCCTGCAAGTTTCCGGGGAACGCGTCAATAATCCGGTTTACCGTGCCCTGAGCACTATTGGTGTGCAACGTTCCAAAAACGATGTGGCCCGTTTCCGCCGCCGAGATCGCAGCCTCGATCGTTTCCAAGTCACGAAGCTCGCCGACCAGAATCACGTCCGGATCCTGACGCAACGCGCGACGAATCGCCTCGGCAAAGCTGGGCACGTCGACGCCCACTTCACGTTGGTTGATGGTCGATTTTTTGTGGTAGTGATAAAATTCGATCGGATCTTCGATCGTGATGATGTGATGGTCGACTCGTTCGTTGATGAAATTCACCAAACTGGCAAGCGTCGTCGACTTACCCGAACCCGTCGGCCCCGTCACCAGAATCAAACCACGCGGCCGCATGACCAGCTTGGTGAAGATGTCCGGCACGCCCAGAACCTCTGGCGGCAGCATCTCGTTGGGAATCTGTCGCAGCACCATCGCGATATCGCCACGCTGCTTGAAAATCGAGACACGAAAACGAGCGGCCTCGCCATAGGCAAAACCAAAGTCAGCACTTCCCGATTCTTGAAGCTCGCGCTGACAACGTTCCGGCGCGATACTTTTCATCAACGCAACCGTGTCTTCCGACTCGAGCACTTTCGTCTCAAGCTTGCGAAGGCGGCCGTGCAATCGGAAGACTGGCGGCTGACCCGTCGTGATATGAATATCACTGGCTCCCTGCTTCACACAGGCTTCAAGCAATTTGTCAATTAACGGAGCGGCCATGAATCTCTATCGATTGGAACTATTTAGATTGTTTGTTTTTTTATTCGGCAAGCGTTCTGTTGTTCGGCCAAATTAGGCCCAGCACGTTTGGGAGCCAAAGCCGGACTTCCGATTTTGGATCCGACCATTTCCGGCCAACCGATCGAACCGCTTTCTTGCAAATTCGCGATGTTGCGAATTGAACTTGCAAAGCTGGCGATGAGCATCGGCCAACAAAGCTAGGATCGGTCTGCGAAAAATCGCTCGTCGCTTGGAAGGGCAACCGGTCAGGGACGGCAAGGAAGCTGCCGCATCAGACCGAGTCGATTGAGACGAGAAAAGTGGAAGGCATTCAGAATTGATTTGATAAGAAAACAATGGGTTATCTTGCACGAGTGGCTTGGGTTATCAAATCTTCTGAACAGCCCATTATTGAGTGACGGCACCACCAAAGTCCACTTTCAGGCAGGAAACGCACCGAAATCGCGGTTTTCGCCTCGATCGGGCACCCAAGACACCGCCGCCCAAAAACGCGGCTAACCGCAATTCGTTTACTCGACCAAGCGCTGCGAAGGCGACTTTCGTCCAGTGTTTCTTTTAGTGCGCCTCGTCTGCCCCGGTCTTTTTGGCGACCCGGTAAACTTCCTCGAATGTCGTGAAACCATCCATAACCTTCTCCAATCCATCCTTGAACAAGGTCGCCATACCGTTGGCGACCACATGGTCACGGATCTCCATCGAGGAAGCGTTTGCGAAGATCATTTCCCTGACTTTCGCGTCCACCATCAGGATTTCGTGGATTCCCATACGGCCTCGGTAGCCCGTCTTATTGCAGCTTTGGCATCCCTTACCCCGCATAAACGTGGCGTTTTCGATTTGCTCTTGTGTCAGACCTGCTTCCTTTAGCACTTCGGGCGTTGGCTTGTACTTGGTCCGGCATTTGGGGCAAATCGTCCGGACCAGACGCTGGGCCAGAATGGCCACGACGCTGCTCGCGACTAGGTACGACGGCACACCCATATCGATCATCCGGGTGATCGCAGACGGCGCATCGTTCGTATGTAATGTACTAAATACCAAGTGTCCGGTTAAACTGGCCTGAATACCCATCGAAACGGTCTCCGCATCACGCATCTCGCCGACCAGAATCACGTTTGGGGCTTGCCGCAACATCGAGCGAATAATGCGGGCGAAGTCCAGCCCGATCTTGTGTTTCACCTCGACTTGGTTGATCCCCGGTAGATAGTACTCGACCGGATCCTCAGCCGTAATGATCTTCCGGTCGGGTCGGTTAAGGCTGTTCAGGCCCGCGTAGAGCGTTGTTGTCTTTCCCGATCCAGTCGGCCCGGTAACCAGCACAATTCCGTTCGGACGCTTGATCAGTTCGCTGAATCGTTTGTAGGTGGTGTCGGAGAATCCGATCTGCCGCAAACCCACTTTGATGTTGTCTTTGTCCAGCAAGCGAAGCACCGCCGACTGGCCGCAACTTGTGGGGATAATGCTGACGCGGAGATCAAGCTCCTTCTCGCCGACCGAAACCTTAATCCGGCCGTCCTGAGGCCTTCGTCTTTCCGCAATGTCGATGTCTGCCAGAATCTTGATCCGAGACAGAATCGCTCCCAGCTGACGCTTGGGCAGCCGGTCACGCTCGGTCAGCACACCATCGATTCGGTAACGGATTCGGACGCGATCTTCGAATGGCTCGACGTGAATATCGGAAGCCCGCAACTGCACGGCTTCGTTGATCATCAGCTGAACCAGCCGCACGATCGGAGCGCTGTTTTCGTCGCTGTCGTCGCCTCCTTCGGCACCGTCGTCGTCGACTGTTTCCGTGAAGTCGATCTTCGTATCGGTAAATTCCTGAAGAATCGAGTCCGCGGACTCGCCTTCCTGCTGGCCGTACATCCGGTTGATCGCTTCGGAGATACTCGATCGAGTCGCCAGGGCCACGGTGACATCGCGGTTGAGGATAAACCGGAGCTCTTCAATCAGGTCGACCTCGCCGGGTTCGCTCATCAAAATCTTCAGCCCACCGTCGGTTTCCTCGAACGGCAGCACGTTTTTCTCGCGCGCGATCGACTGGGGCATAAGCTCGATGACACGCTCAGGAATCTCGGTTTTCATCGGGTCGATGAATTCCATTCGATGGTATTTGGCCATCGCCTCGATGATCTCCACCTCGGTCGCGTACCCCAACTGGACCAGTGCCTGCGAAGTCGACTTACCCGACTGCCGAGCCACCTTGTGCGCGTCCAGCGCTTGTTCTTTTGTGATGACGCCCGATTTGACAAGGGCTTTCACGAAGCCTTCGATTTGTGGAGATGCTGCCATGGATTATTTTCGCTTTCGCACCGGGCTTTGCCGGAATTCGCCGATCGATTCAATTCGGCCGGACTGATTCAAGATGAGTAAAACTGAGGCTGTCGATTTTGGAAGGATGATTTTTGTAACGGCGGGCAATCATCCGCCGGAGCACCTTGCCACCGAGACAATCATAACCGCTGACTCAGCTATTGGCGCGGTCGAATTTTGGGGTCTAAAGCGCTTGCTGGCAAGCCTGACCGTGTGCGTGGGCCCTGAATGGACTCATCGGGCGAAACAGGAGACAGCCTCCAGCCGGGCACGGCCTGCCCGGACTGCTTCGCGTCGGCGGTTCGACTAAACGCCATGGTTCTGGCCTGCGACCGCAGATTTGCTGAGCTGGCCCGAATCCTGTCAGCCGCCTGGTAGAGTTCGGCATCCTCAAGGTCAGCAGCAACTGCGTCCAGCTCTCTTGCTGCATTTCTTAGTGCCACAGACGAGCGATTTCCAGCATCCGTGCGGGGCTGGCCGGGGACTGGTGTTGGGACCTCAGCCGGCCGCGGCTTCGCCACCAGCTGATTGAGTTCGCGATTAAATTCTTGCTGCAATTGCTCGCGACCTTGCTCTGAATCGTCAAACAAGCCGTCCAGTTGATCCGCAACGCCTCCACCCATTTGACGACGGATCGCGTTGATTTGATCGATCACTTTTTGATCCATCAGTTCTCTTTGCTGCGCTGGAGCTTGCTGCGACTCTTTGGCGGTGCTGTCCGAACCCGTCTTCTGTACTGAGCCATCGCCCAACGCCTTCTTGATCAACTGACTGTGCGTGCTCTGTTCCTTTTGGGGGTTCTTTTCCTGAGCAACCGAGCGATCTGGGAGCACCTTGGAGGCTTGTTTGGCCAAGCGGACCTCGGCGGCCGCATCGGGGCCAAGCTGCAATTGAGCCACCGCCGCGCCATCGCCAAACGTCGCCGGGGACCAGCTCAAGCCAACGAGCATCAACCAGAACCGGCCCCGGATCAGCGGCCGCGCTAAAACACAAGTGTCGCAATCAATTTTCATTTTCTGAACTCCGCCTACCGAGCCCCATCTCACGGCCAAGCACACTCAAGCCGCCTGCCTGAACCACCCCTACTATACCGGCAGTCGGTATGTCCCGAACAGTTCACAGACCCGTGACTAGTCTGCCATCCTGATCAACGGGAAATTCATCTCCCGTATGCTCAAACCGCCTGTAGGCAAGTGTCAGAATGAAACCTACCGGCATCGCAGACGGAATCTGTCGAGATTTCAGTATCCTAATCGGCATGTTTAAACTTGCCTTGTGCCTAAGCCGATCAAAAATTGACACAAGCCGGACGTGGCGAGTATCCTTTACTGCTCGCAAACAAATGCCTTTTGTCCAGAATTGTCCAAGACACTTCTGCTTCTTGGCATGAATGTGCGTTTTGCAAATCCGTTAGGGATTGTTTCGCGAGTTCCAAGCTGAGGGGCCTGGCACTATTTGCATTATTGCAAGATTGATCAAACATGAAAATTTCCATGAATCCAGCGTCTGCTCATGCTCGTTCCCGTCGTCCCGATAGCCTGAACTCGAACATGCGAAGGTCGCACTCGCGTGTCGTGCAGAATCCTGAGCAAACATTTTGTCGATCGGTTTTCTTTCGAGCCGCGATGGGAATGTTCTGGCTGATCGCGAGCGTCCTTCTTGTCGCGTGCGTCACAGCGATCGCCAACGGACAAGACTACCGGCAACTTCCGTTTGCCGAATCTTATCGTCTGGTCGAACAAGAAGGCGAAGAGACTGCAACGACCAAGCGAAAGAACAAAGAAATTTATGGAGCCATCAAGGATGGCAACAAGGCAGCGTCGGCCGCAATTGAAAGCGGTAACCCCGAGCTTGCAACAACTTTCTTTCAAGAGTACATCCTTCCTTCGATGACCCGCACGAACTCGAAGTCACTTTCGACACTCGGCGAGCGGCGAGAAGAGTTCATCGATGATTTTTTGTCTGACAAAACCTCCGGCCCAGCTCGGGCGGCGTTCATCGGTACCGTTATTCAGTCGATGCAGAATCTTGCCACCGCTGACGATTTCCATCCGGCCGCACGAACCAACGCGGCGTACGTGCTTGGTTTGCTCGACATTCGAGCTGCGGGGCGAGACACAGCGGCCGTTCCGTCAGCCGACGCGTTCGCGAGCTTAGTCAATATTTTCACCGATGAATCGTCTCCCGAATTCCTAAAGGCCGCCGCAAGCGCGGGGATTGATCGACAACTTCAACTTGCATCGGCTGGTAATGCGTCAGCCTTGGGTGCCGGTGACGTCAGCAAGACTTCCAGCCAAGCGTTGGCAATCATCAACGGTACCGCCAGCGGGCAAGACAAGTGGCAAGAACCAGTTGATTACTGGCTAAAAAAGCGCTCCACAAAAATTTTGGGATTGCTTGGCAAAGCCGGGAACAACGGGGACGTGGTCCAAGGACTGATCAAGATGCTGCAGTTTGAAAAGCCAAGTCAGCTTCTGCTGGCGTACGAAGCGATGACTGCTTTAGGAAACATCGACATGACCGGCGTTGATGCGAGCTTAAATTCACAGGCCGCCGTTGGCGTAACGCAATTCCTCTCGACCGCGCTCGAATCACAAGCCAAAAAGACTCAAAAATTGCTTGACCAGCTGGTTTACCAAAACATCTTGCTGGAGGACTTAGACCTGACGCTGAGAGGAAATGATTACAGCGAGCAACCGCTAACCTCTAACAGTGAATCGATCGTTCGTTCCAATACGCCGAGCAAGAGTAAACGCGGCGGCGGAGGCAGCCGAGGAGGCGGGTTTGACGAGGGAGATTTCATGGAAGAGGGAGACTTCATGGAAGAGGGCGATTTCGGTGGCGGACGCGGAGAAGGTGGTGGCCGTGGCGGTGCAGCTGCCGTGCGTCGCCCGGGTGCACCGAAGGTAGAAATTCCCGTTTACCAAATGAATCGAATTCGCAACATGGTCAAAGCATTGGCTTACGGTGGCAAACGAACGCTGGCCGAAGGCCCCAAAAATCTACAAAGCGTCGGCAGCGACCAAGACAAAGGGATGATCGCAGACGTTGTGACCGAGCTCAAAACGCTGATTAAAGAATCGGATGTTGGTATCGACAACTTGGCGGATCAAGACGAAGACGACTTCGACGAAGGTTTTGATGAAGACGAAGATCCACCAAGCAACACGGAACAAATGATTGAACTGTGCAACCGAGCCAGCAGTCGTTTGGCTGAAATCATTCGCGCCAATGCTCCGGGGGCGGAAGGTGCTGAGGGCAAGGACGCGGCGGTTTCTGCAGACCAACCGAACTTCTGAGCACAGCGTCAAAACTTGGAGAGTCGGGTAGCTGGATTCGCCAGAATTCAGGCCCGCCTAGTTGATCGCCAGCCTCAAAAACCGAAGTCTGGCGACTCCGGCTACAATGCGTCACCTTACTTTTAATTCTGAACGAAGCGCTGGTCGTTAAACGAGTCAAACATGCTGTTGGTGAAAAAGCCGGTCGGTTCTTAAGCCTGAACGCCAACTTGAGCGTTTGATCGGCGTGTTGCCGTTAAGTAGCCAAACGCCTGCCAGACAACCAGCCCGCAGGTCGTAAACGCTAGATCACCCAACAACGTGAAGCGGTAGAACGGAATCCCTGCGACGTAGCATTCGACCAAACCCGCCAACGAAGGCGGATACCAACCGCAGGCCCAAACCATCCCGTTGGTCAGCACGTAAAAACAAGTCGACATCACCAACGACGCGACCAACATTCGTGGCCCCGTCGATTGCAAAGAAGGTTGCTCTGACGATTTCGCCGACTGTCGACGCACGCGCGATCCAAGCCAGCAGGCAACCAGCATGCTTCCATAAACGCTGACCTGAATCGGCCAATCGTAGCCGCCCAGTACCAGATCCGTTGTTCCCATCACGATCAACAACGCAACCGCCGGCAGCCAGACACCTCGGAAACAAAACGCGACCCAAAGAGCCATCGCGGCCATCGGCTTCACGTTTGGCAAACCGGCGAACTCAAGGCGAGCCACCACTCCCACGATCACCATCGCAATCAAAGCAAAGGTCAGTTTCCACATGGGCGAAAAGTTCTGTTTCAAATCCATCGATTGTCGCTTCACTGGCTAATTTTCACGCTGGCAAGATTTGTCTCGGTTTCAATCTTGAAACTCGAACCAGCCTCGGCCCAGCTTAACCTGCCGAATAAGAAAATCCCAGAGTCATGTCGTCAATCGGAGTTGGAATCGGGTTCGTATTTGCCATATTTCCACTCGACCACGTCGCCGGGAGCAACGGCCAGCGAGCCGCAACTTTCTTTTGCCAGCTGATCATTGACGCGAAAGACCCAGTTATTTCCACGTCGGCCGGAGTTCATAACGCCGTCAATCGAGTGAACGAACGCAGTTGTGCCTGAGCCCTGAGAATCGAAATCCAAATCGCCCATATTTTTTGCTCGCCGCAAAATCGAAAACACGGTCGAATCGGCCGAGCAGGGCACTTTGAAGGTTCGGTTCTTTTTCTCGCCCGAATAGTCCACTCGTAACTCAACGGTTCCGGCTACGACTTCGTCGGCTGGGCGTTCAGCGTTGGGCGACTCGAGCGTCGTCGCCGGCTCGCAGCCTAAGGTAAACACCAGCCCCAAAGTACAGAACCAAAGGCCAGCGACCGCCAAACCATTGTGTTTTTGAATCAGCATTTTCGTTTTCGCTCCGATGTGCATCACTCGCCTAGAAATAAATCACGGAATTGACGACTAGAATCGCAGTTGTTTTTCCGCCCAACCGTCCAACCGTCCCGCAAATCCGGACGTGATTGTTTCGCGAGTGCCAATGCCGACCATTGATCGATCGAGCGGTTCAAGAACTGACGTGAACGTGCCGGCAGGTGTCGTGCGGCCATCCGGATTCGTGGTAAATTTAGAGCCGCCGTTTGACTGGGCTTCAGCTGAAGTCGGCTGCCAGTGGAATGATGAACGATAAGAACCGCTTTGCCCAGCCATCTGGTCTGTACCGTATGAATTCCGCTTTCGACAATTCCGGCTTAAGCCACCACGATCAGTTGGTTGCACACAATCGTGAACAGGCCGATCAGTATCCCGCGACGCCAAGCCTTGAGACGATTGGAATCGTCGGGGCCGGGTTGATGGGTAGCTCCATCGCCGAAAACTGCATCCGTTCAGGAAAAAAGGTGCGGCTACTGGATGCCAACGAAGCCGCAGCGCACGCCGCTGTGGATCGGATCAAGTCCGCCATTCCGGATGCCAACATCGAACAAGTCTCCTCTTATGATCGCCTGACCGATGTGGATCTAGTGATCGAATCGGTTGTTGAAACGATCGAAGTCAAAAAGATCGTGCTGGAAAAAATTGGCGGCTCGATCGGCCCGAAGACATTGCTCGCGACCAACACGTCAGCAATCCCGTTAGCCCGGCTAGTTCCATTCGTTGAACGACCAGAACGATTTTGCGGCATCCACTTTTGCCACCCCGAACTAATGTCGCTGGTCGAAGTGGTCCGCTCCAACGAGACCACAGACCATTCGATCGCTAGCGCTGTTGGGTGGGTGCGAAGCTTGGACAAGATGCCCGTCGTCGTGAACGACTGCGCCGGGTTTGTGGTCAATCGTCTGCTGGCGGCGATGATTGATCAGTCGGTGCGTCTGCTGATGTCCGGGATCTCGATCGAGCAAATTGACGCGGCGATGCGAGAGTTTGGATTCCAAGGCGGTCCGTTTGAAATCATGGATGTCATTGGGACCGACACCTGCATGTATGCAGGCCGAACGATGTGGGAAGCGGGCGTCGAATGCGTTTCTCTGTCGCCCATCCTTCCAAGGTTGGTCAAGAAGCAGCGGCTGGGTCGGAAAACGAAAGTCGGCTTTTACCGATACGAATCATTTCGAGGTGACGCGATTTCTGACCCTGAACTGCATTCGATCATCGAAGGATACCAAGAAGACGAAGCGATCGATCTAAACCCTTCCGAAATCTGTGAGCAGATTTTGTCCGCCATCGCACGAGAAGCCACATTGATTTTGGCTGACGAAATCGTCACCGATCCGCACGACGTCGACCTATGCATCATTCACGGGTTTTCTTTCCCCGACCATCAGGGCGGGATTCTCTATTGGGCCGATCGGTTCGGGATTAAGAACATCATCAAGACGTTGGAATCGATTTCGAAACGCGAACCAAAATTAAGTCCGCCGGAAGCTTTGCGAACGATGGCCCAATCGGGGAAATCGTTTTACCGTTAGGCCGAGCACTGTTCGAAGCTTGGCAGGGAGGGCCGAGGCTCCGCCCGAGCCATACGCAGATGATTCGCGCATTCATTGGATTTGGGTGCGGGCGAAAATGATTCGCGTGTCGGTCGATTTGGGTGCGGGCGGAGCCTTACCCTCCCGAGCATCGTCGCCAACTTCAAGTCGATTTGGGTGCGGGCGGAGCCTTACCCTCCCGAGCATCGTCGCCAACTTCAAGTTCGCTTTACTCGGACAGTTCCGGAAAGACTTCCTCGGGCAAACCTTGCTTGCGAACCAAAGTCCGCATCCGAGAAATAAAATCGAACTTGAAGTTGGCCACCTGCTGCTCGGTAATCTCAAGCTCGGCTGCCGCTTTCTTGTTCGGTAACCCCTGAACGATCAATAGCTCGATGCATTTGAGCTTGGCCCAATCACCCCGCGACTTCCAACGTTCCACTTGTTGCTCGATCGCGGCGACCAGCGATTCCTCTTCGATCTCGCGACGTTCACCACTTCGCGCGATGCTGCTGGCGGGTCGGTCGTGCCCCATGAATTGCCACACACCGTCGGAGCCACCTCCTGCCGACATCGGAATCGCGGGACGACGGCCCTCGCGACGCAAATGATCGGTCAATTTGTAGGCACAAATTGAAAAGAGGTAACTTTCCAATGAACGACGACCGTCGTAGTTTGGCAAGCTATGCAAGAACCCAACGAACGCCTCTTGGACAATGTCTTCGCTGGCTGATCGGTTGGACAAGCGGCGATTGACGAAGGCCAGCAAACGACCTTCATAGCGAGCGATCAGATCATCCCACGCGGCCTCGTCACCGTCCCGGATGCGCGATACGAGTAGCCTGTCGTCTTCGGTCGAACGTTTCATATCTGTCGCAAATCCTACGGCTCAATTTGGCCGCTGAAGGCAATCATCTGGGCAGTTTCTTTAAAAACGAGCCGAGATCAGATTGGTTTGGATCGATCGCGGAAGGGTCACCCGATTCATCGAACTGAAATTCAGCCGGGTCGATCGCGCTGGAGGCTTGAGGCTGGCCACTCACGTCCAAAGGCTCGGCCAGTTCAACTGCGGAGGAAGCCGAATCGGGCAAACCACGTAAGTTACTTAATGAGACAGAACTTTCAGAAACGTCTTGGCCCAATGCACTAGAAACATGGCCTGTGTCAGGTTCGGCAGCACTCAATCCGTTTTCTTGGTTTACCGATTGATTCGCTACCAGATAAGCCGCGTTGCTGACAGGATCAACTTTGCTCGCAATGTCGTGGGGGGAGCCTGTTGGTTTGATTGGCCCTGTTTCTTGATTGTCTGATTTTTTGGGGCTGGCTTCTGTGGCATCCTCTTTCGCCGCCTGAGGGACATTGGAAGACAGCTCGATTGCCCGCGAGGCAGGAAGCTGGTCGCTCTCAGGCGCGTCGGTCACGTCGTAGACTGCACGAAAAGTGACGTTTCCCAGAGTCAGCAGCTGGTTTGGCTCGAGCGGTTGATCGCCTTCAATTTTTTGATTGTTGACGAAGGTGCCATTCAGCGACCCCAAGTCTCGGACCATCAAACGCCCGTCCTGCTCGAAAATCTCTGTGTGGCGGCGGCTGACTAGGGGATGGGGCAGGGTAAGCGAAGCTTCTCGACCACGGCCGATCACGGTAGGCAAACGCAGCTGAATTTCACTCGGCTTGGCGTCGCCACCAACGACCATCAGTTTCGCGTTTAACATCTTCTGCCTCCGTATTCCGTAAATACCAAGATTTTGCGACGGTCAAATCGAGGAGAGCATCTTGCCGATTAGATTCGGCGGCCCTCAATTTCTCTCGTTCACAAACCCGAGTCCACTCGGCGTCTTCATCTTTTCCCAATCCTTCACAACGCGGTCAGCCTTAAAAAAGTTCGTCACGGTCAGAAGATTCTGGATTGATCGGGATTGGCCCCAAAACCGGCTTCGACCTCGAAAATCGTGCGTTCTCCGTTCAACTTGCAGCCGACAGTCTACGTCATTTTCGACCTCAAATCAAACAATTGCTTGCAAAGGTAAAGCGGCTAGGATGGTTAAGAAGGCACTTGCGGAGGGAAAAGCGGCTCTTATAATGGTTTTTTCGGAGTGCCTAAACTTTTCGGGCCCCAATTCCGAAAGAATCAATCAACGCGGGTGTAGCTCAGTGGCTAGAGCGTCACGTTGCCAACGTGAATGTCGTCGGTTCGAATCCGATCACCCGCTCTCTTCTGGTTTTTTGCCAGAGATTGGCATGCCTAAATAACGGGATCTGAATTTCCATTGATCCCGATCGGGCCGCGGCTCGTGGATTTCCGCGATTGCCTGCCATTCGGGCCAACTTCCGCTTGAAGGCTGGCCTCCTTAGGATGCTCGCGGACGAAATCCGACTTCATTCTGCTTTCGCGTCGGACTCAACTCCAAACGACAAATTACGTCGGAGCGGTTGTTCTTGGTGCTTTGTGAATACTAAAAATCCGGGTTGGCCTTCAGCGGAAACTAGTTGATCGCAATGCTAACGATCACCGGGCAACCCGAAAATTAAGGTGTGACCAAGCACTAGTGCTTCATCCAGATTTAATTTTAGGGTTGCCGATACGTTTCGTTAGGTCTTTGCCGAGCTGAAACGAATTACCAACCCTAAAATCTAAGTTAGACCAAGCACTAGCGATTCCCTCACTCCTTTCAAAAATGTCTCGGAAACTGGGTAAAAGACGCCTGTAGATCGGCGGTGAATCCGATACAATGCCGGACCAAAATTTGAACTTTTAGTCGTAAGCCCGTCCAATTGACGGCTGGCCTCTCAGGAACATTGAACGTGAATACTGAAACGACCGATCCGATCGCCACCGAGGAAGAAAAGCAAAAACTCGATCTGGCCGTGGACATTAAGGAAAAAAGTGCGTGCGAACGCCACATCACCGTGACCGTCCCTCGATCGGACATCGAGCGATACTTCGCCAAGCAGTTTGATGAATTGGTGCCTCACGCTGAAGTTCCCGGTTTCCGAACGGGTCGTGCCCCTCGGCAACTGGTTGAAAAGAAATTCCGGAAGCAGCTTGGCGATCAGGTGAAGGGTTCCATTTTGATGGACAGCCTGACTCAGATTAGCGAGAGCGAAGAATTCTCGGCGATCAGCGAGCCGGATCTTGATTTCGAACAGGTCAACATCCCGGAAGAGGGTGACCTGACTTACGAATTCAACATCGAAGTTCGTCCCGAATTTGACATGCCCAAGTGGGAAGGTCTTTCGCTTGAGCGGCCCGAGCATGAGTTCACCGATGCCGATGTCGATGCGGAAATCGCAAAACTTGGTTCCCGTTTCTCGGACATGGTTCCTGTTGAAGACGCGGTGAAAGCCGGCGACTACTTGGTCTGCAACGTCACCAGCAGCGACGGTGACGAAGTGATCGCGGAAGAAGAAGAGCTGACCATCGAAGTTCTGCCGACGCTCAGTTTGGCGGACTGCGTCGTGGAAGGGTTCGACAAACTGGTTATTGGGTCGGAAGCGGACGATACGGTCACCACCAAGGTCACGATTAACGAGTTCTCAGACAACGAAGCGTTACGCGGCAAAGAAATCGACTTGTCGATCGAAATTTTGGACGTGAAGCGTGTCGAGCAGCAAGCCTCGGACGAATTGGTGGCCCAGCTTGGCATGGAGTCGGCTGACCAACTGAAGGAAATGATTCGATCGACGCTTGAAAGCCGTTTGCAGTATGCTCAGCGCGAGCAAATTCGTGAACAGATCAACAAGTCGTTGACCGAGTCAGCCAACTGGGAACTGCCTCCTGATCTGTTGCGTCGCCAATCACGACGTGAACTGGATCGTTCGGTGATTGAGATGCGTTCTAGCGGTTTCTCCGAGCAGGAAATTCAGGCTCGCGAAAACTTGTTGCGTCAAAATGTGCTGGCAAAGACCGAGTCCTTACTGAAAGAGCACTTCATCCTTGAGCGAATTGCGGAAGATCAGGACATCGAAGCCGACACGACCGACTACGATCTTGAGGTCACTCGAATCGCCATGCAGCAGAACGACTCGCCGCGTCGCGTTCGTGCCCGACTTGAGCGTTCGGGACAAATTGACTCGTTGCGAAACATGATCATCGAGCGGAAAGTGATCGAAAAAATCACTGACAAGGCGACCTTCAAAGCAACCAAGTATGAAATTGAAGGCTCCTCAGACACGGCGGCGATTGATTTCTTCGCCGCTGGCGGAAGCGATCGAGCGATCCCGGAAGCGAAATACGAAGGTGGCGAAGCCGAGCCGATCCCTGGCATGGACAAGGTAGAACGAGACTAACCTGGCTTCGGGCCTTCGGTCTTTCGACGGACCTCATTGGACGCGTACTGATTTCAGTTCGCGTCCTTTTTTTGTGAGTTTTCCCGCGGAAGCCGTCGGCGGGATGGACGAACTTAGATATCGGCCCTCCCAAATTCACACGTCCCTCCGACCGCAAGGTTGTTGACGCCCAATGTCTCCGGTTGGATAGCTGTCGTGGTCTTGCCTCTGAACAGGCATCCCGTTACCGTTGCGTTTGTTAACAGCGTATTTCACGGGGCGTTTTTGCCCTCATATGAACTCACCCCGGCTTGACCAAGCAGCAAGGTCGACGAATCTCGATTCGGCTTCGACCAGAATTGATTGGCTAACGTCCGGTTTGCCCAACCGATCACGGCTTGAATTGCGAAAAGGATTTAGTGTTGAACAACATTTCACAACATTCAGAAGGTTCTTTCCTGTCTTCACAGATGGCCGGTCGCGACCCACTGAGCGAACTACAAAACTCGTACTCGGCCGCTTCGTATCAGCGACAGCGTCAGATGACGCTGGGTGATCTGCTGCTGGAAAACCGGATCGTGTTCCTGCAAGGCGAGATCCACACCGGCAACGCGAACGAACTAATCATGAAGTTGCTGTACCTGCAAAGTGAAAACAAGAAGAAGCCTATCAACTTCTATCTAAATTCACCGGGCGGTGACGTGGTTGCTACGCTGGCGATTTATGACGTGATGCAAATCATGTCGTGCCCAGTCCAGACGTTCTGCGTTGGCCAAGCTGCCAGTGGAGCGGCTGTGCTGCTTGCCGGTGGAACCAAAGGAAAACGATATTGCCTGCCGCACTCTCGCGTGATGATTCACCAGCCTTATGGCGGCGTCAGTGGCCAGATTAGCGATATCGAAATTCAGGCGGACGAAATCATTCGCAATCGATCGGTACTGAACGAAGTACTTGCCAAACACACTAACAAATCCGTCGAACAGATCGCCAAAGATACCGATCGCGACTTTTTCCTGACCGCAGAACAGGCAAAAGAGTACGGTCTGGTAGATGAAATCACCATCGTCCAGCAAAAAGATGAAGAAGACGACGACGATTGATTGTCCGATGGAGACTCGCGCTTTGCCAAACCAAGTTTCTAGAATTGGCAAAGCACTCGAATAAGAAATTTTCTAACGACCTGTCTTGCGGCGTGAGTATTCAAACTTTCCGCGTCGTCATTTTTACGGAGCAACTTCCCAATGGCATACGTTCCCTACGTAGTCGATAACACCGGACGCGACGAACGCGTCTATGACATTTACAGCCGACTGCTGAAAGATCGCATCATTTTTCTCGGGACTCAGGTCACGGCCGATCTGGCCAACTCGCTGGTCGCTCAGATGCTGTTCCTTCAGTCCGAGGACCCGAAAAAAGATATCAACCTGTACATTAACTCGCCCGGTGGTAGCGTCACCGCTGGCATGGCGATCTATGACACCATGCAGTTTATCTCGTGTGACGTGGCCACGTATTGCATGGGCCAAGCCGCTTCGATGGGAGCCATGCTGCTGACGGCGGGAGCCAAAGGTAAACGCTATGCATTGCCAAATGCCAGCATCATGATCCACCAACCTCTGGCAGGGATGCAGGGAACGGCGGAAGAAATCATGATTCACCGTGCGGAATTTCGACGCACGAAGGAACGATTGAACAACCTGCTTAGCCAGCACTCGGGCCGTACGCTTGAAGAAATCGAGCAAAACACCGATCGAGACAACTTCATGACCGCCGAAGAAGCTCTGGAGTTCAACCTGATCGACAAGGTTGTCACGGAATTGAAAGAGACTGAGGCCTAAACTTTAATCTGGGTGACTCGCTTTTTAGACACGCAACAGCTCGGCAAATCGCCGAGCTGTTTTCGTATCCACTCATGCCATCGGCCAATCGCTAGCAGCCGAAGGATTCAGATGACATTGCGACACTCTGCTGAAATTCGCTACACGTCTAGTTGGATTACGTCTTTTTTTCGTTGGAATGGTCGTTTTGCGAGCCAACCAGATGCGTTTCTTCGGTCTCTTTTTGTTTCTCATGCTTGTTGCCGTCGGCTGCAACGCGGACCCTCGCTGTCGTCGCGAGACCGCACTGCTACGCGCCGAGATTTTGGACCTTGAGGATAAACTTGCGTTTGCGACCGCCGGTTCGTACTACGATGGCGAAGTAATTTCATCGCCCGGTGAAGTGATTATCTCGGACTCAATGGTGGATTCGGGAAGCCAAATCATCTACGAATCGGAAGTGCCGTACTCGTCTACCACGACGCTTCAACCGCCCATGGAACTGGAAGTACAACATCAGATTTTTCCTGACTCGATGCCCGGCTCAACAGCGACACCTTCTCAACCGGTTGAAGTTGACGAGTTCGATATTGAAATCGACTCACCTGAGCTGCCAGAAAAACTGAAGTTACCAAACAATAATGGCTCAAAAATTCGGCGCCCCGGAACACGGCAGCGTGAGCGATCGCTACCGGAAACGGAAATCACACTGGACGATTCGCCCGTTGAGCTGGATATCGATTTCGCGGATGAGGCAACCGAATTCATCACCGAGATCATCGTTAACCGCCATGCAAGTGTCGGACAGAACATAGACGGTCGGACAGGTGACGAAGGTTTGAATCTATTGGTTCAGCCAAGGACTGCTGATGGCACAGTCCATGTCGTGGCCGGCGAGCTATCGGTTGATTTGATCGATCCTAAAGCGTCGCCCGACGAGCAAGCGATTGGGCATTGGCAATTCCTGCCTGCCGAGACTGAGCTGTTTTTCGCGTCGGACCGCCAGCAAGGGGAGGGCATCCTGCTGCATCTTCCGTGGGAGCAGAATCTGCCAACCCATCACAACCTAGTCGTTGCGGTTTCGTTTACCACGCCTGACGGCCGGCTCCTCAGCACGTCGTCACGATTGCGTGTTGATCCACCCTCGGCAGATTATTCACCGGACGATCCACAGGTTACCGGCTGGACCGAGCGAGACACACGCTGGGAAATCGGAACCCACAATCAGTCTGCCCAAAATGACGCCGACCGATGGACCAAATCTCGCCAGCAGAACCGCCGCGCCGAAGATCAGTTCGCAAATGACAGAGCCTTTGATTTTGAAAATGGCAATTCAAGGCAGCGTAGCGACTCAATGACTCGACCTCGCGTCAAAGCCATTCCTGCCAGCTCGATTCGTCCTGCGACGCAGCTACCCAGCTGGCGACCCGTTCGATAGAGCGTGTGGACAAAAGCTCGACAGCATTGAACCCGGCCAACGCCTCGCACCAAATTGAAGGCAGCCGAACGATCAGCGAGTTTATTTTGCCGCGCTGGTTGCCGTACGCTTGCGGGCCCGTGAGAATTTTTGAGACGGGTAGCTTGCCTGCTGAGCCTTCGTTCGACTCGCAGGCGAATCATCGATGGAAACGCCTACCCAGCCATCGGTCAGAACCAGTTGCGTGATCCCCAAGGCGCTGCCAGCCATCCGCTGAATCTTGTCAGACAGGACATTCACGCGGTACTCGGACTTGAACATCACTTCAAATACGGTTCGCAGCGCGACTTGGTCGCTGAAGCGAAGACGTTTGCCCTTCAGCCGAATCCCTTCGTCCGATTGCACCAGCACAACGGTGCCGTTTTCGACGCGAGGCACATACGACGTTTTGACTCGCAGCCGTTTCCACTTTGTCCCGTCTCCAATCTGCATGGATGCCAGATTCAGTTCGACGGTTACCTTTTGATCATTCAATCGAATGCGAATCGGATCCAAAGGAGCGAACTCGAACTCTGCCTCGGGAGGATCGTCGTTCTCGCCAACGGCAGTGACTTCGTTGGTTGCGAACATGTCTCGAAAATGATCCCGAAGCTCTTTGGCGGTGAACGTCTGGCCGTTCAAACCCATTCGCATAATGACGTTGTTCATGACCGATTCATGAACCTGACAGCTGCACAAACTACCGGCTGCTGCCGCAGGACGAGCGCTGCTGGCGGCCATCTGATCGCGACCCGCAAGCCGGTAACGCATGATCACTTCACCTTCGGTCGTGCTCATCTGGACTGGCTCCGGTTCCAGGTCCAGTGCCAGCAAGGGCTGTAACACGTTGTTGTATAAAGAGCCTCGCATCTGCCGAAGTTCTTTTTCGACTTTCTCCTGCATTCGCTCGGATGCCTGACGCTCGACTTTGTTTTGCACCAACTTCTGCGTCCGCGGAGCCTCGTCTTCGATCTTCTGCGACGCAATCTTGCGGGCCAAGCGACCGAACAGAGGAACTCCATCAAGCTTCGATCGCATTGCAACGACCCGCTGATTGGCGGTCGAATAGGCGACGGGTGTCTCAGAAGAATCAATGCCGTCCCGACCAAACGCGAGCCGCTGAAAAACTTGAAATCGAGCCAAGCCTTGGTTCTGAATCGCAAATCCATCGCGGCGAGCCACCGTATTCGAACGCACGGTGCCGACAGTTTGAAGGCGTAGCTGGACTTGATTGGGATCAGGAATCAGTTCAACTTGAAGCCGGTTCGAGATGTAGCTCTGACCAGAAACGGCCGCTCCCAAGATCTGATCCGACACCGGCTCTCGTGTTGCCGGAATCTCTGGAACCATTCGGTTGAGCAATTCACCACTGACCGCCAACCGCACGTTCGCATTTCGGTAGTGCTGCTGAATTGCTTCGGCCGCTGCTTGGTCGCGAGAGTCTTCTGACCAAACAAGGTCTTGAAACACATCATTCAACCGGAATTCCGTCGCACCCGTTGGGTGTTGTTCGTGCTGCTCCATTCGCTGCAAAAATTCTTCAACCGCAATGGGCTCCGATGCAGACTGTCTGAGAATCGAAATCAGCTGGGGATCAAAGATCTGTTGGAGATACTCATGCTGTTCCGGCTTGAGCACGGGCGAGTAAATTCGGCTAAGAGTTTTTCGAGCCGCGTTCTTCTGACGATCCACATCCGGATTGAGTGAATTGAACTCGCGCTTCAAATCATCAAGCAGCAAGTATTCAGTCCACTCATCGTCCAAGGCTTGAAACCGAATGCGTCCGTGTTTCGCCAACATGAAAGCCGCCCGCGGCTGCGATGACACGGCGGAATCAACAGTTGCGGCTACAATGCCTGAAAGAGAGCTCCACACGGCGATTCGGCGATCCAGACCGTATTGGATTTGATACACACGATTGACCAGCTCCGAAGTAGCTGCCGTCGATCGCAACGCTGTGCCCTTCTGAAGCGATCTTGCTACATCAGTCACTCGCTGGGATTGGCGACGAAGCTGAGCAATGCGTGTCTGAATCGTCTGAAGATCAGCTGGCTTGATCGGAGGACCAAGCTTTACCGCTGACATTGAATTGAGAAGGTCACGGGTGCTAGTCGCCCAAGCTTCCGCAGGAGTGTCTTGAAACTGCTCAAGCTGCTCCAGCAACTTGGAGGAAGCCGGCCATGAGGCTGGTTCTCCAGTCGACGAATCGGCGGCGTTGAGAAAGTTGGGCCGCATGAAGGCAGCCAAAACACAGGCGACAACGAACAGGCGAAGCGGCACGTCAAATCTCGATCGCATTAAGTCCCCAGCCCCCGACAGCAATCCATTGCAGATGGTGTGCGTACTCGCGTTCCGTTTGAAGCACCTTGGCCATGCTGGCACCGAACCGGTATCAGCAAGCAGCAAACGCTAAACAGTTCGCACAGACTTTCGCCTCACCTCAAAAGTCATCACGCACTCGTTACCATTTCATCGGTGCCAGTTTGCGGCTCAGTCGAGCCTGATCGAACAATCCGAGCAGTCATTTCTCCATTGAAACATCACAATGGTAAGCTCAACGGCTTTCGCTGATTATCGGGATGGCCGACGTCGCAAAACTTGTCAAACCCTGCGGATTGGCGGGACATTGACGGCCAATGCGGGTTGCCAAAAATGACGCCAGAATCAGTCGAGTTCCTGACTCGAATCAACTGCCAATTTTTGCCACACCGAAACCACGGCGGGCGAGTACTTTCGCGTTTCCCAAGCGCGTGTCTGAGTGGATTCCGGGTCGTCCAAGCGAACATTCGGAAGCAGAGAAACATCGAATCTGGAGTCAGACTCGACCACCATCAGCGATCCTTCGGGTGCTGCAACGGCCATGCCCTCGATGGCGGCCAGCAAGTGGTCTGTCTTGTCCACAAAGTCTGCATACGGTGGGCAGAAAAAGACAACCCACGGGTCTTTCGGGCGTGATTCTGGGACTTTCAGGAACTGTCGGATCCAGAAAAACGAGTCCGAAGTTTCGATCGTGACGGGTAGCTCACTGTCCAGCAGCTGAACATTTTCCTCGATAATCCGTACCGTAGGAATGTGCCGTTCAATCAAGACGGCCTTGCTGGCACCACGGCTGATCGCTTCCAAACCCATCGCCCCGGTGCCGGCAAACAGGTCAAAAACGACTTTTCCAGGCACCCAGCCGCCAACGAGGTTAAACACCGCCTCGCGAATGTTGTCCTTCATGGGCCGAGTCACTGGGTCACCCGAATAACCGATCGCTCGCCCCTTAAAACGCCCCCCCACAATGCGCAATCTTCCCTGACCAGCATCAGCCCGATTTGTTTTCCAATCCTTCAGGTTTACCCCGCGTCGTATTTTTGCCATCAGTGGTTTCCTCGATTGAACGGAAGTTCTAGGTACACAGCCTTAACAGCCGCTATATTATTACGTTACGCCAGCGGGGTTAACTTCCCAACGACACGGATTTTGATTCCTCAACCAAGCCCGACATTTTGATCTCCTCAATGCCGACCTTTGCCAACAAACCGACTGATTGTCTCGATCGGGAATCGTCGTTCTTATTTCGGAACCGGCCGACGTTGATTAGAGGGGCAACTCAGTTTCTGACGGCAGTCGTGCTCTCTTGGATATGGCTGGTCGCGTCAGGTAATGCTCAAGATGCGGCTGCCAATCAGGCGACCGAGCCATCACTGGAGGAAGCTCCTCTCGAAGAAGTGCTGGCCAAGTATAATCGGGCGACCGAAAAACTTCGATCCTCCATGAAAAAAGTCCAAGCCGCATCGATCCGATTCCATAATGAACCGATCGACCAATCCGAGACTCACCGCGAAGCATGGCAGGAAGCCGTCGCGTCGGGACAGTCAGACATTGAGTCTTTGCGTGCAGCGGCGATGGAATTGTTCCGCCGACAGGACAAGCCTTCCGAAGACGTGCTGGAAGTGGCTGTCAGGAGTTGCTTAGAGGACGTTCGGGAAGAACGTTATCGCGTGGGGCTGGAAGTGCTCCAGCGTGCCAACACAATAAAGCCGACCGTGGCTTCGCGAGCACTCATGGCACGAGTCCAATTGCTGGACAACCAGTTTGAGGCAGCGAAGGCGTTTTTCGATCAGCACCCAGAAGAACTTGAGTCAATGACGGACACCGAACGTCAGCTGTATGCCTCAATTGATGAATTGATCCCGCAGTTCAGACGTGAGGAACAACTTCGTGAATCGGAAGCCGCGAAAGACGATCTTCCACGCGTTGAGCTAAACACGAACGCCGGCCGAATCGTGCTGGAGCTTTTTGAGAATGAAGCTCCCCAAACCGTCGCCAATTTTGTTCACTTGGTCGAACAGGGTTACTACAACGGCGTGATTTTTCATAACGTCAAGTTAGAGTTTGTCGCACAGGCCGGTGCGTTTGGCATTGCTCAAATCGGTGAGGTTCGGCGGCTATTACCCAGAGGTGTGCCGTACACGATCTACGACGAAAACCGCAAGCCCGAAGCACGCAAACACTTCCGTGGCTCTTTGAGCATGGCGAATCAGAATTCACCCAACACGGCTAGCAGCCAGTTTTTTCTTTCTCTAACGCCTCAACCCTTTTTGAATGAAAACCACACCGTTTTCGGGCGCGTCATTGAGGGCTTGGATGTGATGGCAGATTTGACATTAACTTTTAGAACAGACGAAAAGGGAAAAGACGAACCCATCGAGGACGCGATTCCTTCTGTGATCTTTTCCGCCAAAGTGATTCGCAAACGGGATCACGACTATCAACCGATTAAAGTTGGCTCAAAATCCGCGACGTCAGCTGAAAACAACGAATCATCTACCGACTGACCTTACGTCATTCGCCGGTTCCCCAACCGGAAGCTTCAATCCATTGTATTAAAATCATGTCTCTGAGTTTCATGAGCGTATTAGTTATGAGTTTCCATTCACTCTTGTCAAACATCGAAAACTCTGGTGCCCGGCTGGCCGAAAGTTCTCTCGTGCGATTCACGATCGCTGCGTTGCTGGCCTGCTTCATGAGTCCGATCGTGTCCGCAGAGGGGCAACTCAAATTCACTCCTCGGGATCACGGCAGCAGTTCGAAATCGGATGGCCCGGGCAACAAGGCAGATGGTTCAAGCAGCAGTAACGGCTCAAGCAGCAGCAACGGCTCAGGAAGTGGCGACCGAAATGCTGAGCTGCTGTCCGCTCCTCCCGAAAAGCTTTTCCGGCTGATGCTTGCTCGAATCCAAAAAAATGAATCAGAGATTAACCGGCTTTACAGCACGATGCCTCTTGGGTTTCCCAATCGCCAAAAAGAACAACTGGCGCTGATTGACGCACTTGCGAACGAAACCGCCAAGCTGAAAGCCGCTCTTCCAGCTGCTGCGGTTGAGGCATTTAAAGCCAATCCTGGACAGGATCCGGCAGTGACCCAATTTGTCATTCGAATCCTCAACCAGTTAATCGAACCAACCTTGCCAGACTCGGTCTTTGGGCCAAAGGCTGCTTTGGAGATCGTCGACGCCATGATGGACGCCGGAGCCGACGAAGATGTGGTGCTGTTGTCAAAGGGCTTCCGAGCCAGTTTCGCAATTGACGACTTTGACCGGGCGGCCTTGATGCTGGACCGAATACAAGAAGTGAAACCCGGTTTCAATCTGGACGAAACACTGCAGCTAGTGGAAGACACCGCAGAAAAATGGCAGCGTGAATTAACCGTCCGGCGTCTAGAGAAGAACAACGACAACCTACCGAAAGTTAAGTTCGAAACGACGGCCGGAGACTTTGTCGTGGTTCTGTATGAAGACCACGCTCCAAATACCGTCGCGAACTTTATTAGCCTAGTCGAGAAAAAATTCTACAACGACATTATCTTTCACTATGTGAAGCCGGGGGAATACATCCACACGGGCTGCCCGAACGGCAACGGTACGGGTGGACCAGGCTACGCGATTGCCAGCGAGTTTGATCGGCAACAAATCCGTCACTACTTCTCTGGGACGATTGGAATGGCCAACACCGGGCCCAACACGGAAGGGTCACAGTTTGTGATCACACATCAGCCTCTTCCCCAACTGGACGGAAACTTCACTGCTTTCGGTCGGGTGATTGAGGGTTTCGATGTCATACTCAATTGCAAAGCCATCGATTCTCGAAACCCCGCGGCGGTGGACGGAGGAGTGGCTCCGGAACCAGTCAGAATCATCAAGGCAACTGTCCTTCGAAAACGTGACCACAAATACGAACCAAAGAAGGTTCAAAAGCAAGACATTCCCGATATGATGGACGATCTTGATGTGGCGCCGACTGGATCGGACGACCTCTTTGCACCGCGGTCTGCTTCCCAGAGCGTTCCTCCGATTGACGGTGGCAGCCTTTTTTCGCCCAGCGACCCTTGATAAGTTCGCGAGTGCCTGAAAATGCTGCGGTTGCGCTTTCTCAAATCAGTTTCTGGAATCGCTTAGCCTCGTTTTGCTTTCCGATCTCACCGCCTCGCAATGCGAACGACGATTGAGAGTTGACTTGCAACTTCGGCTGGCGTTCGAGGTTCTTGATGAATCAAAGATATATCTCATTCGGTTAATCGCCTGAACTCAGGAGAATTTCATGTTGCCTGCCTGCTCCCCTCTGCGCTTTCTGAAAAACACCCCTGCGTTGCGACCATTCAATCACATCATGTTGGTAACCTTGCTGGCGGTCACGATCGTTCCCTGCCTCGGTCAGGCCTTTGCTCAGGAACCTGCTTCGCAGACGCAGCTTTCGGATCTGCAGGAACAATGGAAGACGATCAACCAGACGCTTGACGGCGTGCAACAGAAGATAGATTCTGACGAGGGCGATGCGAGTGAGCTCCGCGAAAAATACGCTGACTTGGTCGATCAAGCCAATGCGACCATCGAGAAAATCCTCAATGCTGCGATGAACCAGATTGAAACAAGCAAGGGAAAGGACACGGTCGCGACGCGTGCGATCATGGGAATCCTGCTAAACGCCGCGAAAGCAGGAGAAGATGCCCAAGTCTTGAAAACGGGTGATTTTCTGATCAAGCACAATGTCAATCCGATTTGGTTTGAGACGGCCGCCAAATCTTCGCGAATCCCAATCGATGCGCGAGAGATTTTCGACGAGCTACTGATTCGCCAAAGAGAGACTGTGGCCGATGATCTGCCACGGGTCAAACTAACGACCAGCCAAGGCGATATCGTGGTCGAACTTTTTGAAAACGAAGCCCCTGAGACCGTTGGAAACTTTATCAGCTTGGTGGAAGACGACTTCTACAAGAACATTGACTTCCATCGAGTCCTCGAGGGCTTTATGGCTCAAACGGGATGCCCCCAAGGAACCGGAATGGGAGGCCCCGGATACACGATTGAATGCGAATGCGACTCGCCCGAGGCCCGCCCGCACTTCACGGGTAGTCTCTCGATGGCGAAAACGAATCAACCGGACACGGGTGGCAGCCAGTTCTTCTTGACATTTACTCGCACCGATTCGCTCGATGGCCGGCACACGGTTTTCGGTCGAGTCATCGACGGACTAGACATCCTAGAGAATCTCCAGCGAACCCACGTTCCCATCAACGGCCGAGAGGAAGAAATTCCTGACATCAAAAAGGACAAAATCTTGTCTGCCGAAGTCATTCGAAAACGAAATCATGTTTATCGACCAAACAAGGTCGGAGTCGACGAGCCGCCGTTGGAAACACCCGAAACCGTTGACGAAGATCCGCCAGTGGCCGATGATACGGTAACGAAAGACGAAACTGCCAACCGTGAATCGAACGCCGCGGATCAGGATGCCGATGATCAAGCCGAAAATTAGTTCCGCGTTATGAAAAAGTCGGAAAGAACCGAGTTCATACTGACGAAACTTCAGGCGTTATACCCGAATCCGCCGGTCCCGCTTGATCACTCCAACGCATTCACGTTGTTGGTCGCCGTTCTACTGAGTGCTCAGTGTACGGATGAGCGTGTGAACTTGGTGACGCCAGAACTGTTCGCCAAGGCCGACAACGCACATGACATGGCGAAAGTCCGCGTACCGACCATTCTTAGAATCATTCGCTCGTGCGGCCTCTCGCCACGAAAATCGAAAGCAATCTCAGAACTGTCCAAGATTCTCGTCAACGAATACGACGGCGAGGTTCCCGCCGACATCGAAGCGCTTGAGCGACTTCCGGGAGTCGGCCACAAAACGGCCAGCGTTGTGATGGCTCAAGCGTTTGGCGTTCCTTCGTTTCCGGTCGACACCCACATCCATCGACTGGCACAACGGTGGGGCCTTACTCAAGGGAAAAATGTCAAGCAAACGGAAGCCGACTTGAAACGGCTCTTTCCACGACCCACTTGGAACGACCTGCATTTGCAAATCATTTTCTACGGTCGCGAATACTGCACGGCTCGAGGTTGCGACGGCACTGTCTGTGAAATCTGTCGGACCTGCTATCCAAACCGAAAGAAACCTCTCGTCACCAAAAAAGCGTGACACCGGTGGGGTTCATGCGTTTGATTCTTCTTCAACCGGCTTCTCACCTGCCGGATAGTTGTCGTCCCAGTTTTTCTCGATTGGTTCGTCCAACCGCCCCACACGTTTTGCGACGGCCATCGCGACAGTCGCGTCTCCCGTAACGTTGACCGCCGTTCGACACATGTCCAACGGGCGATCGATCGCAAAGATCAACGCCAGACCGGCCGACGGGACCTCAATCGCCTCAAGCACAATCACCAGCATCACCATCCCGGCTCCAGGGACAGCAGCCGACCCGATCGACGCGAGGCTTGCCGTCATGACGATCGTCAACTGTTGCTGCAGGTTCAGATCCATTCCTAAAACTTGAGCAATAAAAACGGCCGCGATCGACTGATAGAGGCTGGTGCCATCCATGTTCACCGTCGCACCAATCGGAAGCACGAAACTGCTGACTTCGCGCTGAACGCCCAGATGCTCCTCGACTCGTTCCATCGTCACCGGAAGCGTCGCGGCACTGGAACTGGTTGAAAACGCCAACAACTGGGCCGGCAGAATTCCGTTGAAGAAAAATCGAACCGACTTGCCGGTCATCAACCAAACGAGTCCCGGGTAAACCACCAGCATCATCAACGCCAATCCCGCCACCACACATAGTCCGTATTGGATCAATGCCATCAGAATATCCACACCGGGCGACTCGACGACCAGCGTCGCCAGCAATGCAAAGACGCCCACTGGCGCAGCCAACATGATCAAATCAATCAGCTTCAAAATGACTTCATTGACTCCATCAAAAACCGCTTTCACCGGGGCCGCGGTGGCCGAGTCAATCAGAATCAGTCCGACGCCGAAAAAGATGGCGAAAAAGATGACTTGCAGCATGCTGCCATTGCTTGAGCTGGCCTGAAAAATGTTGTCAGGAACCATCTCGACAAGCGGTTGCAGCGGCCCGTTAGATTTTTGCTTCTTCGCTTGAGCCTGAATTTTGCCAAGTTTTTTGCTGGTCGCATCGGATTTCGAAACATCCAACGCCTGTTCGTCACTCGGCATCGCCGCCAACAGCCCCGCCCGCGTTTCATCCGATACGCTCCGACCGGGCTGGAGTACATTCACAATCACCAGCCCAATGACCACAGCGATCACGGTCGTCATGAAGTACAACCCAATCGTTTGAAAACCCATGCTCGACAGCCGCGACAGATCTTGCAGGTCAGAAACTCCCTTGATCAACGACGCCAGAATCAACGGAATGGCGATCATCTTCAAAAGTCGTATGAAGATTGTCCCGAACGGTTTGACCCAATCAATCGTGAATTGCTGGCCGCCCAACTTGACGGCCACCCAACCGAACAACAAACCGGCAACCATTCCGATCAGAATTTGCCAATGCAAAGCCAGCCGCGGCTTGCTTCCAATATTTTCAACCGGATTGCTCATTGGTCCTCCAGACGATCCAAATCCTTTTGACCATAGCGACCGCGAAATTTTTCAGCAGGGTATTTCAATCTGTTCTTTTCCATTTTGGCGCGAATGGTCCGAGTGATATCAAGATTCAGCTGATTGGCCATCGCTAACGTGTAGCACAACACATCCGCGAGTTCTTCCCCGACCATCTTGATCGAATCGTCGTCCAGTTCATGGGATTGCGGCTGAGTCAGCCACTGAAAGTGCTCCATCAACTCGGCGGCCTCGATCGCGATCGACATGCTTAAGTTCTTCGGACTATGAAACTGATGCCAATCTCGTTCGGCAACAAACTGGCGCATCTCTTCCTTCAAAACTTCAACGGATGTGCTCGGATCCAACCTAGCCGAAGGATCAATGTTTGTTTGGTCAGACACTGCGGCCTCGCTCTGGTTCGATGTGGCGTTTCGGAATTGAGACACCGTCACCGCCCAATCAAGGCAGCTTTGACGAGATATTCCGGCAAATCTCTCGCTCAATGCGAACGCTCAATTTACCCGAAAAACGACAAACTATCGCCCCTGAAACGGTCTTTCAATCGGACCGCCAACTAATGGAAGCAAATACGTTTCCGAAAAGACGGTGTCACGAAAGGCTACATCGCTGAAGGAGATGCAAGCCGCTACTCGACGACCGAAACCAAAGCCAACTTCAGTGCCTCGAATTCATCTTTGCAACACGGGCAATTTTGCAGATGATCCTCAACGCGTCGCAGAGATTCAGGCAGAGGCTGATTCGCGAGATGAATTTCTGCAAACTCGGCAACGCGACCGAAGCATCCATCACAATCCATGCCGTCTGGCGTGGTCGTCACCGCCAGTTGCACGAGTGTTCGGACTTGTTGTTCGCTAAGACTCATCGTTGCTTTTTATTTTCGACATCGAGGGTCGAATCAAGTTATCAGGAAAAGACCGCTAAAACTTCATCGGCACTGTGGCCTGCAGACTCAAATCCGCTTTTGAGCCGCTTCCTCGCATCGTGAAACATCTTATACACAGCATTGCGGTTGCTTCCAGTCCGATCGGCAATCTCTTCCACGGGCATACCGTTTAGTAGTGACCGGACGACAACACGCTGCTTCTCCGTTAGCTCGCCATCGATTAAATCCGAAAGCGTGCCCAACATCGACTTTTTGGCTACCTGCTGCTGCGGATCACTTGCCGCCATATCAGCCACATCAAACGACATGTCGCCACCGGCCGAGATCGCATCGAGGGAAACATCTTTGAAATGCTTTCGCCGCAACTGACTGATCCCGGTGCGAATTGAAATCGAAATCGCCCAAGTCGTCAACTTGCTACGTCCTTCAAATGAATCCAATGACTTCAAAATCTTTAGCAGAGACTCCTGCGCAACGTCCTCGCAGAACGTTTCGTCCTTGCCTCGGGGCAAAAACGCACCGCGCAGGCCTTTGACGAGAATTTCGCGAAGCTCGCCAATCGCCTCGGGTTGCTCTGGGCTGTCCGCCCGAAGACGCTCGATCCAGTTCTGGTTGGAAATCTCTATCGACATACTCTGCCGTCAAAAAATGAGACGAGACCGGATCAACGATCCTTACACGCCGCTTGGAAAGAAAATGCTAAATCAGATAAAGGTGTTGCTGGCAATCATGAAACCGCGTCGTTTTAGGGCGTTCGCTGTCGGAATGACCGGCCCTTGGACAGCAGTTCATGAAACTAACGAAGAACAAATCGATTTCTCACTTATTCCGCGCCTTCAAACCTAACCTTTAACAGAACAACAAAGCTTGATCGAATCAACCAGCTTTAAGAAGTTCGCGGCCGATCGTTCGACCGCTTAGACATCGTACTCTTTTCAGGCGTATACCGTTCGTGTGTTTGTGTTCCACCGCACATAACCGCCAGCTCAACTGTACAATGGAACACGACACAACGCGACTCAATCAACGCTACCCCCCGTTAGCGGTCGGCAATTCTGGCTAACGGCGGTCAGTACCGTCACCTGCAGCCGTCGAAGCACTTGGGCTCTCGTTGAATTTTTCATCGCACCATTTTTTCCATGAAGCGACCAACTTGCTTCGATCACCCGATCCATCAGCAAGCGACTCACCGGACCAGTGTTCCAACAACGCCAGAGCCGATCGCACCGAAGCCTTGTCGTTTCGCTCGGCAACACCAACCAGTTCGCGGAAGTGCCGGCCGTCTCGCGGTTTGCGGGCCACGGACTTCAATGCGTTAAGAACCTCCGGCGTGGTCGATGGCTCCAAAACAGGAATGGTACTGACTAGGTATGACCAGTTCTCTCCTTCAGGCTGTTGAGCC
This sequence comes from uncultured Pirellulaceae bacterium, assembly GCA_937929805.1. Lineage (GTDB taxonomy): Bacteria > Planctomycetota > Planctomycetia > Pirellulales > Pirellulaceae > Mariniblastus. The sequence continues at coordinate 63,046 of CALFUT010000016.1, forward strand.
AACCCGATCGCGATATCGCTGCGGCGGTAGTCTTCCTGCTGCCACAACTTACGAAGGTAGACCATCGATTGCTCATCACCACTTTGAGCCAACAGTGCAATCACACCTAGGCGAATTTGCAACGATCGAGCGTCTTTCTTACCGGCAAAATCCTTATCTAGGTTGATTAGCCGACTCAGCATCTTGTCGTCCAGCTTTACCGGAACGTGATAGAACACGGGAATCAATGCACTGACGTAGTCCATCGGGTGATCTAAGACTTCATCCAAATGAGCCGCATTGACGAACTCGCTGCAATCATCCAACGCCAGATCGATGTAGCCTTGGTAGCTGGAACCAACCTGCTTGATGGACTTTGAAGATTGCATAAAACGAAGCATGGCTAACAGCTCATCATCGGTCATGTCTGCCGCTGAAGCACGAAGCTGCATCGCCACAGCCAGTCGTTCTGAATGCTTGACGTCGTCATCACCAAGATAGGTCTCAAGACGACCTTCAAGCGATGCGGCTTTCAGATATCCAAGCAATCGAGCCAGCTCCAAGTTGATGATCGAATCAGCCGATGGAAACTCGCTGGCGATTCGGCGTGCGAAACCTGGAATATCAGATGGAGCAACCTGAGCCTGAACCAATGCCAACTGCATGACTCGTAACATGTCGACAAAATCCGTATCGCTGACAAAACCGTCCATGAACTTGCTCCCACGAGCAAGAATATTGTAAGACGTTTCCAGTTTTGGTTCCGCAATCGCAAGAGCAGCCGCTCCTTGGATGAACACGCGTTTGTCATCAGTGGTCAGAATCTCTTCCTTCCATCTTGCTGACGGGATTCTTTCCAATAAGCGTCGTGCCACGAATGCTTCGGTTCGGTCTTCGGAAGCCAGCAGCGACTTCAATGTAGAAAACTCAGGCTCAACCCCAAGCGACAGCATCGCCTCGGCAGCGGCTCGTCGCACCATCGGTTCCGTATCCGTCAGCAGGTCGTTCAACACCTGCTGATTGCGGACATCTTCTGACGCTGCACACAACGCAGCGACTTGAGCTCGGATCTCCGGCTCTGGTGCCGTTGTTAGGCCGCCCAACAAGCGAGCGTCATACTTCGGTCCGTAAAGAACCATCAGTTGCATGGCACGCACACGAAAATGGGCCGGGTTTTGAACTTCAGTCGCCACACCGCGGATTGAGGTGGCCCAGTCACGACCCATCGTGATTTTCAGCTGAGCCACATTCTGCCGTGCCCAACTCGAATCGGGCTGTGGGTGCCGAATGACCTTTGACAGGTCTGAATCAAACGTCAACATCTTCTCGGGGATTTCTCCCTTCCAACGGACGCGATACAGACCCCCAACCGAACCTCGATCGCCAGTGGCGATGTACATCATGCCATCTTCGCCGATCGAAAGATCGGTGATGTCAAACTTCTTGCCGGTCAAGAACGTCTCCACGCTACCGGAATATCCAGCACCTGACTGATTCGTACGAACGCTAAAGATTTTTCCAGTCGTTCGGTTAGCAGTAAACAAAACATCATGAAAGCGAGCCGGGAATTGCATGTGGCGATAAACCACTGAACCGGTCGGCATGCCGCTTTCCAATTGGCAGACAGGCTGAGCCGTATCGACGGCGTGAGTTGGAAACTTCCCTGATCCACTTCGCCAACCAAGCTCGGCCCCGGCGGGAACATGAAACACCATCGAAGGTCGGTACCACGGAGTCTTCACGTCGGCCGGGTTGTCACTGTCACAAACAAACAACTGTCCGTTTGCGTTAAACGCAAGATCGGTTGAGTTCCTTAATCCACCAGCAAAGGTTTCAACCTGAGTTCCGTCAATCGAGCAACGAACGATTGTTCCACCAGGAGCTTCAACGCCGGCGGCGTGACCTCTCGGATCTTCCATGCGAGGAACGACATTTCCTTCGTAGGGTCGTTTGTATGGACTCCGGTCACTAGCGGGGCGATCAACTTGGCTTCCGTTACCCAACACCATGTAGATCATTGCGTCAGGCCCAAGTCGCAAACCATGAGGGCCATGCCCTCCAAACTCGCCAGAGAATTTGAACAAGGCCTTGGTAGGTTCAACCTTTCCATCGTTGTTGGTATCTGACAGACGGTACAAAGCTGATCCAGAAGGACCGTCGCCCGTGACATAAACGTCGCCGTTGATCGAAAGAATTCCTCCGCAGCTTTTCACTTTGTCGCAATACACTCGGACTCTTGCTGGGTCATCAGCAGGTAGCGACAGGTCCGCCATCATCAACGGGCCGTCTTGCCGAGAAAACAGTAGCTTTCCAAACTCATTGAACTCCATCGCAACCATCGGACCGGCTGCTTGGCTGGTCAGGACCTGCTCAATCACAAATTCCGAATCAAGCTCAAAGCGGGTCGATTTTGCTTTTTTCACTTTTGGAGGCGCCGCAGCGAGAGGGGCGATCGGAGCAACCGGCTGGGGCGGCGATCCAACGTTGCCATCTGTTTTCGCGACAGCTGCTTCTTCACGATCTGTGGACTTCGCCACCTGCGTAGAAACCTGTGCAACCGGCACTGCCTGTTTTTTTACTGCCTCAACGCCAGCTTGCTTCGTCGGTTCAGCAGCGGGCGACGCAACTGGGGCGGGACTAGATGCCTCCACGGTTGTCGTGTTTTTGGCGGCCGGAACAATTGGTGCAACCACGGGTGCAGCAGGGGCAGCTGGCGGTGCTTGCTTTGCCGTTTTGACTGCTTTTGGAAGCCCCAGATTGGCCGCGTTATTCAAAACGCGAGCCTTCAACCAACCCATGTCGTTATAGCCGTTTTCAGTCCAACCACTCACCAGTTGGTTGCGAGTCTTCCACGAATTGTTAGTCACCATGCTACGCCAACGAGTCTCATCACGCTCCTTGATTCGCACCTTCAAAGCGACACCCGGTTGATCGCTGCTCAAATGAGAAACCTTTACCGCCACCAAGTTGACGCCCGGCTTCACGTAAGAAAACACATCCAGTTTGTTTTCGCTGCCGTAAGATTCACCTTTGCTCACCAAACGATTGTTGATGTACAGCTCGTACTCGTCGCCTGCGGCGTAAATAATTTCCGCCTTTTCAGGTTTGATCAGCGTGAACTTGCTGCGGAAATAGCAGTCGCCCTGTGGTTGCTCGCCGGTCACACTTCCGACTTTCGGAGACCAGATCCATTTGGCGGACTGAGCCGTTGCTTCCGCTTGTCCAATCAAACACGCCAGCAACAACGCCAGCCCAAAAGCCATCCGAAGTCCACCCGACCGGGCAATTTCCAATCCCATCCCGCGGTTAAATTTCATTCTTGGATCGTCCATGATCACTCCCGGTTCGCTTGGTTAGCTGATTGTTCGTTGGCTTGGAAAGCCGCAAATCTGAATGCGATACAATGCTTCCATGCATCGCGCATAAGGGCGGAACGAGACAGCTCGCGCCCAACCCATCGATAAAATCGGCAAACTCAGCCTGTTTGTTTGGCTCGGTTTATGAATTTGCGGGCATTTCCCATAAGTCGCCGAGAGCCAAGCATGCAAGCAGATGTTGCCAGCACCTGAATCAGCGGATCACGATCACAAACTCGCCCAAAATTGCGTTCCAGAACCGATTTTTGAATCGTTGACAGATCAGAAGCGGCTCGCATGCTATCGCAACAACACGAAGCCAGCACCGCGCGGAGTTGGCGCACATCCCGCAACTTCGTGGGCGCGCAAAAACACCGGTCCGCGTCGTTCTGCCCCGTTCCGCCTCAAACCAACGAGGCAGAACAAAAGAAAATGCAAGCATCAGCTACGCAGACTGAAGCTAAAACCAAGCGTTGGGCTATTTCGTGGAAAGCGGGACGACGGCGTTATTCGAGTCGCGGCATTCCACTTCCAAGAACTCAGGGAACACGTTTTCTCGGCCCAGAATCCGAATGAGCATCTGCTCCTCGCCTTCCAGTTCCGCCAACTCGCGGCGTTTCTGGTTGTTCAAGTATGAGGCCACACTTTCGTTGACTCGCACCGTGACGCTGGCACAGGTTGCTTGCTGTTTGGCCCGCATCAACAGTCGAATCACGTCCAACGCCATGCTTTCTTCGGTCTTCACATTACCGCGACCGGTGCAGCACGGACATTCCTGATAGAGACTTCGCTTAAGCCCCGGTTTGACTCGCTGACGAGTCATTTCGATCAACCCAAACGGACTGGTACGCAAAATTTTCGTCCGAGCCCGATCGCGCTTCATGCAATCTTTGAGCGTGTTTTCAACGCCGCGGCGGTGTTTCTCGCGACGCATATCGATAAAGTCATTCACAATCACGCCACCCAGATCACGAAGCCGCAACTGGCGAGAAATCTCTTTGGCGGCCGACACGTTCAAACGAAACGCCGAGTCCTCCGCCGAGTCATCGGTGCGAAAATTGCCGCTGTTGACGTCGATCGCAACCAACGCCTCTGTCTGATCAATCACGATCGAGCCACCGTCAGGCAATGGAACTTCGCGGGCGTGGATTTTGGCAATTTCCATTTCCACGTTGTGCTGGTGAAACAACGGCTGGCTCCCTGAGTACAACTGAAGTCGGTCGGCAGCCTTTGGCATGATCAACTTCAGAAATTCTTGAGCTCGATCTTTCGCACCTTCATCATCAATGATGATGTTGTCGATGTCGGGCGTCAGCATGTCACGAATCGTACGAATGATCAGATCACTCTCTTCGTAAATATGCGTCGGCGCTTCGACTTCTTTGACTCGTTTGACAATGGACTTCCAAAGCCGCAGCAGGTACGCCAAGTCGCGCGAAAGATCGCGCTTTGAACGCCCGGCTCCTGCGGTCCGAACGATAAAGCCCAGCCCCTTTGGCGGTCGCAATTCGTTCAAGTATCCCTTGAGTTTCCGGCGCTCGTCTTCGTCCTCGATTTTCCGCGAAACACCCACGCGACCAAGTGCCGGCATCAGTACCAGATAACGTCCGGGAATGCTGATGTAGGTCGACAGCGTCGGACCTTTGTTCCCAATGCCTTCTTTGATCACTTGGACCAGAACTTCGTCGCCCCGTTTAAAAATCTCCTGAATTGGAGGCTTGAAGCGAGGGCGAAAGCCGCCCGAAGCAGGTGGTCGATGCCGCGAGCGTCCGCTGGCAACAGCCTGAGCCGCTTCGGCCCGCTCTTTCCGCATCAACTCTTCCGGGTCGTAGCCGCCCTGACGAAAATAGTTGGGCTCGACATCACTGATGTGCAGGAACCCGTTTCGTCCGACACCAAAGTCAACAAACACCGCTTGGATGCTTGGCTCTAAGTTGACGACTTTACCTTTGTAAACGTTCCCGACGTAATTGTCTTGGCTATGACGCTCGACGTACAGCTCTTCCAGCCGCCCGTCTTCAACGATCGCAATCCGGCATTCTTCCGCCTGCGACGCGTTGATCAACATTTCTTTCTTTTTCATCTTGTCTGGTTTTCCTCATTGAGCAATCGGTAAGCCGTTGAGGCACCAACGATCGCGGGGAATTGTTTTGGTAATTCGGCGTGTCTAACGCGAGCATCGAAAGCAAAGCGCTTCGATGAGGCGGGCCACAGGCCGACGAGAGAGCCAGTGCGTTGCTTGTCGATTGACAGGTGCCAGCGATCGAACTGAAGGATCGCACCACGCGGAAAACCGCGCTCTGGGCGAAATCCATCACGACCGAGGCCCGTGAAAAGAGCAATTGCTTACTGGCGACCGAATCGGCAAAGCCACTAGCGCGGCAACCTTTGCTGCGTGAGACGTTGCTCGATGCAACGCGGCCGATCGGTAAAAAATGTCTGAGTACAGACTGAACTGGTGGTGCAAGCCGTGATGACACGTGGAAAAATCGAGCCGCCTTCACAAGACCCAGCAAGGGGAAGCGATGTGCTTCCGCTGAACCTTTGAGCGAACCGCCGGCCACGACACTGCGGTCTATCCGCATGCTTCGCCACCAGCAAATCGACTTTTTGAACCCGGTTATCAAACTGACAACACCTTCCGTTAAAACTGTTTCTTTCGTGACCAGCAATCTGGCCACAACCGGTATCTTGCAAAATTACGTGTTGTCCGACTCCGCTTCCATCACGCGTTATCCGACTCGGCTTCCATTACGCGTTGTCCGACTCGGCTTCCAACGCTTTGGCGGCTTGGACCTCCGGGAAACCGGACTTCAGCAGATTTTCTAGTTCTGCCACCGCCGCGTCCGCATCCTCGCCCGCTGCCTCGATCACGATCTGTGCTCCCTCCGCCGCGCCGAGCGTCAGGATCGAGAGCACGCTTTTTCCATCAATTCGAATATCTTCCTTGATCAGTTCGATATTGCTTGTGAACTTCGCTGCCGTTTCCGCAAACAAATACGCAGGGCGCATGTGCAAACCTTGCGAATTGGAAATCGTGACAAGCGAAGATCGTGCGACAGAATCAGGCATGAATCAGGCCAAAAACAAACTAACGTCGACCGCTATCCGCGAACAACAAGTCCCGGCAGCGGTCAAATTGACATCAACGGATCGAAGCTAGGAAACAAACTGGTTGTTGTCCGCTTCTTCGAGAATCTGCTGAATATCTTCAGAAGAATTTGCCTGTTTTAGGAAACGGCAAAAAGTTTCGTCCTGCAATTGCTTTGAGATATTCTCTAAAGCACGCAAGTGGTCGCTCGGCTGATCCGGAGGAGAGATCAGCATAAAGAATAGCTGAACTGTTTCGCCGTCCAGACTTTTAAAGTCAACACCAGCCTTGCTGATACCCACCGTTCCGACGGGCTTGCTAACACTGGGGTGCTTGGTGTGAGGAACGGCGATGCCACGGCCGATGCCCGTGCTGCCCAACTCTTCACGTTCAAGAACCTTCGCCACGATGGCATCTTGCTGATCCGCCTCCAAGGCACCCGACGCAACAAGGCCGGCTACCAATTCGCGAATGACGCCCTCTTTATCGGTCGCCGATAACTCAGCTTGAATAGCCGACTTGGTTACAAAATCCGAAAACTTCATCAAATGTTCCTTTTAATCTGTAAATTTCACTGCACCCGATTAGCGATCATGGACTCTCCCTGATCAGGTTTGTCCAAGTTGTTGGGGGAGGGCAATTAGCCTTCGTCCCTGTGATCTTGATGACGGTGAGCAGTAAGTTTTTCTTTATGTTTTTTGAGTTGTTGTTCCATTTTCGCCATCGCACTATCGAGAGCCGTCACAACGTTGGTTCCCGTGTCTGAAGCGAAAAAATCATTCGTGTGCTCGGCCGAAGCAATGATCTCGACCTTCGGGTTGTCGATATTGACTAAGTCGGCAATCACCTGAATCCCAGTCAGTCGGTCGAAAAAGCGTGGAAGCTTGGCAACCTTGTTCTTGATCGTGTCCTGAGCTGACTCGCTCACTTGGCCATGTCTGGCGGTGAATAAAATCTCCACGATTCCTCCGTAGCTGAATTTTTTGCCACCAGACTTGAAACCCGAAAGTCGGGTGCTTCCGGCGACAACTTCGATTGTAGTGGTTCCGATATCGACCAACCATCGGTAATTTTGATGAGAACTTGGCAAATTTCGGCATTTCGGGGCGATGTTCAGACCCGGAACGACACAAATACAGCTTAGCCGATCGCTCGCCATGTCGAAACCATCAACTGCTTAGCGATTTGGCCGACTATCCACCGTCTGCCAGCTTTCGGCCGTCAGGCCGGTAATTGATGCGTCTAAAGCAAATGGAAGAATCAAACCCAACAATAATGGGCGTAAATTTGTTGAGATTTCAACATCCTGATCGGCAGGTTCAAATTTGACGCCTGCCTTGACTTCTGCCCAAAGCACCAACGTGGTGTTGGCATTACTGAATCACCATAGAAGCCCCGCAAAAGCCTCCATTGCCCGTCCTAATTTTGCCCCAATCTCAGATTACGCAAAAAAATCTGGTCTGGGTTCATCTCCGAGGCGCAGTTGGCCTTCTTGAGGGTGACGCTATTTTCGAACCCAACGCTCGAACGAGTAATCGAACTCGTTGCGATCATCGGCGTCAAACCTTTGGCTTTCGACTGCATCCCAAGTCGACCAATCGATCTTAGGCAAAAAAGTATCACCATCAATGTCGGCATGAACCCGGGTCAAGAAAAGATCGGTCACCAAGGGCAGGGCCAACCGATAGATTTCCGCACCTCCAACAACAAAGGGCAACTGGTCGCCCTGACCGCGAGCGTGCCGGAGGGCATCATCGATCGAGTGCACGACGGTCGCACCTTCAAATTGAAAATCCATCTGTCGCGTAACAATCACGGTATGGCGACCAGGCAAAAGTACGCCAATCGATTCAAACGTTTTTCGCCCCATGATCATGTGATGCCCCATCGTCAGCTTCTTGAATTGTTTCAAATCAGCCGACAGTCGCCACGGAAGATCTCCGTCTTTCCCGATCAGACCGTTTTCGGATGCTGCCACAATCATGGCGAGCGGTTGCGCGTGACCCATTGAGCTTATCGCACCTGCAAAATTTTAGAAACGTTTGAACCGTTTGAATCGATGGGCCGCTTAGAGTCCCTCTAAACTGCAACGGCCGCTTTGATATGCGGATGGGGATCGTAGCCAACCAACTGAAAATCATCAAACGTAAAATCGAAAATCGAATCGGGGACTCGATCGATCTGCAACGTAGGGCACGGCCTTGGCTCGCGATCCAACTGCAACTTCGCTTGCTCCAAATGATTGGAATACAAATGAGCATCACCCAAGGTGTGAACAAAGTCACCGGGCCGCAAACCCGTTACTGCGGCCACCATGTAAACCAACAGTGCATACGAGGCAATATTGAAGGGAACTCCCAAAAACACGTCGGCACTTCGTTGATACAGCTGACACGAGAGCTCGCCATTGGCCACGTAAAACTGAAAAAAGGCATGGCAAGGCGGTAGCTTCATGTTGGGAACCTCGCCCACGTTCCATGCGCTGACGATCAGACGTCGCGAGTCCGGATTCGTCTGGATCTGATCGATCACCTGAGAAATTTGATCGATCGAGTCTCCCTCCGCCGTCCGCCAACGACGCCACTGAGATCCATAAACCGGGCCCAGATCTCCGTTTTCGTCCGCCCATTCATCCCAAATCCGAACGCCGTTCTCTTTCAAGTAACCAATGTTCGTACTTCCGCTAAGGAACCACAGCAATTCGTGGGCGATACTTTTCCAGTGCAACTTCTTCGTCGTCACCATGGGAAACGATTCCCGCAAGTCATAACGCATCTGGTAGCCGAACACGCTTCGCGTTCCAGTGCCCGTGCGATCTGACTTCTCGACCCCTGAATCGAGAATATGCCTTAGAAGTTGTTGGTATTGTTGCATTCGCCTTTTTTAGAATGAACGGCCGATCCAGGCAAGGCTCTGCCGGTCAGCTACAAGCGAAACTTTAGCCGAACCGTTTTTTGTTTGAGAATTCTGCCGGCAGGCTATCGAACATTCGACATCCTGTGGGAATTGGTCAATTTTCGTCAGCCTTTAGTCCGAATCCATTACAGGAAGCACTCTCGAAACGCGAGAAAATGCGCCGTAATATCCACCCAATGTTTTGCGTAGGTTTTGCCCCGCATTTAGCAATCCCTCGACGCGAACTCTATTTCCACCTCTTCCATTTACCACCCCTCAGGCTTTCCAAGGACAGGAACGCTCATGGATCGGAATTCTTTCTCGATCATCATTCCCATGATCGGTCGAGAGCAGGCATTCGACGACACGCTGGCTTCCGTACTACGCAGCAAATCGGCTGATTGCCAGATCATTGTTGCTCACGATGGAACCTACTCGGATCCTTACGATCTGCGTCGCGAGGTGACCTTCGTACAAACGGACAACGGTTCGGACAACTTGGCCGCTCTGCTCAATGCCGCGATTCCGTCAGCAACCTGCCCGATGACCGCGATTGTGAAACCGGGCATTGAGCTGCCTGAAGGATGGAACGATTCTGTCGCGAGTGCATTTGACGATCAGAGCGTTGGCTCCGTCGCGGCACCCGTCGCGCATGCCGATAACCCAGATCGCATTGCCACCGGCGGAGTCAGCCTTGCCGCTGGCTTGAACCGAAAACTGGTCGGTGCAGGGCAGCGACTGAAAAAGCGATCAACCAAAAAACTGCGTCCGCTTGGCCCGATATTGTGGGCAGGTTTCTATCGAACGTCGTTGCTCCAAGCCGTTGCTCCGCTGTGCGGTCAAATGGAACCGGTTTACTTGGATGTTGACATTGCACTTGCTGCACGGACACTGGACCTCAACTGCCGCTGGCTTCCCGAAGTCGTTATTAACATCGACCAACCGAAATCAATTCAAGCAGAGGCCAGTCGGCCACACGGACGCTCGGCTCAACGAGCAACTCGGCGTCATGGGCTCAACTCGGGGATCGCCAATCGCATGATCAACGTGAGCTTCGAACTTCTGTCTTCGCCGTTGTTCCCAAACATGTTTCCCCATGCAATCGGACGTCTATTCGCCGGTTACGTGCAGGCAGATACCGACTTTCATCAACGGTTGGTGGACTCGAAGTGCGATCTGACGCAACATGCTTCGACACCGCTCTCGCCGCGCAACATCCACTTGCCCGCACGCCGCGCCGCGTAGTTGCAGCGACACCCCGTGAGCTCCTGAGACACGCTAGCGAAGCTTTACTGCGACGCTGCGGCCGACCACCACTCGCTGCTGCGATGGTCTCAAGCAACTTCAATCGCTTAATTACCGAAAGAACCTGTTTGACTCAAACGCGACTTCAAACGAAAATCGCGGGGACACACATGAAGCCGCCGCAGTGCTCTAACTTGTTTCCCAACTCAAGACTTTATGGTCCAACCCTTATTCTCAACCGCGTTGTGCCTAGTCGTTTTCGCCGTCGCCTTTGGCACGACAACCGCCCCCGCGCAATTGATCTTCAAAAATAATTTTGACGACGATCCTGTCGGCATCTACACCGAGGAAAACCTAGACGCGGACTGGAATAGCCCTAAGTTCAGCAACGGCGTGAAGGAAGGCCAGCAACGCGTTTCAATCATCGAAGGAGACGAAGCGTTCGCGGGTCGATCCTTGGCCGTATCTTATCCAAAAGGCAAGCACGGCCCGCAGAAAACCGGGGCTCAATGGCAACTTGAATTCGAAGGCCATGAAGACGTAACGGTCGAGTACCGAGTCAAATTTGGAGACGGTTTCGATTTCGTCCGGGGTGGCAAGCTACCGGGCTTGGCCGGAGGTGCGGCGAACACGGGTGGAAATATTCCTAACGGCACGGATGGCTTTTCCGCGCGAATGCACTGGCGAACCGCTGGCTCCGAAGGATCTCGGCTGACACCGAACGTGGCGAATATTGCTCAATATATTTACCACCCTGATGCCAACCAAGGCGATGATTTCAATTGGGACGATGGCCCCACCGGGAAATGGGAAAGGTTTGCAGCGGGCAAGTGGTATCACTTAAAACATCGCATCAAGATGAATACGCCCGGAAAAAATGGTCAGCAGGGGCTGAACGATGGAATCATTCAAGCATGGCTTGATGAGAAAATGGCCCTGAACCGGACAGGCGTTCGTTTTCGCGACATTGGTTCGTTAAAGATCGACGCATTCTACTTCAGCACCTTTTTTGGCGGCAGCGGCAGCCGTTGGAACACGACAGCCAGCGAGACCATCTTTTTCGATGATTTCAAGATCTACGTGACCGAATAGGAACTCATCTGCCCGAATGGGGTCGTGATTTTTTCGAGAGCAAGGTTCGTAGCTAAGCCTTTAGGCTTTCGGTTGTCGTTTGCAAGCGACTGAAGCCGCTACGACGACCACGAACGGCGCGAACCACTTAGTGAAACGCCTGTCACAAAAAATCACAGCCTCAATGGGGTTTCGGTGCTGGACGGCAAGGCGCTCACCAGAGGCGCTCGCGGGCCGGACGACATTATCGTCCAGACCCGTGACACTTTGATGGTCGACTACAACCAAACATGTTCTGATTCGCTCACCTCAAGCGCCGTTTCTGGAACCGTCATCAGCGGGTTTGGTTAGATTTCGCTCACAACGCGGCACGAAACTCAAATTCCGATCTTTTTAGAGGGTCTTTTGGTAAAACCGTAGAGGCGTCCTCCACTCTCAGTAGAGAGTTGTTCTTTCGAACTGTTCTTACCCATCTGAAGTTTCGATCCATAGGAGTTGTGATGTTTAAAACAAAGTCGTTGGCTATCGCTGTGTGTGGAATAGCTACTTGCCTGTTCTTGGCCGAAGAGTCGCAAGCCCAAAGCGGAAGGAAGGCGGGCTCATCTTACTCCAGATCTCGAGCTTCACAGGGTAGCGACAAGAAACCCACAAAAGTTACCGGGCGGTTGAGCGGTAATCTGAACCAGTCGGTAATGATGCAAGTATTCGACAGCAACGGAGACGATGTCGTTTCAAAGAAAGAGGTCAGTAATTTGCTGCAACTGCTGACGGGATTGGATAGCAACGGTGATGGCCGCATTACCGCCGAAGAAATGTCTGAAGAAGCGATCATGGCCGTCGCCCCTCGTTTCGCGGAAGACAAACAACGTGCGATGGCCAAAGCGGAAACGAAAGACGCGTCTGGTTCGCAGAGCAGACCAGACAATCCAAACAACGGATCTTCCAATCGGTAGCGCCAGTTCGTGCAAACGCGATCCATGCGAAACAAAGGACATGCCTAGTGGTTCAACGGACCAGAATTGACCAACCGGGAAACCTTTCTCGTATGGATTTTCCTAGACGCATTGAACCATACGCCGGGTCAACCTAACTTTGACGAACCACTAGCGTGAGGCAACCCTAAACGGATCACACGGATCAATTGGGGCAAGGCACCCGTGTTCTACATCGAACACGGGTGCTTTTTTTGTCCCGCTACTTCTCGTTCACTGCCCGCCGCGTAGCCAACCAATTTTCATCTGTACCTGATACGGATCGAAAACGCGTTGCTACTACGCGTTGTTACTTTTACCGAACTTTGCCTTAAAAAAGGGTTCATGCGGTACAATACGGATTTGCAAACCACGTAAACGTGTGTCAACTGACAGCTGGGGAAGTGCCTCAAGCCACGACACATGGCACTTCTGCCCCCATGATTTTGGGATCGCAAATTACTCTCTCGACACAATAACGTGCGTACTGTTTTTTACTTGGATCAACATGAAACTGATTTTCAGAACAATTGCCCTGCTAACTGTGTCGATCTCCAGCGTTTCGCTTGCACAAGAAGAAGGGTTCACGCCGCTCTTCGACGGAAAAACTCTCGACGGCTGGACAGCAGCCCGAAGCAAGGGAGAAAACGACTGGGGCAATTTCACCGTGAACGAAGCTGAGCAAGCGATTCACGCCTACGCAGGAGAGGAACATGGCACCGAGCAAATCACCGATTGCCTTGTCACCGACACTGAATTTAGTCACTACATTTTGAAACTTGAATACAAATGGCTTGAGAGCAGATTTGCTCCGCGTGCCGACTGGGATCGCGATGCGGGCCTTCTGTTCCACGTACACGGTGACCTGAAGAAAGTTTGGCCACACTCGTTGGAAATGCAAATCGGCGAATCACTCGGGAACAAACCAGACGCCAAAGGCTCTGCAGGCCGCTTTCACACCGGCGATTTATTCGTGTTAGGAAAACACCTTCGGACCGATACGCCAATCGGAGAAAACAAACGCTACGCAAAAGAAGGAACGATGACTAATGGCAGGAGCCGTCGAACCCCGCTCGGTTCGGAGAAACCAAAAGGCGAATGGAACGAAATGGAGCTCCGCGTTCACGGTAACGAAAAAGCGACCTTCATCTTTAACGGTGAAGTAATCCTAGAAACGTTCAACTTTGCCCAGAAGAACAAAGCCGGCGAAAAGCTACCGCTCGAAAAAGGGCACATCGGACTTCAAGCGGAATGGGCCGAGATTCTCTACCGGAACATTCGCATCAAAGAACTACCGCAACAGAAAACGTCGAACGAGTAGGTTTCACTCGATCCGACAGCGAGTGGCTCGCGTCCGCGATAGGTAAGTCCATAGAAAAAGCCGCTCTCCAAAGTTGGAGAGCGGCTTTTGTTTTTTCCAAGTCAAAACCTATGACGCTACTTTAGAAGCAGAATTCTGTTCCAACGTAACCGCCGTGCAACAATAGGTCGCCATTGGTGTTAGCTCGCTGTGTCGCAAGCGGGTTGTCAAACTCGTAGGGAATTTGGTCGGTCGCCAAAGCAACTCCAGCGATTCCCAAAGCACGATAACCGACTCGTAAACGTGCTCGGCACGATAGTTGGTAAATCAACCCAAAATCGATCTCGCTTAGGAAAGCAACATCGTTCTGGGTGTCGCTGTAGTCGAAGTTGACATCTCCAGCGGTCGGCACGGTTGCGAAAACGGTCCCTGTTGGGTCCGAGATTCGCTGACGGGTGTTCACGTTGTTGTTGAAAATACCGGTTCGAATACCACCTGCTAGGCGAATACGCTTGGAGACGCAGATCTCTCCACGGCTTCCAACTTGCAAACCAAGTAGGGTGTTGTCGGCGTTCAGCCTGTAGTCGATTGGCGTCGTGCCATCGGCAGTCGAGTAGGTGAACTCTTCATCGAACTGGAAGTAGCGGAAACCACCCAGTAGTTCGAAGTTTCCTTGCCGTCCGCGTCGAGTGCAGAAACGGCCCCCATTGCGAAGCAGGTTGAACTCGAGACTGTTAATGTCAGTATCGCGAGTCACCGTCTGTGAAGTACCGTTGGCGAAGAACGTGTCCAAGGTCGCACCGGAGTAGTCAAGGCGATCGAATCCACGCAGACCGACTGCCGAAACCGCCGCTCCCGTCAGTGTCGCGTCGGCTGTATCAGGGAACAGGCCGAAGTAGCGAGCTTCCCAGCCGTTACCGTTGCTCTTGCGATTCGCAAGAACAAAATCGACGCCGCCAATCGTGTCGTGATCAGCTTCGTTGGTGAACAAATACTCGCCTGCCGGGTTACGAGCGATCAGTCGCCGGTCTTCATAGTCGCGAATAAAAGCGAGAGCCGAAACGCTGGCAACCAAGTTCGATCCACCTCCGCGAATAGCTCGTCCAGCAATGGCGCCGACTCCACCGATCGCACTTCCGGGCGAGTAAATCGCTGGAGTACTATACGAAGGAGCGCTGTACGCAGGAGCACTGTAGACCGGTGAGCTATAAGCAGGGGCCGAATAGCCGGCTCCTGCATAACCAGCACCGCCACAAGATCCGCCAGAAACAGAACCCGCGTAAGGCATTTCAACAGACGAAACGACTGGATCACTCGAGCCAACCATCGGGCCCGTCATGTTGACTGGGGCCGACGTCGTCGGCATCGGAGTTGATTGATACGTCTGAGCAGGAGCAAATTGCTGTTGCATCGGAGCGCTATAATCGTTGACCGAACCACCGCCTTGGTAGCCGAATCCGGCTGAAGGCTGAGTGTAAGTCGGTTGCGTCACCATGGCTCCAGCACCGCCACAATTGCCGGAAGCACAGCCGTACTGAGTTGGCTGAGCCAAGCCAGCACCCGGATTCACATCTCCGTAGCCAGCTCGGGAAAGAATTGATTGGTAAGACCCAATCTCTGGTGCGACGCGCGATCCACTTTGTGCGCTGGCGGTGCTAACCATCGTCGCGATGGCGACTACTGTTAGCCAGTTATGCCAAAACCGTTTCATTACAAACTCCTTTGAAGTGTTTCCCTCGCACGCCCGCCGGCAAATTTTGACGGCCATTCATTCGCTGGCGAGGCATCGGATCCTTAGCGGACGTTAAGTAAAACGCCCAACCATCGTTGGTCGCACGACAGGTGCCACCGACATGATGAGCGGAACTGTTACCATGACTGCGATTGCCATCGTCATTGCATTCGGCAGAAACTGAACATGGTTACCCCTATCGTCGAAAAAACCGGAATCACGACCGCTTCACACCGGACAGCCGTTAACCTAAGCCCAGCCCTTAAAGCCAACCAAGTCGCTGCGTCCTTCCTGAACCTCCTCGACCATCAATGCCGCCGAGTCTCTCGCAGCCTTCAACCGCGCAAAGCAACGTTTAACCAAAGAAATCACCGAAGCAGCGCCTTCCGGATCGAAACCAACACGGATACGAAGTTGCGGCAGCGAGATGACAGCATCAGCTGCTGGCACTTTGATCAAGCCACGCCACCGTTGGCAACGACACGGCGGGGCCAGCAACAAGGTTCGGCCAATCGATCGGCAGTCGCCTAAACCTTCGCCAGTTCACGAAGCAACCCGCCTAGCGCACATCGGTTTCCATCAACCAACGGCAAGGATTGATTACTGATCCCGATTGGCAACCGAGGGATGACTACAAGAAGAGCAGCTTGGCTCAACTATCCACGCTCGCCATCGGTCACTTCGGAGACGTGGAACAGCGCTTCGAATTGCACGCCAACCTCGGCAAAGACTTCCGTCGAGCGTTCACCCCGATCGACGATGGCGATCAATCGCTCCACCTTCAAACCGTGCTCACGCGCATGAGCAATCGCCTTGAGGGAACTGCCGCCGGTGGTGATCACGTCCTCGACCATCAATGCGGTCTGGCCCTGCACGACCGGGCCTTCCACTTGTTGGCCCGTCCCGTGGCCTTTCGCTTCTTTGCGAACGATAAAGCCCTTGATTGGCTTACCCATCTGCCAAGCGCGAGTAATCACGGCCGCCGTAATTGGGTCGGCACCGATCGCCATTCCTCCCACAGCGTCAGGTAATTCGTCGCCAATCGCTTCGATCATCCCTTCGGCGATCAAATTGGCGGCTTCTCCATCGAGCGTTAACTGACGACAATCAAGGTAATAGGTCGCCTTCTTGCCAGACGCGAGTGTAAAGTCACCAAATCGAATCGCGTGTTGGTGAATCAGCTCGAGCAGTCGTTCGCGGTTGTACAATGTTTTTCCCACCAAACCTCAAAAGTTCAAGCGTCCCGTTTACGTTCAGTGCTCCGACTGACACCGTTCCGCTACAATCAAGTAACAATATGATCTTTCCAGCGACGATGCGTCAACCATTGTGACTTTCGAATGCAGCCTTCCAAACCAGCCACCAACAAACAAACACGCTCTCAATCCCCAAACGATGCGCCGTCCGCGATCGTGCTGGCCGTCGACCGACTGACGGCGGGAGCGATTGGGCCTTACGGCAATACGTCGCTCGACACGCCCGAGCTGAACCGCTGGGCGGCTGATGGCGTGCTGTTCGATCAAGTGATCGCCAATTCGGTCGACTTGAGCCAAGTTTACGATTCGTGGTGGAGCAACGAAGGACGGGACCATGCGTTGCTCAAACCAGAAGCATTGCTGCTGACCGACGATCCCGAAGTTGCCAAACATCCTGGCGTCGATCAATTCGATCAGGTTCAAGTGTGCGAGGCCGCTGATCCCGTCCAGCCGGAGGCACCCGCGTTCTCCGCCGCTGACACTCAGCTGGCAACGTTCTTCGCTCAAGCCACCCAAGCCCTCACTCAATTCCAACCGGGGTCATTGCTTTGGTTGCACAGCCAAGGCATGAGCCAGCGTTGGGACGCGCCGCTGGATTACCGGCTTAGCCAATGTGGTCCTGATGATCCTCCTCCGCCCGATTTCGTTCAGGCTCCATCGCAATGGATCGACCCAGCCACTGCAGACCCTGACCAAATGCTTGGGCTCGAGCAAGCGTACGCCGCCCAAGTGTTATTGCTCGATCAGCTGCTAACCATTTTCACCCAGACGCTGAAAGAAGACGCAAGGTTTGCCAACACTTGGTTGCTGCTGGCTTCTCCACGAGGCTATCCATTGGGGCGGCATGGAGTTGTCGGCAACGCGGTGGATCCTGAATTCGCAGGAACGAAGCTTCACCATGAAAACCTGCACGTGCCGCTAATCGTTTGCCCTCCCGCAAAGTTGAGCGAACGTTTTGCGACCGGTCGCTGCGGGCAATTGCTGTCAAGCTCGATACTTCCCAACCTGCTGAATGGCATTTTTGACCACTCGGGTGAGACCCGTCTGATGGAACACTTGACGAACTCGACCACCGCTGACACGAACTCGCCCGAGCGACCCGTCGTGACTCGATACGATTGTGCCACGGCAATCCAGACCGCCAATTGGAAACTGATCACCGATGGGAATCAGCACCGGCTGTTCTCGAAACCCGACGATCGCTGGGAGGTTAACAACGTTGCCGACCGCTGCCCGGCCGATCTGGAAGAACTGCAAAATCTTTTGCCGACTTGAGCAACCGCCCGTGGCCTACTTCGGTTTTGAATAGAGAAAGGAATTCAAAACCATGATTCATTGAACTTAGCCTTATTGATTGAACAGCTGTTTCATGCAGCAAGCGCCAATGGGAGGGCGAGGCTCCGCCCGAGCCTTGCGGAGAAGTATGCTCAACCATCCGCGTGGGTCGGACGGAGCCTCCCCCTCCCAAACGTTGCGATCTTTCAAACGCTTCGATCTTCCAGTCGCTAAATCATCCCTAGCTCGTCCTGAATTCCTTGTAGGAAATCTTGCCATTCTCGCCTGAGCCAGTCTAACCATCCGGCTTTGCTGAAGCTGATCATCAATCCGAGCAGAAAACATAAACCCGCAAACAGCAGCAGCATCCCAGATCGACCCTCCAACCAAGCCCAAGACATCTGGCCCGGAAGTTCGGTCAACCCACCAAGCCATCCGGCCGACAGCAAAACCACGACGCGGCCAAACAGCTGACCCGCGTTCCATTGCCAGCATGTCAGCAGACTCAGCTGCAGAATCACCACGTACAACATCGCCTCCCAACCGGACCAGTAACCCGCGAACGCGCCAACAAGCGAGACTCCCGCCATCGCACATGTCATTCCAAGGCTCACCAATCTCAGCCGTGCAGCGAATCGGTCGCGATGCAAAATTCCAATCAGCAGAAACCCCAACCAAACCACGTGAGCACTGACCGCCCAAGCGAACCGATTTCCGTAATTTTCGGCAGGCAGCAAAACCCACACGGCAATCGTCGCAAAGGCGAGCGCCAACACCCAGCGAACCGATGACACAACCCTCCACGCTCGAATCGCGTGATACGCTGCCAAAACGATCAACGGAATCGCTGACACCGGCGCTAATGAAATTTCGGGGCGATCGTAACAAACGAACACGGCCCCCAGCAAAAATAACTGGGTACCAAATTCAACCTCACGGTGACCGCGAATCCAAAGCGTGACTCCAAAGGTGACGATCATCATCAGAGCCAGCCAAAGCGGATTTCCGATTGTCGAACTGACTTCGCCCAAGAATAACGTCGACATCTCCGACGCCCGCCACGGCAGGGCCAGCATCAACACGGGGATCGCTCCCAAAAGGTAGGCGTGCTTGATTCTCGGAAAGAAACTGGCGGTCATCTCGACCACCAACACGTAGGCGGCGAAAAAGATGGGCATGAAGAAATGCCCTGCTAGGGAATTCCTCCAACCGAATGCTGGGATGAACTGCAAGCTAAGCATGAACATTCTCACGCATGCCGCAACCACCAACACGACCAGAATCGACCAAGGAAACAGAGGCCATTTCCACGGCGTTCCATTATTTCGAAAGACATTTCGACCTCGCCAGATGATGGGCAAACACATCAGCATCGCCGCCGCAAACGCCCAGCCGAACGTGTACAGTCGCCAAGAAGGTGAAAGAGTACCCAACAAGTTTGGGGTCCCGTTCGTCACAAAGATCAGCCCCCAGAGAAAGAACAACGCATGCATTAGATAGACGGGCACGCGAAAGCTGACGGGCAGTTTGATCTTTAGCGACCACAGCAGCACCTCCCAAACCAAGATCCCGAAGATTAGGACTCCGATTAGGATTTTGGCCGCCGACCCTCGATCCACCATCACTTCGGTATCGCAGCCGATGGTGACTCCCACCAGTAACAGCATGATCGAAAGCAGAATCGTGCGAGCGTCATCCCAGACACCGCCAAACTTAACGATCGCAATCGCCGTGGCGGCCATCAGCACGATCACTCCACAAAGAATCACCGCCAGCTTGTGCTCGTGAATCGAGGTACCCGAGTCGGTCGCGATTTGCAAACCGTACAACAGCAGCAGCGTGCTGATCAAATAGAAGGGGTTATGATTAACCAAGAACCGAAGCGGGCTTGAGTTCGAACCCGAGTTTGCACACATGAAACACCTCCGCTGTCACTCGGCTGGGCAAACGCCCGTTATGGCCGATGGTGAAAGGAAAAGCGTCGCGAATTGTTTGCAAACGAAAGCGAGGCAGGAAAATTGCTTCACTCGAACGTGAAGCAGGTTTGTAATCTCTCTAGCAGCGAAATGTTAGCCACTCAACAATGCAAGTCCAACGAGAACCGAAGAACTCCCGACGATTTCACCAATATAAAACCGGACAGCTGGTCATTCAGCTAAGGCAAGCACGCGTTGCCAAAGTTGGAACGTGAGCCGACGGCCTATTACAAAAACAATGTTTGCCGACACTCACCGCGGTGAAATCGTGAGCTCAAGTGCAAGCATCACAACCAGAACACCCAGCAACGTATAGGCCACGATTGGATCAACCATGAATGGGTCAGCAAGGAAATGTTTGGCAGAGCCAAGGCGATGCCAAAGGTAAAATCCAAGTGGAATGGTGAGCAAGCCGAACAGCAGCAGCGTCCAGAGCGGGGAGCCGGTTTGTAGCATGACGCCACAATCGCCAACACGGTCAAAAGAGCCAATGGCAATGTATGCTCCATTTGCGAGCAGGCAAAACCCAGTGAAAAACATTGCGATATCCCGCGCGGCAAAGAAACGTTGCGGAATGAGCCACCAGACGGCAGCGGGAACAACGCAGCCAAGGATCGGGCCCAGCCAAACGACGATTGAGGGATTTGGGTTTGGAGAAACGTCCGTGCGGGAAATCGCGAGTGGATGAAGCACGACGCGTTCGACCGAGCCACCCGTGGCCAGCGCACCGACGACATGCCCGAATTCATGAACGGCCATCATCGCGAACCAGCTAAGCGCCAAGAGCGAGTAGACAAAGACGATCTGGTGAATACGTTGCATTACGAGAGGACTTGATCGCAAAACAGAAGGATATAACAACATCGCCGAAACCGAAGCGACGGTGGTTTGCATCAATTTCGATTGCAAAAGGAGAGCGAGGCTGGAACTACGGCGAAGGTGCATCCGAATGGCTATGTCGTAGAAACAAGATCGTGCGGCTTGCCCTACCTGCTGGTCCAATAGTCCGGCGAGCGGGAGCTATGGGCAACGGCGACCACAAGAATCTCGGAGTTCGTGATCCGGAAAATAATGCGAAACGGAAAGCGTCGGAGCAGAAAGTAACGGTGGCGCGCATCGCACATCGGAAAGCGTTCGGGATCGGCAGTAATTTGAGTGATTGCCCGATTGAATTCGGCATCGAAGTCGTTTGCAGCCTCGATGCTGCGTTCGGCGTACCACTTAAGGGATTCGGTGAAATCGACTTCGGCGGCCGAGCATATGATGACATTAGCCATCCAGCCCAGCCTCGCGACGAGCACGTTCGCGAACCTCTGCCCACGGAGACCCCGTCATTTCACCGGCGTCGTATGCATCGCTTCGGCGATTGGCCTCCGCAATCCATTGAGAATCTGGCGGAACCCAATCATTGGGGGAAACACTGTCCCACAGTGTGGCGATCAACTGCGCCCGTTCGGAAGCGGGTAAGGATTGTGCCGCGGTCAGAATTTCGTTCATGTTGGTCATAGCTGAATTATACCAGATCGCCCGCACAACGGAAAGTTTTTACGACATCGCCCTGAACGAAGCGGACGAAGTCTGAACTGCGAGAAAGTGTACCAATGCCAGCCCACATGGAAGGTGTGCCGAAGGCCGAGTGTAAAATTCATGTTAGGCGACCGGCCCACGTAGGGTTAGGCCGGAATAATGCGCGATGAGCGATTGGTATTCGTTGGATTTCTGCGTATCGAGAATCGTGCCAGCGGATTCAGCATTTGGAACATCAGCTGAAACAGCGAGCATCCAGCCATTGGGGGCAACCATTGCTGCAACGTCGTCAACTGAGGTGTAGTCGCCATCCGGTGTCGGGCAACCGTGGCCACATGCGGCGCACACGAAGAAAAGGGATTCAGAGTCAACGGGACGAGCGTAGAACAAATCCTGAGCACCACAAAGGTTACACCAGCCGTGTAGAACAATGTTCACTCTAGGTCACATAACGGGTTTATGTACGACATGGTGTCGTAAAACAGGAAACGAGTACGACTCAATGATAGCTTGCCAGTTGCCAAACCGCAAACTTTTGCAAACTTAGAGTCAACAGAGCCTGTACAGGCCTGCTGCAATCCTATCTCCCTCCAGCCTGCGTTGACGCCACAACCGATTCGATTCGGTCTTTCAGTTGCTGGTCGCCCGATACGATCTGCAAGTCGATCAATAACGCATAGACTGGCAAATCTTGGAATCGATTGACTCCAATCTTGACCAAGTCCTTGTGAGTACACACCAACGCCTTGGACCCGGCCTCCCGCGCAGCAGCGGCAAGCGACTCCAGATCCTCGCGGCTGTAAACATGGTGATCTTCAAAAACTCGATCGCTCACGACGTCGACACCCAACCGGTCCAGTGTTCCCACAAAGCCGGCCGGATTACCGATTCCGCAAAACGCAAACACAGGAACCTTCAATCCATCGATCGCAGTTGCTGATCCGTCGTATTGCAACCACCGACGAGTCACCGTTTCCGCTTTCACGATCAACACATCCGTATGAACCGCTCGAATTCGCTTCTCGATGTTTGATATCGATGTCTGATCGGCCAATTGGCACCGAGTAATCACCACCACATCCGCCCGAGTCAATGATTCGATTGGCTCGCGCAGCAAGCCTCGAGGCAGCAATCGCCCGAACCCGAACGGTTCAGTGGCATCGATCAGCACAATGTCTAGATCACGATGCGCTTGGCGATGCTGAAACCCGTCATCCAAGACCGCAACTTCTGACATCAGTTCCTCGGTAGCGACCTGAATCATTCGTATTCGATCGGGGTCTTGCATGTGGGGAACATCGGGCAAGCGGATTTCCATTTCTAGCGCTTCGTCGTTGCGGCCGGTGTTCGCATGTTGGCTACCTTGATAGCCACGACTGACAATGACGACTCGTTTGCCGAGCGATCGCAAGAATTGAGCCACGAAGATCACCATCGGCGTTTTTCCTGTTCCGCCGGTGGTCAGGTTCCCCACCGAAATAACCGGAATTTCGGCCTTGAGGATGCGTTGCCCTTGGTCTTGATCGAACCTGCGATTCCGGATGGCAACAACGCTCCGATAAACGGGCGTCAAAGCACTCATCGCGCCACGGACCAGTCGCGCAGCTAAGTCGTTACGTTGGCCGGTAATAATTTTCAGCAGTTGCTGTCGATCAAACATCCGCACAGTCTACGCGCAGACGGGTTTTGTTTCCACGACGTTAAAAAGCGAAGGGCCACAGAATCGGACACAGCCTCGCGCTCCCTGTTTTTGAAGGCCTTTGAAGTGGATAGCGCCAGTTTCTCAATATCACCGTCGTTTTTAACGCGACGTTTCGTGGGTAGTTCGAAGGTCCGACCGAGCCGTGCGGAACAAAAAAGCTCAACCATCCAAGCGGGGCGGACGGAGCCTTGATTCAAGGTACGGGCGGAGCCTTCCGATCCCGAGCATCGGTTTCCTTTAGCTATCGCAGCGACCAGATGTAATCAAGCGTCGCACGCATGGCAATTTTTCTGCGAAGATTTGATTTGTGCTAAGATCATGATGGTACATTACCTTAACGCAATCGAAACTCGCGTTGCGACTGTTTACACACGAGGTCCCACAAACCATGTCGAAGTTCTTTCAAGCGATCGCGTGGACAGTCCTTCTACTTGCGGGGGCCGCCTTCAACTGCCGCACCCTGCAGCCCTGCCATGCTCAGGAAGGGAACGCGGCGGTAAAGAGCCCGGATATTGACTCGGCGCTCATCGATGTCGATCAATTGAAACTCATTTTAGATACGGATCATGATCACGTCCGATTGATCGAAGCGTCGACCAGCCTAAAAAAATATCGAGCGGGTCACATTCCTAGCGCCATCTACGTTCATTGGCTTGACGACATGATCAACCCGCAACAGCCAGAGCTTTTTAGCAACCCAACGCGCGATCAACTACAGGCATTGATGAGCCAGAGGGGTATCGGCAACCAACATCGAATCATCATTTACGACCGATTCGCTAGCCGACTCTCAACACGCCTGTATTGGACGTTAAAGTTCTACGGCCACAAACATGTTCAAGTTCTCAACGGCGGATTTCAAGCTTGGCGTTCCAAGTATGAAATTTCGAAGAAGACGCCCAACTACCCCGCCACCGAATTCCGCATCGCAGCAACACGAGCCGAACTTTTGGCGAAGATCGATTTCGTGAAGAGCCATCTTGATGACCCAAACACGGTTTTTATCGACGGCCGGCCGGAAAAACAGTACACCGGCCAAGACCCCGGCAAAATTTATCACACGAAAAAACAGCACGCGAAAAAGGGACACATTCCGGGAGCGACCCATGTCTTCTGGAAAGATAATTTTAATTCGGATGGAACCTTTAAATCGGTGCCCCAACTAAAAAAGCTGTATGCAAACGCCGGAGTTCGATCGGGCAATCGCATTGTAACCTATTGCAACGAGGGCCTTCATGCAGCACCACCATGGTTTGTCCTGACCGAACTGCTTGGCCACAAAGACGTGCGACTGTACGACAACTCGATGGCTGAGTGGGCCAATGGGGACAACCCGGTGGAAACCGAAACGTACGGTGATGGGGCGACTCCATCGAATTCATCGCGATGAAACACCCGGACCAACGAACACTCAAGCAAGTCGCATGGATTGGCCTATCGATGATGTTGCTGCTGGGAGTCATCTCAAACATCAGCGACTCATTCGAGTACGGTCAAACGGACGACAAACCGATTTTGGCGATCGTCACCATGTTGATGATCGCCACGGCACTCTCTGTCTGGGCCGTCCGGACGAGCCTGCAAGTCGTCGACCGGCAGCGGCAATTGTTCTGGCTAATCCTGAGTTTGGCGATCGGCTTTCGAGCAGTCATGCTGTTCACACCGCCAATCATGGAGGTCGACTACTACCGCTATTTGTGGGATGGCAAAGTTGTTCAAACCGGCGTGTCTCCGTACCGTTACGCACCCCAGATAGTGCTTGATGCGAGTGGTGCGCAGTTGGCCCATGCGTCTCAGGATCAAGATTTGGAAACGCTTGTCGCATTGACTCGTTCCTCCAGCGCCCATGAAATCCTCACACGCGTTCACTATCCAAAACTGACGACGCTGTACCCGCCGATTAGCCAATGGGTGTTCTGTTGCATGGCGAGTGTTGTTCCAACGGAATCGTCGGTTTGGGTGCACGTCTTAATCATTCGAGCCGCGTTCGTGTTGTTCGATCTAGGCACGATCCTGCTGCTGGCCATCATGCTCAAAAGACTAGATCGACACCTCGGCTGGCTAATCGCGTACGCTTGGAATCCGCTCGTCATCAAGGAAATCGCCAACAGTGGCCACTTGGATTCACTGGCGGTTTTTTTGATGTTGTCCGCCGCTTTCTTTTTGCTGAAAGTTCGCAGCGATGGTTCTCGATCGCATGCGTTGATCAGCGGAGTCGCGTTGGGGCTGGCAGTCGGAGCTAAGCTGTTCCCTGTCGTTTTGGTGCCGGCGTTTTTGGCTCGCCTTGGCCGATACGGCTGGAGAATGGCGGCAGGGTTCGGCTTCGCATTTTTTATCACATGCGGTTTCGTGCTGTACCCGATGTCAAACAGCTACCCGACTTGGAGCGATTCTGCTGGGAAGCAATCGTCGCAGCATTCACAAACCACTGCACTTGAACAGGATGGCCTAACCAATTTTCTATCCAAGTGGCGGATGAATGACGCCATCTTCAGCGCCATTTATTACAACCTGAAACCCGACCGTGATTCTAGCGACGATTCCCAAAATAACTGGTACGTCGTTACGCCAAGCAAATTTCGCGACCAAGTGGCCAAGCTTCAAAATCACGTTTTCTTTGGTTCCAACCCTGCCTACACGCTGACTCGGTTGTTCACGCTATCCATCTTTGGCATCATTTATTTGAGGATGCTGGGGGATTTGAGAAGCGGCGACGAACAGATTTTCTTAAGAGCAATTCTGTTCGTCCTGTTCTCGTTTTTGATGCTCCAGCCAACCGTCAATCCGTGGTATTGGGTTTGGGCGATTCCGTTTACCTGTTTCAGTTCACGGTGGAGCTGGTCAGCCATTTCCGGCGTGCTGTTGCTTTACTACACGCGATTCTATTTCCAAGAATCAAGCCTTGAGTTTACGTGGTGGCAGCAATCTTATGCCGGCGTTGAAATCTTCGATCACTTCGTGGTCTGGATTGAACTTATCCTAATCGTGATTTTTGTTGCGTTCGCAGGTCGACTGGACAAAGCTTAGTTGGACAGCGTTAGTTTTGCAATTTCACCGTTGTTTTTGCCGCAGTGTGTCGTCGGGAGGGCGAGGCTCCGTCCGAGCCGCGCGAAGCAAAAAAGCTCAACCATCCACATGGGGCGGACGGAGCCTTCCCCTCCCAACATCGGTTTCATTCATCGAAAGTGGCGCTGTCCAATTAGGCAAGAGACCAAAATTCGCTCGCTCGCAAATGAGTTTATAACCGAATCAACAAGGCTAAACTTAGTGAAGCGTAGTTTTGAACTGCTTTCTAGTTTAACGTCTGTTTTCCTCACCGATTGGCGTCTCACAAGAACGTCATTGAGCAAAGACTAGCGACGGCAGAGATGATTGGTAATATTAAGTCACCAATAAACGGTGTCCAAATTTAGGTGTAGCGATATGTGGATGGAAAAGTGCAAAGACGTTGACTGTTTTATGTCGGGCCTGATCAAACGCAACGCTGGGCAACCGGAGTTTCACCAGGCTGTTAGGGAATTCGCGGCGACCGTCATCCCTTTCATCAGAGACAACCCAACGTACCTAGAAAACCAAATACTCGAACGGATGACTGAACCTGACCGCGTGGTGACGTTTCGTGTCACGTGGCGAGATGACAAAGGTAGTATCCGAGTCAATCGGGCGTGGCGAGTCCAGTTCAACAACTCCATCGGTCCGTACAAGGGTGGTTTACGATTCCATCCTACGGTCACCTTGAGTGTGCTCAAGTTTTTGGGATTCGAGCAAACGTTCAAAAACAGCCTGACCGGACTGCCAATGGGCGGCGGCAAAGGTGGAGCAAACTTTAACCCAAAGGGAAAAAGTGACAATGAAGTGATGAGCTTCTGCCAGTCCATGATGACTGAATTGTTTCACCACATCGGCCCCGACAAAGACGTGCCCGCTGGTGACATTGGTGTTGGAGCCCGTGAGATCAGCTATCTGTATGGGCAGTACAAACGACTTCAAAACCAATTCCATGGCGTGCTAACCGGGAAGGGATTGTCTTTCGGAGGAAGTCTGATCCGAACCGAGGCAACGGGCTACGGGTGCGTTTACTTTTGCCAAGAAATGTTGAATCATCGAGGTGACAGTCTAGAAAACAAAAACGTTGTCATCTCTGGTTCGGGCAACGTAGCAACTTACGCTGCCGAAAAGGCGACCGAACTGGGCGCGAAGGTTCTCACGCTTTCTGATTCGTCGGGTTTCATCCACGACCCAGACGGTATTGGACCAGAAAAATTGGAATTCGTAAAAGAACTGAAAGAAGTCCGTCGCGGCCGAATTTCCGAATACACGGACCGGTTTTCATCGGCAACTTTTCACGCCGATCAGCGGCCATGGGCGGTCGACTGCGATGTTGCGATCCCATGTGCCACTCAGAATGAAGTCAATCTCGACGACGCTAAAAAACTAACTGGCAACAACGTGATGGCCGTCTGCGAAGGCGCCAACATGCCCACGGAGCTAGATGCGATGAACCATTTGATGCAAGCCGGAGCATTGTTCGGACCCGCGAAGGCTGCCAACGCAGGTGGAGTGGCGGTTTCGGGATTAGAGCAAAGTCAGAATGCCTTGCGTCTTTCTTGGTCACGTGAAGAAGTGAACGAAAAACTGCTGGGGATCATGAAGAACATTCACGCCAAATGCGTTCAATACGGAGAAACCGGCCAGCTACCCAATGACAACGTCAACTACGTAACCGGCGCCAACATTGCTGGGTTTATCAAAGTGGCTGACGCCATGGTCGCTTACGGAGCAGTCTAGAAAACCTATCCAATTGGAAATCTATTCACTGCCCTCGTTGACGCTCTGACCAAGATTGCTGATCAGGATAAAGGCGTCACCCAGAACGGTCACTTGCTGGTCGGCGTTTAGGTCTCCCGTTCCGTAGCTGTACGGGCCTCCGCCGTTGAGACGACTGACAAGCCCAAACGCGTCACCCAGCACGTTCACCACGCCATCAAGGTTGATGTCACCCAGCAAGGTACCAGTGACGCCGGTCGAGGTTTCCACACAAGTCGTAACGTGAATTTCATGATCGGTCAGATCGATCGTTCCGTTGTTGTCCAAATCCAGTCGCACATCAAAACCGGGATCGCCTGCCACCAATCCGATCTTGCCAGAGTAAAAATCGATGTCCTCGACGTTCACGACTCCATCGTCGTTGAAATCACAGGGAGACACCGTCACCAAGAAATGCTCGACAAAGAAATCGCTGTCAGCCTGATTAACGATCCCATTCGCGTCCAAGTCGAACCTCCACTCAGTTGAACCGAACTGCGACTCGAGAATCGCGAGGTCATTCATGTCGGGCACGCCACCACTGAAGTCATAATCGACCCGACGATGCTTGACGATCCGCAGCAAGTCACGCGTTGCGACGTCGGCTCCCGCATCGATGTAAACATCTTCCAACTGCAGCAAATCGAACGTATCAATCAAACCGTCACCGTTCACATCAGCGGCGGCATTAAACTGGCTGTTTTGAGAATACAAAACTTCTTCGAAGGCACCGCTCACGTTGGCGACGTCGGCAATGGTGAAGCTCCCATCCAGATTGATATCGCCCAATCCGGCACCATTACTCGTTTCTGCGAACAGGCCGCTGAACCGTTGAACGCTGACGTTACCCGTTCGCTCGAAAGTGACAACCGTTGCCACGTTGTTCCCGTGAGGAGCACCAAAGACGCCAAAGGCAAACTGGTCACGACTGATCTGCCCCGAATCGTTATTGTCTCCAACGAAGGACAAAATCTGTGCCTCCGTAAAACTGGCCGGCAGATTGTGGAAAACGTGAACCGTCGCGGCTGTCTGATCAACGGAACGCACGATGATATCTCGGTTGTCAGCGTTGGTTGGATCGAAAGGTTCAAAGCTGGCGATTTCACTAACGGGCTTCAATCGGTCGAGATAAATCGCTGTCGTAAAATCGCGGAAGACGGCCGGGCCCCCATCGTTTCGATTCCGGAACGCTCGCGCTGTGATGAAGTGAACACCTTCCCCCAGCTGACTGGTGTCAATCGTTTGACGATACTCACCGTTTCCATCGGTCGCTTGGAAGCCTGTCGTTTTGAATGTCGTAAAGTCTTCGAAGCCATAAGACACACTGCTTGGGGACATCACATCCACAACACCATTTCCATTGACATCAATTCCTTCATCGACTCTTAGAAGCGCATTGCTGCCGTCTGCATCGCGATCCCGAATATCTCCCGGCAGAGAAACGGCTTGAGTTCGAAGTGTGACGTCTAAGCTGCCTGCGGTCACAACATGTAAATCTTCCAAGCGAGTCGTGCCATTGGAGAAGCCTGTGGGCTCTGGGGCTCCACCCGCTAACACCGATGAAATCCCAGACAACTCGATCCCCAAATCGCTCTGCGGTGCTTGCAACCCGTAGATCAAATAGCCTCGATCGTCATCGTCATTTCTCAAGAAGCGGGCGTCGACGAAAGACTGTCCACCAAACGAATCGTTTGTGGCCTGCAAGACTTCGGGAATGTCATCGTTTCCAATTTCGTCATTCCATGCCTTCGCGTTGCCAGTTAGTTCCACCAAATAAGTACCGAATGGAACGTTCACGTCCAAACGGCGATCGTCGAACCCGCTATCGGTTCGGTTGCTTAATAGAACTAGGCTAGAACCCTCGCGCTCGTAGGCAAACTCTTCCTTGCTAAGAAATCGCTCCAGATAGTTTCCTCGACCGTGCGAGTTTCGAATACCGACCAGAGTCGTGATTGTGTCACCAAACACTCCGCCCAACGAATCACCGCGTCCGTCTTTCGGGAACTCACGATCGTCGCCAAACTCTTTTCCATTCAGGTAGACAACCGCATTTCCCGGATGCATCAGCATGAAGGCATGAGCCACATTGGACAACGCGGGGCCGCCCTCATCGTGGCTACCGACAAACATGACACCTTGAGACCCGTTGTGCAGTCCGTCGTCGAAAACGTCCATTCCCGCATTGACGACATTTCGCCAATCGTTTTGGAAACCGTTCAACGTCAAGTTGTCTCGAAATGCCTGAGCTTGAGCGAAATCCAACACGTCCCGGTTGCCGCCGATACGTCCAAGATCATTCGGATTGATATCCTTCCGGATGTTAGATTGAAGGAAACCACGATTGGTATCGAACACCTCGCTGTACATGAAAACATGGTTAGTTGAACCATCAAGCAACGGACGCGGGTTGGCGCGATAGACTGCTCTGTCCAACGCGGCCAAGACGAATCCTTCCACGTGCTTGGCAGCATCCAATCGAAAACCGTCCACGCCGATATCTTGCACCATCCAACGCATGTATCGGCCGACGTAATCTGTCGAGTTCTCTCCAACCGGATCGCCAGCCAATGGATCGTCAGTATTGAACGGATAAACTTCGATGCCTTGCTGACCGGTCAATGGATCAAACAAGAAAATCGGGTCGGCATCGCGATCTGGATAGAATCGACGATTGGATTCCGTTGGTACGTTTGCCAATCGAAAAAAAGCAGGAGTAGTTCCCGCCGGCAGATTTCCACCGTGTACACCGGGCTCGACCTCGACTCCGGGAACAGGATGCCGCACAAAGCGAAAATCCTTATCGTGATCGATGTCGATCAGCCCTGACAATCGGAACTCAATGTCACCGCCTGCGAACGGCGAATGAAAATCGCCATCGGTACCGGGCACGCCCGTGGGATCCGTGCCACCATCCGGATCTTGCATCAAAAAACCGGGGTAGCCCCCCGATTCAAGAAACCCGGGCGTGTTCAAATCAGAGAATCCGTTGTGATTGATGATTGCATCGATGTGCAGTTGCATGCCCGCGCGGTGGAGGGTATCCGCAACCGTTCGCAAACCAGTCTCCGTTCCGTAAGCAGTGCTTCGATTCGCGTAACCAAGATCGAAGCGGTCATAGACGTCGTAGCCAACTGACTGGTCACCACTGTCGGCTCGCCCCGGCGGAGGCAACCAAAGAGCGCCGTAGCCGACTGCGTGTACATCCACCATGCGTTCTTCAATCGTGTCATACGACGCGTCAAACCATTGCAAAAAGGGCGGCGGAGAGACCGACTGAGCGCTGGATACGGCAGGCAACACCGTGCCTATAATCAGCGCGACCATGAGGCTCAAGCGACGTGCGTTTAAAGGAATGCTCATTGGCGAATCGATCACTCGGAGAGAAGAGTTAGTGAAGAAAAGCAAAAACCACAGCAGCTGAAATAGCCGGCTGTGGTTTTGGGGGCAACGCAAGCTGGGCCAGCCATCCAAATTTCTAGATCAAACTCAACATAGATGGAACCTTGCCAATCAGACTCGGCGTCGAGGAACGAGACTGACCAAGCCAACACCAAGCAACACAGCCACACTCGTCGGCTCAGGAATCGCACTAAACGTCTCCGAACCAGAAAACGTCAACGTTCCATTTCCAATTTGGGTTGAACCGCTAGGCGCGTCACTCGCACCGATCGCCTCGTTACTGCGAAACGCGGTGTTGCTGAGGTAGGTCGCAACAAAATCAAACGAATCGAGCGATGTGATCCCGATCTCAGCGAAATCAAAATCAAACGAATAATCCGTGGCGGTATTTGTGCCAGTTGGCGAAAGGTCAACCGCATCAACAAATGTGAAATTGGAAACGTTATCCAACGCCCACAAGCCAGCGAAGCCAGAGTTGATTGCGATTGCGTAGTCGGCCTCAAAACCCGACGCAAAATTTACGACGGAACGGCTTCCACCATCGAAACCAGAAATTGCCTTGCGATGATCATCTTGAGAGTCCGTGAAAGAACCAGTGCCGGTTTGACCACCAGCAACAGAATCAATATAGATCACGACAAAATCGTTCAAATCACCAGCGCCTTTGTTTAGCGTGCCCTCGACCGTTGAACTAGTAACGGCAAGGTTCAAATCACCGCCTCCCAACGTACCACCAAAGCTGGTCCCTCCATTGCCGTTAAACACATCAGCTTGCACAGCAGAGCTTAGTAAGCCAGCGGTGAAAATTGCGCAAGCAAAAATTACGTTTTTCATAATCATATAATCCCGTTCAAAAAATTGACTGATCCATTAAAACTCAAAACCTTGCCACTTCCAATCTTGGCAACTTCCAACAACTCTTGGCTGGCGGGCAAAGCAACGGCTGTCACAAAGCCACCCGATGCCCAGTGGTTCAACCGACTGAAATTGACCGGTTGTGAAATGTTGTTCGCCTCGATTCTACTTAACAGACTAAAGCATACGACTGGTCAATTCAACTTCGACGAACCACTAAGCGAAAAATTAGGGAGCACTCATGCCGAGATTAGCAACCAAAAGGAACGCATCACCAAGAACGTCAACGATCCCGTCAGCGTTGAAATCGCCTTGACTCCAGCTAGTGGCTGGTGAATTAAGGTTTGCAACAAGCGTGAATGCATCACCCAGCACGTTTACGGTTCCGTCAAGGTTCGCGTCCCCTGCGAAAGTGCCTGTCTGGCCGTTAGATGTTTCAACCAACTGGCCGTAGTGCGTCTCGAAGTCATTGGCACCAACGGTACCGTCACCGTCCAGATCCAAATCTGCTAACGCTCCAACGGCATCTGCGTCGATGTTTTGGTTGTAGCGATCCAGATCGAGCAAATCGACATCACCATCGTTGTCGAAATCGCCCAGCAGTGTTCCACCGCCCGGAACGGCGATCGAAAAGAACTGGTCGCCCGCAAACTGATTGAAGTCGACGCCTGCAAGATCGCCCGTAAACATAGCAGCTCCGTCGCCGCCAAGATTTCCTTGCGGCGCGGCGAGCCCACCCAGAATTTGGTTAGACAGAAAGTCGTGATTGCTACCGTTGATATGAGCAGCGATCTGGATCGTGCTTCCCGCTGCCGGATTTCCTAGAGCAGAAAGTGGAATCGAAAATTCCAGTCCCGTGGTCACAGCTTCGGCCGCAGCAGCGTCAGCGGCCAAGGTCCCGCCCGCCACGCCAGCAATGTTCGAATTGTCAAAAGCGACACTCAGACCGGACGCACCGACTGCCGTCGCACTTCCCTCAAACGCTCCGCCAAAGATGTCCAGCGAAGACTCAACCGTCCCGTCGTTTCCCACTGAATTGAAATCGAAATCGAATCGAGGTCCTCCCGCGTCACCGTTTCGCGCGATCACCAAAAAGTCTGGCTCGAACCCAGTGTCAAATGTCAAACCGCTGTGTGCCTGAGCCCAGTTGTCATTCGTTGGATTGACTCCACCGTTGGCCGTGTCTGGACCAATCACATTCTGACCACCAGCTATCGAATCGATAAAGATATTTAGTTTGTTGAAATTGGATTCCAGATTTCCTGTCAGAAGTAAATTCAGGTTACCTCCCTCGATCGTGACGTAAGCTGCATCCAGTTCACTTCCACCGGCGACACCGTCTGCGTTGCCGAATTCAGTCTGAACTGTCTGAACTGCAACGGCAGTTCCGTAGCCAGCGTCCTTCGTGCCGTCGATCGTGATCTGGGCTTGAGCGGCGGAGTTGACAAACAAACCTGCGACAACAATCGACAAATACTGCATACATGGTCTCATGGGTGGTCTCCTGAAAGGTGCGAAAATATCGGACGGCACTTTGTCCTCGGGCACTTGCGAAGCGGTCTTCGCAAAACGGATTGGCAGCCGTTTATTTATGTTTCCAACTCTTAAAACTGCTTATAAGAACAGTTATCATGACATAAGGCGGTGCCCTGACAATTTCCATAAGGCGCGAAGCAAGCCAAATTGCCCCACAAAAATTAGAAATACGCCCAAATTTTGAAGCCGAGTGGCCTCTGAATCACGAGACCGCCAAACGCGGTTTACCGAAATTCCGCCGGCTGTGATTTCGCGAACATAAAATGCGTGGTGCTTTCACAAGTCGGCCCGTTCCTGAAGAGTTTAAAAAGAAGCGGGAATTTACCGATTTTTGAGTGCCAATCTCGCCCATTAAGCGCCTTTAATGTCAGCGGCGGGAACGGAACCTTATAAGATGGGGCTTCGTGAGGGCGGTCGTGACCGGCACCAACCCTGACCATTATTTTTAGACCGAGCTTCGTGAAACCAACTGACGAAAATCTGATGCGCAATGATGCGAAACATAGCGAGGCCGTGCTGCGATTGTTCACGCGACATCAGCGTTGGCTCTACGGTTACCTGATGTCATTGCTCGGTAGTGCCACGGACGCTGAGGACGTGATGCAAGAAGTTTCCGTCGTGATGTGGCAACAGCATGAAAAGTTTGAAATCGGCACCAGCTTTGTCAGTTGGATCAGCGTCATTGCCTACCATCAGGTGCAGAAATTTTGGCGAGAGAAAAAGAAGCGTAAACGATTCCTAAGTGTTTCCACGACCGAGCAACTGGCCGACAAAATGACGGAAGAGTTTGAAATCTGGGAGGCTCGCCGCAACGCGTTGTCCGAATGCGTGTCGAAACTGACCGCTCCTGACCGAGAGCTTGTCAGCCACTGTTATGGCGAAGAAGCGCTCACGATGAAATCGGCAGCCAAAGAAATGGATCGTCCTGTGGGTTCGGTTTACAAAGCCATGGGACGGATCCGCAAATCACTGTTCGATTGTATCAGCCGAAAATTGTCTGCCGAAGGAATGGCCGGATGAACATTCGAAAAGAACACGACCCCAAGATGACGGAACTTTTGCAACTGGCAGAAGCCGCCTGCGCGGGGCAACTAAGCTCTGATCAATCGTTGCGCCTCGATGATCTGTTGCTTGATTGCGACGAACGACAACAAGCGTGGTTGCAGTACATGTCGATGCACGCGGAGCTGTATTGGCTAGAAAGCTCCTCTGAGCCCAGCGATCATCTTTCTGCAGAAACTCAATCTGCTTCGCTCCCATCTCAGCGTCAGACAGATCGCGCTCGAGCTGTCCGGTGGTGGGTAAGCACGGCAGCCGGGCTACTGGCTTTGCTTGGTTGGGCATTTGCCTCTCAGCACGACTGGTCGTCGCCCGCGTCAACAACTTCGCAAATTGCCGACGCCGATGTAGATGCCGATGCGACAGCAGATCGTATCAACGTTGCGAGGATCACCGGCTCGTTGAATTGTCGCTGGAAACACACACCCAGCTCAACGCCCGTCGGCTACGGCAGCAGTTTAACGCCTGTCGGCTACGGCAGTAGTTTGCATGAGGGCCAACAACTGGAACTGCTCGAAGGCATCGCCGAAATCACTTTTGAAAATGGCGCTCGGATGATTCTTCAATCGCCTTCGCGACTGGACATCGCTGCCGATCAGTCGGAACTTTACTCGGGACGGCTAACAGCCACGTGCCCGCCAGGAGCCGAAGGGTTCACCGTCAACACGCACGGGCTGAAGGTCATTGACCGCGGCACCGAGTTCGGTGTGCTGGCAGACGTCGATGGAAACGCCGAGGTCCACGTTTTCAACGGACTGGTCGAGGGCCACTATCGCGAAAGCAAGGACGGCCCGTTCAAGACGGTCCAGTGGCGGACCAACGAGGCCGTGCGCTACGAAGGCCAAAACAACAAGCTGAGTCGCCTTGATCAGTCAGACACAACGTTTGTCCGCACGCTTTCGTCGAATCTTGGGCCGGTCAGTGGTTTGCTGGCGGGCGAAGATTTTGATTATCCGGCTGGGCCTTTGGGTGGACAGAACGGCGGCTTTGGCTGGGGAGGTCCTTGGGTGGATGTGTCGGTCCAGAGCGACCTACCCGATGGCAGCGGCGTCTGGCCGGGCAGCTTGCGGCACGGTGTGCTTTCTTCCAGCGGCAACCACGCTTCACTATCAGGCAGCTACAACCGAATCCGGCGTTTGATGAGCACTTCATTCAATGGCGTTTTCGATTCAGCTGGCTTCGTTGAGGAACAGGACGGCGCACGAGTGATCGGTCGAGACGGCACGACGTTGTACTTTGGCTTCCTTCAAAAAATAGATGCGTTGGACCAAGGGTTCTACGGATTCGAACTTCATCGAGGAGACGGAAACCGCAACCGCGTGCTATGCATTGGCCACGGTGCAGCCAAGCGATGGACCGAAGGCAAAGTCCGAGCCCCCGATATCGAGGCGGGCGTCACTGGTTGGGCTGCCACGTCCGAGATCAACGGCCAAAACAATTCGCTGCTGGAATTGGGCGACTTTGGACCTGAAACAACGGATGTCGTTTTGTTCGTCGCCAAGATTACGTTTGGCGAAAACAACGTCGACACGATTGAGGTCTTCAAGAACCCGCCGTCGCTATGGGATGAAACCAAGTGCGTGCCCGACGTGGTGGGCCAAGGGAATTTTGCTTTCGACCGAATCGGCCTAGCAAACTTTAAAGGCAACAAGACGTTCGAGGTCGATCACGTTCAAGTTGGCACCAGCTTTGCCGGAGTCATTCGGCCATCTTGGCGCGAGAGCGAATCTGACGGAGACGAAACGAACCGCAACCAATTCGATTGACCTACCTTCAGTTTTTTGCTGCCAGTATCAATGGCAGCTGACTTACTTATTTCGATTATTTCTATTCTGTTCAGGTGTATCATGAAATCAAAAACACGTGACAACC
>CALFUT010000017.1 GCA_937929805.1 uncultured Pirellulaceae bacterium
CCGGCATCCTGTGGCCGAGATTCGGAACGGGCCACGCACCAACCCATCAATGTGTCGTTGTCATGAGTCCCCGTGTAACCAATGCAGTGTTCTGGGTAGGTCGTGTGTCGATGAAAATCGTCGTGGAACGTGTCAAAACCAAACTGCATCACGCGCATCGTTGGGAAGCCTAAACTGTCGCGCAGATCGTGAACCGGTTGGTCGATCTCGCCCAGATCCTCCGCCCAAATCGGCAGCTCACCCAGCACCCGCCGCGCGGCAAGGAAAACCTGATCTCCCGGACCTGTTTTCCATTGTCCGGACGCAGCCGTTTCTGCGCTGGCTGGAACTTCCCAGTAGCCCGCAAAGCCGCGAAAGTGATCAACACGTAACAAATCAAACTGCTCCAACGCCCGACGGAACCGTTTCACCCACCACCCGTAAGCGTCTTCTTGCATGGCCTGCCAATCGTAAAGCGGATTGCCCCACAACTGACCGGTCTCACTAAAGTAATCTGGTGGCACGCCCGCAACGACGGTTGGACGCCCATCAGCATCCAACAAGAACTGACTCTGGTTTGCCCAGACGTCGGCGCTTTCTAATGCCACAAAGATCGGCATGTCGCCGCAGATAGAAACGCCTTGCTGATTCGCTTGATCCTTCAATCGCTCCCACTGCTGATCGAACAGAAACTGTTTGAACTCGGCAAACGCAATTGCATCATCAAGTTCGACTAGCAAACTGGCAGGCACCGTGGAAGGATTCCGGCACTCACGAGGCCACTTCGTCCAGTCTCCTGTCCCGAAATGTTCTCGCATCGCTTCGTACAAAACGAATTCGTTCAACCACCACGATTGTTGTTGAGTAAAACTGGTAAACGCATCGCTTTTAAGCACACGTTCGCGCGACTGTTGGAAGGATTCGGCCAATACTCGTCGATTGAATTGTTCGACGGCACCGTAGTTGACCTTGCTCGGCGCCGATGAAGAAGCCACTTGAAACTCCGCGGCAAGTGCATCGAGCGTTTCACTCGCAAGCCAACCCGTCTCCACCAACAACTCCGGACTAATCAGCAACGTGTTTCCGGCAAAAGCCGAGTAGCTACTGTAAGGAGAGTTGGCCGCCGACGGAGGACAAAGCGGAAGGATCTGCCAAACGCTTTGACCGGCCGATTCAAGAAAATTGACGAACTGGTAGGCGGCCGGCCCAAGATCGCCGATTCCAAACTTCCCTGGCAGGCTGGTAACATGAAGCAGCATGCCGGCTGAGCGAGTCAATTGCATCGTAGTCAATCAAAAAACAAAATTGCGAAATTGCAACATCTCAAATCGTGCTCTTTTCCAAGAACCGAATCCATTCCAAATCAACAGGCATGAATGGGGCCAAGCGTCGCATCAAGAAAAGCCCGCAGAATTGAAATTGTCATTGAATCCTATTTTCCTTGCCGAGAATTGAACAGGCTTGATGTGCCCAACGCTACTGTTTTTACGGCAAATGGAACGTTCGTTCCCGAATCAAGCCAACTGCCATTTTCGCTCGTTTCCTCAACCGTCAAACATTAACGTGTTCAAGGAAACCTGCCTGAACGGCGGCTCAACCAGATCCGATGCGTTCGTGGCCGCCCAAAATCACCATCCTCTCAATTCGCCCGTCGAATAAACCAACTCTTTCAGGAACTGGGACAGCTGATAAAATAGGTCTTTCGAAACCACAGCCTCTAGATCCGCTCCATTTCACCATCTACTCAACAGGTCATTGAATGCCACCAGACGGCAACACATCTCCCGCCGCGGCACCGGTCGTTGGGATCATCATGGGCAGCAAGTCCGACTGGCCCACAATGAAACACGCGTCAGATTTGCTGACTCAGTTTGACATCCCGCACGAGTCCAAAGTCGTGTCGGCCCATCGAACGCCGGCGTGGATGGTCGAGTACGCTCAATCGGCGGAAGACCGGGGCCTTAAACTGATCATCGCCGGGGCAGGGGGAGCAGCTCATTTACCAGGCATGGTTGCTTCGTTGACTCGATTACCTGTCTTGGGCGTGCCCGTTCAAAGCCAAGCACTCAGCGGATTAGACTCGCTGCTTTCGATTGTGCAAATGCCGGGAGGAATTCCGGTCGCGACCTTAGCGATCGGAGATGCCGGAGCAAAAAACGCGGCCTTGTTGGCAGCAAGGATTTTGGCCAATGATGATTTGGCCGTCCGAGAAAAACTGAACTCGTTCATGAAATCTCAAACCGACGCCGTGCTTGAGGACAACGACCTATGAGCGCTGAAGAGTGCGACAACCAAGTGATTCTTCCGGGCTCGACCATCGGCATTCTTGGCAGTGGCCAACTTGGAAAGATGATGGCCGTCGTCGCGAAACGAATGGGCTATCGAGTCCACGTGCTGTCACCCGACAAGGATACTCCGGCAGGGCAGGTCGCTGACGTTGAAATTCAGGCTGACTACTTAGATCTACCTGCCGTCGAATCGTTCGCCCAAAACGTGGACATTGTCACGCTGGAATTCGAAAACATTCCTACCAAAGCACTGGAAGCCGCCGGCAAGCACGCTCTCGTTCATCCGGGAATCAAAACGCTATGGACCACTCAAAATCGTGGCCGAGAAAAAACGTTCTTGTGCGAAAACGATATTCCCACCTGTGATTTTCAAGTCGTTCATTCGCTGGAAGAATTGCAGGCTGCCGCTCAAACCATTTTCCCGGCTGTTTTAAAGACAACCGAAGAAGGTTACGACGGAAAAGGCCAACGTTTCATTCGCTCGACCGAGGAAATCGAATCCGCGTGGAAGCAGCTGAACTGTACGGAAGCGATTCTCGAACGCCTGATCGATTTTGACTTCGAGTTTTCCGTGGTTGCCGCCAGAAGTTTGACCGGCCAAGTGGCCGCGTTCCCGACCAGTCGGAACGAGCATCACAATCACATTCTGGATGTCTCCATTTCGCCGTCCGGGCTTGAGCCCACGATCGAAAAACAGGCAACCGATATCGCCTGTCAGATCATGAGCCACTTGGAATCGGTCGGCGTTTTGTGTGTCGAATTCTTCCATGGCAGAGACGGCCGAATTCTTGTCAACGAGATCGCACCACGTCCGCACAACTCGGGCCATTTGACCATCGAGGCCAATGCCACCTGCCAGTTCGAGCAGCATGTTCGGGCCGTTTGTGGTTTACCGCTTGGGTCAACCGATCGCATCAAACCCGCCGCGATGGCCAACCTGCTGGGCGACGCGTGGACCAACGGAGAACCTCGCTGGAACAACGCGTTAACGACTCCCAATGTAAAACTGCATCTGTATGGCAAAAGCGAGCCAAAACCCGGTCGCAAGATGGGGCACCTCACCGCGATCGCCGAATCACCGGAGCTTGCCGTCGACCAAGTAACCACCGCCCGGCAAGCATTAACGACCGAATCCTGCTCGACCAATGAGCGAGCCCCTGTCGCGTGAACGCGTTCGGTTTCGAATGCTCGTCAATCACGAACGATCTTTTGTCAATAATTTGCGATCACTGCGTCAATGTGTTAGCCTAGGCTGGCCAGCGCTACGTTAGCTGAGCGAAGCCAATGTTTGGGAGGGGAAGGCTCCGTCTGCCCCCTTTGAATTGGATAAGCTTTTTGCTTCGCACGGCTCGGGCGGAGCCTCACCCTCCCGCCGGCACGCTGCGACTTGGAATCCCCAAAACGGCGGCTCAAACTGAAGTCTGGGGCGACATCTTGATGTCACTCCGCGACTATTCAACCAAAACGCCCACGAAACTCCCTGATGAACCCAGCAACTTACGCTGGCTCGGCGGCCTCGCCTTTGACAGCGGCGTTTTCAGATAACGCGACGGTTCGCTTCTTACGCCGCTGTGTCTTTCGTACCAACCGCAGCAGAGCAAAAGTGGATGTCAACCAAAGAGCCGTCGCAGCCAGCAGCGTCAGTCGATGGGTGATACCCGAGCCGAACAGAAGGACCAAAGAAACGGAGACCTCCGCGAGTGGCTTGACCAGTCCCGAGTTCCACGCGATCGCGCGGCGGCGTTTTTCACGCTTAATTTTTGTATACAGGTACCCAAGTGCGGTGTCGTGAACGCTGCGTCGCCAGACTTCCATCATCTTCGCCAGTGTCGACACAACGACCAGAAACAGCACTCCGCTGCCAAGTACAAACAGCGTATTGAAGGCCAGCAACGAAACAGGCATCACCAAAATTGAAAGCCCGATATTACGTCGTTTCAATAGCCAACCTGCAACAAATGCTTGCAAGAGAACCGTGATCACACCCGTCACGGCATAGAACACACCGAAAAACCGAGTCAGCGATTCTTCGTCATCGACGTACACCGCGTGCACCGACAACTTCCACTCGAACGACACCATCGTCAGCACGGCAACCTTGGTCGCGATCAGGCAACCGATCCAAAACTGAAATTTTGTTGATGACGCATAGACTCTCGCTCGATGGGAAAACCGTTCGGCGATCGACGACATAGCATCCAAACTGCGAGGAAACTGGGAGGTCTTTGGAACAATCAGTTTGCGAGAATTCCAAACGGTAACCGCTCCTACCAGATCAAGCGCTGCCGAAAGAAACAGCCACGATCGAAGGCTGACCCAATTCGCTTCCACGCCGATTAGCACTCCGATCAAGATCCCAGCCAATGGCATTCCCAAACCGACTCGAGCCCACCCCTGACGACTGGAGTGCCCACCAAGAATTTGGTTCATCGCGGTGACGACATTGATCGCGTTGACGCATCCTTTCACGTCGGCCAACAGATAGATTCCGGCAAGCAGCCACAAAGAATGGTGAAAGCTGGGAAGCAGCAGGGCCGCAAGGAATGTCATCAAAGAGAACGCGATTCCCGACGCGCGGAAAGACCACTCCAGAGAGAGCTTGCGGGTCAAAGAAAACCAAATCGACGCGACAAACGCGGTGACGATCCCAGAAACGACATAGATCGCCGCCAGACTTTCACTGCCAATCCGAGACAGAAACAAACTGTCGCCAACCGTGCGAGAAAGAGTATACGACGACGCCAGAATTAAGCTGTAAATGAACAGACGCCAAACCGCCTTGCTCTCATACTCTGGAATCGTCCGTCTCATGCCGTCCGTTCTTCAATGCCGGATTACTGACTGATACAGTCGATAATAGCCGATCAGCAAGAACACGCATGTAATTTTTGCGCGATGCACGCGCGAAACGCAGCGATTCCCGCATCATGGATGTTAAAACCCGAACCACCACTCACTCGTACAGCAAGTGTTCGAGAATCATCGAGCGAACACTCTTGCGATGCCATCTGAAGAATCCGATGACCTTGGCAATCAATCGAGTGAAAGAACCGGCGACAAAGCGTCTGCCGACCGAGCCACCGACGTAGAAGTTGACTCTCATCGCCTGAAAAATTCTGGCAATGGGTTCTAACGCTTCGACCAGCCCCGGAATGTCACTCATCGTTTGCCAGCCAAGTACGATCTGACGTTCTCAGCAAGTTCCTGCCCGTAATTGAGCTCGATAAACCGAAGTCTGACTTCAACCTCAGACAACTCGGGATCCGCGCGGCGAATTGCTTCCTTGCATTGTTCTGCCACTCGATTGCTCGCCAAAACGGCCTCTTCAAGTCGCCGTGCTGGTGGCTTGGCTCGAAGCAATTCAATCAAGACTGCTTCTGCTTCGGGGGTGGTGTCAAGAATTGTGTACGGTTCAGCCATGCAGAAATTATAGCGTAATTTCAGAACGGTAAACGCTCAAATCGGCCCCACAACTTTACACGCCTAGGAAGCTGAAGGTTTTTACAGAACCGTGACACACTGCCTCTGCAACTCCCTAGGAAGCAGCCTTTTTCGATTCCGATTTCAATTGCCCACATGCAGCAAGAATGTCGCGACCGCGGGGTGTGCGAATCGGAGCCGTAAAACCTCGGGTGACTAAATAGGCGGAGAACTTTTCGATTTGCTTCCAGTCACTACATTCATACTCCGAACCGGGCCACGGATTGAAGGGGATCAAGTTAATCTTGGCAGGAATATCGCTCAACAGCTCCACCATTTTGTGAGCATCGGCGATGCTGTCATTGACGCCTTTAAGCATCACGTATTCAAACGTGATCCGACGAGCACTCGATAAACCGGGGTAGGCGCGGCATGCGTCGAGCAACTGATCTAACGGATATTTCTTGTTGATCGGAACTAATTCATCACGCAACGTGT
The DNA here is from genome assembly GCA_937929805.1 of uncultured Pirellulaceae bacterium. Lineage (GTDB taxonomy): Bacteria > Planctomycetota > Planctomycetia > Pirellulales > Pirellulaceae > Mariniblastus. Next base: position 6,186 of record CALFUT010000017.1, read on the forward strand.
CGTTAGTAGCATGCAACGAGATCGCCAGCATCGTGCGTGTCTCTTCGCCCAGCTTGTAGATTGCGGGAACGACTCCGGACGTTGAAACGGTCACCCGACGCCTAGAAAAGTTTAGCCCGTCCTCATCCAACGCAATCAGCAATGCGTGCTTCACGTTTTCGTAATTAAATAACGGTTCGCCCATGCCCATCATGACGATGTTCGAAACCTTACGACCCTCCGCTGGCCCGATGATGTCGAAATCTTCTTCCATGCCGGCGAAGTCACGCAGCCGATGTCGAGCCAACAACACCTGCCCCAGCACTTCTGCCGTGGTCAGGTTACGAACCATCTTTTGCGTGCCCGTGTGACAAAACGTGCAAGTCAGCGAGCAACCGACTTGGCTGGAAACGCACAACGTTCCTCGATCTCTTTCAGGAATGTAAACCGTTTCGACCTCAACGGGGCCGGTCTTTCCATCCGCCGGAAAACGCACCAACCATTTCCGGGTTCCGTCGGTCGAAACTTGCTCAGTAACAACCTCGGGCAACGCCACCGAATACTTCCCCGCCAGCGAAGCGCGAAGATCCTTGCTTAGGTTAAGCATCTGATCGAAGTCAACGGCGCCGCGGATGTATAGCCAATGCCAAATCTGAGACGCTCGCATGCGAGCTTGTTTTTCCGGCACTCCAACCGACACTAGCTCGGCACCAAGCTGCTCGCGCGAGAGCCCGATTAAGGATCGCTTTGTAGGCGGCTGAAGGTTGTCCAGCGTTACGAGTTCAGATTGTGGGTTAGGTTCCAAGTTAGCGCTCATAGCGGGAATGCTGAAATTTGACTGGCAGCAAGTGTGGCCGGATAGGAAATTCTTCTAACGACAACTGAAAGCTGACTGGACGATTCTGCGACTACCAATGTTATCTTCTTTTGACGACATGCTCACGCAAGCGTGAGGCATGGCACCCAGCAATTCCAATTGCCAGCGACATGATCGACTTGTCGACGCGAGTGATGTAGGTCGCAAACCAGTTTGCGCGTCGACGACGCCCAGCTAGTACTCAATGACACTAAAAACTGGGTATCGCGACAACTTTTCAGCACCCGGCAGAAAGGTCAGGTTGATCAAAAACGCGCAAGCGGCAACTTTCGCGTCACACTTTTCGATCATTTCACAACATGCACCAATCGTGCCGCCTGTAGCCAATAAATCGTCAACCACCAAGACGTTCTGCCCGGCCTCGATTCCGTCAACATGCATTTCCAGCGTGTCCGAACCGTATTCCAAATCATAGCTGTGAGAGTGCGTTTCGTAGGGAAGCTTGCCCGGTTTGCGAATTGGAACCAAGCCTTTGCCCAACTTCATCGCCAACGGCGCAGCAAAAAGGAAACCGCGAGCCTCGGCCGTGGCAATCACGTCGATGTCTTGGTCACGGAACTCATCCGCGAGGCGATCAATCGCGGCCTCGAACGCCGGAGGATGAAGCAACAACGGTGTGATGTCCTTGAAAACGATCCCCGGCTTTGGAAAGTCAGGAACGTCGCGAACATATTGGGCAAGGTCAAGCGAAGTGGATTCAGGCATGATCAAAATACAAAATAAGTTAAGTGCTGCGCGGTTTGAAACAGGTCTTGTCAGACGGAGATTGTATTCGCTGCGGACACCCTCACAAAGAGCCCGCCCAAAAGTGCCAATCAATCAAGGAAACGGGTGCCTCGACCCACAAACGCCAAAACCATTTGATGGATAGCCGATCCGCATCATAGCGAAATGCCTGACCGCGGATCGCTTACGTCATAGCCAATAATCTTCCACGCGCCGTCCGGTTGCTTTCTCAGGTCCAATTTGACTTTTGGGTTGGCCGGGCTTTCCAAGCCTCCGCGACGCTGCTTCCCTTGACCCCAAGCCACAAAATCGATTGTCGCTTTATCGCCCATGGTCGAAAAATCTGTGACTCCGGTAATTGAGCACGACTGGACTTCGAAACGCTCCATCGCACTACGCATCCGCTTGGTAACCGCTGGTACGTCAGGACTGATGTACCTTCCAATCGCGTTCGCGTCGTTGGCTCGGACGTGGCCAGCCAGTTCATAGATCAAATCGGTTACCGTTTCCCGATCGGTGACGATCGCCGCTTCGGTGACCACGATCCCCGCGGTCGCCGCAGCAACGAACAACGCAGCAAACAGCACGATCTTGTTCCGAGCCGACCAAGCCATCAGCAACAATGTCGTTGCCATGAAAATCCCGACCAACATCGGCACAAACGCATCTTCGGTCAGCCAATGAGTCATCACGTCCTCCGTTTCTGCAACACCCTGCCTTACCAAACTTAACTACAAGAACTATACAACACGAATCTGCAGGCAAGCCGTTTTTGCGCTCGCGTCCCCAATTTCTCCGTGGTTCGTTGAAGTTCTGAGTTGCAAAACTGCGAGACAGATGACATAGTTCCTGCGTTCAATTCGCGTTTTTTCAAGGCGCCGGACCAATCTGTCGAAAACCTCTTCTACCACTTCCTATCGCCCGCGTTTCGTTTAATTTGGCGACTTTTAGCCACCTTCCACTTGGTTTTTCCAACGCTTCAGACGCTATCGTTAAGAGCAACATGCTCTCGTCTTATCTTGAGGGGACACTTCCTTGCATCGCACCGCCTGCTTATTGTTTTCCTGCCCCGACAAAGCAGGGATTATTGCGCACATCGTCTCATTCTTTACGCTGCGAGGACTCAGCATTTCTCGCTTTGAAGAGTACACCGACGCGGGCCGCTTTTTTTCGAGGCTTGAGTGGCAAATCGACGATGAAGAAGCCAGTCCGGCTGAATTCACTGAGGCTTTCCAAACCGTATCGAAAGGTTTGAATGCCGAGTTCCGCTTCCATTTCTTCAGCCAGAAACAAAAGCTTGGCCTGTTTGTTTCCCATGAACCCCACGCATTGATTGAAGTCCTGAACAAGCACGAGGCGGGAGATTATCCCAACACTGAAATCTCGTTCGTGATCGGCAATCGTGAATCCGTGCGTCATATCGTTGAACGGCACGAGATTCCATTTCACTTTGTCAAGACTTGGAAGGATCCGGCCAAACATGAGCCGCAGCAACTGGAGATTATCCAGCAGTACCAACCTGATTTGATCGGTCTAGCGCGATACATGAAAGTCGTAACCGAGCACTTTATTGATTCGACCCACTGTCCGATCGTCAACATTCACCACTCGTTCCTGCCTTCGTTCGTTGGAGCCAAACCATACGAGATGGCTTACGAACGAGGTGTGAAACTCATGGGAGCGACGTCGCATTACGTCACTCCGGAACTGGACCAAGGCCCGATCATCGAACAGGGCGTGATTCGAGTCCAACCGGGACAGTCGATTGACGAAATGAAAAAGGTTGGACGCGACATCGAAAAGCAAGTGTTCGCGACCGCGCTATCAAAAGCGCTTCATCATAAGACGATCACGTACTCAAATCGCACCATCGTGTTTGATTAATTGGACACTGAACAACGCCAACTTAGCTGCATGAACCCGAAGCGCGGGAGAGGGAAGTTCCGTCCCCCGATCTAAGACTCCGTCTGCACCAGTTGCGAGAGTACAAAATGCAGGGAGGGGAAGGCTCCGTTGTACAGACCGGGGAGATAGGTTACAGGTGTTCGGAGACATGGGTATCACATTTTGGTCTTAATTATTGTGGCTCCAAAGGAGCCACAATAATGAGCTGGAAAGAATGTGATCCCGTGTCAGA
>CALFUT010000018.1 GCA_937929805.1 uncultured Pirellulaceae bacterium
CTTTTGATCGGTCGTCATCTTAACACTCCTTTGAAGTTCGAAAGATTTTGGGGCGAATGAAAAAATTCGCTTGGCGCGAATTTTTTCATTCGCCCCAAAATCAATTATAAAGAATGTCAGATTAAGTCGCGACTAATTCAATTGAAGTCAACTACGAAGGCCAAAACGTTGGTAACTTCATCGCCGACATCTTTGTCGAGGGCAAGGTGATCGTCGAACTCAAAGCAGTCCGTCAGTTGACGACCATGCACGAGGTTCAACTCGTCAACTACCTGACCTCGACAAATACTGAAGTCGGCCTGTTGATCAATTTCGGGGCAACCGAGGTTGAAGTAAAGAGAAAACTCAAAACCTTACCGTCCTGAACTTGTTTCGACAGGCTCACAGGACGAGCAGAACCATCACTCTGGCCAATGTAAAAAAACATTCTGTCGATCTTGTGATCCGGTCCACAAATATCTCAAAGAACTCGGCAGCGACAATAAAGAGGCAAAATGAAAAGCTCGCTTGCGTCTCTCAATCGCCAATTCAAATCAGAACTTCCGCGTTGCCGCGATGCGTTTGCGGGCGATGTCGACTTCCATCACTTTCACCTTCACGACGTCACCAACTGAAACGACTTCGTTGGGATCGGAAACAAATTCGTCCGCCAGTTGAGAAATGTGAATCAACGCGTCTTGATGCACACCAAGATCAACAAAGGCACCAAAATGGGTAACGTTAGTGATCACGCCTTCGAGCACTTGATTTGGCTTCAAGTCTTTAATGTCGTTCACCGAATCATTGAACTTGACGATCTTGAACTCGCTTCGAGGATCGCGACCGGGCTTTGCCAACTCTGAAATGATGTCCTCAACCGTCGGGAGACCAACCTCTGACGTAACGAACTCTGAAGGCGTCAGTTTTTCGGCAAGCGTTGAGTTGCCAACGATCTTACCGAGGTCCGCCTTCAGTGCTTTCGCCATTCGTTCAGCGACGGGATAGCTTTCCGGGTGAACGGCCGAGTTATCCAACGGTTGTTGGCCGCCGCGAATCCTCAAAAAACCGGCCGCTTGCAAAAAAGCCTTTTTGCCCAGCTTGGGAACTTTCAAAAGTTGCTTCCGGTTTTCGAATCGGCCGTTGGAGTTGCGATGTTCGACAATGTTGTCGGCTAGTTTCGGTCCGATCCCGGCAACGTGTGAAAGCAGTGCAGCACTGGCCATGTTCAGATCGACACCGACACTGTTCACGCAAGATTCGACCACACGATCGAGACATTTCCGTAGCTTGGTTTGATTCACATCGTGTTGGTACTGCCCAACGCCGATCGACTTCGGATCCGTTTTTACCAGTTCGGCCAGCGGATCTTGCAGCCGTCGAGCAATACTGATCGCGCCGCGGACGGTGATGTCGAGATCGGGGAACTCTTTGACTGCCGCGTTACTGGCGGAGTAGATTGATGCTCCTGACTCGCTAACCATAACTTTTGCGATTCCAGACAAACCATGCTTGGACAGATCGGCCTTGTGCTTCTTCAATAAGTCACCCACGAAGGCGTCGGTTTCCCGGGAAGCTGTGCCGTTTCCGATCGCGATTAACTGAACGTTGTGTTTCTTGATCAAATCGATCAGCTTCGCGCCGGCACCATCGACGTCGTTCTTCGGAGCCGTTGGATAGATGGTCGTGTTCGCTAAGAATTGGCCCGTCTTGTCGACCACCGCCACTTTACAGCCCGTGCGAAAGCCGGGATCAATCCCCAACGTGACCTTGGGGCCTGCCGGAGCCGCCATCAGCAGATCGTTTAGATTCTTGCCAAAGACGGCGATGGCTTCGTCGCCTGCCGTTTCCTTCAGTTGCCCAACAATGGTCGATTCGGTCGCGGGAAGCAGCAAGCGTTTGTAGCAGTCTGTCACGCAGTCGGTCAGATCTGAGTAGAACTCGAACTGCCGATTCGTCACCAATCGCCGTTGGAGTGTTCTGATCTCGCGTTCGTCATCAATCTCAATCCAAACGCGCAAGATGCCCTCATCGGATCCGCGAAGCATGGCAAGGACTCGGTGCCCGGGGACGCGGCCGAGCGATTCCTGCCGATCGAAGTATTGTTCGAACTTGTCCGCTCCATCGGCTGTCTTTTTGCCCCGCTTCACCTTCGAGCTAATCTTTCCGAACTTGAAAGCCTGATCGTAAAGCCACTGTCGAGTGTCGGCCTGATCGGCCCACGTTTCGGAAACGATATCCAAAGCACCGTTCAGGACAGCGTCCGCGTCCGGCAAGTCCTTAGACGGATCGATGTACTTTTTTAGCACCACATTGCGGGGCTGGCCGATTCTTTCCTGCGTAAGCATTAGGTCGGCCAGCGGTTGCAAACCTTGCTCTCGCGCGATGGCGGCTCGCGTGCGGCGACGTGGCTTGAAGGGCAAGTAAACTGCTTCCAGCGAACGAAGGTCTAGGCACGATTCGACTTTGGCTCTCAAATCATCAGTCAGGACGCCCTGCTCTTTCAAGCTTTTCAAGACCGCCGCCATCCGCGCCGCAAGAGCATTGCTCTTGTCCAACGCGTCTTCAATGGCTCGCAACTGGATCTCATTGAGCGTCCCGGTTGCCTCTTTTCGGTAGCGAGCGATGAACGGGATCGTGTTTCCGTCTTGCAGAAGTTGAATCGTCGACTTCACCTGACCCACACGGATGCCGAGTTCGGCGGCGATTCTATTGGCGACGTCTGATTTCATGGATGGGTGTCATCTTCGGGGCGGTTGAGGGATCGGATGTTAGCGAAACGGAACGGTTTTTCCAACGCGGCAACCCCTCGTGAATAGCAATTGGACCGCTGCGAACTAACAACTGACCAATATCTGCGTACGGGGTATCGGGGCGGGCGGCATGGAGTAGACTACCGCCATGAACCGACGACTCACAAAAATCAGCAAGTACTTGAGCTTTATTTTGCGGCATCACCCGGAGAAGATTGGGTTGAAATTGGATGCCGAAAGATGGGCGAACATCGACGAACTTGTATCCAACGCGAACTCGCATGGTAAGTCCATTACGAATGAGCAAATCAAAGAAGTTGTGGCACAGAACGAGGACAAGATCTTCACGCTAAGCGAAGATGGGCTGAGGATCCGTTGCGTAACGTCGTGAAAACGCAAGACGCTCAATTGTCCACTTTCACAACTTATCGAGATACTTCCGGGCCAGCGCTGATTGGGGCGAGGTCGCGATCACACACGTTGGGACCGCGAGCCACATAATGCGGGGCTCGACGCACCGAGTTCTCGATCGATTCGCGGTCCCATGGCCCCTCCTCAAGAGAAATGCCGTGCCTTTGAAGTAGCCGTCCGCACGCGAAATCGTATTCGATCAAAGCAAGGTTGTAGTTCGCGATGGCTCGGTGCACGTTGCTGGCGGCCGACGTGGCTCGCTGTTGAGTGTCCAGCAAAAAGAAAACTTCATCCTGTCCAGCGTCAACGCGTTTACGCTTTGGGATCAATTCTTCCTGAACAGCCACATTCGAATTGTAACTGGTTCGGATGGCAGCCATCGCTCGATCGACTTCGACAAAGGCGGCGTTCAAATCGTGCAGCAACTGACGCTTTTGCTCCTTCAAGATCGTTTTCTCACGCGCAAGATTTAGTTCCGCGTTGCGAATCGCGACGTGTCCACGACGGTTACCAATCGCTCCGCCCAGCTCAACTCCCAACTGCCAGTCGTCCAGATCACCATTGATCAGATCGTCAAACGCACTTCCGTTGGGACGGTCACGGCTACCAAACAGGTTGTCGCCAAATCCACGGAACCCGTACTGACCCACAAAATCCAGCTGCCACTGATTCAGCTTGCGGCTGGCGAACAATTCTAGCTCGCGTTGCTTGACGGACCATTGCTGACGCCTGATTTCAACGCGTCGATCGAGTGCAATCTCTTGCGATTGATCCCAATCCAGCACAACGGGAGCAATGGCGGGGTCAGACGTCGGACGAATGAGGCGACCATCAACGGGTGCTAAGCCAAGCAACCGACGCATCGTTCGTTCGGCTCCAAGAACACCCGGTTGGCCGATGGTCGTGCCGGTCAGCGCGGTTTCTGACTGTGCTTGAAAAGTGAAGTACTGTTGCCGCGCTTGGGCTTCATCGTCTGGGCGACCGATGCCGTTCTCAAACTGCAACTTTCGATTCTCCCAAACTTCTCGGGCCGCGTCGCGGGCCTCAAGCCGAGTATGCAAGTCGTGGTATGCGAAATATAGCTCCCAATAGCTGCGTTCGACGTCGCGAATTAGGTCTCGAACGGACCGTTCAAAGTCGGCAAGCGAGATGTCCGATCGAACGCGCGAGATCAATACTCCGTTGTAAACACCCGTAACGGCATTTGGACCAGCAATTCGATTGACAGCCGTTCCGGCACCACGCCACAGTGGCTGTCGGACTTCGACCAAGTTCAACCAATCGTACGCACTGCCGAACTGATTGACGGGCGAGTTATTTCGGTTGTAATCGATCTGGTTACGCAGCGTGAACCGAGTTCCGGCAGCGGTCGTTTTTTGCAGGTCTGTCTGAAACGTCGCCGCGTCGGTGGTCAGCGCTGGTACACCACCGCCAAAGAACACGTTGTTGAAGGCACGTTCTGAGTGATTGAAAAATAGACCAGACGTCAATTGGGTATCAAACGCTGAAAGGGCCGCTTCAACGCTGCCGTTGCTGGTTTCATTGATTGCTTGATCGTAAAGCGTGGTCACTGCGGCGGGTGAACTGGTAACCACTCCACCCAGTTTTTGCATCACCTTGCTGCTTGATAACGCCATGTGGACGCATTCGTCCACCGTTAGCTCCCACGCTTCTTGGTCGTGAAAATTCGAGATCGTAACAGGTGGCAAAGAGACTAACAGTGGATCGCTTCCGCAACCATCGCAGGCCTCATCGCAACCGCAGTCGTCGAGCACTGGAGTTTCAATTTGCTGGTAAACGTCCGAACACGTATCGCAAATGGGTTCGTATTCCAACGATGCTTTTCGTTGTGCAGAACACCCCGTGGACAGCAGCAGTACCACCAGCGTCAGAATAAACAAGCACATAATGTTGATCGTCAGCTGCGAACCAATGATCGACTGATCTTGCTCCGGTAGCTGATTTTGATTGATGAAAATGTTTGTTTGCCTATTGCTCACGACGATAATGCTTGGGAAGAAAGTAATATTGTTAACGGACGATGGAGCGTTGCCAGACGAAAGGCGTTTCGCTGCCCGGCCGGCAAAAACCGAGCGGCCCGTCGCACGACTGCGGGTGTTGATCCAGCAGCTTGTATGGAAGTAGCGCTGCTGATCCAAAAAAGTGTGCCGCTGACAAAACCGTTTGGCGGATCTCGCATCCTTCGGGCGTCTGGCCGTATCGCTCATGGGGAACGTTCTCGAAATACAGCGGCTGATAACGGATATCGGGTGCCGCCCAAGCAAAACGTTTCTCTGAGGGAACGACTATCGCTTTGCCACGACTTTGCGCGATCAGTTCGCCAGACTGATCAGCTGGAGCAGTCGCGTCTGACTCAGCGATGTTGACCCGAAGCGAACGTGTATCGGTGTTAATCGCGACTGGGCCAACGAAGGGCGTGAGCGCACCTTCTTCAGAATCATCGTCTCGCAGATCGTCATCAAGTTCTTCGTCATCGAGAGACAGCTCATCGGTACCCATGTCCTCGGCGCGGTCAGAGAATTTGTCGTTCTTGCTTTCGCCCGGCTCCGAATCATCCGGCTGCGGGCGATCGAGTTGTAACTCTTCCGCCAATGGCTCCAGCTCATCATCCACTCGTCGTGAACTTGCTGACTGTGCAGTCGTTTCGGACCCATCCTGAAGAAACCCAACACAACCAAACACCGCTGTGGTTATCGCAAGCTGTCCAACAATCGACACAGCCAAGGCCAAACTGACGAGGCCGCCCGTGTGGAGATAAGATCGAGTCATGATGATAAGATTGCCAAGCCACAAACGAACGAGGTAAGCGCGAATAACCCTGTGCAAGTCGACGGGACAACGCTGTTGGGAATCATCGACCATCAAAACGCTCAAAATTGGAAGCATTGATTCATCAGGCAGACTTGAGGCAGCTTACGGAGCCGTTAGAGTCGGAAAACTTTGCCAAACTCGGAAACTTGGCCCCGCGGCTCGGTTACCAAACAAGGGCAGAACAATCGCTTGCTGATTCAGCGTCCCGGCGGCCTGACGAGAAAACCGGCTCCGCTGCCCCAATGGTGCCAACCAAACAGTGAAATTGGGCCCCAAAACAGCATTTGGCATGAATCTGATGCCAAAAACGCTTGAAAACCAAAACCTGAACCCGTTTTCAAGGGTTATAATTTCGCTGGCTACTGAGTGATTATCCAAGCCGGCATCCTCAAACCGCGTTTTATGATGAAGGGTTGAGCCCAAACCCTGCGAGATTCCGATTTCCTTATAGCAGCCAGCTTTTCTCAACACGCAACTCCAAGAGTCGCCCATGACTTGTTCAGATCACATTCTTAGCCGTCGCAATCTGCTGACCGTCGGCGCTGTTGGTGGGCTCGGTCTTTCGTTGACGGATTTTTTCAGAATTCAGGCCGCTCAAGCCGCTCAGCCAATCGACTCGAAGCAGAATCATTTTCAGAACTCGGAGGGAACGGCGAAGTCGGTCATCTTTATTTTCTTGCCCGGCGGAATGGCGCAGCAAGAGTCGTTTGACCCAAAACCAAATGCGCCGATTGAGTATCGAGGGCCGCTCGACAGCATTGCCACCAGTCTGACCGGCGTTCGTTTTTCGTCCCAGTTCAAGAAGACGGCACAGATCGCAGACAAGCTGACCATCATCCGTTCCCTAACGCATGGCGAGGCGGCTCACGAACGAGGCGTCCACAACATGTTCACCGGTTATCGCCCGAGCCCAGCGTTGCGATACCCCAGCATGGGCAGTGTGGTTTCGCAGGAGTTTGGGCCTCGCAATCACTTGCCGCCGTACGTCTTGGTACCGAACGTTCCCAACGAGTTCGCGGGCCCCGGCTACTTAAGCTCCGCGCATGCGGGTTTCAGTCTTGGTTCGGATCCGGCCAAGAAAGATTATCGAGTCCGTGATTTGTCGCTGCCAAAAAATGTTGACATGCAGCGTTTCGGAAAGCGTCGGAAGTTACTGGACATCGTGAACGAGCATTTTCGCCAACGAGAACAGTCTGATGCGATTGACGCCATGGACTCATTTTACGGCAAAGCATTTTCGTTGATCAGCTCCAAAGAGGCTCGTGAGGCATTTGACATATCCAAAGAGGATGACAAACTCCGGACGCGGTATGGCCGGAACGAGTACGGCGCGCGGATGCTGGTCGCACGACGGCTGGTGGAAGCCGGTGTGCGGTTTGTGTCATTGACTTGTGGCGGCTGGGATCATCATGCGAACATCGAAACGGCCATGAAGAACAATGTTCCTCAATTCGATCAAGGGTTTTCGGCATTGATCGACGACCTGTCGGAACGAGGCTTACTCGATTCGACCTTGGTCTGCGTGACGTCCGAGTTCGGGCGTTCGCCTAAGATTAACGCTCAAGCGGGCCGCGATCACTGGCCAAAAGTTTTCAGCAACTTGTTAGCAGGCGGAGGAGTTCGCCGCGGTCACGTTTTTGGAAGCTCAAATGCCACCGCCAGCGAACCGGACGAAGATCCACTCTCGGTCGAAGACTGGGCGACCACGATCTACCACTGCTTGGGCATCAATGCGAAAAAGGAACTCATGGCTCCCGGCGGTCGACCGATCGAAATCGTCGAAGGTGGCAACGTCCGCTCAGACTTGTTGGCCTAAAAACCAAAATAGTCTGAATTGGCCATCACTCGAATCAGCCCGCCATTTCCTCAGATCATGACTTCACGAACTTCAACGCGATCTGCCACATTCATGCGAACTGCCTTCGCGCTTTTGGGCATCGCTTGGCTTCAATTCGCGATGGCAGAAGGGGCATTCGCTTCTCTTCCCGTTCTGAACCAAGTGCTTCCACGTGGCGTTCAACAAGGCACCGAACATAAATTGACGTTCACGGGCGTCAGATTGAAAGACGCGGAAGAGATCTTCTTCTACGACGAAGGATTCGAAGTCGTTGAACTAAAGGCGATCAATGACAAAACGGTTGAAGTGACCGTCAAGATCAATCGCGAATGCCGGCTTGGCGAGCACATGGTTCAAGTAAGAACCCGCACGGGGGTGTCCGGATACCGGATCATCCAAGTCGAAGCGTATCCAGCAGTGTCGGAAGATGAAGTGGCGAACAATCATCGCGCGAGCGCTCAGCTGATTGAGCCGCAACGCTATTCAGACAAGTTTCCGGACGGCGTTGGTGTGGTTGTCGCCGGCCGAATCGAAAACGAAGACCATGATTGGTTTGCGTTCGACGGCAAAACGGGTGAACGGCTTTCAGTCGAAGTCGTCGCGATGCGTTTGGGCGATTTTTGTGACACCATCCTTGAGCTTTTTGACCCGTCGGGGAAACGGATCGCGATCGTGGACGACACTCCGTTTTCAACGCAAGATCCACTCGTTTCCGCCACGCTTCCAGCCGATGGTCGCTACTTGATTCACTTGACGGATGCGGCTGGCAAGGGCGACAAAAACGCGTATTACCGAATGCACGTCGGCAATTTTCCTCGTCCAACAACAGCCGTCCCTGCCGTGGCAAAACGAAACGAACTTTCGGAAATAGCGTTCTTTGGCGATACGTCCGGACCGATTAAAAAGTCGCTTCAGATTGACGCGCCTGAACTTTACCAAGACAGCATTCACGTCGTCGATCGATTTGGCTCAACACCGACCCCGGTTTCGATTCGCGTGGTCGACCCTGAATTCGAAGTTGTCGGCGAAATGGAACCAAACGACAACCTGAACAAGCTGGAACGAAACTTTTCGCTGCCGTTTAGTGTCAATGGGGAGATCGATTCGCTGAAAGACCGAGACTTTTTTCGTTTTGACGCGGTTAAGAATCAACGGATCCGAGTCGAGACGTTTGGCTATCGAATTGGATCAACGATTGACACGATCGTTCGTGTTCGAAACGCAAAGAGCCGTGTCTTGGGCACGAACACGGATACGAACGGGTTGGACAGTCAGCTGGTTGTCACGATTCCAGCCGATGGCAGCTACGTGGTTGAGGTCGAAAACGCCAACCGCCACTCCGGCGTAACGACTCGCTACCAACTGGATGTTCGACTTGAGCAACCGTCGTTTCATTTTGCCATCAAAGAGTTTGCACGCTACACCCAACAGCGACAGCAGGTCGCCGTGCCGGCCGGTAATCGGTTCGCCATCATGTTGACGGCTGAGCGAAACGAATTCGATGAAGCGTTTGAACTGAACGCGGAACAGTTGCCAAAATCGATTCGCATGTTCGCTCGCCCAATGCCTTCCGGCGCTACTACGATGCCGGTTGTTTTTCAGGCCGAGCCGTTTAAAGACAAGGCGGGAGATAAGAAACAGGCAAGCGACAACCAAAACCTAAAGTCGGATGATCGTACATCCCGAAATTCTCAGGCCACTCACGGCCAGCTGATCAAACTTATCGGACGGCAGGTTATCGAATCGGACGCCGACTCGGTCGCAACATCGACCACACCCGTGATGGGGCACTATCTCAATCGAGCCCAGTTAATGCGCGTTGCGCCCGGCAACATGTGCATGAAGTTCGGCATCGTCGACAAATTGGCGGTCGCACGACTGGAGCCAGTGCGGTTTAAAGTCGACCTTGTCCCGCCAAAGACCCCGATCTTTCAAAGTGGGCGAATGAACTTACAAGTGAAAATTAATCGTGAAGAGGGATTCAACCAACCGATCATTCTGCGGCTACCTTTTCGACCGCCCGGGATCGGTGCCGCTCCCACCATTCGAGTCAAACCGGACCAGAGCACAGCGAACTATCCGATCAACGCGAACAATAAAGCGGCGATCGGTTCGTGGCCAATCTGCGTCACGGCCGTCGCGCCCAACGATCAAGGCACGAAGATTTCGACGGGCTTGCATGACTTGGAGATCGCAGCACCTTTCGTGTCCATCAAGGGCAGTATGGTCTCAACGGAAGTCGGTTCGCGGGTGATGGCGAAATGCCGAATCGAAAAACTGGAACAATTTGCGGGACGCGCTTCGGTAAAGCTGACTCAGCTACCGGCTGGTGTAACTTCTCAGACTCAAACATTTTCGGCGGGCGATGAAATAGTTCAGTTCCCGATTAATGTCGGCCGAAATTGCAAGACGAAGAAAAATCACTCGGTAAAATTCGAAGTGACAATCAAAAAGAGCAACACGCCGATCGTGTTTGACGCGGGGCGGTTACTGATGCGTTTCTCAGATCCGTCAAAAACCAAGCAGAAGACCAGTCGACGCCAGCCGGTAAAAGCTGAAAAGACGTCGGGAGGCCAACAATGAACCGTTTGCCATCACGTGCACTTTTCAAGTCGTTCGCGGTCCTGACAGTCGTCGTTCTGGGGACGCTCGCTCCCACGTCGTGTTGCGGTAACGAGCCCACCGAGGCAGAGACCGATTCAACCGTGAGTTTTGTGAACGACGTTGTTCCAATTCTATCCCGGCATGGCTGCAATGCTGGCAGTTGCCACGGGGCCGCTCGCGGAAAAGACGGCTTCGCCCTGTCTCTGTTTGGTTACGATCCGGCAGGTGACCATCAAACTTTGGTGCGAGAAATCCCCGGACGTCGAATCGATCTAGCGATGCCCGGCGAAAGCCTGCTGCTTGCCAAAGCGACCGGCTCGGTTCCTCATACCGGCGGCAAACTATTCGAAAAGGACTCGGACGCCTATCAGAAGTTGCTGCATTGGATTGAACAAACAGCCAAGTTCGATGGGGAAACGGCACCGCAGCTGGTCCAAGTCTCGATGACTCCGAAAGAAGTTGTGCTTGAGGGCCATCAGGCAAAACAACCTGCAAAAGTCTTGGCGATCTATGAAGACGGAGCCGAACGTGACGTCACAAACCTCGCGGCGTTTTCCAGCAGTAACTCGAATGTCGCCTCGATCTCCAACGATGGGCGAATCGTTGCCGACCGACCCGGCGAAGCTTTTGTGATGGCTCGATTCGGCGCCCACACCGTTGGCTGCAACGTGATCGTTCATTCGAAGGATGACGGATTCGAATGGCCAACCGGGATTGAAGAGGCGAACTACATCGACGTGGCCATCCTCGAAAAACTTCGGAAGCTGCATATCGTTCCGGCCCCCGTTTGTTCCGACGCCGACTTCATTCGACGCGTCTCGATTGATCTCACAGGCAGGCTGCCGTCCCGCACAGAACTCGCGTCCTTTGTCGTTGACGAAGACATCGAAAAACGAGCAAAGCTGATCGACCGCTTGCTTTCGACGGACGACTTCGAACGACTATGGGCCATGAAATGGATGGACCTTTTGAAGGTGCGATCCATCAACCCGGTCTCGGATAAATCTATCTGGAAGTTTTCTCAATGGTTAAAACAAAATATTCATGACGGTGTACCGATCAAGCAGTGGCTAACGGAAATGTTAACAGCCAGCGGTGGGGAATTTGAAAACCCGCCCGCGACATTCTTCCAAGACCTTCCCGATCAAAAGAAAGTCGCCGAGGACGTCGCGCAGGTTTTTCTAGGCATGCGAATTCAATGCGCTCAGTGCCACAATCATCCGTTTGATCGCTGGACGATGGACGATTACTACGGATTCGTAGCGTTCTTTGACATGGTTCGTCGCAAGCGAGGCACCGACCCCCGCGAGCGAATTATTTTCAGCGTCAAGGGAAAGACTCTTCATCCGGTGACAAAGGAAGTCGTTAAGCCTCGATTTCTGGGAGGAGAAAACGCTGACGCCACGAGCGCTGATCCACGGATCGCACTGGCCAGCTGGATGACGTCGGACGACAATCCGTACTTTGCTCCAAACCTTGCAAATCGAATCTGGGAACAGTTTTTTGGGATTGGTATCGTCAATGAGGTGGATGATGTGCGAGTCAGTAATCCGCCAGTCAATCAAGTTCTGCTGGATCAGTTGGCCGAACGGTTGATCGCTACCGAATTCGACTTCAAAGCCTTGGCACGCGATATCTGCAATTCCCACGCGTATCAGCGAGGAACCATGTCCGGCTGGAACTCGGTCGAGGCCGAGAAAAACTTTGGGGCCGCAAAGCTTCGGCGTATCCGAGCGGAAGTACTGCTGGACATCATTTCCCAAGTCACCGAAACGACTGACGATTTCGCAGGACTACCCGCGGGAGCCAGCGCGACGGAGATTCCCGACGGCAAGACGACCAATCATTTCCTAAACACATTTGGAAAGTCGACGCGACAATCGGTCTGTGCCTGCGAAGTCAACACACAACCGAATCTTTCTCAGGCGTTGCACTTGATCAATGGCGACACGGTCCACAACAAGATTGGACGCGGGAAGGTCATCCAAAAGATGGTGAAATCCAAAACGCCCAATCCGGAAATCATCGAAAACATTTTCCTGCGATGCCTCGCGCGATCACCAACAGAACGCGAACTGGACCAGCTAATGTCGGAACTGAAATCTGGCGGAAAGCGCAATCAAGTTCTCCAAGACATCTTCTGGGCGGTATTGAACTCACGCGAGTTCGTGTTCAATCATTGATGCCGACAATGGTCTGCAATTTGAATCACTGGCAAAGCCTTTCTCTATTGACTCGTTCACTTCGCAAAAGTCACCTTCGCATGTCACGACTGAAATTGCTTGTCGCGATCGTCTGTCTCTGGGTTGGCTGCCTGTGCCACCAAAGCGAACTTTGCGGTGATGAAAAAGGTGACTCGGCCAAATTCAACTTTGCCCAGCACGCCAAAACCGTTTTTCGGACTCACTGCGTTTCTTGTCACAACGGAAACAGAAGCGAAGGTGATTTAAACTTGGCCAACTACGCGGCAATGATGCAAGGCAGCAGCAGCGGCGATGTGATCGAACCCGGCTCTCCAGATGACAGCTACTTGTTCCAGCTAATCACTCACGCCGAATCGCCCGAAATGCCCCCAAGCGGTCAAAAGATTCCGGCGGAAGACATCGAAATGATTCGAAAGTGGATCAGCGATGGCGCGATCAATCGATCTGGCTCAAAGCCCCTCGCAAAGAAGAAGCGAAAGTCGCTCGATTTAAATTTATCCCCCGGCATTCGCCCAAAGAACGCGGCCATGCCCGTTGGTTTGCCGGTCAAACCGAACGCCGAAACGACTCGTGCCCCAATCCCTGCCAGCCTATCCAGCAGTCCGTGGTCACCCGTCATCGCGATGGCGGCCGCGAACCAAATTGTGCTTTATCACGCGGACCCAAAGTCAAAACAAAGTTTGCTAGGCATTCTTCCTTGGGAAAATGGCCAACCGAAGGTCGTTCGGTTCAGCCGCGATGGCAGTCGCTTGATCGCCGCTGGTGGACGCGCGGCGGCCATTGGAAATTTTGCCATCTGGGATGTTGCCACCGGCAAACGTGAGATCGAGCTTGGTGACGAACTGGATTCCGTGCTGACGGCGGACCTGTCGAGCGATGGGACCCTAGTCGCGACTGGCGGTCCTGAACGCGTCGTACGTTTGTATGACCTGAACGAAGCGGACGCGGAAGAGCCCGCGGCCGAACTGCGAGAGCATGCGGACTGGGTGACGGCCATTCAATTCAGTCCAGACGGAAAGTACCTTGTGTCGGGCGATCGAGCGGGGGGATTGATTCTGCGAATCGCTCGGACGGGGGAAAGCCTTTTCCGCCTAGCAAGCCACAAAGCTGCGGTGACGTCGATATCTTGGCGAGCCGATAGCAAAGTATTTGCGTCCGGCAGCGAGTCTGGGAAAGTTTCGTTCTGGGACGTCTCCAACGCCGAAACCGGCAAGCCGCTGAAGACGTTTGACGCTCATGCAGGCGGCTGCTTGGCGATCGAATTCACGCGAAAGGGGAATCTTCTGTCAGGAGGCCGGGACAAAATGGTTCGGCTGTGGAACCTAAAGGGCAAATCACTGCGTGAGTACAAGGGCTCGGACGAAATCGTCACGTCGGTTTGCGTCAATGACGAAACGAAACACGTTTTCGCCGGTACTTTTTCTGGCCAACTGAAAACATGGCGACTGAACAACGGACAGCCCCGAGGCGACTTGGCAACGAACCCTCAACCCGAGCGATAAGCAGCACACGATCAAAACGAGTCAAAGACGTACTTATCCGGTCAGCCTTCGTCGATTGGCCGGTTTGCGGATTCAGAGGCGAAGGTCGTAAAACTCAACGCTTTGACTCTTGTCCCAAAGCACTAGCGGGTCGGATAGCCAAGCTTCTCAAAGTCGCCGGCGTACAGTTCTTCGACGATTTCCTTTGCCAACGGCGTGAAGTATGCGTCGTGATCGCTCGCATAAATGGATCGATTCTCTTTCTTCAAGTTCAACTTCGACGTGTCAGCATCGGCCGACTCAAAGAATTCTGGCAGAGAATCAGTAAGCTCCTCCATTCGCATGATCTTGTCGTACTCGATTTCTCCAAAACGACAGTGCTCTGTTTGCAGCATGAAGTGGGCATCAATCCGAATGCCGTACTTCCTTAAACCTAGCAGCATCTCTTCAAACGAAATTTGCTTTTTCATGGACTCCATCGCTGAAAGCGAGTTCTTCCACGCCTTGGGGCCACCCAAGAATTGCCGCAACTTGCCCCACGCGTAGACGTCACGGCGATACAGGCGAGCGAAGCGATTGATCTTATTGAAATAGTTTGATAGCGATCGGCGATACGGATCTCGCACGATGGTGAACCATTTGTACTCGGGGTGTTTGGTTTTTAGGTCAATTGCCTCCCCAGTTGAAAGCGATTTCGCAGACAAACCATACTGCCCCTGTAACATCTGGGCGTTGTGACGATAAAAACTGGACGCGTTTTGCTGCGACGTTTCAACGCCGTGCATGTCGAGGAAAATCCGATGCAGCGTCCTCGATGCGCATTTGGGCACCCAGACAAAGACAAGCCCAAATCGCTCAGAAACCAGCACCTTCACCGGAGTCGGGTGGCTTGCGGCGGATTCGAGCTGGGGCTCAGGTTCCAAGAGATGCTTTCGAGATGACATTAGAAAAACGTCGTCAGTCTAGCCTCTTCTGCGCAAGCATGTCCATAGGATTTGCCCGAGTCAATTGCGGTCCTTCGGCAGAACACTGCCGGGAAAGGTCGAGCAAACCAAGAGGAATGTAGCCAGCCCGTAATCTTATACCCATTACCACAGACTTCAGCGCGGTTCACTTTACCGCAGCACGCATTCCGTGTTACTGCGCTAGTTCTGACAAATTCATCAAACAAAAAGGCACACCCGTTCAACTTCGCGCGACAAGAATCGAACCCACTGCAATCAGTGCGACTCCGATGAGTGCGGTCGGTGATAGCTTCTCGCTAAGGAGTACGACTCCAAGGATCGCGACCATCACAACACTAGATCAGAGATATGGGGCACGTCACGATAACGATCGCACGAGCGATTGTGGTGATGTCAAGAGAAACATCTTTGACGCCAAGCTTGGCGAAGATCGCCGTCATGGCCGCAGCCAACGCCGAAAAGAATGCCCAGAACTGCCAATGAGTTGTTAATTGGAAAAGGAAGTTCATTTCAATTTCTGACTTTCAATATAGGGACACTGATTGCGATTTCTAATCGTTTTCTTAAGATCCAAGCCATTGGCTCATCACTGGCAAGCGTGTACGTTGATGATTAAACTTAGGTCGTGCTAACTCGATCACTCCTGCGTGCAGTGAAAACCAATCGGTCTATTTATGTTTTAGTTTTCCAAGCCCCCATTTCTCCACAGCCAAACCATCAGGAGCAGAGTTTGCGAGTACTCGTTGTTGAAGATTATGCTCCCATCCGCGAGTCAGTCGTTCAGGGATTGCAGGAAGCAGACTTCGCGGTTGATTCGGTGGGCAATGTTCGATGAGCAACCGGAGATTACGTATCATGCTGGTGGTTTCCGGAACGCGGGTCAACGGAGTGTTAACCTACTGCCGAGAACTTGCAAAACATCTCACAACAAGTGGTCACGAAGTATTCATCGTGACGCGATCAGGCAGCTGGCTTTTGCAGGAACAAAATAAATTACCAGCGGTCAGTTACTCTGTTTGCGAGTTGAATCGAAACCCGTGGGAGCTTCGACGATTTGCCAAATTTGTTCGATCGAAACGAATCGACATTGTTCATACTCACATGAGCCGTGCGAATTTCTTTGGTGTTCTGCTTAAGCTTTTTTGTAGAGTGCCGGTCGTTGCTACGGCACATGCCTGTAACTTCCAGCCACATTGGCGATTCAACAACTTTGTAATTGCAACGTCGGACTTCATTCTCCAACAACAAAGAAAATTGAATAGGGTGTCGATTTCGAAAAGCAAAACCATTCACTGTTTCGTGGATACTATTCGATTCAAAATCGTGGGTGAAAAGGTAAGAGCAGAGGCAAGATGCCGTATTGGAATCGACGAGGATAAATTTGTCGGATGCGTTGTTGGTCACGTTGGAGCTAGAAAGGGGCTACTTGTGTTGGTTCAATCGCTCCCGAAAATCATAGAATGTGAGCCAAGATTTACGTTGTTGATTGTTGGGAACAACACGGCAGACAGCAAATATGTAGCAAAGGTAAAGGCCCAGATTAAACAGTTTGACCTCGAATCACATGTCATTTGGACTGGCGTGCGTAGTGATGTGGAGCAGATTTTTCAGGCTAGTGATGTGTGTATTGTGCCGTCTCTAAAAGAACCCTTGGGGCTAGTCGCCGTCGAGGCTGGTTTATCGGGAGTGCCTGTCATCGCGTTAAAAGCAGGAGGACTCCCTGAGGTGGTTCAAGATGGTCAGTCTGGCTTGCTTGTTCGCGAACAGAACAGCGAGAAATTGGCCGAATCCGTCGTGAAAGTAATCAATAATCTTGATTCTTTTGCTGACACGACGAAGCAAGTCCGAGCTGATCTCGTGTCCAAATTTAACCCCAGTCGCCTTACTGACGGCGTTTTGGAAGTTTATCGCTCACTTATTGACAAGCCTTAGGCCAACCATTCAGGTACGCCGGGCTCCTGCACGATCAGTCGAAACCCCGGGTCGCGGACGATAGGACGTCGACATCCTGACCTCATGATGGCGATGCTTTGGCTCTGCCAAGCGGAAAACAGTGTCGTCTCTAACGACCTGAAGCGTGCCCTGTTGGGCGACCAGTTCACAGTTCATTTTTCCGTCACTCAATCGGTCACCGATTTTTCTTCATGTGTTTTGCTGATCGATCGTCAGCAGCCGAATCTTCACCACTCAGTTTCGTTTTGACTCCGGTCGAAACTGTTGGCAGAGCGAAACGCACCCCGACTGATTCGGACTGAACATCGGGGCAGTACTGCACCATGATTCCAAGCCCTCGATTTCATTGGATTCGAAAGCTGCGGTAGATCCGGCGAGGTTTCTCACCGGGCAGCGCAAAAAGAAACCGGGTCGGTTCGACCCGGTGAAAAGCAAGTAGCGATGGAGGGATTCGAACCCCCGACACGCGGATTATGATTCCGCTGCTCTAACCAACTGAGCTACATCGCCATGAAAAGTTACGCAACCGATGAACCTGACCGTTTGATCGGCCTTTCAACGGCGGAACTGAACCAAGGTTTTCCGAGGTCCGATTATTGCATTTTGAACACGCACGCGCCCAGAACCGACTGCCCGACCAACAATCAACGGACGGCAAAAACGCGATCAATCGTGATTCTGGCCCTCGTGCTCTGCATATCCCAATAACTAGGGTTTGCATTACGCTCCAACCCGGTACTTTCAGGCCAGAAATGATAGGAAGCCCAAAATCCCTCGTGGAGTTGACGCACCAGTTTAGCGGCTCGGATTTTCTGGACAAGACGGAGTTTCCACCAAATCGGGCCTTTCCCTTTGCTGGCTATCTATCGGGTGTCGCGCCGCGAAAAAGCTTGCCCAAATAGGCGGGTTGGCCGGGTGTTTTAACCGTTCTGACCGAACCTTCCGGATGTCTGTCGGTCTGACAACAGAGCACTTGCCCGCCTCCAGAACGAACTCAGAGGGTGCCCTGCATCATGCCGCGGGTGGTACGGAAAGGCATGCCGCTCGAACCCCAAAAAAGTCGTCAGCTTTTTCGTAAAAGGACTTGTTCCGCGAGCGTATTCAATCGGCTCAAAACGGAACTTTTGAATGACGTTGAGTTTCGCCTAGATTCGACTGATTCCCGGCTTGATCTTTGCCGATGTTTCTTGGACAATTCATGCTGAAAATGGAGATGTGGCTGAGTGGTCGAAAGCGCCTGATTGCTAATTAGGTGTACGGGTCAAACTGTACCGCAGGTTCGAATCCTGTCATCTCCGCTCTAAACTTCGCAAACTAGCCCGCCGTTCAATCGATTGAATGGCGGGTTTTTTTGTGGTTTGAACGGGCCAATCGCTGACTCACGCGTCGACAGGAACATCAATTGAAATGCGACGATGGAGATTTGCAAGAACATTCAGTTGAAGGGCTGCCCCTGCCAAATCTGACTCTAGTGCGGCGGTCTCAAGCTTTAACGAAGGGGCACTGAATTGTGCGAATCCGACTGTGCCTCCGGCTCCTTTTAGCCAGTGAGCAAGACTGGCCAGTTCCGTCATGTCGGCCTGAGAAAGCGCCGCTTCCATTTCGTCCAACTTCAACTTGAGCTGAGGAACAAAATCCTCGACGATCGACTGGAATTCCGGCTCGTCGGTAGGCAACTGGGAATAGATGGGGCCGTCGTCCGAGTCTGCAAGCGACTGATCGGCGGCAGGCGATGGCGCATTTTTGATCTTCGAAGCGGGATTTGTTTTTGGCTGCAACGATCGATTGGACTTGGCGGTTTCATTTTGAACCGTTGCGACGAGCCCGGACAACGCGGCCTTGATCGCCAAATCGTCGCGGTTCCTACAGGCAGCCAGCAATCGTGCGGTTTGCTCGCCCGTTTTAGGACGTCCGGCTGCATGGCATTCCTCTTGAAATTTCTTCAAACAAAGGGCCGTGTTTTCGAAATCACCATTTTCAATGGTTTGCTGGAACTCGATCAGCCGAGTCTGCAAAACCAGATTGAAATTAACTTTGGGTTCTAGCTTTTCGTGAGTCGTTCTGGAATCGGCGGTAGAAGGTCGCGTCGATTTGGTTTCTTCGGTAGCAGGAGGAAGGTGAGCAAGGTGGTCGCCGACAGTGCGTAGGACTTCATCAATCTGCACCGGCTTTGCAAGGAAGTCATCACAACCCGCAGCCAAACATTTTTCTCGGTCACCCGTCATGGCATTTGCTGTCAGCGCGATGATTGGAACCTTCACGCCGCATTCGCGTAATTTGGCGGTCGCTTGGTAGCCGTCCATGACAGGCATTTGCATATCCATCAGGATCAAATCGAATTCGTTCGACGAAGCTTCCTCCACTCCAAGTGCACCGTTCTCTGCCTCGGCAACCTCGCATCCGGCTTTCTCGAGGATCAGCTTGATCAAGCGGCGGTTTGCGTCGCCGTCATCAACAACGAGGACTCGACCGGCAGGTAGTTGCGTTATCCCAACATAATCACGACTGCTCTTTTTTGTCGTTTCGCGATACTGATCGAAAGCAATCAACGGAAGGCTATCGATGCTACCGACGTTGATTGTAAAGGTGAACGTGCTTCCTTCGCCCAGTTTGCTGGTAGCAACAATCTTCCCACCAAGGGATTCGACAATTCGTTTACTAATCGCAAGCCCAAGACCCGTGCCACCAAATCTTCGTGTCACGCTAGAATCGGCTTGGACGAAAGGATCGAAAATCAACTGAAGCTGTTCGGGCGTCATTCCGATTCCGGAATCTTGGATCGAAACCTGCAGTTGTTTGTTACTATCGCCCACCAGACAAGTTGTTATTGACACTTTACCTTCGGACGTAAACTTGATGGCGTTGCCGACAAGGTTTGTGATCACTTGTCTCACGCGAACGTCGTCCGTCATAATCTGGCTGGGCAGCTTGGATGGGTAAGCGACTTCCAGCTGGATGTTTTTGTCTTGCGCTCGGCCTTTGAGGATTTTCGCAACGTCTTCAACGATCGCAAATGGCGAGCATTTTTCGATTGACAACTCCATTTTTCCGGCCTCGATCTTCGACAGGTCCAGAATGTCGTTGATTAGCGACATCAAGTGTGAACCACTTGCGTGAATCGTGGCAAGATACTCTTCCTGTTCGGCCGGATCCTCTGCAAGGCCTCGTCGCAACCAGTCGGTGAATCCCAGAATCGCGTTCATTGGGGTGCGAATCTCGTGACTCATGTTCGCGAGAAAATCAGACTTGGCTTGGTTCGCTTCTTCGGCTGCTTGCTTACTATTTTCAAGTTCGGTAACGTTCTCGAAGCTGACCAAGACACCGTTCCCTTGCGCGGATTCAGATGCCACTGGAGCACAATTGATTTTAAACGCCAGCCGTTTGTGCTGCTGACCTTTTGAGCCTGTTGCACTCGGCACATCAACACAGATCATTTGATCCAGAATTCGCTCGCCCGTGGCAGAGCTTTCAATCCATGGAGGTTCCGCCAACGGGGTTCCGGCAACGGTCAACCATTCGAAAGATTCGTGAGGCGTCTGCCCCAGCAAACGATCCGAGTCAGCACTCATCAGATGGCAGAAGACTTGGTTCGCCAGCACAATGCGTCCCTTTCGGTCCAGCACAAGGAGTCCTTCAGACAGGTTGTCCAATGCGTTGCGAACCCGATTGGGGACAGTTTTGGATGGGTCTAACTGAGTCAACATCGACCCTAGGTAGATCATGTACAGAATGAATGTCGTGGCGGCAAGGAAAATGGAAAAACGTGTCGTTGGATTGATCCACGCCGACAAACCGCTTTGCATGGGTGTGAATGTGAAATGAATTTTTCCCCACTTTTCACTGCCACGGAACAAGTTGATCGCCAGCTGGTCTACCGATGAGCGTTGACGATCTATGCTCGCTTCTGAGGCACCCTCGCTGTTAATACTGCGTCTGCCCATCTTTTCCGCAACGCGAATCGCTTTGATCTCGCTGCTTTGCCAGACGACCTGATCAATCATCGTTTTTAACATGCGATGCTGATCATTCTGAATCAGCAATGCGGCGCTCACAGCGATAGATTCGGCCAACTGAGCTCGAGCGCGTACGTGCTCTTGAGCAACAGAAGGGATCAAACGCATAATCGAAGCCGATTGGACGACCAAAAGCAGAATGCCGATCAGGCCTATCGTCAGTCGAATTTTTGTGGTCAGCCAGCGCATTGGTGGTGAGCTTGGGGTGTGGGGGGAAGCTTAGTCAAAAATCAGGCGGTTTCGTGTACTCTTCATGAACTCTCTTACGCGTCAACAATTTGCTCGATTGACTCATCGTCCTCATCATCGATCGCTGATTTAGAGATGACAGGCAACACATCAAGCGCTGACCAAGTTGGGAGCGACGATAGAAATGTCGACACCAACAGGCCACTACCCAAGTTCCAAACAAGGTAGCCAACCGTCAGCAATGATGCTGCTGACACGACAACTTCCGGCGAACCTATGGCAAGACGATCTCTGATAAAATGTCGCTTTGAAGAATCAAGTTCCTCAAGGAAAGCAGATGCCAGAATGTTTGCATCGAACTGAATGCCCTGCGCCGAACGACGCATATTTTTGTCTTCTGACAACTGATTGAGCAGATCAATTTCTTCAAGGTTGAACGCGTAACTATAGGTTCTGACTGCACCACTGGAGAGATTGTCTGACTCAATCACAGTGGTTTCGTCGTCGTCAAAATCGTTAAATTCGACTTGATTCACAGATGAAGAGACCACGCCGTCGGAAACTAACGTCGGTAGATCGCCAGTCAATGAATTTTCATCTTCCACGTTCGTTCTAGGGGCTGTCGAAGCCACCGTATCGCCCCCTTGCGAATCGTCGTCTCCGTTGTTCGAGTCGTTGTCATCACCGAATTCATCGCGATCTGGATCTCCGCTTCCTGGAATGGCTAATCCGTTGATCACATTGAGGTCAACCGTCACAATTTCTGATTGCAGCCCGCCAGTGTCGGTGGCAATAAACTGAAATGAATCTTGTCCACGACCAGCCAAATCGGTCAGTTCGAAAAAGACATTGCCAGCTTCATCGATGGTCACAAACCCTTGATCTGCCTGATCAAGAAGAGAGAAAGTGATTGAGTCGCCAGCGTCCACGTCAGAAACTAGATCGTTAAGATTGATTGGGACATCAGACGGGCCATCAGATACTTGAACATCGGCAAGCACCGGTTCGCTCGTCGCGATCGGGGCCTCATTGACATCATCAATCTTGACCGTAATCACGTGTTTATCTGACTGAAGCCCTTCGCTGTCGACGGCCACAATCGTGACACTGAAGGTATTGTCTCCATTTGCATCCAATGGGTTTTCAAAGTCAGGCAGCGTCGTAAGCCGAAGCGTGCCATCATCGTTCACGAAAAGACTCTGTTGAGCCGCTTCACGAACGATCTCCCACGTTGCCGTTTCGTCTTCAGTATCGACCGCATTGAGAACAAGTTCGAAAGGTGTATTCTCGTCGATCGTGATATTCGTGTCCGCAATGTCTAGTTCCGGAGCGTCATTGACGGCAGCGACCAAGACTGTCAACTGGTAGGTTGTTCCATCCGAGGCACCAACCGAATCGGTCACTGTAAATTCGATGACGCCGTCTGATGTGCTATCTTGTGTTGGCACAAAGACTAGGTTGTCAAGGTCGCTTCGAGACAATGAAACCGGCAGGACGACGTCTAATCCGTTTAGTTGAAGCACTCCTTCGGTCACCGAAATCACGGAGACCATTCCAAGCGAATCGTCGCCTTGGTCCTCAACATCGGTGAATCCGAAATCGTCTTGGCTCAAAGAGCGAGGCACATCTTCGTTTGTATTAATGGTGTTGCTTTCCGCAGATGGAGCATCGTTCTCCGCGGTAACTAGGACTGTTAGCTCGTAAGTTATTCCATTCGACGCACCATCCGAATCGGCTACTGTAAATTCTATGACTCCGTCCGATGTGCTGTTAACTGTTGGCACGAAGACGAGACTGTCCAAATCGTTCCTTGAAAATTCAGCGGGTAGAGAAACTTCAACTCCACTAAATCGAAGCGTCCCTCCAGTCACCGATGTAACCGTGGCTCTTCCGAGCGATTCGTCCGCTTGATCCTCAACATCGGAGAATCCAAAATCGTCTTGATCTAATGGAAGAGGGGTATCCTCTAGCGTGGCAACCGTGTTGCTCTCAGCCGTTGGAAGATCGTTCTCTGCCGAAACTTCGACTGTTAGCTGGTAGGTTGTTCCATCCGAGGCACCATCCGAATCGGCTACCGTGAACTCAATCAATCCATCCGTGGTGCTATCTTGTGTTGGCGTGAACACCAGATTATCAACTTCACCTCGTGAAAGCGTGGCCGGCAAGGTCACGTCAACCCCATTTAGCGAAAGTGTGCCGCCACTGACCGTTGCCACGCGGATCGTCCCAAGCAGAGGGTCCGTACCGTCTTCCAAATCGTTGAATCCAAAATCTGCAAGATCCAGATTTTTGGCCATATCCTCTGTGGCGCTGACAGTATTGCTTTCAGCCGATGGCGCTGAATTCAACGTCAGTCGGTTGCCAAACTCGGAAGTGTTGGCTCCATCGAATGCCAATGCGGTAAACCGGGTGGTGGCCGCAGGTGCCGAGGGCAAAATGGCTTGAAAGGCACCCGACCCGGGGTCAAACGTCATATCGGAAACCAGCAGCGTGGTGACGTAGGTCACTCGTTCTTCGCCGCCAACCGTCGTTACCTCATACAGCTCGACTCGATCCACGCCTGCCGCAAGTTGAAACTCCAGCTCTGCCCGGTCAGAGTACAACGTCGCATTGGTAAGTACAGGCTCGTCCAATCCTTGATTGCCTGAATGCTCATTGAGACCATCAATCGAAGAATCACCGTCTCCTTGTCCCGCCAGCAAGGCCTGAGCGTCATCGTATTCCGAGCGACTGATGGTCCCAGATCCGTTCGTATCGTGATCCGCGAGTGTGAATCCCGTTCCGGCAATCTCACTCGCGCTTAGAGATCCGTTGCCGTTGGTGTCGAGCCCAAGAACTGGCGTTGCACCCACCGTAATGTCTGAGAACGATCGGCCTCGTGAGGGAGAGGAAAGCAAATCGACATCGACACTTGTATTGCCACCGAACTGGTTCTGAGTCAGCTCGTTACCCGTGCCGGCAAACCGGAAGCTTGAGCCTTGTTCGGTTGTGCCGACAACGCTGATTCCTGCTCCAACGTTGTCGATGATTCGATTTTCTGAAACAACGCTGTCGTCGCCAAAGAGTCGTATGCCGCCTTGTTCGAAACCGCCCAGTCCGTTCCGGGTGATCGTGTTCTCCAAAATCGTAAACCCGCCGGGAGCAAAAAAGCTATCGACTCCAAAACCTTCGTTGTCAGCAATCAAGTTATGACGCACTGAAATCTCGGACGAATTGCCAAGGCCGATGCCACCAAACTCAACGTCTACTGTGCCATTTTGGTTTATTTCATTTCGGAGAATTTGCCAACCATTCGCTAGGCTTGAGTTAGCGTCGGACGCGGCGGGCACAAAATGAATGCCATTCAGACCGTGGGATCCAATGAGGCTGTCTTGGACTGTTCCGTCATTGGCACGGTAAATTTTGATTCCATGCGATCGAAAAACCGTTCCGTGACTTCCATCAGGTGCAACTCCAACGAAAGTGTCCTCAATCAGGGCGTTCTCAATCCAATCGTCGGACGCGCCGTCAACACCGCCTCCGGCAAGATAGATATCCGAGCCCTCTCCATCTGTCGATCCAAAACCATGGATAGAAAGATTTCGAACAACGACGTCGCTAAGCGTTGTCTGTTCTGCACTCGCCGTAAAGACAAGACCATTGAGAACCCGATCCCCGGCTGGGACGGTTTGGTCGGCAACAATTTCTAGTTCGGGTTGGTCGAATCCGGTCAGGCTATGCGAGTCGTTTGCACCAACGGATGTAACGGTTCCAGGCAATCCGGTGCGAAGATCGAGAACACCCGAACCGTCAGCCGCGTACACGGTTCCGTCGATCGTTGTGTTTGAATCGACGATGGCAGGGAGTGCTTCCGAAACGACGATTGACCACCAAGTCGAGTCGGCTGAATTTGCGTCATTTCTGGCGACGAACCTCATCGCGTTGTCAACGTCGGTTGGGTCCGAGTTGTCGATTGCGTTCGCGTTTTGGATGAACTGGCGGAGAGAACCTTGAACCGTTCGTCCCGCAGACGACGCGTTGTCGTCTTGATCGTCGCCGGCCAGAGTATTCGTCACGACGTTGAAGCTGAATCCAAAATCCGCGACGCCATCTGACGTACCGCTTACGGTTACTTCGCTGACATGTTCTGCTCCGGCGAGGGTGCTGGCATCATCTGATCGCGTTCCCGAATAGCCGCCAAACAACGCTCCTCCAGTCGATACGATCTCGACGCCCGCCCCATTCAGGTATAAACCACCAGCGGATGCATAAGTCTGTTCGGCCCAAACATCGCTGACTCCGTATGAGCCATTGAATCCATTCGAAGAAGTAATGTTGGTTGAGTCCACCACAACAAAGTAGTTGTCATGGGTAATTTCTGAGCCTTGGAAGACGTAATTTCCGCCGCCAGCGGTAACGGCTGTTGCGACAAAAATATCGTTTGTGTCTCGGACGCCATCTCCATTGTCCCGGTACAAATGGACCGTGACTCCGTCAACTCCCGCGTCACCAGTCACCGAGCCGTCACCGATCGCGTCCTCGTATACCGTACCAGTCACCTGTCCAGTTGGAATGTTGATAACGGGGATTGGATAGCTGACTTGAGAGGTTCCTCCCGCTAGGTCTCTTACGGTTACTGTAACTCCATGGCTTCCGCCGGGCGGATTTTGGTAAATGGCTTCATCGCTAATACTGATCTCGCCGGTATTAGGATCAATCGCAAACGCACCTGTGACTGTCCCAGTCAACGAGTACGTCAGCCCCAAAGCTCCATTGGTGTCAATGTCCACTCCCTCCGCGATCGCAACCACACTGCCTGCTGCCGAGCCGGTGGTGGGAGCAGGTTCTGCCAACGAAATCGAGAGTGTGGGTGCGTCGTTTTCACCTTGAACGGTCAACTGAACGGTCAACGTCTGAGTATCACCCTGTCCATCAGATACGGCGATGTCAAAATCATCACGCTGATAGCTGTCTTCGTTGCCCAGATCGAAAGCATTCAGCCGCTCAAACTTTCCGTTTGGGTCGTAAGTGATCGTGCCGTTGGAGTTGTACGTAACAAGGGCTCCCGATGATAACTCGGTGGCAACGCCAACTTCGACGTCATTTCCATCTACTTGGACAATATGGGCTCCGTGCGCAACTTCAAAGAATCGGTTCTGCACTTGGTTCGTCGTGAATGACTCGTCGTACGCATTCACCTGAGCGATTGAACCGGTGAAGTTGTCGTATGATACTGCATCCGCATGAAGGAACCCGCTGTGCGTCGCGCCAAGCGAGCCGTTCAGTGCTCCCGTCAACAAGCTCAGATCGCCGATTCCCTGTAAGTCAGTCAACAGATCCACCCGCTCGCCATTGACGTAAAGCGCCACGTCCGGCTGCGTCGTGTTCCCCGCCAAGTCGCCATCCGTTGAGAACGAAACGACTACTTGGTTGAACTCGGAACTCGAAAGCTGACCGCCGCTCAAAACCAGAGGCGAAACATTAGAGGGAGCGTCTGGAGTGCGAAAGTGAAGCTCCACCTGACCGTCAATCTGGTACAAACCCCAACCCGAGTTCGCATCACCGAACTCAATCAAGGTTTGATGAGCATCGGCCACGTTGGGGCGAAACCAGATCTCCAGTGCTTTCGCGCCATCAATTGAAAGATCACCTCCACCCGATCCATCTAAATCGATGGCCGCGCGGATTCCCGGATAATCGGTGGTTGGGTTGGCATTAAACTGCGCGTCAGCCGCATCGAACGAGATCGCCCCCGCAGCGCCCAAGGTACTAGTCCATTCAAGCCCGCCGCCGCTCGCCACGACCGAATCGGGAACGCTCAGATCGTAACTCGCGATAGGCGTCGCGGACGTGTAAATGCCAGCGTTGTCCGGATCATTACCCAAGGGGAGCAAAGTATCCAAATCTAAATTGGTGGTCCCGTTCTCTTCGACGATCGCCGCAATCGGATCGTACGTCGCCACATCGTTAACTGGATTGACTCGGATCGTCGTGATGGTCGTTTGGTAAGGGCCGGAAGCCGTACTTGTTCCATTCGAATCACGCGTGACATAGGTGACGCCCAAGCGTATATCGCCGTAAAAGTTTTCCGGAGGTGTCACCGTAAGATCTTCGACCTGCAGCCCGTCGCCCGTGACGTGAACCACGTGGCTGAAGCCGGTGATATTGATGGTGGTGACTCCATCTGACACCCGCGTGCCAGCAGGCATACCGGATAGCTGAATGTCATCAACGAACTCACTGCCATCTGAATCGATATTTGAAAAATCTAAATTCAGTGGGACAGCTGTGTCTTCGTCAGCGACCGCCGCGGGCGAGAGTCGATCGACAAAGACGCCACTGCTGTCGCCATCTGGGCTCGTATACGTAACGATCAGTTCGCCGTTAGATAACATCGTCAACGCAGGAGCCAGCTGAGCCCCGTGTTGCCGCGAATTTACAACGAACGTGTCTGTGACAGGATTCAAATCTACATCATATCGGGCTCCCGCCACGCCGATTGAATGATTATCGGAACCGACGGAATTCCAAACTGCGATGAATCCTCCGTCATTCAAGCTAATGACTTCGGGTAAAGAGTGATGCGCAGAACTGTTTGGGCTAAGCACCTGAGTTGGATCTGCCGAGGGAGTGCCATCCAGTTCGAATCGACGCGCGACGATGTCGCGATCTGCCGATGTAGCACCACCGTCTCTCCAGATAATGACAAAACCAGCATCTCCCAAGGACGCAATTCGAGCATTGAACTCAGGAGCTCCCGTAGTCTCACTGACAGGTTGAGATTCTGTCACGGGCACGCCAGCCGAATCGAACACTCGGTACATCATTCGATCAAACGAGGTGTCGTACCAAGTCGCAACGATCGAACCATTGTTCAGTTCCGTTGTCCGCGGAGCGAACTGCCCGCTTGCGTCGGGCGAGACATCCGCGTTGTTGAGCAGGAATTCGTTCCCCGGGTTTCCGTCAGCGTCAAAGATTCGAGCTACAGTCGCAAAACTAGCGTTAGATTCAAGAGTCGGGTCGATGGTCGACCAAGCAGCAAGAAAACCACCGCCTCGCAAAGCGGTCAATGACACGAAGTCTTGGGCAAATTGAGAATGCTGAGCCAATGCAATCGTCGCGGTACCCGTGCTGTCAACGGTCCCGTCGGCGAACAGCACGTTTCCGCTCAGGTCAAATCGTTGAGCGTATACGTCGATTTCGCCGCCGTCGTTGGTCGTCGTCGCAGCGACGACATAAGTGCCATCAGCTAAAGTTACCACTGAAGGACGCGTCTGGTCACCTTCTAAATTTCCACCAACCAACAGCTCAGGTCCGACTTTATTGTTTGACGCATCGAAACGCTGAAGATAGATCTGTTGACCGTCGTCATGGTTACCGTTTGCGTCACTGTCGCCAGCTAAATCGGTGTCTACCGACTCCCAGACGACAACGTACCCACCATCTTGGGTGGCAGCAATTCTCGAGCGGCTCTGCTCTCCCTCGATCGAGCTGTTGACAGGAATTCCTCCGCTTGTGGGTATGTAGGTTGTACCAAAACCCAGCAGCAGCCCATCTACCTCTGGCAGAACTTCAAATGTCAGTGTTGAAAATGAGTCCGAATAGTCGGCGCCGTCGTTTACGAAAAATAACACATTGTCTTGTCCCGAATAATCATTTGCGGGCACGTATAACAGTTCTCCTGAGTTGATTTCACTGGCAAGGAGTACTTGCCCTGTGGTAACTTCCGTGTCGTTCAAAAGCAGTTTGCCGTGTTGAGGAACTCTTGAAATTTGCAACTGAGTGAAAGTGCCTCCATCGGCGTCACTAAACCCAAAATCTGATGCACTAATTGCTTGAGCACCATCTTCCGGCAGCGTAAACGTCCGATCACTCCCTGATGGAGTTTCATTGTTGCTGGATGCCGGTTCCCCTCGTATGTTAGTGCCATCTTCCGCGAACACCTGACTTAGGAAAAATGCGGCGACGCTGTCGTCGTCAACCGCAGTCACCGACACCTCGTATCGATTGGTACTTAGTTGGCTAGCGGGGCTTACCGAAAGTGACCGCTGAGGTGTAAGGACGTTCCCGGTCGAAAAATCGACGGTGGCCTCATAAACCTCTTGACGATCGAAGAAGCCAAGAGGGGTGAGGCCTTCTCCTTCCCATGCGATATGAACGTTTCCGTTGTCCAGCAAAACAACACTGGAACCAAACTGATCGCCATCCGTTGCGGTCACGAAATCCGAATGCGAGGTTACGAAAGAAGTATCAAACAAACGACTTTCCGCACGCAGGTCAAGGTCCGTACCACCCGCTAGATCATTTGCGGTATACGCGACGACAAAGTTGCCGCTTGAGTCGATCGCCGCCGACGCTTGAGTGTACTGGAAGTTCGCTCGGCCTTGGATTTGCGTAGCCGACGAAAAGGCCGTTCCGTCCGCATTGAACGTCTTGGCAAAAATAGCGCTTTTATCGTTAGCTGAACCATTGTGGGTGTCCCAAGCTACCACGAATTGACCGGAATCGTTCATCGCCACAAACGGGTTAGCCGACTGTTCAAAATCAGCAAACCCTGAGCCACTAACGTCGAAGACACCTCCTACCGGACTTCCGTCGACGCTATACCGGCGTCCAAGAATTTCTGAGACGCCTGACTCGGTCGATTCCCAGACGATCACGACATTTCCGGCGGCGTCAATTGCGATCGATGAATCGTCTGCCTCAACACCCACGCTTGGCACATCAACTCGAAATTCGCCCCGCACGACAGAGCCGCCTCCGTCGTAAAACTTTGCGAAAACCGCTCTTTCTCCCGTCGTGCTAACGCTTGTCCACGTAACCGCTTTGCTTCCGTTGTCTGCAACGGCAATCGACGCGTAAACCTGTTCCCCTGCCAGCGTCTCGTTTACCAAAATGTCATCCGTTCGATTGCCGAACTGGTCCCTCGTATGAATGTAGATATCAAAGCCGTCGGTTACTCCATCATCATAGGTTGATGTTACGATCGTCGATCGCCCTGCCCCGTCCAATCCGATTGCCTGAGCTTGCCCTCCGCTTTCAGCAACAATAGCGTGATTGGCGAGAGATTGCTCCCAGTTGTGCAAGACCGTTAAAGAAAACGCGATGTCAGATTCCGTTGTCCCGACAATGTATTCAAATTCCCAGTCTCCTCCCTGCGATTGATGGCCCGTGATGTCGTCACTGGCAGCCACGTCAGCCTCCGTGAGCGAAGCAAGCGAGTCAACAAACTCTTTACCTGAGTCGGACTGAGCAACATCGCAACCGTAAATCAAGAAGTCAGCATCGATCGCCAATGCGGCCCCCCATGATGCCACTGCATCGCTGTGCTGATCTAGGTTATCGACACCCAGCCGATCCGTTCCAAGCTGGATTGTCCCGTCGCTGCCATGCGAAATTAGGTGCAGGCTGTCAAACTGGCCATCGCCCCGATTAACGCGATCGTTTAGTTTCCGGGTGAGCGTCTCGATTCCGGACGACGACTCATCTAAGTAGATGATCTCGAAAATCCGATCATTTGTTTCCGATGAAACAAGATCATCCACCAGTTTTTGATAATCTTCGACCCCTCGGTCAACCACGACCAGTTCTCTCTTAACGGATGTGGTTCTGGACTCAACGTTAAGAATTGTGTTGTCGTGATCCGCAGGCTCGACGTCCAATCTATCGGCATCTGAGAAATTACTCTCGACCACACTTTCCGTCGAAAATTCGTCAAGCAAATTCAGTTGATGACTGATCGACTCAGAAACTTCGTCTCTCGCGAATCCTGTTGGAACGAAGTTGGTTTCTGAGCCGTGATAGTTGAACAACGGTTCAGCGGGCTCAAAGAGATTTGCGGACGCATCGGCCATTGACGCATCAATTGCATCCACTTGAGAAACCAAATCG
Organism: uncultured Pirellulaceae bacterium; assembly: GCA_937929805.1. Classification (GTDB taxonomy): domain Bacteria; phylum Planctomycetota; class Planctomycetia; order Pirellulales; family Pirellulaceae; genus Mariniblastus. The sequence continues at coordinate 31,089 of CALFUT010000018.1, forward strand.
ATCGGAACAGGCGCGGCGCTGTAGAGAACTCTATCTTCTAGTGTCAGGAGACAGACATCGATGGTCCCAGCTGCGGTTGATCTTTCCTCGCTAGACTTCCTGTTCGCGAACGCAGCCAAACGCGCTGCGACGGATTGAAAAAAACCCGGATTGGAATCTGAGTCGAGCATAAGATTTCGCGCGGGCGAATTTGGCGGACACTGACCTAGGAGGCAACACGTCGTTGAACAACCACAGCCAAACGACCGAGTGTGAACTAATGGGGATAGGGACTTTCTGTCCAACCTTAGCTTTCTACACGGGCGTATCGTGTATGATTTGTAGAAATGGCTAGTGATTACAAATGCAATCAAAATCCGAATCTGCCGATTGCGCTAATAAAATCGCTCACGCCAGCGCTGGCTTCCATTGAACATCACGACGTAAAAAGACAACTCACCCGAGAACGTCATCTAGTTTCGATTGCTCAAAATTTTGCGGAGACTCATTTCCTTCAGACGCCGGGTTTGTGTGAGCCGACGAGAGTTGCACCAACTCTTGCACCTCCATGGCGATTTCGTCTGCCTGATCACCACCACGTTCATTTGGAAGAGTCCCACTTGGCGACTGACCAGCTGGCGACTGACAACCTTGCGCAACTAAGTCTTGAGCAACGGGTTCCTCCTCGGAAACTTGGTCGTCAGCTGACATCACGGATTGTTCATTACATTGATCATACCGGACCACTTGATCGCGACCGCCATTTTTCGCGGCGTACAAAGCTTGGTCAGCTTGATCAAGCAGATGCTGAGTGTCCATCGGCAGCATTTCCTTGCCTGACACACCCAAGCTGATTGTGATATCCAATCCACCAATCGGCACATCTCGAATTGCACTGCGAACCTCTTCCGCAACTAGCGTCGCAGGGCCAAGCGTAATGTGAGGTAGAATTGCCGCGAACTCCTCGCCGCCCAGTCGAGCAACGACTCCACGTTTGCCAACGGTTTCTCTGAGCAACCGGCCAACCTCCTTCAGCACTTGATCACCTTTTCCGTGACCATGGTTGTCGTTCACACTTTTAAAGTGATCGATATCTAGCATGATCACCGACAGTTCTTTAATCGATTCGTCTGCCCACACGGATTCGAGTCGTTGAAAGAACACGCGGCGGTTAATGCATTCGGTCAATTGATCGTAGGAAGCAAGAAAATTGAGTTGCACGTTTTGTCGCTCCACCTCATCACGAGATCGCCGCAAAGTGGAAATCATCTGAGACAATTCATGCTTCTTGTTTTCCATCACCGTTACGTCTTCGAGACTGACCAGCACGCCGCGGCATTCGTCATTACCGGAAACGATCGGCGTCGCGTTGACGATAAACTTACGGGTCGGTGCATCTTCAAGCATCAATCTGACAACGACACCGCAAACGGGCTGTTGCTCTTTTAACGCTTGGCTCCAAGGCAAATCATTGCTTCCAAAGTCGCTCGACTGAGACCATTCGAAGTCGCAAATGTTCCTACCCAGCAGGCGGTCCGCGTCCATTTCCATGATCCGAAAAAACGCGTCGTTCGCGTGCCCGATTTCATTGTCGTTATCAAGCAGCACCACCCCTTCAGCCATCGTATCGAGTGCCGCGCGGACACGTTCGGGCACTACTTGGCTTGGGTCTAGATACTTAAACGAGCGTTCAAAGATTACCCACGAACAGACTGACACAAACGCGCCGATAAATGCGGCCATCGGAACTGGGAATCCAAAAAGCATGGACCATAGGCTGGTCATTTTAGTTTTGAACGCTAGTTCGATGGAACCGTATTTACGTCCGTTGGCGAGCAATTCAACTCGCACGTGGTTCGCGCCAAGGACGTCTTCAGAATCCTCAGATCCACGTCTAGTTTTTGAATTTGCTGACACCAAGGTTGCTTGGTCGGGCCATGTGGTCTCGTGAGGACCTGCGGCGATGAGCCTCCCAAATTTTTCGCGAATCCCGATCGATACGAGCGCGGGCTCAGATTCAATCAGCTGCGTTAACGTTGACTTAAGGTCAGTCTTCCGATTCGAATTGATCAGCGAACTCGCAACCAGCGAAACATACTTTGCTACAGTCGTGCGATGTTTTGCATTGTTCGATGCCGGGTTTTCCAAAATGCCTAACGCCAGCGAAACCCAGACTGCTGCGGATGCAATCAGGCCAACGCAAAGAGCGAGTCGAATTGCTGTTCTCAACTGGTGCATGGATCGTAGGTAACGCTTAACTAGCGTTGTTTCGAAGTCGTGAGGCGAAGAGGGGCGAGCTCAAACTTGCTAGCAAACCCAATGGTGTCGGAGAGATCTGTTCAGCTGTACATCCCTTAAACCTAGGTCATTCTTAGGATGCTGCCCCAGAGTTAATCACTCAATTCTCTGGTAAAGGTTAAGGGTTGTAAGGTTTGGATGCTGGTCTGCGATCAAATTCAGTAGCGTTTCATCGAATGGGGCTGTGCTTCCGGAACGTGACAGGCGATGAATGTACTGTGAGTTTGTACGTTTTGTTCCGGTAGGTTCTATTGTGTCAGTTGATCTTGAAATTCAAGTAAACCGGGTCTTGCGTATCATTCTGGTAATGACAACGTGGGCCGGTGCGACACACTTTTCCGGGGCGGACCTGGCAGCACAGGTTCGGAGTGCTCGTTACCCACTTGAACGCTCCATCGTTCCGACCGAGGCACCACGGTTAGAGCCCGCTTCCAAATCCAGCTCGCCTACCAACGCGATAAAGGCCGGTGTCGCTGCTATGCACCAGACAACACAACCCGTTGTCCAGCACGTTAACAATAAACCGACACAGCAGCCTAACTTAACTAGCAAGCTGAACAGTTCCCTCGACGCGACGCGAGAGAGATTCGCGCAGCAATTTGAGCAAGCTTACACGGCTGTTGCAGGTTCGTTGAATACTCGGCCCCATGCATTGTCCGACGCAAACAACTCAGCCGACCTCTCAACCAATTCTCAGGACGCAAACTCACGAAGCGATCAAATCGCGGAACAAAATCAGCAGTCTCAGCAGGTCACCAGAATTGCCTCGGCGTATCCAACGGTTACTCAACTACCTGATTTGAATCAAACGACTGTCTCGCAACCGAACGTTGTTCAAACTCAGTTCAACCGGGGCGTCACCAAGCCGACAAACGGCTATCCGCTCGCAACGATTGAACCATCGAATCCTAACAACAACACGTCAAGCGATACGCCCGAATCACTAACGTGGTGGAACCAGTTGGTGGCCCAACCGTTACACCCGGAAAACCAAGTTCAGTCGATTGACTCAAACGGGCTGGTTTACATGGCTCTGCAAAACTCCCCTCGCATTCAAGGGTTGAGCCGTGACCCGTTGATTCGTGATTTTGAAGTGATTGAAGCGGAATCAGCGTTTGACCCCATCAGTTTCCTTCAGACCCAGTTTGCGGATCGGTCCGATCCAATTGGCGGTGCCCTCGATGCAACCCGAGACGGCCTGAGCACGATCGAAAACCATCGATGGACGGCCGAAGGCGGCGTTCGCAAACGTGCTCGCACAGGTGCCACATACGAATTGTCTCAACGCCTTGGCTTCGAAAACAGCAATGTTTCCGTGTTTGACCCGAACAATCAAGGCACCGCTCAGCTTGCACTCAACGTGACTCAACCACTCGCTCGTGGACGCGGTCGATACATCACGCAAAGTCAAATTCTGATTGCCCAGTCACGGGGCGGCGTGGCTTGGGAATCGTTCGCGGCAGACTTACAGGAGGAAATCGAGGACGTCGTAACAGCCTATTGGCGTCTGTATTACGATCGCAGCGTGTTCTTGCAGAAGAAGCGGAACGTTGAGAGAGCCGTTGAAATTCTGGAAACTTTAGAGGGTCGATCCGAGCTTGATTCACTTCCTAGCCAGATCACCCGAGCCTGTTCTTCCGTTCAGACTCGCAAGACCGAACTCGCCAACGCATTCCGAGATGTTCGAAATTCAGAAACAGAACTACGCCGTTTGATTGCCGATCGAAACTGGCGCGCGAATCAATTTATTGAGCTGCTGCCAATCGAACCACCGCTCAATAATGCATTGGATATTTCGCTAGACCATGTGGTTACGACATCACTTGAGAATCGTCCAGAAATCCGCGCGTCACTTCAAGAAGCAAAACTGGCAGGGATCGAGCGTGACATCAGTGTCAACGACCTGTTGCCTGAGTTGTCGTTGCTGTTGGGAACCTATGTCAGCACACTGGTTGATGACGGTCGCGTGGGCGAGGCATTCGTGGATCAGTTTGGTGAAACAAAACCGGGTTACTCGGTAGGTTTGGAGTTTGAATTACCGGTCGGCAATCGACTTGCACGTAGCCGATTGGTGCAGCGAAAACTGCAGTTGGCGCGGATTAGAAACCAAGTCGACGAGACAATTCAGAATGTGATCGCAGAATCTCAAACAGCTTTGCGGCGGATCGATTCGGCCGCACAAACGTTTGATGCCGCCAACCAGGCGATTGAGGCGGCTCGAAGCGATCTGGAGCAGAACATCCGTCGCTGGGAAAACTTTGCGTTGGTCGAGGGTGACTTCTCGGACGGCCAGACACCCACGACCGTCCTTGACCAGTTGCTCGATTCTCAAGAGCGACTTTCCAGTTCAGAAACCATCGCGGCTCAGTCGCAACTAGAGCTGAAACTGGCTGAAGTCGCGTTGCAGCGAGCCATGGGAACGCTACTGATCCAACGGAATATCAACCCTCGCCGTGCGTTTGAGGCCGGGACTCCTCAGATTCGATTTTAGAGCTTTTTGCTTTTCTAGAATCGTTGCCTGATTCTGCCGAAAAGAACTTTCCGACAGATCGGATCAACGAGCTTGCTCTACCCGGCCGCTGGCTCCGGTTTGTTTCTTGGCAACCCTTGCCGGTTACAGACGGATGCTTGACTGATTAGACAGGTGATTGATCTCGATTCCAATAAGCTCATTCAGAACTTCTCGAAACGTTGGCCTCATCGAGATATTGGTCGCCAACATTTGCTTTACCAATGCACTCAACGCGGGAGGGCAGTCGGGTTGGCAGACAATTAAGTCCTCGGGAATCGCGTCCTTCTGTTTTTCGATCAGTTCCTCGATCGACTTGCTGTGAATGTGAGGCTTCATGGCAAACAAGTGGTAGATCAGGGCCCCCAACGAGTAAACGTCACTAGCCGAATCAGCCACGTAGTCGGCGGTAAAGCACTCGGGCGCCATGTAGCGAGCCGTTTGAAGTTGGTCGTTCGGGAACCAAGCTCGCTCACCTGCTTGATGACACTGCGACCACCCCAGCAATGTCACTCGACCCGTCTTTCCGAGAATAACGTGCGAAGGCTCGAGCCCCAAATACACCCGCCCCTGATCATGAGCGGCTCTCAAGCCTTCTGCAATTTGCCGAATCGTCCACAATATTCGGTTGACCGGAGCATGTCGTTCGGCAGACAACATCCGGTCAAGACTTCGGCCATACACCCAAGGTTGCACCAGAAAGAAGGGGGGCCGATCAAGTTCAGCGTCCAACAGGCGAATCACGTTTGGGTGCTCAAGTTGTTCGGTAGCAAGCGCCTCACGGCCCAGCCGGTCGATCGCGAAACTCTGCCGTTCCGCATCAAGATCCGGATTCACCAACTTCAGGGTGTAATCAAAACGTTTTGGATTGACGGCAAGTTTAGGAGCTGCACGAAAGATGTTGTACCATCGACCGCTTGTCACCGGCGCGCCCAGTCGCCAGTACGACACGACTGAGGACGGGCGGAATCTCAATGAAGGGTAGGCAAGTGGCATGTTTTGCATCAGGAAGCGTTAGAGTGATCAAAAAACCCAGTGATTGACGGTTCCTTCCGGTGCTAGGCTAGAGTGAAATCGGTGCCAAACGCAGCCAAAATCGAATCTAGCTTGCCAAATTCAGGTCGCAACGGAGTAGACTGGATTTGACGACGCGAAGAGAATACTCAAGCCTGATTTTGCAACCAATGCGGGCCAAACTCCCGACAAATTATGCAGAGCGGCAAAAATTTTGCTAAACTGTCGGTTCATGATCGTTGGCCGGATCTTCTCAAGCGACGTAGATGATCCAGCACTTCGGCCCAACAAAGTACACTAGTCAAGGCGATCGTTTACACTTGATCGATACAGGCTTCACGCGCCACAGAATTTTTCTGGCATGTTGAATGTCTGGACAAATTTTGGTTCTGCTGCGGGCCGATGTCGCCGTGACAGACCCGCCTGTCGTCGGTCAAAACAATTCGTTTGTTTGTAACTATTTTCTGGAGAATCGGATGTCGACCCCCCAAACCAAAAACACACCTCACGCTGATTCGAAGAAGCCCGTTAGCGATTCGTCTCGACGTGACTTCATTCGAAAGTCAGCGATCGCCGGAGTCGCGATAACGACCCCTTACATCTGGACCAGCCAATCGCCAGCTGCAGAAGACAAAAATAGTCAGCTGACGGTCGCTTGTATCGGTATTGGCGGAAGTCGCGGTCGTTACAACCGGGGAAGAAAGGTTGCCAATCAGGCAGCGGAACTGGGTCAGATGATCGCCGTGTGTGATTGCGATCAACTTCACAATGAAGAGTACAACGCGAATTTCGACGGGAAACTAAACGAGTACACTGATTACCGCGAACTGTTCGACAAAGAGAAACCGGATATCGTCACCATTGGGACGCCCGATCATTGGCACGTTCCAATCGCGATTCATGCCTTGGAAGCAGGGTGTCACGTCTATTGCGAAAAACCACTGACACTGACAATCGGCGAAGGGAAAATCATCCGGGACGCAGTGAAGAAGTCAGGCAAAGTCTTTCAGGTCGGGACGCAACAGCGAACGGAAATGAATCAGCTGTTCATGTATGCGACGGCCTTAGTTCGCAGCGGGCGACTTGGCGAAAACGTGAACGCGCACGTTGCCATCGATGCGGCTCCCACGGGCGGCCCATTCGAAACGACCGCCCCCCCTGAGGGCCTAGACTGGGACATGTGGCTTGGCCCTGCCCCAAAAACTGGCTACTCGGAGAGACGTCGGAAAGAGTTTCGTTGGTTCCTCGAGTACTCAGGCGGCAAGATGACCGACTGGGGCGCTCATCACATCGATATCGCGCAGTGGGCACTTGGATTGGACACGACCGGACCAAACAAGGTCGGCGGCGAAGGAAAATTGACCCCCATCGTTCCCGACGACTTTAACTGGGCTCAATTCCTTGATGGCGAGCTGGCTTTGCCAAACGGCTTTAATGCAGCAACTGAGTTCCACATCAATCTTGACTTCGCAGAAGGCAATCGTATTTCCGTCAATCACCATTACAAGAATGGGAAGACCAGCTTTGGCAACGGAATCCTTTTCGAAGGCGACAAAGGTCGAATCTTTGTTAACCGAGGCAAATTGCAGGGCTCACTTATCAAAGAAATGTTTGGCATGGACCTCGTGTCGGGCAAAAAAGATGGCGAAAAGTTCAACAATTACTCGGAAGCGAAAGCAAACCTTGATCAGGCGACTCAAGACGAGTTCCGCACCGCGTTCAAGGAATTGCACAAAGGTAGAGTCTCAAACACGCACATGAAAAACTTCTTTGACTGCGTGGCCGACGGAGGAGAGCCAATCTCAGATGTCGATTCGCACGTCAACACGATGAACTCGTGCCACTTGTGCAACGTGAATCTGATGCTGGGCCGGGACCTGCAATGGGACGCCCAAGCCGAAACCTTCGGCAGTGACGAACAAGCGAACGCACTGCTGTCTCGAAAAAGCCGCGAAGGCTTCCAGATCGTGTCCTAAATCGCGTCTCAACTCGCAGCGGTGACCGGATACCAAACGCCACGGAAATTTACTCAAACTGCGCTTTGTCGCGAAGGATGTGGTGATAGTGCTGGGCGAAGCGATGCGCTTCGTCTCGCACATATTGCAACAGCCTTAGCGAAAAAGAGTGCCGGCTGAGTACAATTGGATCAGATTCACCCGGTCGGTAAATTTCCTCGTTCTGCTTGGCTAGGGAAATCAATGTCGGGGGCTGGATATCCAACGTTTCAAACGCAGCCACCGCGCTGCTGAGTTGCCCCTTGCCTCCATCAATCAGCAGAATGTCGGGAAAAGCATCCTGTTCATCATGCAATCGCTGAAAACGGCGGGCGACGACTTCATGAATGCTCTTGAAGTCGTCAACGCCTTTCACGTTTTTGATCTTATACCGCCGATAGCCCGGCTTGAACGGAAGGCCATCGATGAACTTTACCAAACTGGCCACCGTTTGGTTGCCTCCCAGATGAGCGATATCAATGCCTTCAATTGACCGGGGCGTTTCATCAAGCTTCAACACCTTCTTTAGTCCATTCAACCCTTTCTTCGGGTCGACGTAAAAAACTTCTGGCTGAGCGTGAGTGTCTAGCTCGCCGCGCCGATCGAGCGACTCCAGCATCGAGATCTCATCACGTAGGCGGGCCGCTTCCTCAAACTTCAACCCTTTTGACGCCACCAGCATTTCCTCACGCAATTGTTTGAGCAGCCGTTTCTTGTTGCCCGAAAGAAACAGGTGCAGCCGGCGGATGTCTTTCTTGTAGTCCTCTTTCGAAATTCGCATATTGCACGGGGCGGTACATTGCTTGATGCTGGCCAGCAAGCACGGCCTAAACCAGCGCCACCGCTCGTCGTTTGCCTCGATGTCTAGGCTGCAAGTTCGGAACTTGAAAATACGTTGCAACACTTGAATCGCTCCGCGCAGGTCCCCTGCACTGGCGAACGGGCCGTAGAGCTTGACACCGCTGGATAGGGGCTCGCGAGTCACTTCGACGCGAGGAAAATCTTCGTGCGTGGTGATTTGGAGATAGGGAAACGTCTTGTCGTCTTTCAGGATTTTGTTGTTCGCCGGCTGGATGTCCTTAATCAGGCGGGACTCAACAAGCAACGCGTCAACTTCGCTTTCGCATTCGATGAAGTCGGCGTCGGAGATATCGCGAACCCAATCAGCGGTCCGAGTGTCTATCGCAGCGGCTTTCAGAAAATAACTGCCGGCTCGCGAGCGAAGGTTGGTCGCCTTGCCAACGTAAATGACGACTCCGGCCGCATCCTTCATCAGGTAGACGCCGGGCGATTGGGGGAATTTCCGGACTTTGTCGGCGGTAATTTTGAACGCCGCGTTCTCGTCACCGATCCCTGTGACGTCAACGTTTTGATCCGATTCAGGCTCTGGCTGCTCGCCCGAATCATTTTCCGATTTTTTTTCGTCCTTGCTCATGGTTCCGATTATACCGGGTTCGAGTCTCGGCCGATAACGCAGAAGGCAAGTTTAAGCCTTCCGCCAAGGATACTAAAACCTTGACGGATTGGGATCATTTAGCGGCGGGTTTGTGTCTGCCACTTGCCAAACGTGGTGGTGGAAACAAGGTTGCTTGGCAGATTTGCTGCTGTGTGGTTGTCAGCCAAATAAAGGAATTTGCGAAAACGGACCGTTGAGGCAAATCACGGTTGAAGAGTGGTGGGTTGGCTGCCGAGTTGACGATTTTGCGGGCGAATTTTCAGCAGTTTGACGCTGCCAAAAACAGTCGCCTGATGCCCCTTGACACTTTTTGACAGATCAGACATCTTGTTGCCTCGCTTGGGAGTTAATCCAAGCGAACGAGGGCGTAGCTCAGTTGGTAGAGCAACGGACTTTTAATCCGTAGGTCCAGGGTTCGAGCCCCTGCGCCCTCACTCGATTTAGACCCGGTGGATAGCGATTCAAACGCTTCACCGGGTTTTTTCATGCGCCGACCTGATTGACATAGGGTAACCGCTGGGTAACCGTTATGCCTTCGGGGCACGAAAAAGGCCAACGCTTGTTGTGGAGCGTTGGCCCGGTGCCATTGGTACCCATTCGAAGGAAAAACCAATGACAGTTGCGAAGTCTATCAAACGGAAGCCGGACAAGCCACGGCCAGACTGGCCTCTGACGGCATCCTCAAACGGCCAGTGGGTCAAGAAGATCAAGGGCAAGGTTTACGCTTTCGGGCGTTGGGATGAACCTGACGAAGCTCTCAAGCGTTACACAGAGCAGCACGACTACATTCGAGCCCATGGCTGCCGGCCGATCGATGACGATTCGATTCGGCTCGACAATGCGGTTAAGGCGTTCCTCGAGCGCCAGCGCGATCGCCGCGATGGAGTAGTCGGGAAGAAAATATCACCGCGACACTTTGAAGACCTCAAAGCATCTTGTGGGCTTGCGCTCAAGACGTTTCAGCCCTCTCGGCGAGTTGGAACGCTACGCCCAGATGACTTCGCACGGCTCTACAAACAACTCTCGGTTCGCAAAGAACCGGACGCAGACGGCGGCTTGCTGGCCAGTTCGTCAACGATCCAGCGAAACATTGCCAACGTGAAAGCGTTTTTCAACTGGCTTGCGAAAGAGCGATTGATTCCGCATCGGCTGGAATATGGTTCTGACTTCGTTGCTCCAGCGACCGAGAAAGCCCAGGACGAACTTGAGACCGCGAAAGAGTTCACGCCAGCTGAAACGTGGGCGATGATTGACGAGGCGTCCGTCAACGTACGGGCCATGATCTGGCTGGCCTTGAACACCGGCAGCAACAATTCGTGTTGTGCGAATATCACGCTCAAGGCTCTTGATCTTGATGAAGGCGTGATGACTTGGAAGCGCCACAAGGTTCGACGAAAGGAGCACGCTAAGGTTAGGGTGATTCCATTGTGGGATGAGACACTCGAAGCTCTCAGGGAAGCGCACGCGATCCGACCGGAGGCGAAAGACGCAGCCAACAAGGATCTATTCTTTCTTACGCGATACGGTGCCAAGTGGGACCAGTGGGCACTCACTCGCCAGATTGGAAAGCTCAAGACGGAGCTTGAAATCGAGCGACCGGGAACCGGGTTCAACAGTTTCCGAAACGTCATTGAAACGCACGGCGGTGTTGATCAAACGGCAATCAATTGGGTGATGGGCCATATCGATAAGACAATAGCCGTTAGGTATCGAAACGGAGTCCCAGAGGAACGGATTCAAACGGTTCTGGATAGCGTGCGAGAGTGGCTAGGGGAGGCTCCAGAATGAAGAATGAGATTGAAAGGCTTGTTGGCTTGCTAAAAACAAAAGACCGAAACGCACGAACTTACGGCCTGTCTTTGCTGGCAAAGGATGCCTGCCCAGAGAGTCTCAAGCCGACATCGCGGCCGCTCTTAGAATACTGGGAGTCGCTTTCTGAAGGGGAACACAAAACCGATATCCATTCATTGTTGGGACTGCTTCCAAAACTATTTATCAGAAGACTTGTTGAGCGAGACGACGCGATAGCCGAGATTGAGCGTGTTCTAAACCAATGGCCTAGGCAATGGGTTGCGATGTCGTTTTCGGAAATCAAAGGGGTGCTTAGGGGAGTTGGTGAAAAACCTAGTCGCTTTGCAGAAAGAAATTCATCTTGGTTCAGGAAGTCAGAAACAATGCAAAAAAAATGGGACGTGGACCTCGGGCATCCAAACGCAAAGCCATATTTAAAGTTTAAGTAGTCTTCATCGGACACTTTCCGGACATCATCGGACACTATCGATTATGCCGGCAAGTGGTCCCAGAATCGACGATACATTCGCACCATTACTTCATTGTAATGAGGGCGATTCATAACTTTCCCTCGTTGCTTAATTGTTTCGGAGGAAAGACCAATGGATTCAACGCAAACAAGCTTGGCGATATTTGATAACGTCGAAGTTGTCACCCCGCCGGAGCTGGCCGACGCCATTCGCACGGATGTCGCAACTGTCAGAGATTGGTGCAAACGCAACGTCTTGAAAGCGATTGACACTCGCAAGGAAGGTGCAAAACGCCCACGGTGGAAGATCAGCCGCCAAGCGTGGGAAGACTTCGCCCGAATGCGAGCGGGAATGGCTCCAGTGCCACGCAGCCGCCGCCGCAAAGAACCAGACGCAGATTTGAGCGAGTTCTTCCCGGAGGGCGTTCGATGACCACCTATAGAAAAAGCCCGGTGCTGGGGAGCGACACGGGCCAACAAGTATCTGAAGAAAGTATACGCAACGAGTCGCGGCTGTTGAAGTGCGTTTTCAAAAAGCCGGACATTCTGGACCACCCCGAATTTCTGATTGAACCAGAGCACTTCGGCCATCTAGGTTATCCGCGTCTGTTCCGGGCAATGCGTTCCGGCCATCAGGAATACGACCGCATTCTTCCCGGGCGCTGCATGCACGCACTTCGCGCCGGCTCTGGCATGTCCACGGCACCTTCCCCGGACGGCTGTAGATTTGAGCTGATGCGGCTGATGACTGGTTTCATCGATTGGTGGCACTGGCCGTACTACGCCGAGCAGGTTCGGCTCGCATCGCGACGCCGAGAAATGCTCCAGCTTTCGGATGACTTGAGGGCCACTGCCCTAAGCCACGCCGAGGAAACCAACGAAGCTGCACTACTCCAAAGGATGGAGAAAATTATCAATGAGTGATCTTGAAAAACTATTGGAATCCGAAACGCCGTTGAACGCCATCGCGTTAACTGATTCAGTAAAAGAGAAAGAGAACGCGGGCAAGATTGACCCCGCGATTATTGCTCGTGAGTTTGTCAAACGGCAATCACAGCATGGTCTGCCGATAGTTCGGCGATGGCGTGGAGCCTACTATCTGCGATGCAAAGGACGTTACACCGAATCGCCAGACGAAGATGTTCGCAATGCGTTGTTGTTGGATATGAAACGTCGATACGGAAACATAACGTCCAGAGTCGTAAGCGACGTCATGATGCACCTTAGCGCCGAGACGGCGTTGTCTGCGATGAAAGAGCCTCACACGTGGATAGCCGAGCACGCAGGAAACGCTTTTGATAGTCGGGAGCTAATCTGCACACGCAACAAAATTCTACATCTGCCAAGCCTTCACGATGAGGGGTATAAGCCCCTGAGCACCACTCCCGCTTTCTTCAATCTCAACGCGACGGACTTTAGCTTCGTCCCTCGCTTGCAAAGTGAAGAGCCTGAAACTTGGACGACGTTCCTTGGCCAAGTGCTAGAGCCGGACGAGATAAGAACGCTTCAGCAGTGGTTCGGTTTGTGCCTGACTATGAAAACCAATCAGCAAAAGATCCTTGTGCTAATTGGTGCAAAACGTTCTGGGAAAGGGACGATCGCCAGAGTCTTGAACGCATTGGTCGGCCAAGGAAACGTTGCCGGACCAACCCTTTCGAGTTTCAGCCAGCAGTTTGGCCTCCAGCCTCTGATTGGGAAGCAGGTTGCAATCGTCGGCGATGCCCGAATGTCAAACAAAGGCGCGTCTGTCGTGGTTGAACGAATGTTGTCAATCTCTGGTGAGGATCAGCTGACCATCGATCGGAAGTATCGAGAGCCTTGGACGGGCACGTTGAGCACTCGGTTGATGATTCTCAGCAATGAGCTGCCTCGCCTTGCTGATGCGTCTGGAGCGCTTGCGAGTCGAATGATTGTCCTTACAACACGACAAAGCTTTTTTGGCCGAGAAGACTTGACCTTGAGTGATAAGCTGGAGGAAGAGCTATCTTCTATCTTCTGGTGGGCAGTGGACGGATACGCTGACCTGATTTCTCAAGGTCGCCTGCACGTCCCGACATCTTCAACGGCCCAACTGAACGAGATGGAGCGGCTGTCGAGCCCGGAAAAAGGATTCTTGGACGATTACTTCGAAGTCACTGGGGACTCGAAAGACTGGATTGCGAAAGACGATCTTTACAGCCGGTTCAAAGACTGGTGTGAAAGTGAGGGGATCAATCACAAGCCGTCGCTGCCCGTGTTCGCCAAAAATGCAATTGCTGCATCTGGGCAGCGAATCAGCAGTACCAAGCGAACTGATGCGACCGGCCAAAGGTTTCCTGCATTCAAAGGTTTGCGGCTGAAGTCCAAAAACGAATCGGAGGCCGGGCAAGATGCCTATCCATTTTGAAATTCACCCTGCCGCCGCTACGGATCGCCCCCACTGTCCAGGCTGCGAAAGAAATAGTCCGGGCAATAGTCCGGGGAGCGAAACAAGAATAACACGGTTTTTCAATCGCAAAATTACCAGTGTCCGGGCTGTCCGGGCAAAAATCCAAACCATCGCATACACGCACGCGCATAGAAGACTTATTGGAAAATTGGGCGGACAGGGTGGACAGCCCGGACAGTCAACAGGTCACGAATTCGGATCAACCATTAGGGGGCCACGATGAAAGGCCACGCATGCCCCGGCTGCCCGACTGGAACGATCAAAACAACAAAAACGATCAAGACCGGCTTTTTACGGATTCGGTACCTGCGATGTTCCGAACGGTGCGGATGGACTGGGAAGCAGATTGTTCAACTAGATCAGAAAGATCGAATAATTTTTGCTGGCCCTTTCCTACAGACTGGGAATCAGGTTTTGAATTCTGTTGACGATGTCCCGTAGAATCGCAGCACGCGACAAAAACAACAGCGAAACATTACGAAAGGGCCAATCATGGCGACTGCATTAGAAGAGCTGCAAGGCGACGAGCTTGAGAAGTATCAGAAATTCGAAAACGCTGTCCGGGAGTTTTACGAACTGCCGCATTCGGGGAACGGTATTCGTGATTCTTCAAAGCGAGACGCGATAATCGGATTCGCAATTTCCAACTTTGGATGGAACGAGCGAAAAACGAAAGAAGAAATTCGTCGAATCTTCCGGGTGATCACTCTTGAGATGGCTGCTGGAACAAAGGCCGATCGCGACCAAGTTACGGTTGAACTAGAGAAAGCAGACACGGAAGTAGCATCACGCAAGCCTGTCATTGAGGCAAAAATTAGAGAGTTGCAACAAGAGCTTGGCGGTCTTACTAGCGAGCGTGATCGACTGAACGGAAAACTGATTGAATCGTCCAAGGCCGCAAGCGAATTGACATCGCAGAACAATCTGCCACGTTGCGTAGTGAACAAAATGGCAGAGCTACGAAGAGCTGCCGCCGACCTCGATCAGGATGGCGAGGCTGCGATCGTTCGGGAACTAGAGACCGAGATCTACGAACTAGAAACGATCATTGCGGGACCAACCTTTGATCGAGAAGTGCCGCGCGATGAAGAGAACGCTGTGCCGAGGTTCGCAGACTGGCTTCTGAATGCTGGATACGATGACTTCGTTGACGTGATCGAGCACGAGACGCCGCAAGGGAATGTACGCTTTGAGAAGAAACTCAATGATCGCTTTGCTCAGTTGCAGCGTGAATCAACTGAGGCTTTACCCACAATCAAGCAGCAGCTTGCTGAAGCCCACGCCGCCCACCGAACGCGTGAAGAGGAAACCAACAAGCTTCGCGAATTCTACATCGTTTAATGGGAGGGAATCCAATGCGACCTTTGAAAGAACTTATGGCCGATCCTACATGGATGGCACTTCACAACAAAACTATGGCGATCAGGCGAGGCAAGCACGAACGAGCAGTTGCAGCCGTTCGCCGCCGACGTTATCCGGGAAGTCCGGTCATCAAGGCCCTTGCTGCTGAAACTGCCCGGCAAGCGAATACAGTCGAGCTATTCGGGGAGATTGGTGAGAGCTCAGCGTATGAATTCAAACGTCGCTTGGCACGGTGTGACCGATCAAAGCCGCTGATGGTCCGTATCGATAGCCCGGGTGGCTCGATTGGTCCAGCAACAAGCATCTACGACGCGATATTTCAGTGGCCCGCGAACACCATCGCAATGATTGAGAGCAACGCATATTCGTGTGGCTCCTTCATTGCGATGGCTTGTCGTGAACGTCGAATGACCGCCAACGGCTTGATGATGGTTCACGCTCCGTACTTTGAAGAACCTGCCGACGCTTTGCCAAGCGATATTGAAGTGCTCGCCAAGATGGGAGAAACGCTTGCGAAGGCATACGGGCGACATTGTGTTGGTGGTCGAGCCATGGCACAGAAGTTGATGAATCGCCCAGCCAATGACGACTCTTGGCTTACGGCGCAAGAGGCTTTGAGGCTGGGGCTGATAACCGCAATCGGAACATGGTGAAGTGGTGCAATAGGGCTCGCCATGGGTGGCTGCCGACGTTACTTCCTTTGGCCCGGCAGTCACCCGCTTTTAATCAAAAAAAAACGGCGGGTCCTTCTGTCGCAGTTTGATAGGAAAAGCGGTCCTTGAAAGCCGCCGCTTTTGAAGCAAAAGCTAGACCCTGACATCAAGGTTGGGAATTTTTTGAGCGACGAGAAAAGCAAATATTTTGACCCGTTGGCGGTGCTGGTCGCCCAAGGGGAATCGGTCCGCGCTGCAGCTGCCGCCGTTGGTGCGTCCGAAAGCGCGGCGTATCGGGTCGCCAAAAAACCAGAGTTCAAGGCAGCGGTGAACGGCCTCCGTTCCGAAGTGGTGACGGAATCCATCGGGAAGCTTGGCAACGCTTGCGTCAGTGCGGTCGAAACGATAATTGAATTGATGAACACCGCCGAAGACGAACGTATCCGCTTGCGAGCGGCAACGAGTATTCTTGAGAGGTTCGAAAAACTTTCAGACCACCACGAACTACGGGAACGCATCGAAGCACTGGAGGCAATCAGGGATGACACTGAGAACACGGCTTAAGGCTCTTGAGCGAAACGAAGGCCCCAGAAAATCGGATCACGATAATTTGATGGCCGATCTGATTGGCACTATCGATGGCCTGTTCTGGCCCGATGCTCTTGAACTGTCCCAGCTTGAATCGATGCCAACGGTTAAGAACCAGCGAGAGCTTTACCATGAAGCTGGCATCGCATGGGCTGGTCTGTCGGATGGACGCGACGCGGCGGCGTGGAAGACCAACCAGAGGCAGCGTGAGGCCCTTGAGAAATCAGGGCTCGTTACATTTCTTTCAACGGGTGCAACGCCACTGCTGAAGCCCACGGCGGCAGCGATGACCGATTGGCGGCAACGTCTAGGATTGTATCACGCGGGATCTGTTGAAGTGCTCAAGCTGAAGATGCGATGCGCCATCGCGCTAGTTAACGAAGGATCTTTGCGAGAAGAGCCGGACGCTCATCCTTGGGCCCCGGGGGAACTGGCATGGTGTCATGAAACTTGGCTGTTTGATCGGACCTATAAAGAACTTCCAACCCGCAACGATTGGGCGCGATACGCAGAGATTGCTTTACCGCTGCTGATCGAGGGATCGCTCGAAACAAAACAAACGACGCTCAAGCATGTTTGCTACCGCCTCACCCCGAAGCCGGACGACATCAAGCCAGTTGAGCCGATCAAGGAAAAGCACGTTGAAGAAATGCTTGGAACTATCGAGCGGCTATCAGCAGCCGAAGAAGCCGCGCCGGCACGATCCGTTAATGAGGATGTTGAGGACGTCTACTTTAGCGCCTTTCATCGCCAGCTTGCGAAGAACGAGCAGCACAAACGAACAGATGAGATTTTCATTCCGCTACCGGCGACCAGCATTGGCGTGATAGCTAACGAAAATTTAAGGGGTTGAAAGTAGTTCCGCGGTGGAGTTATATTCGTGGATCGTCTGGTTGCTGAGTGGCTTTGAAACCATGAGGCTCGACCGCTGTTTCTCTTTCGGTGGTGACAAAGGCCAACAAGTACATTCTGACGAGGTGAACAATGACAAAACCCGGTTGTGGGGTCCGTTTCGATCGTAGCTATGATCCGCGCTGGCGGGGAGTGATGACAAGCGGGGGCGGTGTACTTGCCGTCTTTCAAAGCCACACAGCCGGGTTTTGTTGTGCGCCCATTTGGGCAAGGAGACATTCAACATGTCTGTATCTTTTATTGTCGGCAAGCGCATAAGCACTGCTGAACGCTACCAATTACAACGAGCGGCAACCATTATCGCAGTTGATGACGATCCAGAGGGGATTGTGCTTTTTAACAGCGATGGTGACGGTGAAATCGTCGTGGTTGAACTGGAAGAGCACCAAGTTCTCTTTGAAGGACCAGAGCTTCAATTACTGGCCGAACTGGTTGAGCGGATCAAAGGCAGCTGCTTGGTTTCTTCAGTCCCCATCAAGCCGGTTGAGTTCGACGAAGAACCGACGAACCGCATCAAAGACTCGATGCCGTTGGATAGTTTTTGTGATGATGATGACGACGAGCCAGCCAACTGGTGGAAAAATGGAGGGCAGAACTAATGAATAAAACGAAGCCCTCAGCAATGCCGCTGATGAAGTTTTACACGACACGTTTTCGCCCGTATCACTTGGCGGAAGCGAGTGAATCGAATGCATCACGCTATAAGTCTGCTGTTCTCGCGTTTGAGAAAGCTCTCGGACGTGCGGCGATGGTCAAGGATCTGTCAGAGCCCGCACTTGCTGAACATGCTGCGCTTCAGGAATCGTCCGGCATGTCAGCCAAGACAGTCCGAGAATGCCGTTATCGGCTCCGTGCCGTCTGGAAGGCTGCCTGCGAACAGGGTTTGCATCCAGCACGCCCGAAGGACAGGAAGCGAAAACGCCGCCGGGTCATGCCGTCGACGGATCAGAAGATCGAGATCGCAGAAAACGTGCCAACGGCGAGCAAGGCAATTCGGTTGCGAGACTACTACCACAAGCGGTACCTCGCGACGTTCCCCAATGCATCGCCGCGCACCATCCAGATTTACGGTTGCTCTTTCAATAAGCTGGAGCGGTTCCTCGGACGTGACGCCATGCTCGCCGATCTGAACAATCAAACGGTTGGGCAGTATGTGGCGCGCCTAAAAACGACCGATACTTCCACTGGCACAATCAACAAGGAACTAAGTCACCTGAAAGCCATCTGGCGGCATGCTCACACTGTCGGCCAGTTGAAGCTGGCTCCGCTCATCAAGCCGCTGCCGGTCCCTGAGAAGATTCCAAAAGCGTTGACGGTGGATGAGTTAAAACGCCTCCGTGGATCGTTGGCTAAGCTGAGAGGGCGGGTTTTCGGATTGCCTGCCTGCGATATCTTACGAGCATGTTTCTCGATTCAGTTTACGACTGCGGAGAGGATCAATGCGGTTTTGCAGTTGCGATTCGATGACATTGTCGGCAACGTGATTACCTTTCGCGCCGAAACGAGAAAGGGAGGACGCGAGCCGCTGGTCAAAGAGGTTCCCGGCTGGGTCATAAAAGATATCGAAAGGATTCGAAACCCGGAGCGAGATCTACTGTTCCCCGTGAAGCCCGGCTCTACGTCCGTGCTCCGGCTCTACGACAAGTTGTTCAAGCTGGCTGGTGTTGATCGGCCAAAATGGAAGTCCAGCCATCTGATGCGGAGTAGCCACGCCACACTGCTATGGATGGCGGGACAGAACGCAAGTAGCTCACTCGGACATGCCGACTCAGCCACTACACGGAAGAGCTACCTTGATCGGCGGTTTAAGCCAGATCAATCACACCTTCAGTTGCCAAACATTGGTAGAGGGGGTGAGCAATGAGGCTTGCCGATCTGTTCGAAAATTCGTATCTATCATTCAACCCAAACTTAAAAACCCGGACGGTTACGCTGTACCGGCACTCGGTTCAAAAGTTCGCCGACCACTGCGGCGAAGATCCAACGATTGACCACCTAACCAACGAACTGGTGGGAAAGTACCTTGCTGCCTTGATGCAATCTGGCCTTAGCCCTGCAACGGTGGAAAAAGAGCGTGCCCAACTGCTTGCCATCTGGCGACACGGGCGGGCGTTGGGGCTGATTGAGCAAGGTCCGTTGATCAAGAAAATCGTTCAGCCTCGCAAGATCCCAACTGCGCTGACAGTAACGCAATTGCAGCGGCTTCAAGCGACGTTTGACCGTCTGCAAGGCGAGACGGGCGGGCTTCCAAATTCGGATGTTTTGCGGGCCATTTTTGGGATTCAGTTCACCACCGCTGAACGGGTTGGGGCGGTTTGTAGCTTGCGATGGTCGGACATCGGCCAGAACGTGATTACCTTTCGCGCCGAAACGAGAAAGGGAGGGCGAGAACCGTTGGTAAAGCAGATCCCTGATTGGGTCCACGAAGATCTGGACCGCATCAAAGAACCCGAACGCGAGCTTGTCTTTCCCGGATGCACGGGGACAACCAAGGTTCAAACCCTATACGCACGCCTTTTTGAACGCGCTGGCGTTGATCGTCCAAAGGGCAAATGTTCGCATCTCTTAAGGTCCACGCACGCAACGATGCTCTGGATGGCTGGAGGCAACCCAACGGAGTCCCTCGGTCATAGCAGCGAACGAATCACGCGAGACCATTATCTCGACACACGGCAGAACCCTGATCGGTCACATGAGATTTTGCCAGACCTAAGCGAGGTCGACTTTGAAGACTCTTCGCGTGATGAGTGGCTGGCCCGCGTTAAAGAGATTGACCAAGCATCGGCAGGATGGCGATGGGTCGCTGGCGATTGGATCAACGAAGGTAGCCAGCTAGACCGGTTTCGGGGCGAATCCAGCAGCCTTGCATGCGAGGCACTTGGGATAAGCGCAACAACGGCGAGAATGTACGCGCACACGGCTAAGGTATTTGATGCAAGGCGACGCCGGGACACGCTGAGCTGGTCGCATCATCTGGTATTGGCTTCACTCCTTGTGACAGAGCAAGAGCGTTGGCTCGATGTTGCGGAGTCCGAATGTCTCGGAAAAGATGAGTTGGTTAAGCGTTTGGGCAGGGAGCGGGATAAAAAAACGTGAACATATCTCAAACTTTTTGATGCGGTTACGGGGTAACCGGCTACCCTGGGTTACCCAATGTTTTCCAACGTTTCTCGAAATTGGCCAACCAATATTTGAGGCGGTAAAAACCGTGTTTTGCTGCGGGAACGCACCGACTTTTAATCCGTAGGTCCAGGGTTCGAGCCCCTGCGCCCTCACTCGAAAAAGCCTCGTTTTCTGGCGATTCAGTCAGAGAACGAGGTTTTTTCATGCGCTGCCTAGTTGGACAGCGCCAGTTTTGCAATTTCACCGTTGTTTTTGCCGCAGTGTGTCGTCGGGAGGGCGAGGCTCCGTCCGAGCCGCGCGGAGCAAAAAAGCTCAACCATCCACATGGGGCGGACGGAGCCTTCCCCTCCCA